>CAVTAL010000034.1:0-139342 GCA_963732635.1 uncultured Alphaproteobacteria bacterium
GCACGAGGCGACTTCCTCTGACGCAGCCAGCTAAGACTCCTCCGCAAAACTTTGCCAGATTTCCTCTGGCATTAGGCCGCCAGCAGCTTCTTGGCCTCGACAATCATGGCGGCGCAAGTGTTCCCACAATTCTTGCACTCGACATGGTGCAACTCATGCTTGCGGCACTCGACTTCGCAATCCGTGCAGACGTCGAGGCAAACCTTGGTCAAGTCCTTCAGCCGCTTGGCGTCCTGGCCTGCCAGCCGGCCGACGGCGTTGCAGACCACCAGCATCGCCCGCACGTTGCGCATGCAGTCGGCGAGCGATTTGTCACCAGCACTGGTTAGTTTGATGCAGTGCTTCAGACAAACCTCGCCGACGGCGCCGCACTTCTTCGCGGCCGAGATCAATGCGGCATGCGGCGTGGGGGCTGGTGCAGGCTTCGCGGATTTCGCCGCCTGCGCGAGGGCCGTTCTGTCGGCAAAGAGCGCTACCGCGATCGCCGAACCTGCGATCAGCATCACACGGCGACTGGTTGTCAAATTTGCAGCTTTATCCATCTGACATTCTCCTGTTGGCAACATTCGATTGTCCGTGATCGAAACGGTAAAGTCTCAGCCATCGAAATCTACTGCCCGCCCTTCTTCCTCCTCAACCCCGCCCAATAGTCCAGCCGCTTGCGGATCTCGCGTTCGAAGCCGCGTTCGGGCGGATCGTAGAGGGTCGGGCGCTTCAGCCCGTCGGGAAATAGTTCTGGCCGGAGAACGCATCCGGGTCGTCGTGGTCATAGGCGTAGCCGTCGCCATAGCCTTCGTCCTCCATCAGCTTGGTCGGCGCATTGAGAATGATCTTGGGCGGCGCCACCGAGCCTTGCGATCTTGGCGAGCTTCATCGCCGCCTTGTAGGCGACATAGGCGGCATTCGATTTCGGCGCGGTGGCAAGATAGATGGTCGCCTGCGCCAGCGCCAGTTCGCCCTCCGGACTGCCGAGAAAATCGAAGGCATCCTTGGCGGCTAGCGCGATCGTCAGCGCCTGCGGATCGGCAAGACCGATGTCTTCGACCGCCATCCGCACCAGCCGCCGCGCCAAGAACAACCGGTCCTCGCCGCCGTCGAGCATGCGGGCGAGATAGTATAAAGCGGCATCGGGGTCGGAACCGCGCACCGATTTGTGCAGGGCGCTGATCAGGTTGTAGTGGCCTTCACCGCCCTTGTCGTAGAGCGGCGCGCGGCGCTGGACGAGTTTGACGAGTGCATCGCGGCCGAGCGGCTTGGCGCCGATCTTCACCGCCATGAGAACTTCCTCGGCCAGATTGATTACGCTGCGGCCGTCGCCATCGGCCATGGCTTTAAGAGCCGAACGCGCGTCGGCATCAAGCGGCAGCGGCCGGCCTCCCTCAGCCTCGGCACGGTTGATCAGGTCGTCGAGCGCCGCCTCGTCGAGCCGGTTGAAGACGAGCACGGCGGCGCGCGACAGCACGGCGGCGTTGAGTTCGAAGCTCGGATTTTCGGTGGTGGCGCCGACCAGCGTGATCGTGCCGTCTTCCATGTATGGCAGGAAGCTGTCCTGCTGCGCCCGATTGAAGCGGTGGATCTCGTCGATGAACAGCAGTGTACCCTTGCCGGTCTCACGGCGGATCTTGGCGCGATCGAACGCTTTGCGCAACTCAGCGACGCCGGAAAAGATCGCTGACAACTGCTCGAATTCAAGATCGGTCTCGTCGGCCAGCAGGCGGGCAACTGTAGTCTTGCCGCAACCAGGCGGGCCCCACAGGATCATGCTCTGCAGGCGGCCACTGGCCAGCATGCGGGTGAGGGTGCCCTCGGGCCCGACCAGCTGATCCTGACCGGCAACCTCGGACAGTTTCTTCGGCCGCAGCCGGTCGGCGAGCGGACGTGGCGCCTTGCCGCCCATGCCGGCGGCTTCGAACAGATTCGTCATGGCGGCCATCGTAGGCCGCCTGTGGCGAACAGGAAAGTGGCCACCGTCACGCGAAAGCCTCGCCAGCTCGCGCCGGCGGGCTTGGCTCGCTAACGCCGGAGGCACTTAGACGAAGATGAAGTCAGCTGCAGTGAAGCCGCCGGCGACGTTGTTCGCCACCACGATCAGATCGGTGCCGGCGCCGATATGGATGTGGGCATGGCCGACCGGAATCGCTGGTGATCGTCAGCGCGGCAAAACTGGTGCCAAGAGCGGTGAGGTCGATCTTGTCCTCGCCGTGAACGAAATCGAACACGAAATCGGTGCCCCAACCGGCGCCAAACACCGCCCGATCGAGCGCGCCGTCGGTGCCGCCGCCGCTGTTCATGTAAATAACGTCGATGCCGGCGCCGCCGGTCATCACGTCGGCACCGGTGCCGCCGACCAATACGTCACCGCCGCTATTGCCGGTAATGGTGTCAGTGCCCGCCTCGCCCCACAGGAAGTCGTTGCCTGAGCCGCCGGTGATGATGTCGGTGCCGCCGCCGGCGTAGGCCGTCATGTCGACGGTCAAGGCCGGCGCCGTTCAGCGTATCGTTGCCGCCGGCGAAGTCGGCGACGAACTCGATGCCGCTCGTCTGCCATGTTGAGGGTCATGCCGGGGCCGCGTGGTGATGTAGACCGCATCGAAGCCGGCGCCGCCGTCGATCAGCGTATCGTTGCTGTCGACATAGAGCCGGTCGTTGCCGTCACCGCCGGACAGGCTGTCCGCTCCGAGGTCGCCGAACAGCATGTCGTCGCCGCCGCCGCCCGAGACGATGTCATTGCCGACGCCGGCCCACAGCAGGTCGCCTTGGGCGCTGCCGGTGATGATGTCGATGCCGCCGCTGCCGTAGACCTCGACGCCGGCGGTCTGTGTCGCGGCGTTGATGGTGTCGTCGCCGAAGCCGGCGAACATCCACTCGATGCTGGTGGCGCCAAGGTCGATCGTCCAGTTGAAAGCGTTGACCGCGTTGAGGAAGTCGGTGCCGGCGCCGCCGTTGATGATGTCGGTGAACTCAGCCGTTGATGGTGTCGTTGCCGGCACCGCCATCGATGATGTCGCTCTCCTGGGCGAAGATGTCCGCATTGCCGACCAACGTGTCGGCATCGTCACCGCCGAGCAAGGTGTCGTGGCCGCGCCGCCGAACATCACGTCGGCACCACCATTGCCGGTGAACACGTTGTCGTTGGCGTCGCCGAAGAGGCTGTCTCCCCCGGCACCGCCAATGACATTCTCGATCGAAATCAGCGTGTCGGAGCCGACGTCGGCGCTGCCGCTCGCCGTACCGCTGGCGAGAATTGCAGTGACCGCGTTCAGGGCTAAGAAATAGTTTGCGGTGTCCGAACCAAAGCCGCCATCGAGGACGTCGTCGCCGTCCAGGCCGGCTAAGTTATCGTTACCGTCCTGCCCTTCAAGGCGATTTGCGCCTACGTCACCAGTGAGAACGTCGCTATTGAAGCTGCCGCGCAAGTTCTCGAAGTTAGCCAGCGTGTCGCCCTGAGCATCGCCGCCGGATGCCGCGCCGTTGACGGTGACAGTGACACCACTCTGCGAGTCCTCGTAGCTCGCGGTATCGTTGCTGCCTGCGCCACCGTCCATGATATCGCCGCCAGCACCGCCCTCGATGCGGTTGTCGGCGCCGTTGCCGGTTATCGTGTCGGCACCTTTGCTGCCAATGACGTTCTCAATGTTGGTCAGTGTATCGGTGCCGCCCTCGCCGTCGCTAGCGGTGTTTGTAGCGAGATTGACCGTGACCCCGTTGGGGTCAGAGCCGTTGATGCCGGGGAGCAGCGTGAGAGAGCGGCCGTTGTTGTCCCAAGTACCGTAGTAGATCGTGTCGATGCCGCCACCACCGTCAATGATGTCATTGCCCGACAAGCCGTCGAAGCCATTGTCGCCACTATCACCGGTGATGTTGTCGTTAAAGAACGTGCCGACTACGTTCTCGAAACCGCTTAGTGTGTCGGTGCCGCCCGACCAGTTGGTCGCGGTATTTGTTCCTAAGTTCACCGTCACGCCTTGATCGATAACCGACATCTGCGTGGGGTATTGAAGATTGTAGTTCTGCGCATATGCCGGATCATACATGTACGTCAGAATATCATCGATACCCACGCCACCAGACAACGTATTGGTGCCAGCGCCACCGTCGATAATGTCGTCGCCAGCACCACCATCGATCACGTCATTGCCGAAATTGCCGACCAAATAGTTATCGCCGCCGTCGCCGGTGATAGTGTCGGCGCCAGTCGATCCGTCGACGTCCTCGATGCTAGCCAAGGTCGAGGTACCGCCGCCGATCGCAGTCGCCGTGTTATTGGCGAGATTAACGGTGGCGCCGACTGCCGGGAACGTATCGTCAACATACATGCTGATGATATCGATGCCGCCACCACCATCAATCGTGTCACTGCCACCGACGATGCGGAACGTATTACGATTGGCATCGCCGACGAATACATCGTCGAACTCGGTTCCGCGCGCGGCCTCGATGCCGATAAGCGTATCGGTGTTGCCGAATCCATCACGCGCGGTGTTGGACGCCACCGCGAACGTGCCGGCCTGGATCGTACCGTTGATCGTCACGCCCGAAAGGTTGACGATGACACCGCTGTTACCGCCGTTGTTGGTATCCCGGTCATACCGAACCGTATCGGCGCCCAAGCCGCCGTTGAGCACGTCGTTGCCGGCCAGGCCTTCGAGCAACTCGTTGCGCAGGTTCGCCGTATCACTGCCACGCAGGTAATCGGCCTGGTTGGTGCCGCGCGCGCGTTCGATATCGATCAGGGTGTCGGTGTTGCCATTGAAATCGCGGGCGCTAGTCGCCGCGACAGTGAATGTGCCTGCCCCAATGGTCTCAGTGATCGCTGCGTTCGAAAGATTTACAATGACGCCGACACCGTTGGTACCGTCATTGTAGCTGACGTAATCCTGGTCGTCGTAAGCTTGGTCGGGATGCGACCCCGGCGCACCATTTAGAATGTCCGTGCCGCCGCCGGGCGTAAAGAAGTCGAAGCCATCGCCACCAGTGATCGTATCATTGCCGCCGCCGCCATTGAGATCGTTGTCCCAGGCACCACCGACGATAACGTCGTTGACGCTTGTGCCGACAACGTTCTCGATGCTGTTGAGCGTATCGGTGGCGCCGAAGCCGTCACGGGCCGTGTTGGACGCAACCGTGAATGTACCCGCTGCTATGGTTTCTGTTACCGATGCACCCGACAGGTTGACAATCACGCCTGCGGTGCCGCCGTAGTTCGAATCCTGCCCATGGTTCGTCTGGTCGAACCCCACGCCACCATTCAGAATGTCGGCACCGCCCAAGCCTCTGAAACTATTGTCAGCATCATTTCCGTTGAGCGTATCGGCAAACTGCGTGCCGCGAATACGCTCAATGCTCAGAAATGTGTCGGTACCGCCGAAGCCGTCGACGCTGACCGCGCCATCGAAACTAGTGCCAGCGGTATAGGTCACCGTCATGCCGGTTGTCGGCAGGAATATTCCTGAAGCGTTCGCAGACATCGCCGATAATTCATCGAAGCCTAATCCCCCATCGATGAAATCAGTGCCAGCATAGCCACGAAAAACATTGTTGCCCGAATTGCCATAGAGCGCGTCGTTGAAAGATGTGCCGCTCGCGCCATCCATGCTGGAGAAGCTGTCAGTGAACCCGTAGCTGTCCTTGGCCGTGTTCGATGCAACGGTGAAAGTTCCACCAGTCACGGTCGCTGTCACGCTCGCGGCGGACATATTGACGATGACACCCTGGGTGCCGGCCACAGTCGCCGTCATTTCGGCCGCATAGCTCAGGAAATCGAACCCGATATTGCCGGCGAACGAATCGTTACCGGCATAACCGGTGAAATCATTGTCGCCGATGCCGAGGTCAATGAAGTCGATGCCCGAGGAACCAAAGCCCTGGTCATTTTGCGTTGTACCATAGGCAAACCGCGCGGCATTGTTGGCCGCATTCCAGAACGACACGAAATTACTGTTGTTGGCGTTGAGCTGATCAGCGATCTCAAGCGTCGTCCCGCCGACGGCCGCCGTCGCACGTGTGATGGACGTTATCGTTCCAGCGGTGGCGACGCCGCCGCTCAAAGCCAGTCCGGTGCCAACTATAGTCGTGAACGTGCCATCGGTATTGAGGACGACGACCTGTGTGGCGCTCGATGACTGGATGTTGGTCGCGAAGACGTCAAAAAAGCTGGCGACGACGGTGTTGATAATGCGATAACGAGCCATAATAAACCTCCCACACGTTTACGATTAATTGGCTGACTGTGACCATGGCGCATCGGTCAAGTCAAATTAATTGCAGCGTTCATTGCAGTTCATCGTGCGCCCCGCGAGGCCGATCAACCTCTTATACAAATCCTCATACGCTCGAACGCTGCCCACGATCGAAAATTGCTCGATGGCACGACGCCGGTTCGCCTCACCCATGCTGCGTCGCAACAACGGATCTCCGGCAACATGCATGATCGCCTCTCCCAACTCCGTCGGAGATTGCGGCGAAACCAGCAGGCCGCCTGAACCTGACTCGACCAGTTCCGGAATGCCGCCGACGTTGGTTGCGACAATCGGCAATCCAGCCGCCATGGCCTCCAACAAACTGTTCGGGAAAGCGTCTTCGCGCGAGGGATGAACGTGCAGGTCGCTGGCCGCCAGCAGCCCCGGCACGTCGGACACGCTGCCGAGAAACCGGATGTTGTGGCTTAGCCCCTTCTCCGCCACCTGCCTTTCGAGGCCGGCGCGGGTGTCGTCGACATCTCGGCCGGCACACAGCAGCCGCCAGCCGGTGGGCAACCGCGCGGCGATGAGTGCGAACGCGTCGATCATATCGGCATGGCCCTTGTAGGGATGCAGGTTGGCGACGCACGTAAATACTAGCTGTTCAGCGTTCAATCCAAGCTCGGCACGGCCGCCGGCACGGCGCTGTTCATCGACGACGAAGCTGTCGAAATCGATACCGTTGCGAATAATTGTGATCCGGCTCTCGGCGATGCCTTCCGCAGTCAATTCCTGTTTGATCGACGCGGCATTGCACACCGCTGCATCGAGTCGGCGATGGGCGAACCAAGTCTCAGCCAGCCGATAATGTGGCAATTCATCCATATAGAAACTTGAGCTGACCCGGCTCATCACTAACCGGCAACGTGGCATTGCTAGCGTGGCGGCCGCGCCGACGATGTAGGCGTAGGGCAGGAAACAATGCACGATTTCGATGCGATTGGCGGCAATGTAGCGACGCAATGGCAGGGCGGCCTGGGCAAGTTGCGATGCGTGATGGAAAGCCCGCCGCGCCGTCCGCAGGCCCGGCACGTGATCAAGCGCGTGACCCTCACGCGACGCCAAATTGGCACGCCGCAACTGTGGCGCCCTCGGCGACAACACCAGCTCGATGCCTTCATGCGCCAATCGCGGCGCGAGTTCGCCGGGCTCCATGAAGGCATAAACTCGCACGTCGAACCATTCGCGATCGAGACGCGGAAAATTGCGCAGAATGTCCATTTCAACGCCGCCGACGTCGAGACTGCCGACGACGACCAGCACCCTTATGCGGCGCCGGGCCGGCGAAGTCACGTCAACTTCCAGCATGACCATCCTGCTGTCGCATCAGGTGGCGGCCGGAGAGGTACCAAAGCAATCCCAGCAACTCGATCGCCCAGAAGGCGCCGAAGCCCGCTTGATATGCTTCGACGCCGAACCCACCGGACGGCGACCGTGGGAAGGCATCAATAATCGCCCCGATCGCCGACTGCACCAAAAACGCCGAGCCAAAGATGATCAGGTTCATCGCCGTATTGGCACGGCCCGACCGTTTGGCGCCAAAATGCTTCGATAGCCAGGGATAGGCCAGAATCGCGACCTGGCCCGACATTCCGAAAGCGATCCAGGCCACCAACCGCATGCTCTTCACATCCAGGATGATGAGCAACTGGGAGGTCAAGAAGACGCCGAGAAAACCAAGCATCACGTCGAGTTCGCTGACGCCGCGGCGCACGAACCAGTCGGTCAGCGCGCCACTGACCAGGATGCCGACGAAGAACGCCGCCGCCATGATGAATAGGTGGTTTGCAGTCGCCATCCGGTCGAGGCCGGCAACGTCGTGGAACCATGGACCGGCCCAAAGAGTCTGGATGGCTATATGGGTGCCGGCAGTGGCGCCCAGCAGCGGCGCCAAGCGCCAGAACGCCCGGTCACCGAGGATCGAACCGATTGCCGCGATCTGTTGGCCGAGACTGTCACCGGTCGCAGTTGGCGTGCGCTCCGGCACCAGCAGAAAGATCAATAGAGCGACAGCAAATGTAATCGCCGCCAGCCCGAGGAAAACGGTGCGCCAGCCGGCATATTGCACCGCCAGTTCCATCGGCGCGGTCGAAAACAACAAACCAACGGCGCCGAGCGACATGACGAGTGAGTTGGCGAGCGCCCGGCGCGGTTCGGGCACCCACAGCACCACGGCCTTGAACCCGCTCATCAGACCGCCGGCAAAGCCGACGCCGATCAGCGCCCGAGCCGCTGACAAGGTCCAAACGTTCCAACCAGCGGCAAACAGCGCCGCCCCCAACGCCGCCGCGACCAGCAGCGCCGCCTGCACCCGGCGCGGACCATAGCGGTCGAGCAGCACGCCAAGCGGCAGCTGGAAGCAGGCGAACGCCAGTAAGTAGGCGGCTGTCAAAAGCCCCAGTTCCGACGCCGACAACCCAATCTGGCTGACCAGATCCGGCGCCACGACCGCATTCACCGCGCGGAACAGGTACGAAAGCAAGTAGCCAAGCCCGAACGGCAGCAGCACTATGATCAACAGGCCTAGGGAGGCGGGCGCGGATGCAGCTGGTTGAGACGACTTCAAGGAACCTCCCGAATGCTCGCGTGCCACCGACGTTTTGCGGCCGCGGTCGACTGATGCTTGTGTGACCGATGCAGTAGCCGACACGCCCGCAGCCGACAACCGCCGCCAATGGCGGGGCAGATCAGTCGACCAAGGGTGGAATGCTGATCGCATGCGCCGAATCGCCCTCATCTTGCTGTTCTGCTTCGTCTCGACAGTCGCCGGCTGCGTCGATCTGGTCGACGGCGATCAACGCCGATTGTGCCGGTCGCTGCTGCCGGCGCTGGAGCCGGCTGCGACATCGTTCGATATCGTCCGCGTCGACGACCTGACCGCCGATCCTTTAGCCGGCACGGTGCTGCGCATTGCCTACAGCGCCTATGCCACCGCCGCCGACCGCCTGCAGCCAAACCAGCCGCCGCACCGCATCCGCACGACCATCTGCTCGTTTGCACCCACGACAGGCAAGGCATTGCCGGTGCTGACCTCGGTCGTGAGCGACCGTGGACCGCTCGGCCCGGCGCGTCTCCATATCCTGCAGCGGTACTGGATCGACAACGGCCTCGCAGCCGCAGCCGACCCGGCGCCGGTCGTGGTGCTGAGCGGCGCGCCCGAGGTGTCCGCGCGAATTGGCGATCGGCTTGCAGCAGGCGCTTGGCAGCCTGCCGGTGATCGCGATCTATGCACTGCTCGCCACCGCTTACGCGTTGATCTACGGCCTGATCGGCCGCATCAATCTCGCGTTCGGCGATCTCGCATCACTCGCTGGTTACGGCGCCTTCCTTGGCTTCTCGATGATCGGCGACGGCCGGATCGGCCTCGCCATCGCGGCGGCGCTCGTCGCGGGCTTGTTCACGGCGGCGATGCATGGCGGCGTACTCGGCCGACTGGTGATCGCCCGGCTCGCCCACGCGCCCGGTCAGCACATTCTGATTGTCACCATCGGCGTCTCAATCGTCTGGCAGGAGGCAATGCGTCTGACGCAAGGCGCCGGCAATCGCTGGATCTCGCCACTCATGAACCGGCCGCTGGGCATCGCGCGGGCTGGCGACTTCATCGTCACGTTGACGCCGATGGCGCTGATAGTGGCAGTCATTGCCGCTCGGTCGTTTCGATAGCGATCGTGATCGCCCTGCGGCGCTTGCGCTTCGGCTTGCGCTGGCGCGCCTGCGCCGACGACCCGGTAGCAGCGGCCATGCTCGGCATCGATCCTGCCGCGATGCTGGTGCGGACGATGGTGCTGGCGGCGCTGTTGTCGGGCCTCGGCGGCGTATTGACCACGCCTCTACTACGGCGGCGTCGGCTATGCCGGCGGCCTCGTGATCGGCCTCAAAGCCTTGATCGCGGCGATCGTCGGCGGCATCGGCTCTGTACATGGCGCACTCGTCGGCGCGCTGCTGGTCGGCATCGCCGAAGCCCTGTGGAGCGCCGCACTGCCGATCGAGTATCGCGACCCCGCTCTGTTCGTCGGACTCGTGCTCATGTTGTGGCTCAAACCTTCTGGCCTGTACGGACTTGCCTGGCAACCAACCACCAACCGACCAGTGAATTAGAGCAATTGTGGCTCCGCCGCCGCGCCTGTTCACGATGTATTGGCGCCGCCACAAGGGACTAGTTGCAATTGCGGCAGCTCTGATAGCCTATTGGCAATACAACGTCTGCGGCGGGACCAACCCGACCGTGATTCTGGAATTCGCATCGGGGGTGGGCAAGCAGCATGGAATATTTTCTCCAGCAGGTGATGAACGGCATCACGCTCGGCTCGATCTACGGGTTGATCGCGATCGGCTACACCATGGTTTTCGGCATCATCGGCATGGTCAATTTCGCCCACGGCGACGTGTTCATGCTGGCAACCTTCATCGCCTTGATCGTATTCCTGCTGGTGAGCCAGGTGCTCGGCTGGGGTTCGATCGTGCTCACCATCATCTTGATGCTGGTGGTATCGATGCTGCTGACCTCGCTCTGGAACTGGACCATCGAGCGCCTCGCCTATCGCCCGCTGCGCGGCTCGTTCCGGTTGGCGCCGCTGATCTCGGCGATCGGCATGTCGATCTTCCTGATGAATTTCGTGCAGGTCGTGCAAGGCCCGCGCAACAAGCCACTGCCACCACTGATCGATGGCTGTCTCGTCGGCGTGTCAACACCGGCCAAGCCCTGCTGGATCGAGCGCGCCAGCGGCCTTAACATTTCGGCGAAGCAGATCGTGATCATGGTTGTCACCTTCGTGCTGCTGTCGGCCTTCTGGTACCTCGTCCAGAAGACGCCGCTCGGCCGCGCCCAGCGCGCCTGCGAGCAGGATAGCAAGATGGCGGCGCTGCTCGGCATCAACGTTGACCGCACTATTTCGATCACCTTCGTGATGGGCGCGGCACTCGCTGCGGTCGCAGGTGTGATGTACATGATCCAGTATGGTGTGGTGAACTTCGCCGACGGCTTCGTCCCCGGGGTCAAGGCGTTCACGGCGGCGGTGTTGGGCGGCATCGGCTCATTGCCGGGTGCGGTGCTCGGCGGCTTGATCATCGGCCTGATCGAAGCGCTGTGGTCGGCCTATTTCTCAATCGACTACAAAGACGTCGCCGCCTTCTCGATCCTGGCGGTCACGCTGATCTTCCTGCCATCGGGCATTCTCGGCCGACCCGAAGTCGAGAAGGTGTGACGATGGCGCTGAAACCCAAGGCCGATACCGGCGCTGAAGAAATCACGGCTGCAACGTTTTCCAACACGCTCACAACTGGGACTGTGGGCGGCCTTGCTGATGTTCGGCCTGGCCGTGCCGATCCTGGCGCTGCGCACCGACCAGAACATGATCAACCAGCTGGTTCTGGTGCCACGCTGGAACTACGTCGTGGTGGCGGTCCTCGCGGTCTTCGCGATGACCTTTCGTGCGGTTGTTCAAGGGGGAGGGGCGCTGGTTCGCGGGTTTGCTTTATACTGTCACTTCGCTGGCGGCGGTGTTCCTGGTCGGCGACGATCGGTTCGGGGTCACGTTCGCGCTCGACTCGCCGATCGCAACCTTCGTCGCCAAGACGTTGGCGGGCGCACTGATCGTGCCTGCGCTGGCCTTCATTTTCGACAAGCTGGCTGCAACGCTGAGCGTGCCGGCACCGAATGCCGCCAGCATTACCCAATTCATTTCCGCCAAGACCATCGCGCGATCAGGCGGCCTGTTGCTCGCGGTCTATCCGTTCCTGGCGTTGGCGCTGGTCGGCCAGGCCGGCTCGATCAAATGGATCGACAATTTCGGCATCCAGATCCTGATCTACATCATGCTCGGCTGGGGCCTCAACATCGTCGTCGGCCTCGCCGGCCTGCTCGACCTCGGCTACGTCGCGTTCTATGCGGTGGGCGCCTATTCCTACGCGCTGCTGGCGACAGAGGTCATTCCGAATACGCTGCCCGCGCTCGGCCCTTGGGCGTTCTGGATCTGCATGCCGCTGGCCGGCATCCTGGCCGCCTTCTGGGGCATTCTGCTCGGCTTCCCGGTGCTGCGCCTGCGCGGCGACTACCTCGCGATCGTCACTTTGGCCTTCGGCGAAATCATCCGCCTCGTGCTGATCAACTGGGTCGACGTGACCAAGGGATACGCCGGCATCTCGACCATTCCTCGACCGTCGTTCTTCGGGTTGCCGTTCAATGCTTCGGACACGGGCTTCGCGGCGACACTGGGCATCGAGTTCACGCCACTGCACCGCACGATCTTCCTGTTCTACGTGATCCTCGTGCTGGCGTTGTTGACCAACTGGGTCACCATGCGATTGCGACGATTACCGGTCGGCCGCGCCTGGGAGGCGCTGCGCGAGGACGAGATCGCCTGCCGCTCGCTCGGCATCAACACCACCAACACCAAGCTCACCGCGTTCGCAATCGGCGCCGGCTTCGGCGGCGTCGCCGGCTCGTTCTTCGCCGCCCGCCAGGGTTTCATTTCGCCGGAAAGCTTCACCTTCATGGAAAGCGCGGTGATCCTGGCGATCGTCGTGCTCGGCGGCATGGGGAGCCAGATCGGCGTCGCCATCGCCGCTGTTGCCATGGTCGGCGGTACCGAGATCCTGCGCGAATTGAACTTCCTCAAGCAGCTGTTTGGTCAGGACTTCGATCCGACCCAATACCGGATGCTGCTGTTCGGTCTCGCCATGGTGGTGTTGATGATTTGGAAGCCGCGCGGGTTGATATCGACTCGCGAACCCTCGATTGTTTTGAAGGAATCGAAGGCCATTTCCGGTGCTCACGTGAAAGAGGGTCACGGCTGATGCTTGTTCCCTCCACATCGACGAAGCAGACCGGGCCACTGCTCACCGTCGAGCACATGACGATGCGTTTTGGCGGCCTCATCGCCATCAACGATCTCAGCTTCCAGGCAAAGCGCGGCGAGATCACGGCGTTGATCGGCCCGAACGGCGCCGGCAAGACTACTGTCTTTAACTGCATCACCGGCTTCTACAAACCGACGAGTGGCCGCATGGCACTGTGCGTCGGCGAGGCCTCCCCACAAGACGTTGCGGCGATCACCGCCAGCGGCAGCCGTTATCGCCACAACGCCAGCGGCAGCACGCTGTTCCTGCTCGAGCGCATGCCAGACTTCGAGATCGCAGCGAAGGCTAAAGTAGCGCGCACGTTCCAGAACATCCGCCTATTCTCCGGCATGACGGTGCTGGAAAATTTGATTGTCGCTCAGCACAATGCACTAATGGACGCCTCTGGTTGGACCGTAGCCGGATTGTTCGGCACTCGCCACTACCGCGACGCCGAAGCCGCCGCCATCGAACGCGCGAAATACTGGCTCGAACAGATAGGCCTGACCGATCGCGCCGATGATCCGGCCGGCGACCTGCCCTATGGCGCCCAGCGCCGGCTCGAAATCGCGCGCGCGATGTGCACCGGCCCAGCGCTGCTCTGCCTCGACGAACCCGCCGCCGGCCTCAACCCGCGCGAAAGCGCCGATCTCAATGCGCTGCTGCGGACGATCCGCAACGGCCACGACACATCAATCCTCTTGATCGAGCACGACATGTCGGTGGTGATGGAGATCTCCGACCATGTCGTCGTGCTCGAATACGGAACCAAGATCTCGGACGGCACGCCCGATTTCGTGCGCAACGATCCCAAGGTGATCGCCGCCTACCTTGGTGTCGAGGATGACGAAGTGGAACAGGCCGAAGCGGAGGTCTTGAAGTGACAGAGCCTCTCCTCTCCATCCGCGGCGTCAAAAGCTACTACGGCAACATCATGGCCCTGAAGGGCGTCGACATCGACGTCAACGAGGGTGAGATTGTAACGCTGATCGGCGCCAATGGCGCCGGCAAGTCGACAATGATGATGACAGTGTTCGGCAGGCCCCGTGCCCGCGAGGGCCGCATCACCTACGCTGGCCGCGACATTACCAACATGGCAATGCACGAGATCGCCCACTTGCGCATCGCCCAATCGCCGGAAGGTCGCCGCATTTTCCCGCGTATGACAGTGTTCGAGAATTTGCAGATGGGTTCGGAACTCGACGGCGGCCGGCACTTTGCCGAAGACCTTGAGCGCATGACGACGTTGTTCCCTCGGCTCAAAGAGCGATTGCAGCAGCGCGGCGGCACCCTGTCGGGCGGCGAGCAGCAGATGCTGGCGATCGCCCGCGCACTGATGAGCCGGCCGAAACTGTTGATGCTGGACGAGCCGTCGCTCGGTCTCGCGCCGCTGATCGTGAAGCAAATTTTCGAAGTCATCAAGGATCTGAACACTCAGCAGAAAATGACGATCTTCCTAGTCGAGCAGAATGCATTCCACGCTTTGAAGCTGGCGCACCGCGGCTACGTCATGGTCAACGGCCTGATTACGATGACCGGACCGGCGAGGGACCTGCTCGCCCGTCCTGAAATCCGCGCCGCCTACCTTGAGGGCGGCCGGCACTGATCCAAGCGGGAGAAAATGATGCCTACATGGTTTTACGATGCTGGCCCCAATGGGCTCTGGGTCTTTTTGCTGCTGACCGTGATCCTGGGGGGAGGCACCGCCTTCGTTTCAGGCAAGTCAATTGCCGAAACCTGGCGACCGTTCTGGCAGGTGCCTCTGTACATGGTGGTGCTGGCGCTGGTGGTTCGCTTCCTCCATTTCGCCCTGTTCGAGGAAGTTCTCGCTTCAGGGCGAAATCTGGTTGTCGATTTCGCTGTCCTGCTGGCGGTCTCGATCAGCGGTTTCCGCGTCGCGCGTACCCGGCAGATGGCAACCCAATACGGCGATCTCATTCGCTAAGTGCATGCTGCAGCGCAGCAAGACAGCTACCCTGGGCAACGCCCTAGCGTCCATGGGATTGCACGATTTTTGGACGTGACTTCGACACGATTTCGACGGAAGGTCACGACAGCGGCGGGGTGTTCCGCCCGCGGCAGGTGCCGACCGTTGGTGCCAGCCGAACAATTCCAAGGGAGTGGCTTTATGAAAAAACTCGTGGCTTCGAGCGTCGCCGTCGCGGCGATGTTCGCATTGGCGACCGCCGCCAGTGCCCAGATCAAGATTGGCGTTGCCGGTCCGATTACCGGTCCGAACGCCGCCTTCGGCGCCCAGCTGAAGAATGGTGCCGAGCAGGCCGCCGCCGACATCAATGCCAAGGGCGGCATCAACGGCCAGAAGATTGTGATCGTCGTCGGCGACGACGTTTCGGATCCGAAGCAAGGCGTTTCTGTTGCCAACAAGATGGTCGGCGACGGCGTCAAGATCGTGCTCGGCCACTTCAACTCCGGCGTGACAATTCCGGCATCGGAAGTCTACGCCGAGAATGGCGTGCTGATGATCAGCCCGTCGGCTACTAACCCCAAAATTACTGAACGCAATATGTGGAACGTGTTCCGCACTTGCGGCCGTGACGACCAGCAGGGCGAGGTTGCCGGCAAGTACATTGCAACGGCGCTGAAAGGCAAGAAAATCGCTATCGTCCACGACAAGACGACTTACGGCAAGGGCCTCGCCGACGAGACCCAGAAGTTCGCCAACAAGGAAGGCGTCAAGGAAGTTCTGTATGAAGGCGTCAACACCGGCGAGAAGGACTTCTCGGCTCTCGTCTCCAAGATCAAGGCCGCCGGCGCCGAGATCGTCTACTGGGGTGGCCTGCACACCGAAGGTGGCTTGATCGTCCGCCAGATGCGTGACCAGGGCGTCAAGGCCATCATGATGTCCGGCGACGGCATCACCTCGGATGAGTTCGCCTCGATCGGCGGCCCAGCCGTCGAAGGCACGCTGATGACCTTCCCGCCGGATCCGCGCAAGCGTCCGGAAGCCGCCGCTGTCGTGAAGGCGTTCGAAGCCAAGAAGTTCAACCCCGAGGCCTACACCCTCTACACCTACGCTGCGCTTGAAGATCGTCGCCGCCGCCGCCGCTGAAGCGAAGTCGCTCGACCCGAAGAAGATCGCCGAGACCATGAAGAACGGCAAGGCTTGGCCGACCGTCATCGGTGGCATCGCCTTCGACAAGAAGGGCGATATCACCCGTCCGGACTACGTGATGTACACGTGGAAGAAGGGCGCCGACGGCAAGACCACCTACATCCAGAACTAAGACTTCGGACAATCTGTACTGGCGGCCTAATCGGTCGCCAGCATCGGAAGGCGGCCTTCGGGCCGCCTTCTTGCGTTTCAAGCGTAGTGCGCCATCGCCCCACCGCGATTGTTGGTGAAAAGCACACCGGCTTTGGTGGCGTCGTAATGGCGCAGATCACACTCGACCTCGAACAAGTCGATCGGGATTTGCAATCGAAAATGCCTTGGCAAGACTACCGGCATTGTGAACTCCAGCAACGCGCCCATCGGCGAGATGTTGCGGATGGTACAGGCAAGCCAAGGCTGATCGGCGATCTTGATCCGCCCCGTTAGGCGGACCTCGCGCCGCAGCACCATCCGCCGGTCCGACGTCGGCTGTCGGATGGCCGTAGCTTGCGCATGTTGCATATCGAAGTTCCTCCACTCGGACGCCTGTCGACAACTTTGATCCAAGATCAATGCCAACGCGCATAAATACAAAACTTCGTGAATTCAATGTGTTAGGAATTTTTTCTCATCACCGGTCCAGGCTAATTGCCACATTGGCATGGCAAATCGCGAGACCATTTTTGCAAAACGCCAATCGCACGGCGAAGGCCTCTTGCTCTATGTCACGAGCGTTACCTCGCTCGACTAGCGAAATCTCTTGCCGGGCACGTCGGCGTCGCCTATAGCAGCGCTCTCAATGCGGTCCCGTTCGTCTAGTGGCCTAGGACACCAGCCTCTCACGTTGGGTACACGGGTTCAAATCCCGTACGGGGCACCAGCATTGCCGTAATCCTCATCTTCGGTCGAGTTTGGGGCGCAATAGCGCCGGTGAGGGCTTGCGCTGTGTGGCGTCCTAACGCTCAAATCATCGGATTCCCATGAACCGGAGTTCGATACCGATGGCAACGCGACTGATGATCCTCAACGGTCCCAATCTCAATCTGCTCGGCGAGCGCGAGCCGCACATCTACGGCACTACTACGCTTGCCTCCGTTGAGGCGAGCTGCCGGGAACTCGCGGACCACTTGGGGGTGTCGCTGGCATTCCACCAGTCGAACCACGAGGGCGTCCTGGTCGACCACATCCAATCGGCACGCAAGGAGGCCGATGCGCTGATCATCAATCCCGCCGCCTACTCATTTACTTCGATCGCGATGCTCGACGCGATGAAGACGTTCGGGGGGCCGATCATCGAGGTGCACATCTCGAACATCCATGCCCGCGACGAGCACCATCGCCATTCCAAACTGTCCGGCGCGGTGACGGCCGTCATCTGCGGCCTTGGGACCTACGGCTATATCGTCGCCATGCAGGCAGCCGTGCGGCTGGTCGGCAAACTGCCCGACAGCCTGCCATCGTCGTTACGTGATGGACCGAAGTGATTTTTCACAACCCGTTCGAATTCGCCCGATAGAAGTTGATGGTTTGGGCGATGCCGTCGCGCAAGCTGGTCGCCGGCACGCCAGGCAAGATGCGCGCCACGTCGCCCGGATCAACGTCGGGCGCGAACGGCGGCACCGGCCCCGAAACCGCAATCCGTGCGTCCGGCACCACGCGCCGGATCTCAGCCACCACGTCATCGTTCGAAGCGACCTGACCCACCATGTTGACGACATGAGCGCCGTCGGGCGCGCGCAGGGCGGCACTCACGTAGGCGGCGGCGACGTCATCGACAAACACCAGCCCGGCGGTACCTTCGTAGGGAATAGTATAGGCCTCGCCGCGCGCGGCCGCACGACAGGCAAGTGAGGGACCGGCGGTGAGACCGCTCTCGCGGCCCGGACCATAGACGATGTAAGGACGGAAGCCGACGCTGCCGAGCTTGTGGTCGGCCCAATAGGCGCGAGCGCTGCCCTCGCAGGCAAGCTTGAAGGCACCATAGTGCGTCATCGGATACGGCGTGTGGCCATCGTCGGGACCATAGACGCCGGCGCTGCTCGTGTAGACGACGCGGGTGGTCCCGTGCGTACGCGCCGCCTCAAACACGTTGAGCGTGCCGATCAGGTTGATCTCGGCGCCGCGTATGGGATTTTGAGCACAGAACGGTGTCAGCACTCCGGCTAGGTGGACGATCGCATCGCAGCCGGAGGCGGCGCTCTTCACTTCGTCCGTCGTCACGATGTCACCTGCCACCCATTCAGCGGCGGCGGCCGCTTCCTCACCAGCAACTGCTGTGACAATTCGCCGATCGGTGGCGAGATCGAAGATGCGCACTTCATGCCCGCCGCGGTGGAGCCGCCGGATGATCCAGGCACCGAGAAAACCACTACCGCCCGTCACTAGTACCCGCATGGTCGACTTTCTCCCGATGATGGCCGAGCCCGTCTAGACCCGGGACAGCATCCACGGCTACCGGTATCGCATCGGTTGGGGGAGGCGGCCAAGCCTCAAAGCCGCGGATCGACATTGCGACGCGCGTCGGGCTCACCGGCGGAACCGGCAAGCCCCACGGCTTGTCATGCAATGAAGCGACGATCAGAACTTGATTGTCCCGCCTGCGCCACCATTGCCGCTCTTCTTGCCATTGTTGTCGTTGCCGCCGTCACCGCCGTTGGCGCTGAACGTGCCCTTTGCCTTGCATGGCACCTTGATTGTACCGCCCTTGGCTCCATTGCCGCTGTCGGGACCATTGTTGTTGGTGCCGTTCTTGCCGTCGGCATTGGTAATGATGACGCCGGATTTGCATTCGGTCTGCTTTTTCATTTTCGGCTCCTCGGCGCTTGCGGGCGCATTGACGAACATTAGCATCAGCGTAGTCAGGGTGATCATGCGTCGCGAATGGATCATGGCAACCTCCTGTGGTTGGGTCTTCTGCTGCCTCCGCCGCCCACTCGGAATGTCCCGAGGGGCGGCGAGTCTTCGAGTAGGACGAAGCGTCGATCAGAGAGTGGGTTGTCCGCCGCTTCCACCCATGCCGCCGTTGGCCGTATCGGTGCGGCTCTCGTCGACCTTGTTCTTGTGGCCGGCGTCGTTGACATCACGCTGGTCTGTCACGTCGCCGCCCTTGCCACCATTGCCGCCAGCATTGGTGCCGTTGCCAGCGTTGCCGCCATTGGCGCTGTCGCCGCCCATCGTGACCTTGTTCTTGTCGCCCGACTGGGTGATGTCGACGGTGCGGGTGTCAACTACCTTGCCGCCGTTTCCGCCATCCTGGCCGCGCCCGGTGGCGCTATTGGCACCGCTGCCGCCATTGACGCTGTCGCCTTCGACCTTGATCTTGTTCTTGTCGCCGTTGACCGTCACGTGGCGGGCGTCGGTCACCGAACCACCAGCCTGACCGGTGCCGTTGGCACCATTCGCCTTGTCACCCTGCAGTACGATCTTATCGTGGCTGCCGTTGACAACGATGTTGCGCTGATCGACGACCGCCTCGCCGTTCTTCGCTGTATTGCCGACGATCACGACCTTGCAGTTATTGCAGTTGACGATGATGGTGCGGCGATCGGGACCGGAGACATTGGAGGCCGGCACATAGATCGTCTTGTTGTTCTCATTGATGACGATGGTGCTGTTGTCACCCTTCGGCGGCACCGGCTTGCCACCCTGGGGGGCCGGAATTCCGACCTTCGAATTCTTCTCGCCGTACGTTGCGACCTTGTAGCCTTTGCTCGGATCCTGGATCAGCTTGGTTGCATGCTGCACGGCCTCGCGGTGCTTGGCGACGCCGTTCGACGGCGTGATCGACTTGGTATTGTGCAGGATCGAGTTCGACGCCACGAACTTGGCCATCGAGGATGAACTGATATTTTTGTGGCGATCGGCCATTGGCGCGGTCGGCGCGCCCCGGACGGTGGCGAACTTGTTCATCGCCAGGTGCCCGGCGCCAGCAAGGGCCGCAGTGGTGCCAATTTTGCCGCCGAGCGACAACTTCGGCGGCAGCGGCTGCGGGTTCAGCGCCACTTTGGCGGCAGGCGTCAGCGGCTTCACCGCGATCTTGACCTCGGGCTTCACGACCTTGGCCACGGCGATGCGGTGCTCGCTCTTGGTTTCCGGTTTCAAAATCTTGGGCTCGACTTTGATGACCTTGCGCTCGATCCTGGGTTCGTACTTCAGGATTTTCGGTTCGGACCTCACGGCGCGGGTCTCGCTGCGGAAAACCTTTGGCTCTGGCTTCTTCGATTCGAAGCTGCGTGACGGAGCACTTGAGCTGGAGCTCGCGCTTGAGCGGCTGCTTGATGAACCGCCATTGCCGCCACCACCCTTGGCATCGGCAACACCGGTCATGAGCAGAAGGGTGCAGAGGCTCGAAGCAACTGCGATCGTGAATTTGCTATTCATTGTCACGCTCCCTCAAATTTTGCTGCGGCTCGCTGGCCTGGTGGGGTTAGAGGCCAGTGTTTCAATCGCCTCTGCAGAGGTAGTCGCGACGGCAGCAGAATTGGTTCGACGGATCATGAAGATTTATTCAGATTGAACTTCGGAGTTCAAAAGCAGCGAGCGACGAACAAACGGAACAACCCCTTCGACCGGGGTCGAAGGGGTTGCGAGCGATCAGGCATGGATCGAACCTAATCAGAACGAGATGTTGCCGCCCTTGCCGCCGTTACCGCTGTTGTTGCCGCTGTTGTTATTGCCACCATTGCCGCCATTTGCATTGGCATTGGTTCCGCCCTTGGCCTTGCCGGCGTTCTTGATGGTGCCGCCGTTGCCGCCGTTACCGCTCTTGTTGCCGCTGTTGCCGTTGCCGCCGTTGCCGCCATTAGCATTGAAGGTAGAGGACTTGTGCCCACCATGATGTCCGCCCTTGGCGAAGGCCGGGGCCTGGATGGTGGTCAGAGCGAATGCGGTGGCGATGGCGGCGAGGATGAGCTTCTTGGACATTGGAAATCTCCTGTCGGGTGGATCTGTCTGAAGGACTGGCTTGTTCTTGTTTCAGAAGCACCGGTTTCGAGCGCCTCTGAAATGATAGTCGCCACCACCACGGGATCGGTTCAAAGGTTCATGAAGATTTATTCAGGAAGCCAGCTGTCACCCACAACTATGCGACCCCTGCGCTCGACGGCAACAGATCAATCGGCAAATGCGCGATGCGGTTGCGGCAGCGGCGGATCACCCGGTGAACCATCGGGCAATGTCGGATCTCGGATCGGCTCGACAATCGGATCGGCGTTAGGTTCTCGCTGACCAGGCACTGGCTCTGCTGGTTGAACCGGCGGCTTGTCGCCTGGCAATTCGCGCGGCACCGGTTGTGGCTCGGAAGGCGCCTGGCCAGAGCCGTTACGTGGGCCATGCGTATCGATGCGCATTTTCAACTCCTACTGAATATTTTTCTTAATTGGCGAAACCCCTCTCGCACAGGTTTGGTTCCGCAATCGACGACTAGCCTTACGCGGATCGCAGAAGCGAACGATCCCGATCACGCGGAACGATTGTGAGCGAGTGCCGTTTACCTGCTGACGCCAGCCTCGACGGCTCGTCCACCGATACCGTTCGAAACCAGCAAACGGAGTACAATCATGTTGAAGTTCCTTCCCGGCATCGCTGCCGTGTCGTTAATCGCCACCAGCGCATTCGCCCAGACCACCACAACGCCCCCGGCGCCTGTCACGCCGCCGACCACCATCGAGAAGAGCCCGGCACCTTCGACGATGCCGTCCGCGCCGTCATCGACCATGGCACCTTCAACCACCGGCTCGCTGACGCTGACCGACGACCAGGCCAAGGCCTGGATCAACAAGGTGGTGTACAGCTCCGACAACAAAAACCTCGGTGAAGTTGCCGCCTTCTCACGCGACGCGTCAGGCAAAGTCAGCGAGATGCACGCCGACATTGGCGGCTTCCTCGGCCTCGGTGAGACGCGCGTGCGGTTGATGCCGAACCAGTTCAAGCTCGACACCGACCGCGTCGTGCTCAACATGACGGCAGAGCAAGTCAAGACCCTGCCGCCGCTCCCCAAGAGCTGAACACCAAGCGCAGATACTACCCCGCGATGGGCGACCGTCGCGGGGCTTCGTCATGACCACAAGGCGTAAACTCAGTTCGGTTGAGGTTGCATATTTATGGCCCTGACCATTTCGATCAACGTCGCGGGATGGACCGGCTTCTTCATGAACGGCACATGAGCCAATTCCGGCGGCAGTTGTTCAGCACTGCCACCCGACACGAACACAAAAGGAATTCGCCGATGCAACAGCTCAGTTGCGATCGGATCGACCGCCACGCCGGACAAGTTGCCATCAAGTACCGCGCAGTCCACCTTTGATTGCGATATGATGGCAAGTGCAGCGGCCACCGTCATGACGGGGCCTACGGGCTTGTAGCCGGCGCCTGAAAGAATGTCCTCAATCTCCAGAGCTATTAGTGGCTCGTCCTCGACGATCAAAACACGCGTGTGCATTGACCTGGGCTCGCTGAGCGGCGTCATTGCGCGCTTCCGCTTATCCGCCGAATGCCGCGTTCGCGTTGGATTGAAGTAATCGGATGCAACATTTGACGGCTCGGGTAAATCGGCGCTGATGTGACACACCACACCTTCCGGTTCGAATGCCAGTTGTGCCTCAACACACTGTTGCCTGGTTGCCCGACTGATAAGTGTCGTGCCGAAGCCGACACTGGTCGGCGGGAGCACTGGCGGCCCACCACTCTCGCGCCAGATAAGTCGGAGCCGCCTGGGCGCTCCATCCTGGACATGCCACTTGATCGAGACCCGTCCCGCCGGCCGCGTAAACGCCCCATGTTTGCGGGCATTTGACATCAGCTCGTGCAGGATCAAGCTGAGTTGCAGAGCGGTCTGCGCCGATAATGCCACCTTTGGCCCACTGACCTCGATGCTGTCGCGATGCCTCGCATGAACCGACCAACTGGATAGCAATCAGTTCGGTTAGATCAGCACCCTTCCAATTCGCATCGGTTAGAACGTTATGCGCCGCCGCCAATGCCTGCAGACGGTCGTTGAAGTTCCCGACGAACTGACCAATCGACTTGGAGCTGCGTGCAGTCTGGCCAGCGATCGATTGGACAATTGCGAGTGTATTCTTGACCCGATGATCGAGCTCGGCGACCAGAATGTTACGCGTATCGTCAGCGCGCCTTCGCTCTGTAATATCCCGATTGGTTTCGAGGACGACATTGCGCTCCCCAAAGCGGATAAGCTCCTGCCGACTGTCCACCCAAACTTCGCTGCCATCTTTCGCCGTGTGCCGCAATTCTCCGGTCCATTCGCCCTCGGCGATCAGGCGCCGTTCAAATTCTTCCGCGCCGCCCTCGTGCTCAGTCTTGAGTAAATCGTGGCTGCGCGCACCAACCGCATCAATACGACTATAACCGTACAGTTCCTCACAGCCTTCATTCCATAAGACGATGCCGCGTTCGAGGTCCCACACCAGAATCGCCTCGTGCGAAAGTTCGATCAATCGCGCCATCTGACGTAGCCGCGCACTGGAATTGCGCTGATCGGTAATGTCGGTGTTGGTGCCACACCAAAGCACGATGCCACCGTTGTCGTCGCGTATCGGCATAGCTCTGGACAGGAACCACCGGAATTCACCATCGGCGCTCAGCAGGGGGAAAGTATCCTCCCAGATTTCGCCGCGCGCAAAACAATCCGAAATCTTCTTCACGACCCGGTCGACGTGATCAGGGTGCTGCGCCTTCTGCCAGCCCCAGCCGCTGCACTGCTGCAGGCTTAACCCGGTGTAATCGTGCCAGCGCTTGTTAAACCAGAAGATCGAACCTGCACTATCCGCGAGCCAGGCAAACTGAGCCATATTGTCGGCTAGAGCCCTAAATCTTTGGTCGCTCGCCGAAAGACGTTGCTCGATTTGCTTCCGAGGGGTGACGTCCCGGGATATTACCAGCACATATTTGACGGTATTATCGGCGGCGAATACAGGACTAACGACGACGTCCCACCACTTGGGCGTCCCTTTGGCCGTCGGACAGAAACCAGAGATTCGGCTGACTTTGCCTGCGTAGGCGCCATCCAAGGCCAAGATGATCGCTGGCCGCTCTTCAACTGGCCAGCAATCTGCCCAAAGCTTGCCCCGAAAACTCTCGAAGTCGTCAATCTCCAAAAGGCATAACCCAGGTGGGTTCATGTAGCAGACCATCCCTCCGCCATCGATGATCTTGATGCAGTCAGGGCTATGGGCGAGCAATTGCAGGGAAAGGTTGGGTTCACCGCGCCAATCAGAGACTGGCTGGATCAAGCCAGGCTGCGGTTTATCATTTTCAGGCGCGACATGCCCGGCATCCATGTGGATCAACCCTCTCGTCCATCGGTGCCACCGCCGCCCAAGTCCGCAGCCGGCAGGCACCGCACCCGGCCCTCTTCGGGCAGGCGTCTAGCGCGATGGCAACGTCACCGATATAGAACGCCGCAGACCGCGAATTGTTCAGACGGATTGTAGTTCAACCCGAAATCCAATAGTCGGCGCCACCAACAGAGCTAGCCGATTGCGGGGCGTGTTCCAGTGGCCTGGACATCAAAGAACAGCGCCTGACTGATCACCGCCTTCACCATGTCCGGCTTGAACGGCTTAGTCACGAGGAACGTGGGTTCGGCGCGCTCCCCCGTCAGCAACCGCTCCGGATAAGCGGTGATGAAGATCACCGGCACGCTAATCGTCTTGAGGATGTCATTGACCGCATCGATGCCGGAGCTGCCATCGGCAAGCTGAATATCGGCGAGAATGAGTTGTGGCGGCACCCGCGATGCCAGCTTCACTGCCTCTTTGCGTGTTCGTGCAATCCCGGTGACTGAATGTCCAATATCGCCGACCAGCGACTCAATATCCAAAGCGATGAGTGGCTCGTCCTCGATGATCATCACTTTGGCCGATATCTGCTCGGCTATTTCTCGACCGGCGGTATTGATCAAGCTGCTTACCTGTTCGCTTGAAACGCTCAGGATCTCCGAGATTTGCTCCAAAGGGAATTCCTCCAACGCAGCCAGCAGAAAGGCTTGCCGCGGCAGCGGAGTCAGCGTTTCAATCCGGCGGTCTACGACGGCGGTGGCGCCGGCGTCGAATGGCTCGCGCTCGTGATTGAGCGGCATGGCATTCCAAACTTGGACAAACGACTTGTACACCGCAGCGCGAGGCGCCATGTCGCGCCTAAAATTTCGCTGATCAGCCACCAGTGCTTCCAGCATAGCAACGACGTAGGCGTCACCCCTATCCTGCGTTCCCGTCAAGGCACGCGCAAAACGGCGAAGATACGGTAGGTGTGGCGTTACAATATCAGCAAGTGCTTGGCTCATGACGAGTTCCCCCGAAGTTCCGTCAGCAAATTCAAGCGGATCATAGCATCCGACGAATGCATACGACGAACGCATACAACGGACCGCCGCTAATCCCACAACCAGTGATCACTGCAATTGGTTCCAACTATTTGATCATTTTTTCATGTGCCGGAGCAAATCTGAAGGCCAAACCCATCCTCCGAGCCGACGGCACCGGCCGGTTCCCCCTAAGGTCATGCTATTCATGCACTAATCGTCGCGCGGAGCATCCAGATCGCCTTTTCGTGGAAGCCGAGGCGTTGGGTCAGCAGGTCGGTCGTCACGAGATCGCCGGACGCTTCGGAAGCTTTAGCCGCTTCGCGGATTTCCTTGGTTAAGGCCTCGTGGTCAGCCACGAGTTGCTCGACCATGCCTACCGCCGTGCGATTTGTCCTTTCTTCCTCGACCTCCGACTTCGGCAACAATTGCTGGAAACTCAGTGGCGTCACACTGCCCAGTGCCCGGATCCGCTCCGCTATGGCGTCGGCGGCTTCAAACAGGTTTTTGTAGTGTGCTTCGGTCAACGCGTGGATTGGCAAAAATAATGGGCCGACTACATTCCAATGGTAGACATGCGTCTTGAGTAGCAGTGTGTAGGTACCGGCCAGAATATCGCCGAGGGACTGGGCAACCTTGCCACGATCCGCCGCGTTGATTCCGGTATCCATCCTGGTTGTGCTCGCGCGCCGCGAAAGTGCCGCTGTCTTCATGATGCCGTCGCTCCTGGTTTCGAGAATGAGGGCTCGACTCGACTTCTGAGCCTCGTTTCTAAACCGGAGTGCTCGACTTTCGTTCCTGGCGGTGAAGGTCAATTGTGATGAACATCATCACGATGCGAAGGGAACTGATCGGGGCCATAGTCCGCCGCTCCATCGATGTTCAGAGCTTGCGCCAGACGAACCCGCGCGCGATTGACCCGGCTCTTGATAGTGCCAACCGCGCAGCCACACATGAGGGCCGCTTCCTCATATGAAAAGCCCTCGGCACCTATCAGCAGCAATGCCTCCTTCTGCTCCGAAGGCAGCATATCGAGCGCCTTGGTGAAATCCACCATGTCCATGTGTCCGAGCTGTTCGCCATGGACGCTCATGCGTCCTGCGAACACGCCGTCCTTATCCTCGACTTCCAGTTTGCGCTTACGCCGCTCAGACAGGAACGCGTTCCGCAGAATCGTGAACAGCCACGCCTTCAGGTTCGAGCCCGGCGCGAAGCTGGCACGATGCTTCCAAGCCTTCACCAGCGTTTCCTGGACCAAATCGTCGGCATGATCGGGGTTACCCGACAGCGATCTGGCGAACGCCCTGAGGTTGGGCACGAGCTTAGCCAGCTCGACCTGCATGTCGGCAGCCTCACCGGTGGTCACTTTTCGCTCTCCGTGCTGTCGGATTTCGCAAGCTCCTGGAGGAGCTTCGAAAACTTATCTGGCAACGGCTCATCGGCCATCCGGCCGTAGACGGCGCGCAGACGTCGACCGATCTCCTCTTGCGCCAATGGCGACAGAATTGGTCCATCATCGCGCTGCTGGCCGTATTGAGACTGTGAATTCACGTCCGGCAAATCCTTCGACATTTGATTCAGCTTCCCCCTGCAGTAACGCGCACACTGCCGCACACCTACCGCGCCGACCATCTGGCCGATACGTAATTCGGCCCGGACTAGCCCGAGTTGCGTCAAAAACTCCGAACGCCTACACGTGGCGAAACGCAGCCACTCCGTTTTGGTTCCAGGTGATCGGCTAGATCGCACAGGTCCAGCCACTCATTCTGCGGCGGTCGGTGGCGTGACCTGTGACGACGTCGGACGTGTCATGACAAAAATGCTGGCTGCTACCGCCGCAACGAGCGGCAGGTTGCGCAAAATCAGCCGCGCCAGATACGGCACGGCTATAGGAGCAGCCGATGTCAAGGCGGCAAGCACAAGTTCGCGATCAACATCGGAGAATGTCGTGCCATCCGCTGGGCGTGTCTGCTCCGCACCGGGAGCCGGACCGGTGGCTTCAGCGTCTGCTGTCGCGGCTCCTGGCTGGGGCTTTCGCATGGCGACAACGAGTGCCACTACCACGCCCAAACCGAAGAATATTCCGGCCATCATAAGATGGCCTGCCTCCGCGCCATACTCGCGATTGACCCTCGTCGATAATGCCGAAATTCCGAATCCAGCTGCAATCATGAAGGGCACCGCCATGATGATCCGCACCACGAGCTGGCCGATCGACTGCTCGATCATGCCCTCGGCACGCTTGAAGATTGATTGAAACATGGCGATGCCCTTCTACGCTTAAGACCTAGATCCCGACGCTGCTCACGATTTCCAGAGCGCACCGATCACAAAGCCCAGCGCTGCTGCAACGGCGAGGGTCGCCATCGGTTGATCGGCGACCGACTTTTCGACGGCGCCCTTCAGATTGCCGGCCACTTCCTGAACCTTCTCGCCTGCATCGCGACCGGTCTCGGCCATCGAGCGAACGGTGCTCTCGGCGCTGCCGATTGCCTTGTCAATCTGCTTGCCGGCCTTACCGGCCATGTCGGCTGCAGCATCCGCTACGTTATCGACGACCGAACGAGCCGCACTTTCGGTGTTCGCATTCGTGTGTGCGCCATATGCCATGTTCAAAGTTCCTCCGCTATTGCCTGTCCGAGTGTCAGTGTAGTGGAAGCAATAACGTTGAAACCTTGAGGCAGTTCCCGTCAGTCGACTTTTTTCGCAGCGACGACGCTGCGTTGACTAAACAACGCTCTTCCACGTCCCAGGATTGAGGACCGCTTTCTTTTTGGCTCCAACTCTGCGGCCTCAGCAGGCGCAGAGACCTTCAACCGGCCGCCATACAAATCGATCGCGGCGCGTCCCACTTCCTCGACGAACGCACCAGCCAGATGCCGACCAACCTTTTCACGTCCCCATTGCAGAGCCGCTCGCGAAAGCCGCTCTCGTGCCTCATGTGTCAGCGCCGTCGCAGGATTCACTATGCGCACCACCCGCCAGACGTCGTAGGCCTTTTCAGCAAGCTCGATGCCGCGCCGCCAACGATAGATTGCCCAGAACTGGGCCAGCGTCATGCGTGTTCCAAACGGCACGCGCTCTTCGACATAGCTGCCCAGTCGGCGGCTGACGCGCTCCGAAATCGCCAACGCCTCGGGCAAAGTGAATTGCCACAATGCATCCGTCTTCTCTGGGTGGATGCGGCGTGCCACGACTTCGATAGTCTGCCGCCCAAGCTCAATGAACTCCTGGGGATCAGTGAAGCTTTCGAGGTTCGCGCGCGCCGCAATGGAGTTGACGTCGGACCAGGCCTTGCGCTCAAGCTCCCCCCAAGACGCATCGTCCGGAGCAGCAATCTCGGGGCCGACGAAGCTCGACGCGACGCTGGGGCCGAAGACCAGCCGCTGAACGACCGCCACCACAGCAACGATCACGAATGCCGCAAGTGCCCACCAGAGTAGCCAGCCCCTCTCCCACAGGTACAACCCGCCCAGTGGCAAAAGAGACAGTGTTGGCAACAACAGCGCCGACACCACCAGGATGAATTGCGCCATGCTGGACGCTTGCGTCGGCTTCATCGTTGTCTCCCAACCGCGCTTCAGCGACGGCGTCCTGCGATACGACATCGGCCGGTCGTCGGAAGCCGACAACCAGCCGAATCGAAAGATTCAAACTCAGGCCACGCGCGTCGGCCAAGTAACTATGTTCGTCGCACAAACCCGCCGACCAGCGAGATGACGAACAGCACAATCGCGACCCAGAACAAGATGCGGGCGCCTTCCATGGCGGTGCCGGCGACACCGCCGAAGCCAAGGAATGCAGCGGCCAGCGCCACCACCAGGAACACCACCGCATAGTGAAGAAGATTGCCCATTTGCTCCGCTCCGCAATTGCCATCAAGATAACATGACAACGGGTGGTCGCCGATTCCGTTCCACAACAAGGCAAGTTCTTGCAAAAAATTCGGCACGCTCGAAAGCAAAACACCCGAAAGCAATGAGCATTCGGATGTTTTCGATTGCAGAATAATCAGCTGATCAGGATCAGCCCCCGACAGAGCGCTTCACGTCGCCTATCGCCTTTTGCGTATCGCCCTGGGATTCCTGAACGATCCCATCGGCCTCGATATCGGGTCGACCAAGCGCCTTGCCAACGCCCTGCTTCACCTTGCCGACGGCCTCGTTGGCATAGCCTTTGACCTTGTCCGTGGTGCTCGACGAAGTGGCGCTGTCGTAGGCCTCCGACGCGGCGTTCTTGACCTCGCCAACAACCTTCTGGGCTTTGCCCTTGGCTTCCTGCGCCATACCTTCCGCCTGCATCTGCTCGGAGCCGACAGCCTTGCCGACGCCCTGCTTGATGTTGCCGATAGTCTCGTTGGCATGACCCTTGATCTTGTCACCAGTACCCGACATCGCGATTTCTCCTGATTGTTTGAACTGCCGCGCAATCGTTCAGCGGCTTGCAAATGCAGAACGTGCACTGGGCCCTACGGTTCCAAAGCAGAAAGGATTGGCGATTTCTCACCGCGAAGAGTGGAAATGCGTTGGGATCCGCCACAACGCAATAACTGTAGTGACGTGCGAAACCATTCAACGTTTGGCACGTTGATCGAACGTCAGGGGGCTGCGCGTCGAAAGGCGATCGCATTTCGTTGCGTCCGGCCTCACCACAGCGATCAATCCGGGAAATTCCAGGCATGGCGATGTTTTCAGATTCCCTGCGTGGACTGTCAGCCGCACTCATATGTGCCGCAATTGGCGTCGCTGCACTGGTGCTCGGTCGTGACGTGCTGATGCCGTTCGCGCTCGCCACAATTCTCGCGTTTATGCTGGCACCCATCGTCCGCAAGTTAAGCGAGCGCCGCGTTCCCCACGGCGCAGCCGTCGGCATCGTCGTACTGTCGATGCTGGCGATCATGGCGGCGGGCATGTTCCTGTTCAGCGCTCAGTTACTGTCGCTGACAGCAAGCCTCGCTGGCTACAAGGACAACCTGACGCAAAAGGTTCGCACGATCACTGGGTCTGGCTCGCAAGACAATGTCTTCCGAAAGGCGGCCGCCAGTGTCGATGCCTTGGAGAGGGAACTAAAAAAGGAGGCCGCCGGTACGTCCCCTGGTGCCGCAACAATGCCAACTGTGGTGGTTGCACGGGAAGGCAACGGCAGCTCCACTTCCGTACTCGACCAACTGCAGGGCGCATTTCGCCCCCTCGCGACCGCAGGCCTCACCCTGCTCTTCTGCTTGTTCCTGCTAGCGCAGCACCAAGACATTCGCGACCGTGTGGTCCGCCTCGCCGGCACCGACAACATGACCGACACCACCTCCGCTCTCAGCGAGGCCGGAACACGTCTGTCGCGCCTATTCCTGCGGCAAGCCGCTTTGAATGCCGGCTTCGGCGTGTTCATCGGAATTGCCCTGGCCATCATCGGCGTACCGAACGCTGCGTTGTGGGGCATTGCCACTTGCTTCCTGCGATTCGTCCCGTTCATCGGCTCGATCATTGCGGCAGTGCCCCCAGTCCTGCTCGCGGCTGCGGTCGATCCAGGCTGGGGAATGGTGATCGCGACATCCGCCTTGTTTCTCGTCGGCGAACCGATCATCGGCCACGTGATCGAGCCGCAAGTACTTGGCAAAGGCGTTGGACTGTCACCTTTTGCAATGATTGCTGCAGCCAGCTTCTGGACAATGGTGTGGGGTCCTATCGGTCTAATCCTCGCCGCGCCGCTTACCATGGCCGTGGTAGTTCTCGGTCAGTACATCCCCCGCCTTGAGTTCATGAGTATACTGCTCGGTGATACGCCGGCACTGGCGCCGGAGCAGGAATTCTACCATCGCCTGCTAACGGACGATGCAGCGGCTGCGGCGCAGCAATTGGAGGACGCGGCGGAAACCAACTCAATCGGCGCGGCGAGTGACGGCATCGCTCTGCCGGCCCTGCGCATCGCCGCACGCGATTACCGCAACGACCGGCTAGACGCCGAGCAGACCAATGCATTGCGTGACACAATGGACGCCGTTGTCGAGCTGATGTCGGACGCCATTGGATCGACGATTCATGCAAATGCAAGTGACACTGCGAACGGCGAAAAGCATCTCCGCGTGATCGTCGTTCCAGCACGGGGGCCAATCGACACGATCGCAGCCAAGTACGTTGCTGCCATGTTGACGGTCACCACACGGCACGAATGCAGTGCCATCACTCAGGCGTCCGGTTTGATGGGCTTTGCCGCCGCGCGCGCAGAGACCTTTCAGGGCTCTCTTGATGCCTTGATACTGTCGACGATTGGCGGCATCGACCGCCAACACCTGCGGCTGCTTGAGCGCCGGGCCCGTAACGACTTCCCCAACGCGCGACTGATCGTATGCGACTGGGCTAGCCCAACATCGGCGAAAGAAACTTCTTCTGGCGCTGGCGCCTACGGCCAGGCCGAGCAACCGATCGCCACGTCAACGAAGTTGGCCGAGGCGACCGAGTTGCTTGCCTACGCCCGAAGGCCAGTGTCGACTTCGGCAGCGCTAAGCGCCGACAATCGTTCGACGGCGCCAAATGAACCAATCACCGTGATTACCTGAGCATACCATGGAACAACAATCTTCCGCCGCAACTGCCGCGTCGCAGTCGGCCACCGCCATGCGCTTTGTCGCCACCGCGCGTGGCTTCTGGAGCGGCGATGGAAAGCGCAAGGCCTGGCTTCTTACTGTCGGCGTTTTCGCCATCCTGCTTTGCAACTTGGCTGTCAATGTCGGCTTGAACCGCTGGAACCGCTGGTTCTTCGATGCCCTTGAACGCAAAGATGGCTCGAGCCTCTACATGGCATCGCTGACACTTCTGGCGCTCGTTCTCGCGGGCGCCGGTTTCGCCGTCGCCATGGCCAAGGTGAAAGGAACCTTGCAGTTGCGGTGGCGCCAGTGGGTGACTAGCCGCCTCCTTGAGCGCTGGCTGTCGGAGCAGCGGTACTACAAGTTGGCGCTCTCGGATGGCGCCGCCACCAGCCCTGAAGCCCGCATCGCCGACGATGTGCGCTTGGCAACCGAACCGGTGGTGGATTTCGCCACTGGCTTCACCAACGCGGTACTATCGGCGCTGACGTTCGTCAGCATCTTGTTCTTCGTTGGCGGCTCGATCACAATCGCTGGCTACACTATCCCTGGCTACATCGCGATCGCGGCGCTGCTTTACGCCATCGTCGTGTCAACCGTCACATTCCTGATCGGTCGACCACTTTCGGCCGCGATCGATCAAAAGAACGAGGCCGAGGCACAGTTCCGCTTTGGACTGACCCGCATCCGCGAGAATGTTGAAAGTATCGCGCTTATCCGCGGCGACGCCGACGAGTTACGCCGATCTCGCGAAGGCTTTGACGGCATCGCAGTTCGCGTGCTGGAGGTCATTCGCAACACCTGCAATCTGACCTGGGTGTTGAATGCCAATGCGTTTCTCGCCGGCACCTTCGCGTTGCTACTCGCCACTCCGAAGTACCTTGGCGGTGAGTTGTCGTTGGGCGCGGTGATGCAGATCGGCTCGGCCTTCACCGCCGTGTTGAGCGCGCTCAACTGGTTCACAGAGAATTATATCGCGGTGGCCCAGTGGCGTGCATCTGCCCGCCGCGTTGCCCTACTCGACGAGGCGCTGGATGATCTCGACTTCGATCGCCGCGAGCATGGCGGCACCCGCTTGACGATCGGTGAGAGCCCAGACGAATGCATCGTGTTCGATTATGTCTCGCTGCTGCACCGGGACGGCAAGGTCGTGGTGGATGAAGCCAATATCCGCATCGCGCCCGGCGAACGCGTGCTGCTGGCTGGCGAATCCGGAACAGGCAAGAGCACACTGGTTCGGGCCGTCGCCGGGCTTTGGCCTTGGGGCAACGGCGAAATCCAACTGCCGCGCGGCGCCAAGGTCGGCTTCGTGCCGCAACGACCATACATGCCCCTCGGAACACTGCGCGAGGCGTTGGCCTATCCGTTATCCGGCGCTGATATCGATGATGAGACGGCACGCAATGCGCTCGAACAAGCCGGACTTGTCTATATGGCCGACCAACTTGACGAGCCGGCAAGCCTCGATCAGACACTGTCGGGCGGCGAGCGGCAACGCATCGCCTTTGCTCGGCTGTTACTGCAAAAGCCCGAGGTCATCGTAATGGACGAGGCGACAGCCGCACTCGACGTCGAAAGTGAAACCCGCTTGCTGAAGCTGCTGTTCGAGAAGTTGCCGCTCGCGACGGTCCTCAGCGTTGGCCATCGCCCCGGACTTGAAGCGCTGCACACCCGCAAAATCGTGCTGCGCCGCGAAACGTCTGGCGCCCGTATTGAGGATCCGCCCGAGATCAAGGCCCGACTGTGGAGAGCGATCCTGCCGCGAAATCTCAAAAAACAGTAATCTGCGATATCGGGACGGTCGGCAGAACCGGCTTCGCGGAACCAATCGCATCGAAGCGCGCGGCTAAATTTTTCGCAACCAATTGGAACCGGCAGTGACGGCGCGCGTTCTATCCAACGATCCGATCCTTCACCCGGTCGCGATCGGCGGGCACAATGCTCCCCTCAGCTCTCCGTGCCCGCTCGGCCCGCAGCCTCCCCCGGCTGCGGGCCATCGTCGTCGTCGTGCCCCAAGACTGGTCGACGAGAACCAAATTGCAGCGAGATCGCCTCGCTCGACGCAGGAAACCAAATTTCGTGTGACGCGTTAATTATCAGTCGACCGACATCGCATGCCGGTCATCGCTATCGTCGCACTGCGCCATTGAAAACCGAACAGGAGTCCGAACATGAAGAGTGTGATGTTGTGGCTGCTCGGCGTCCCGCTGACCGTGGTCGTGCTGCTAAATCTGTTCAACGTCATCTAATCGTTGAGCGCGACACAATTCAAAAACAGCGAGGCGAGAGCTGTGCGGGGCAGCTCTCGCCTCGGGACGAGTTGGCTCGTGATACCGTTGAGGTCTGAAACGTACAGCCCAGGGGCGGGGGCCCCAGACCGAACGCTGGTATGCAAAACGCAACTCAATTCCACCTACGCTACTTTACTCTACCCAGCCTCGTTACGCGGCCGGATCAGTTGGTGTTGGCATCACTCCTCAAAGCGGCGCTTCCCATCGACTGACTAGGAGACAACGGTCGACGGCCGCCTCTATTCCCGCCTTAGCGTGAATTTTCTTGACGACCAGCAAATGCTGAATGCGAACCAATGATTCGCGCCGCTGACCGAAGCATTGCCCCAGGCGCCGTACCAATGGTCAGCCCCGCCAATTCAGGGTTCCGGTTGCGAGCGATCAGCACCATACCAGCCGCAACCGCGATCGGTACCACCGCATACCAACTGCCGAGCAACGCCAAAACGATAGCAACCGCCCAGGAAACAGCGATGCCATGCTCGACAAGACCGATCAGTTTCGATTGCGAGTGCCGGCGAAGCATACCGCGCCGATTGCCGGGCATCGGATGCCATAGATTCAGCAGCGCGGTCGAAGCCACCGCACCGACACAAAACATTGTTGTGATTGCCGCCACCGTCAATGAAACTAGCGCAAGTCCGATCATCGGCAACGTCAGGATCAAGGCCACCGGCAGCGTGATCGCACTCAGCTTGGCCCAATCAACCGCAGCCGGTACCACTGGTGCCGAAGCGATAAGCTCAGGTGCGTCCTCGCCTGAAACCACGATCCAGGCAAGCGAAGCTGCTACCTGCGAGGCCACCACGACAATGGTCGGCGCCAACGCCAGCACCGCGGGCAGGTTTTCGTTCCGCAACAGCACCACCGCGATCGGCACAGTGTAGACGATCTGCAGCCCAATCTGAGCGAACAGATTTGGATCTCGGGCCAGAAGTCGCCATTCCTTTCGCCGTAGGCCGCTACCGAAGCCGCCTCGGAAGTTCTCGCGCCGCGTCGCAGCAGCGTCCACTCTCGATCGAAGCGCCAGCAGCAGCCAGGCTCGCGCGCGCGAACCGATCGCCCAGCATCATAATCGCGATGCCGAGCAACAATAAACCGATACCCGTTAGCAGCAGCATGGCGCCTAGATCGCCACGCAGACCATCGATCGGCAACCACAGCAGCCTGCCCAATCCCTCACCGCGCGACAACGCCGAGCTCGAAAACCAGGTCAGGATCGGCTCCAGTACCGCCACCGGCAACATGGCCGCAATCTGGGCACCGAGCACGAAGGCGCCGCCGATGACGGCGCCGACCATCTGGGTATATAGCCGCGCTCGTCGCGCTCCGACCAGGAAGAACAATCCGATTGCAACCGCAATGGCAATCGATGTAGCGAGCATGGCCATTGAGATCAGCACCGGGTAGAACCCGAGCCACGCCGCACGATCGACGATCGCACCAGTATCGACGACCGGGATCACCAGCACGGCGATTGAAGCGAATGTTCCAGCCATGACCGCAACAGACTTGGCGGCGAACACCCGCGCAGTCGAGACCGGCGAACCGAGCAGCAGATCGAGATCGCCGCGATCGAACAGCACCCGCGAAATGCCGAATAGGCTCTGCGCGATCATCCAGGTGAACAAGCAGGTGACGAATGTCGCAATCGGCGCGGTCGCAGCATCGCCGCCGTGGACGAAGGGAGATAGCCAGAGCACCAGCGGCCATGCCGCCAGATGGAGCAGCACCGCGCCGGCCAGCAGCAGCAGCCAAGTCGTCCGCATACCTGCGGCGCCGAACATGCTCTCAAAGCGGCGCCAGTTGAGCCGCATATCGTGGACCAACAACCAGGGGAATTTTCCGGGCGCCAATGTCATGAGGCCAGCGCGTCCCGGCGTGTCAACGAAAGGAAGACGTCTTCGAGCGTCGCGCTGTCACGACCGGCCATCGACTTGAGTTCCGCCAAGGTACCTTCAGCCGCCAGTCGGCCACGATCGACGATACCGATGCGGTCGGCCAAGCGCTCGGCAACCTCGAGTATATGGGTTGTGAGGATAATGGTGGCGCCGTCGCGCACGCGGGCCAATAGCAAGTCCTTCACTTGCCGCGCGATACCGGCATCGATGCCGGTCAGCGGTTCGTCCAGCATGATCAGTTTCGGATCGTGGATCAGTGCGCCAGCGAGTGCCACCTTCTGCTTCATGCCGCGCGAGAAGCCCTCGCAGCGCTTGTTGCGATGGGGACCAAGTTCCAGCATGTCGATCAGTTCGGCCGCCTTTCGCTCGGCGACGCGCCGGGGCGACGCCCCACAGGCCGGCGACGAATTCTAGATATTCAAGCGGCGTGAGCTTATCATAAAGCATCGGCTCGTCGGGTAGCCAGGCGGTGATGCGTTTGGCGGCAATCGTGTCGGCGATAGCATCAACCCCAAAAATGCGGATCCGACCGCCATCCGGTCGCAGCAACCCTGCGATCATCCGCAAGGTTGTGGTCTTGCCGGCGCCGTTCGGGCCAAGCAGCGCGTAGAGTTCGCCGGGCCGCACCGACAGGTCCATCCGGTCGACCGCCATTGCGCCGCCGAAGGTCTTGCGCACGCCTTTGAGTTCGAGTGCCAGCGCGGCTCCGACACGATCCGAAACGACTTTTAACGATGCCGACACCATACGCCTCCACGACTGCCGCGCTTGGAGCGCAAGCTAACCGAACAGACTTGCGGTGCCGTTAACCGGCATCCTGCTCAGGGCATCAATCCTGCCTCACGGAAGTACCGCGCGACGCCTGGATGCAGCAATTCGGGTCGCGGCAGGGCGGCGATCGTGTTGCGCGCGGTGGTTTCCGCCGCCTGGGGAAGACGGCGCGCAATATCCGACTCTGCAGCGTGCAGTGCCTTGGCGAGCCGATACGCCACCGCCTCGTCGAGGTCGGGCCGCATCAGCACGAAACTATAGGAGCCGACCGAAGTGATCGACGCCGCCTGTCCAGGGTAGGAACCAGCCGGCACCACCAGCATCTTCAGAAACGGGTGCTTGGCCTGAATACGCTTGATTTCATCTGCGTCCGGCACGATGAACCGAGCGCCTCCGGGCGCCTTTGCCATGGCAGTGAAACCCGGCCAACCAATGCCGCCTCCCCAAAGAGCTGCGACCCGACCATCGGTCACCATGGTCGGACCATCGCCAGCGCGCTCCAGGAATACCGCGCCAAAGTCCTTCACTTGATCGAGATCGATACCGTCGAGCACATAGCGAGCGAGAATGACGAGCCCCGAGCCCGCCGCACCGAACGCCACCTGCTTGCCCTTGAGATCGGCGATCGTGCGCGCTGGACTGTCCGCCTTGACCACGAACATGCCAGGCGAAGAGTACATCGCAGAGAAGATGCGCAGGTTTGCCGCCGGTCGCCCGACACCGTTCAGCGCCTCATAGGCGCTTTCGCCCTGCACCAGCGCGATATCTAGTTTGCCGGCTTCAAGTGATGGTATGTTCTCGGCGCTGCCCTTGGTATTCTGCGGCCGCACGTCAAGCGTCGGATCCACGGCCTTGATGGCGGCAACTAGCGCCTCACCGTAGACCGGAAACCCGCCACCGGGCGTCGCGGTGCCGAGCTTTATCAAGGTCGGTTCCGCAGCGTGTAATGCCCCCGCCAGGATCATGCTTGCCACTGTTGCCATGCCGAACCACCGTTCTAAACGCATTGAAACCTCCGGGTTGATCACTGCGTGAGCCTAACTACAAATCCCGGTTACTAAGCCTGGGAAACGCATTGTCGAGTGGACGACTCGAGGGACGCTGTTGCAAGGTGCCGCCGCCAGATTAGGCACCACGATTGCCGCAATTGGCCGGCATGTGGGTTTCACCGGCCGGCCAATTGCAGATTCTGAACGGGGATCGAAGACGTGACGTTCCGTAAACTTGTTTCGATGGCTCTTGCGATATCCGCCCTCGCCACGAGTTGGCTGTCGCAAGCACATCCCGCCAACGCGCAGGACGCAGCCCAAGCCGCAGCCCGCCCGCCCCTGTCGATCCCCATCTTCATCAGCTCGCGCAACGACGTCTGCCACGATCCCGGCGACGTGGCGGCGATAAAAGCGCTTGCGACCACCGAAAGTCAGCGCATCAACCGCCAAGGCGGCATAGCCGGCCGCCAAATACAGCTGCGATTCCTCGACGACGAGCGCGATCAAGCCAAGAGCACCTCCGCGCTGCGCGGGGCGCTTGCCGACCCGCAGACGATCGCCATGATCGGCATGTCGAATTCGAATCGGGCGAAAACTTCGTTCGAGTCCAACGCCAAGGAGCTGCGCGACAGTAGTATACCATTCCTCTCCAATATTGCCGTCAATAGTATCTTCGAAGGCTATGCCAATGTATTCACCACCCAGGCCTCGCAGGACGATGAGCGCGTGCCGGTGATGACACGGTTCATCCGCCACTTGATGTTCGAGCGACCGGCCTTCGTCGGGCTGCGCGACGCGGTGTTCAGCAATACGCTCGGCGACGGATTGAAGTCACAGCTGGGCCAAGGCACGGTGGTCGCCGACCATCGGCTGCGCGCGGCCGGCGACGGTCTCGATTCGGCCGAGGTGGCGAACATGGTTGCAGCGCTGAAGGAAAAGAACAGCGACATCGTGATGATGAGTATTGGCGCCGCCCGGACCGGCGTGGTGATGAAGCAGATGATGGCGGCAGGCATCACGCCGGCACTATTCATCACCGGCCGCATCGACGCCATACCAGCGGAAATATCGAATGCTTGGCCTAATGCGATCTATCAACTGGCCTGGGACCGATTGCCGGAAGCCTACAACGACCGGCTGCGCAAGCTGATCGCACGCGAGGGCCAAAGCAACTGGAACTTCGAAGGCCGCAAGATCCCGGAAGCCGCCGGCTGGAAGTCGGGCGAATGCAAACCACGCACCGACGACGCCACGCCCGATCCGCTGACGCCGGAGAACCTGCGCGCCATCGGCATCGGCACCCAGTACGCCGACATGGTCGCCCTGATTGCCGCCACCGCCCGCACCGCCAGCGCCAACACCGACATCGCCAGCCTGCGCCAGCACATCACGCGGCAATTGAAGACGACGTTCGCGGCCGGTCGCGGCGCGTTCAAGGGCAGCTTCGAGAACTGGTCGTTCAACCCGACGTCGCGCTCGGCCATGCGCACGCCGTTCATCGTCATACTGCCGCATGGTCTTGGCCGCACGCAGTTGGCGCCAGTGCAGTTCGTCCGCGTCAAGGATGGCTCACTACGACAGATCGAGACGCTCTACATCGATATCGATCTGATCAAGGCTCACCGCATTGACGACAACGAAAAATCGTTCTTCGCCGAATTCTATCTGACGATGCGCGACACGCCGACGGCTTCGATCGAGCAGATCGAGTTCACCAATTCGTTTCTCGATCCGAAGACCAATGGCCGCCAGCTTTCAATTCAGATGCTGCACAAGGGCGGCGCCAGCAATGCCTATCCGGAAACGATGAAAGTCTACAAGGTGACCGGACGGTTCACTTTCGAACCGGACCTAGCGAGCTTTCCGTTTGACACCCAGCGTTTCGCGATCGAGTTGCAGCCCAAGAGCGGCGATGCGCCATTCATCATCCAACCGCCGCCGCAGCAGTTCCGCAACCAGCAACTGATCAGCGACGGGTGGGATCCGAAGTCGCAATACGTCGGCTATGACGAGGATTTCGTGCCGGTGGTCGACGCCTTCACGCACCAAGCGAGCGTCGCCTCGTTCTACAAGGCGAGTTTCGTGTGGCTGATGAAGCGGCAAACCACCGACTACTATCTGCGCGTGGTGGTGCCGCTGCTATTCATCATAATCGTGGCATACTTGTCGATCTTCATTCCGCAATCGCACTTCGAGGCGATCGTAACGATCCAGGTGACGGCGCTGCTGTCGGCAGTCGCGTTGTATATCTCGCTACCGAAACTCGATTCCGACACGGCCACCGTTTCCGATCGAATATTCGTGTTCGACTACATGATGGTCAGTCTGATGATCGTGATATCGATCCTGCGAGTCAACAAGCGCATCGCGCATCGCAAATGGCTGCAACGGGCGTTGGGCTTCGGCCACATCGTCGGCGTGCCGCTGATGCTGGCCGCCATGGCCTGGTATGTGAACGGATTGAGCGGGGTAGATCGCTAGCATGGGGTCACAGGCGACTCCGCTTTGTGGAGCCGGCCGCCGCCTGCGACAGTACACCGGCTACAGCACAACTTCGACCAGATACGGCCCCTTGTGGCGAACACCGGCCTTGATGGCGCTAACCAGCTGGTCGACGGTCTCGACACGGCGCGCCTCGACGCCCATGCCCTTGGCCAATGACACCCAGTCGATAGTCGGATTCTCCAGCGACAACATGTCGTGCGCCTTGCGGCCGGGGTTTTTGGCGCCGACGTTCATCAGTTCGCCACGCAGAATGCGATACGCCCGATTGGCCCAAACCAGAGTCAGTATATCAAGTTTTTCGCGTGCCTCGGTCCACAGCGCCTGCACCGTATACATGCCCGAACCATCGGCCTGCAGCGAGATCACCTTGCGATCGGGGCAGGCGATCGCAGCCCCCACCGCCATCGGCATGCCGTCACCGATCGCGCCACCGGTCAACTGCAGCCAGTCGTGCGGAGCGGCAGTGTTGGTCATCGAGAAGAAATTCCGACCGGTGGTGACGCTCTCATCACTGATGATCGCGTTCTCCGGGATCAATGCGCCGAGAATGGCGCCGATGTTCTCGGGCGTCAGCCCACCGGCAGTCGGGATCGCCGGCCGTTCCGAGCCGGCCAGCACCGGCTTCGACTTGGTGGCACCAACTTCTGCGGCAAGACGAGCCAGTGCATCGGCCAGATCATCGTGCACCTCGGCCAGGGTGTGAATTTCGCAATCGGGTTGCGTCATTACGCTCGGCTTGCCCGGATAGCCGAAGAATGCGATCGGCGGCCGCGCACCGACCAGCACTACATTCTCATAACTCTCCAGTACTTTCAGTGCCTGATCGACCGGATAGGGCACACGGTCGACCGACACGCGCCCAGCGCCTCGCTCAACACGACTGTTCGAGCCTGGCGCCATCAATTTGCAGCCGGTCTTGGCGGCGATCCGCGACGCATTTTGCAGTGCGTCAGCCCGCAGCGCCCGGTCGCCAAGCATCAGCAGCGTCGTCGCGCCCTTCTTCACTAGTGTCGCCGCATCCTTCACGGCGCCGTCGCCAACCTTGGCGCGCGGCCGTGCCGGCGGCACCCGAACCGGGCCATTGCTTGGCCCCCAGGCGGTATCGGCCGGCAGCACCAGCGTCGCAATTTGCCCGGCACCACGCCGAGCCTCGATGATAGCGTCGCGGCCATCCATAGCGATCGTCTGCGACGAGGAGCCGGTACGCACCCAATCGGAATAGGGCTTAGCGATCGCCTCGATGTCGCTGGTCAGCGGCGCGTCGAACCGCTTATGCGGCATCGCGTGCTCACCGACCACGTTGATCATCGGCGTATAGGCCTTCTTGGCATTGTGAATGTTGGCCATGCCGTTGGCGAGGCCGGGCCCCAGATGCAGCAGCGTCGCCGCCGCCTTGTCAGCCATCCGCGCGTAGCCGTCGGCGGCCCCGGTTGCGACACCTTCGAACAGGCAGAGCACGCAGCGCATGCCATCGACCCGATCAAGGGCTGCCACGAAATGCATTTCCGAGGTGCCGGGATTGGTGAACGAGACCGTCACCCCGCCGTCGACCAGCGTCCGGACAAGGCTTTCGGCGCCGTTCATCCCTTCGGCTTCTTCGGTTTCGACCATCGCGCGCATCCTCCTGATTTTGCGCGCGAGCATCCCTTGCTTCGGTCCCGATCGCAAGCTCCCGCGACCGGGTCTTTGCGCATAGCCGTCACTCGGCAATCGCGCGCCCATCGTCGCGCAGCACGACATAGATCGCCGGGATCACCAGTACGGTCAGCAGCGTCGACGACGCGAGCCCGAACAGCAGTGAGATCGCCAAACCCTGGAAGATCGGGTCGAACAGGATCACCGCCGCACCGATCATCGCCGCGAGCGCGGTGAGCAGGATCGGCTTGAAGCGGATCGCGCCGGCTTCGAGCAGCACCTGTCGCAACGATATGTCACCTGAGCGCCGCTGACGGATGAAGTCGACCAGCAGGATCGAGTTGCGAACGATGATGCCGGCGAGCGCGATGAAGCCGATCATCGAGGTGGCCGAGAACGGCGCGCGGAAAATCCAGTGCCCGAGCATGATGCCGATCAGCGTCAACGGCACCGGCGTCAGGATCACGAGCGGAAGCTTGAACGAGCCGAATTGCGCCACTACGAGGATGTAGATGGCTAGCAGCGCGACGCCGAATGCCGCACCCATATCGCGAAATGTCACCCAGGTCACTTCCCATTCGCCATCCCAAAGCAGGACCGGCTTGGCTTCGTCCTCGGGCTGACCATGCATGCGGATCTCCGGTCGCGGCAGGCTACCCCAGTCCTTCTTGTTGATCGCGTCCGCCACGGCGAGCATGCCGTAGAGCGGCGCTTCGTAAGCACCGGCGAGTTCTGCCATCACCATCTCGGCGGCGCGACCGTTGTGGCGGAAGATCGGGAACGACGCGCGCTCCTGCCTAATACTGACGACGTCGCCGAGTTCGACGATGCCGCGTTCGCCCGGCAGCGCGTTGGCCGGCACCGGCGTCGACAGGGTCTTGGCCGACAACGTCAGCCCCGACTTCGGCAACTGCACCGCGATCTCGACCGGATGCCGCCCGCCGCCGCGATGCGAATAGCCGACCGAGACGCCCGACATGTAGGCCTGGATCGTGTCGTAGACGTCACGTTCCTCGACCTTGTGGAACTCGAGATTGTCCTGGTCGATCGAGACCCTGCAGACGCGGCGCTTGCAACCCGAAGCTGTCGTCGTCATCGACGATGAATGGCACGCTCTGGAAGATCTTGCGCACCTCGCGCGCGGTCGCGCGGCGGCTGTCGGCATCAGGGCCATAGATCTCGGCCAGCAACGTCGCCAGCACCGGCGGGCCCGGTGGCACTTCAACCACTTTGACGACCGAGCCGGCCGGCAATTCCAGCCCCTTCAGCCGCTTGCGCACATCGAGCGCGATGTCGTGGCTGGCGCGTTTGCGATCGCCCTTCGGTGTCAGGTTGATCTGCAGGTCACCTTGCTGCGGATCGGCCCGCAGGTAGGCATGGCGCACGAGGCCGTTGAAGTTGAACGGTGACGCCGTGCCGGCATAGGCCTGGATCGACGACAGCTCCTTCAGATCCGCAAGCCGCACTGCTGCCGCCTGCAGAACTCGGTTCGTTTCCTCCAGCGCCGATGCCGCGCGGCAGGTCGACCACGACTTGCAGCTCCGACTTGTTGTCGAATGGCAGCAGCTTAACGGTGACCGACTTCGTCGCGAACAGCACCAGCGAAGCAAGCGTCGCCGCGCCGACAAGGCCGAGGAACCAGCCCGCACTCGTGCGCGTGGCGAGGATCGGTCGCGCCACGCGCATGTAGGCGCGCCCGAGCGAGCCGCCGTCTTGGCTATCGTGACCGCCAGTGTTGCCGGCGTTGACGCCCCGCAAGTCGCAGCATCAGCCACGGCGTCACGATCACGGCGACGAAGAACGAAAGCACCATCGCAGCCGACGCATTGGCCGGGATCGGCGCCATGTATGGCCCCATCAGCCCAGACACGAACAGCATCGGCAGCAGTGCCGCGACGACGGTAAGAGTTGCAACGATAGTCGGATTGCCAACCTCGGCCACGGCTTCCACCGCCGCGTGCAAGACGCGAACGACCGTCACCCATGCCCCAGTGCCGAGCAATATTCTCGATGATCACGATGGCGTCGTCGACCAGAATGCCGATCGAGAAGATCAGCGCGAACAGACTTACCCGATTGATCGTGTAGCCCATGAAGTAGGAGGCGAACAGCGTCAGCAATATCGTTGTTGGAATGACGATCAGCACCACGATACCTTCGCGCCAGCCGATGACGATGCCCATCAGCAGCACGATCGACAGGGTCGCAAGGCCGAGATGGAAAAGCAGTTCGTTAGCCTTCTCGTTGGCGGTCTCGCCATAGTCGCGCGTGACGACGACCTCGACATCGGCCGGCACCAGCGACTTCTTCAACTCGACGAGGCGATGATTGACCCGCTCCGAGATCAGCACCGCGTTGGCGCCAGCCCGCTTGGCGATCGCGATCGTTACCGCCGGTACGCGTTCGAGTTCCCCTCTGGCATCCTTGCGAAAGTGCCAAGCCTGCCGTTCTAGCGGCTTGGCGCCGACGACGACACTCGCCACGTCGCGCACGTAGACCGGCCGGCCGTCGCGAGTTGCGATCAATAACAAGCCGATATCGGGAACGCCCCGTAGCGTCTGTCCAGCATTGACGGCGATCGATTGGTTGCGATCGCGGATGCGGCCGGCGGGAAACGAGCGGTTGGCGTCACGCACCTTGGCGATCAGCTGCGACAGCGTCACGCCGTAGAGCGACAGCTTCTCCGGATCCGGCTCGACGCGGATCTGGTCCGGCCGACCGCCGACGATATAGGACAGCCCGACATCTTCGAGCTTGGCGAGTTCGACCAGCAGGTTCTCGGCCAGGTGATAGAGCGCGTTGTCCTCGAAACCGTCCGGCCGCTTCTGCCTTCGGCGCCAGCGTCAGCGTCAGTATGGCGACGTCGTCGATGCCGCGCCCGACGATCAGCGGCTCCTGGATGCCGGTCGGAATGCGGTCCATATTGGCGCGGATCTTCTCGTGCACGCGCAGGATCGCCTCGTCCGACTTGGTACCGACGAAGAACCGCGCCGTCACCAGCACCTGATCGTCGACGGTGTTCGAGTAGACATGCTCGACGCCGTTGATCGCCTTGATGATGGTTTCCAACGGCTCGGTGACGAGCTTGACGCCGTCTTCGGCCTTGAGGCCCGCGGTTGCCACGAATATGTCGACCATCGGCACCGAGATCTGCGGCTCCTCCTCGCGCGGCAACGCGAACAGGGCGACGAGGCCAAGCGCGAAGGCCGCCAGCAGGAATAACGGCGTCAGCGGCGAACCGATGAAGGCCTTGGTCAGCCGGCCTGAAATGCCGAGCGGCCGGTCGTGATCGGAGTTCGCCTCGCTCATGGCTGCACCGCCGGGCGCACGATTGCATCGCCAGAACGCAAGCCAGCCAGGACTTCGATGCCATTGGCCTTGTCCGGCAGGCTCGCGCCTTCACCGAGTTGGACGACGACATCGGCTGTCGCATTGCCGCGCGCCAGTCGCACGTAGTCGAGGCCGAAACGCTTGAAGGCATAGTCGGCCGGAATGACAATGGTCCGCCGCTTGCCGGCCGAGATCCACACCCGCGCCCGCTCGCCGACGAAGTAATCGCCGAGGTTGGAAACCTCCGCGTCCGCCAGGACGCGTCCACCCTGCAGCTCCGGATAGACCATGCGTTATGCGACCTTCGCTAATGGTCCTGTTGGTCGATGCCGAGCCCACGCGCGCCAACTCGCACGGCGTCACCGACTTTCATGAAACGGGCGTGCCGCTCCGGCAGTTCGAGGCGCAGCACATACTCGTTGGCGGCGATGGTGGCGATACTTTCGCCAGCCATCACCACGCTGCCGTCCGTCACCGGCACCTTGAGTATGCGACCGGCGGCGGGTGCCAGCACCTCACCTTCCGACACCTGCTGGTCGGCGACGAGACGGTCGGCGCGAGCTGCCTTCAACTCGTTGGTTGCGACGTCAAACACGGTCTTGAGTTGATCAACGCGAGCTTGCGGCGTAACACCTCGAAGCCGCAACTGCTCGGCTCTTTCCAGTTCCACCTTGGCATTCGCTAGTCGCAATTCGACGCCGACGATGCGGGCATCCAGCGCCTTGATGCTCAGCGCGATCTTGGGATCGGCGATCAATGCCAACACCTGGCCTGCCTCGACATGGGCGCCTTCGGTGACCTTAAGCGTCACCACGGTGCCGGGCGTGCGCACTCGCGCCTCGATCCGATCCTTGCTGCGCACGGTGGCGAATACCGCCTTGAGATCATCGATCTCGTGTTCGGTCACCTGCCAAGGCGCCACCGCCGATGCGGCGCCTTGCGCGTACGCGGCAACCGCCGATCCGAGCAGCAACGCGACGCCGGCCATCATTCGCAAGTTGGCGATACCCATATCATTCTCCACGGATCAAAACACTTGACCAGTCCATTAGCACTATCTAAATTAGCTTTCATGAATATACAAGAGCTGACGGCACGAAGCGAAGAAGCATCGCAACTCCTGTCGATGCTGGCGAACCCGCATCGGCTGCGCATCTTGTGCGAACTGCACAAGGGTGAGCAGTCCGTTTCGTCGCTGGAGCAGGCCATCGGCATCAGCCAGTCGGCGCTATCGCAACACTTGGCGAAACTGCGGGGAGCCGGCCTCGTCGCTACCCGGCGCGAGGCACAGTCGATCTACTACTCGGTCGCCGATGAGCGCGCCGCGAAGTTACTGCCAGTGCTGTACGAGATTTTCTGTGTGCCGTCCGTCAAACCCCGGAGGAAGAAATGAATATCGACCGCGCCGTGCTGGCCTTTGCCGGCACCATGATCCTGGCCAGCCTCGCGCTTTCCCAATGGCATAGCCCGAATTGGCTGTGGCTCACTGCCTTCGTCGGCGCCAACCTGCTGCAGGCCTCGCTGACCGGCTTCTGCCCGCTGGCCAAGATCCTCAAGGCGGTCGGCATTAGCCCTGGCGAAGCATTCCGATAGGCCAGCCACTTCATTCCTTCAGCAGGTGATCCGCCGCTTCGATCGCGGTCTGGCCGACGCGGACGCCCTTGGCATGCGCCAATGCGTTGCAGGCACTGATCACACCATCGAAATAGGTCGAGCGCCCGTCGCCCATTCGGGCGGTGAGCGCGCTCACCGAGGCGCCCGGCAGGCCAGCTGCATTAAGGGTGTCGGTGGCGGCGATCCCTGAACTATTCTTGCCCATGCCGCCGTCCGACATCAGGTACCCCCAAGGACGGAAGTGCTTGAGGTAGCCGATTATGCTGACACCGGTGTGGCCGCCGACGCACAGCACATTTCGGCCGATGTCCTCGGGCAGAGCGTAGGGGATGGAGTCGGTGCACACGATGCTACGGCCTGCAGCACTGGTCTTGATCACGACGCGGTTGGTACGCACCCCTTCGACTGGCGCGACTGGTCGGCCGATCAGCAAGGCCGCTGCCGAGACCTTCATGCCGGGCCTAACGCCGGCATCCTCGGCCAGCGCGTTAACGCGCGAGATGATGCCATAGTCATGGAGATCGAGACCATTCCCCATCTCGGCGGTCATCACGTCGGCGGCGGCGGCTGGAATGCCCAACGCCTCGTAGTACCAAAGGCCCGAAATTCCGGCGCCGTCTTTGCCGATAGCACAGTCGAGTCCGATCGCGGCGCGCGGAAGATAGGCCATGACGAGCTTGGCGCAGAACACGCCCGAGTAGGATGCATTGACGATGACGTCAGCGCGCACTGGTCGACGGCCCTCATAGAAGCTCTCGACGAAGGTCGCCGAATCGAGCGCGACGATGCGGCTGCCGTCGGCCATTGGGATCAAGCGACGAGCCAGTGCCTCGCCGGTATGTTCAGCCATGATATTTCCTCCCAGGAGCCGGCCAGGTGCCGCGCTTGTAACGCTTATCTCGAAATGTGAGACTTGTGTGGCTTATGATTTCGGAGTCTGCTTCATTTTTGCTGCAGGCTCCGACGCGGACTTCGAAATCATAAGCCACACTAGAAATTTGGATCTTCTAGTGTTCTGACTCTGACGCTTGGTTCCCCTTGACGGCTTCCAGTGCGTCGAGGGCGCGGCGCTCCTTCTTCAGGATGACTTCGGCAGACTTGGTCCACACGAACGGTTTTGGATCGGCGTTGTGGTTCAGGAGGTAATCGTGGATCGCAGCTTCCAGCTCGGCAACACTGGCAAAGGCACCGCGCCGAATACGCTTCCGTGTGATCTCGGCGAAGAAGCGTTCGACGAGGTTCATCCACGAGGCGCTCGTCGGCGTGAAGTGCAGCTTGAAGCGCGGATGCTTGCCGAGCCAGGCCTTCACTTCGGCCGTCTTGTGTGTCGAGGAGTTGTCGAGCACAACGTGTACGTCGATGTGCTTTTGCACGATCCGTTCGATCCGCCGCAGGAACGCGATGAACTCGCGGGCGCGATGGCGCGGCTGGCAGTCGCCGATGACGAGGCCGCTCCTCACGTCCATCGCCGCGTAGAGGGTCGTCACGCCGTGCCGCTTGTAATCGTGCGTCATCGTCGACGCACGGCCCTTCTTGAGCGGCAGGCCCGGCTGCGTGCGGTCGAGCGCCTGGATCTGGCTCTTCTCGTCCACGCACAGCACCAGCGCCTTGTCCGGCGGGCTCATGTAGAGACCGACGATGTCGGCGACCTTCTCCTCGAACTGCGGGTCGTTGGAGACCTTGAACCGAGCGGTGATGTGCGGCTTCAGGCCGGCCTCGCGCCAGATGCGCTGCACGCTGGTGTGGCTGATGCCAAAAGCCTTGGCCATCGTGCGTACGCTCCAGTGCGTCGCATCCGGCGGTGTCTCGCGCGCCGTCTTGGCGAGAACCTTGGCTTTCATCTCGGAGCTGAGCGGCTTTCTGCCCGGCGGTCGCGTCTTGTCGCGCAAGAGCCCGTCGATGCCTTCGTCGGCAAAACGCTTCTGCCAGCGCCACACGCACGGCTTGGACTTGCCCGTCGCCCGGCAGATAGCCTTCACCGTCTCGCCAACCGCCGTGGCAAGAACGATCCGCGACCGCCAGACCACTTTCGCCGGCGTGTTGCGATCTGCGATCAAGCCGGCGAGACGCGCGCGCTCATCGGCAGTCAATGTGATGTTCGTCTTCATGCCCCGAGCTTGCATGATTTGCCCGGACATGGGAATCCACTGTCAGTGACGGAACACTAGTGTCCTTGTCGTTCGCGAAGTGCGACAGATGCTTCTGTGTATCAAGCGCACTTAGCGATCGGGTCACTAGCTGCAAGTCTCGCATTGCAAGCGAGCATAAATGTGGGAGTAAATGGCCGCCGAAACGGGTATCGACGATTATCGCCTCGACGGCCGCGTCGCCGTCGTCACTGGCGCCGCCGGAGGGCTGGGCGGTGCGATCGCCGAGCGGCTGGCAACTCTCGGTGCGTCACTGGTGCTGATCGACCTGCAGGCGGACCGGCTCGCCGCCTGTGCAACGGCGGTCGAACAACACGGCGCGCAAGTCATGACGCTCGGCTGCGACTTGATGCAGGAAGGTCAGATCACGGACGCTGCCAACGCCGTGAAGCAGCGCTTCGGCCGGTGCGATGTGCTCATCAATAACGCCGCCATCATGCCGGCCGCCACACCGCTGGAAGACTACTCAGCCGACGCCTGGGATCAGGTCATGGCAGTCAATGTGCGCGCGCCGTTCCTCTGCGCCAAGCACTTCGGCGCCGATATGCTGAAGCGCCGCGCCGGTAGCATCGTCAACATTGCCTCAATCGCGGCCGTCCTGCCAAACGGGCTGCCGCCCTACGGCCCCGGCAAGGCAGCCTTACTGGGGTTGATGCGCCAGATCGCGGTCGAGTGGGGACCACGCGGCGTGCGCTGCAATGCCGTCAGCCCAGGCCTCGTGCGCACGCCGATGTCGGAAGCCAACTATTCCGATCCCCAGATCCACGCGACCAGAATCGAGACTGTCGCCTTGCGCCGTATCGGCAGACCGGCCGACATTGCCCAGGTCGTGGCCTATCTCGCGAGTGACGCATCGGGCTACGTCAACGGCCAGGAGATCGTCGTCGACGGCGGCTTCCTGCACACCGCACTGATGCGCCTGCAGCCGAAAGCCGATCAGCCGAAAACCGCTTGAGGACAACCCCATGGCCAATGACGACGTTCGCCAGCTTCTCGACCTCGAAGGCATCCGCCAGTTGAAGGCGCGCTATTGCCGTTTCATCGATACCAAGCAATGGAGCCGCCTTGCCGGCCTGTTCGTGCCGGGCACGCGGTTCGACGGCTTCGGCTCGGCGCCACCGGGATCCGACGAAAAGATCTTTATCGCCGGCATTTCCAAGCGGCTAGCGGACGTCGTCTCGATCCACCACTGCCACACGCCGGAGATCAGCTTCACCGGTGCCGACACCGCGCGCGGCATCTGGCAGATGATGGACTACCTGCAGTTTCCGCCGGACGCACCGCCGCGCGAGGCACCCGACGCCGCTGGCTTCACCGCCTACGGCTACTACGAGGAAGAGTACGTCCGCGTCGGCCACGAATGGAAGTTCTCGTTCCTGCGCCTGACCCGCCTGCGTCTCGACCCACTGCCCAAGGATCACCCGCCGGTACGCCCGGGCTTCATGGCGCCGACTCCGGAGTGGCTGTGACGCAAGCGACCATTTGCGATGTCCTCGTTGTAGGTTCTGGCGCCGGTGGATTGTCGGCGGCGACAACGGCCGCAAAGTGCGGCCTCGACGTTATTGTTGTCGAGAAGGAAGCGAAGTTCGGCGGCACCACGGCGCGCTCCGGCGGCGTACTTTGGGTGCCGAACAATCCGGTATCAAGAACCGCCGGGATCATCGACGACACGATCGATGCCGCGCGCACCTACATGCGACACGAGGCCGGCAACTTCTTCGATCCCGAACGCGTCGATGCGTTTCTGCAAAGCGGCCCCCGCATGATCGAGTTCTTCGAGCGCGAAACGGTCGTCAAGTTCGATGCCGTGAATGCGTTCTCGGACTACCATCCGAACGCGCCGGGTGCGCGTGCTGGCGGTCGCTCGATCCTGGCCGCGCCGTTCGACGGGCGCGAACTGGGCGACAGGTTCAAGGATCTCAGCCCGCCGCTGCGCGAGATCACATTTGTTGGTATGATGATCAACACCAGCCGCGAGGTACAGCACTTCTTCAACGTCACCCGCTCGTTCGAATCCGCAGCTTACGTTGCGAAGCGATTGTTGCAGCATGCTGGCGAGGTCGCCCGCAATGGGCGAGCGACGCGACTGACCAACGGCAACGCACTGGTCGGACGGCTCGCCAAGAGCGCGCTCGACGCCGGCGCACAGATCCGGGTTTCATCGCCGGTCACGGCACTGGTGATCGAAGACGGCAATGTGCGCGGCGCAGTGATCGAGGCGGAGTGCGTTCGACAGACTATACGCGCCCGGCGCGGCGTGGTGCTGGCCTGCGGCGGATTCCCGCACGACATCGCGCGGCGCGCCGCGCTTTTCCCGCATGCACCAGACGGCACCGCGCATTTGTCGCCGGCACCAGCCGGCAATACCGGCGATGGACTTCGGCTGGCGACCTCGGTCGGCGGCCAAATTCAGGACGACCTGCCGAATGCCGCCGCCTGGATTCCGGTTTCAAAAGTCACATATCGCAATGGCGACACCGGCGTGTTTCCGCACCTGATCGACCGTTACAAGCCGGGCATCATCGCGGTGACGCGACACGGCGTCCGCTTCGTCAACGAAAGCAATTCCTACCACGACATGGGGCAGGCGATGATCGCCGTCTGTCGCGGCGAACCGGAAGTTGCCGCCTGGCTCGTATGTGATCAGCGCGCGATCGGCCGGTATGGCCTCGGCTTCGCCAAGCCGTTCCCGCTGCCGCTGACGCCGCACCTGCGTTCTGGCTACCTGCTCAAGGGCCGCACGCCAGCGGAACTCGCAGCCAACGCCGGCATCGACGCCGCCGCGCTCGAACGCACGATCGCGAGATTCAACGATGACGCCCGCAATGGCTGCGACCCTGAATTCGGACGCGGCTCGACGGCCTACAATCGCTTCCTCGGCGATCCCGAAAACAAGCCGAACCCCTGCGTCGCAGCCGCTCGATCGCGGACCCTTCTACGCGGTCAAGATCGTGCTCGGCGATCTTGGTACATTCGCCGGCATCCGCACCGACGCGCAGGCCCGCGTACTCGACGAATATTGCCAGCCAATCGCCGGCCTCTATGCAGTCGGCAACGATATGGCAAGCGTAATGGGCGGCAACTACCCTGGCGGCGGCATTACGATTGGACCGGCCATGACCTTCGGCTTCATTGCCGGCCGCCACCTCGCCGGCCTCGACTGAGCGAACCAATCGACCCGTCGTTCCGCTCCACGCAACCACACCCTGGTCGCTTGACAACGATGACCGCATTGAGCTTGAATGAATGAACATTCATTCTGCCAAAAAATACCAACCCGGAGGAAGCTGCCATGACCACTTCGAGGAGAATGCTGCTCGCCGTCGCATCGAGCGCGGCACTTGCGGCCGCGACCGGTGCCATCGCCCAGACCAAGGATCCAGTGAAGATCGGCGTTCCAACTGCGCTGACCGGCACCTATGCGCAGCTCGGCGACGAGGCCAAGCGCGCAATCGAGTTCGCCGTCGCCGAAGCCAACGCGAGCGGTGGCGTCGACGGTCGCAAGGTCGAGGTTCGCTATCTCGACACCGAAGCCAAGCCAGAACTCGCCCGTCAGCAGGGCGAAAAGCTCGCGCTCTCCGGCTTCAACATCCTGACCGGCGCGATCGCTTCGGGCGAAGGTCTGGCGATGGGTCCGCTACTCGGCCGCTGGAATGCGATCTACGTTTCGACCGTCAACAAGGCCGACGACATCACCGGCAAGCAGTGCCAGCCGCGCATGTTCCGCGTCAACCGTCCCGACTTCTCAGATGCCGCCACCGTCAAGCCTTGGCTTGAGACCCGCAAGGAAACCAAGTGGGCGATCGTCGGCGCCGACATCGCCTGGGGCCGCAACTCAGGTGAAAGCTTCAAGAAGGCCGCCGCCGCCACCGGCAAGACCATCGTATCGGAAAACTATCCGGCCTTCGGCAGCAACGACTATGCCGCCCACATTCAGAAGGTCGCCGACTCGGGCGCGCAAGCGATGTGGGTCGCACTCGCCGGTCGCGATGCCATCAACTTCGCCACACAGGCAAAGCAGTTCGGGCTGTTCGACAAGGTCGTCACCGGCGGCGTCAGTTTCACTACCGACGGCACGGTCAAGGTGCTCGGCGACAAGGTCGCCGGCCTCAACACCATCATCAACTACAGCTCGACCCTCGACACCCCCGGCAACAAGAAGCTCGTCGCCGACTGGGCGGTGAAATACCCGGGCACCTCGCCGACCAACTTCGAAGGCGAAACCTACATCGGCATGCAGGTCATTTTCCAGGCCGTGAAGAAGGCCGGCAGCGTCAAGCCGGAGGATGTCGCCAAGGCGATGGAAGATGGCAAGTTCGAGACAATTCTCGGCAGTCAGATGATGCGCAAGGCCGATCACCAGCTGATCGGACCGAACTACTTCGGCACGGTGGCGATGGCGAACGGCGCGCTGCGTCCGGTGGTCAGCATGACCGTCGCACCCGATGTCGCCACCCCACTGACCGGCGACTGCAAGATGTGAGGTGATGCGGGCGATGTCCGGCTGGGTTCAGCCGGGCACCGCTCGTTCGAGCACTTCAAGTCACAGGGCTCCTCGATGATCCAAGTTATAAACGGACTGGTGTACGGCAGCTTTCTCTATCTGCTGTCGGTTGGCCTTGTGCTGATTTTCGGCTTGCGCCGCGTGACCAACTTCGCCCACGGCGGCATGTTCATGCTCGGCGCCTATATCGCCTACGCGGTTGCCGCTTATCTCGGCTTCTGGTCCGGCATGATCGTATCGGTGATCGGCCTCGCCATCCTCGGCGTGGCTCTCGACCGCTTCGTGTTCCGGCCATTGGCGCAGGAAAACGAGATCGTCACGCTGCTGGTGACCTTCGGGCTGTTGTTCGTAATCGAGGATATGGTCCGCACCATCTGGGGCAAGGACTATATCACCGTGCCGCCGCCGCCGATCCTGTCCGGCGTGATCCCGATGTTCGGGGCGACGTTCCCGGTCTACCGGCTGTTCGTGATCGCGGTCGCGATGGCGGTTGCTGCCGCGCTTGCCATGTGGCTGCGCTCAAGCCGCGTCGGCCTCTATGTCCGTGCCTCCAGCGTCGACCCGGTGACAACCGGTATGCAGGGTGTCGACACCGACCGCTTGAGCGCGCTGGTAGTGGCCATTGGCACCGGCCTCGCCGGCCTATCGGGCACTATCGCCGGACCGCTGCTGGCGCTGCAGCCATCGATGGGCGGCTTCATCATCATCGACTGCTTCGTCGTGGTCGTCACCGGCGGCTTGACCAGCTTCACCGGCGTGTTCCTCGCCGCCATGCTGATCGGCCAGGTCCACAATCTCGGCATCGTCTTCGTCCCCGAACTGGCATCGATGATACCGCTCGCCATCATGGCACTGGTGCTGACGCTGAAGCCGCAAGGTCTCGCCGGAGCAGGGAAATAGCCATGGCCGCCGTCGAAACCCGGACTCCTGAACCTTCAGCCCCCCCGTCGCCCGCAGCCGACCGCTGCTTCCTGTCGCCATCGTCGCGGTAGCGCTGACGCTTGGCGTCCTTCTCCCGGTACTCGTGACGTCACAGCTGGCCATGACACTGATGACCCAGGCAGTGATCAGCGCCATCCTGGCAACCGCAATCGGCTTCATGATTCGCCAGAACGGCCTGACCAGCTTCGGGCACGCAGCCTTTTATGGCCTTGCCGCCTACACCATAGCGCTCAATGGCAAATTCGGACTGATGCCGGCGGAGCTGGCAGTGATCCTCGCGATCCTGCTGCCGGCGGCGATGGCGCTTATCGGCGGGCTCGGCTTCGTGCAGTTGCCGCCGCTCGCCTTCTCGATGCTGACACTCGCCGTGGCGCAAGGCTTCCATGAGATCATGCTGCGCTGGCGCGAACTCGCCAACGGCGACGACGGCATGAGCGTGCGCCTGCCGTCAAAACTGTTCGGGCTCGATATCTCCGTCTACCAGCAGCCTTCGACGATGTTCGTGGTGTGCTGGATCGTGTTGGTGCTGGTGATCGCGGCGCTTTGGCTGATCGCGCGCAGCCACTTTGGCCTGCTCACGGTCGCCATCCGCGAGAACGAGGAGCGGGCACGTTACATCGGCTACGAAACCGTAATGCCGCGCGCCATCATCTACTCGATCTCGGCCGGCGTCGGCGCACTCGCTGGCGTACTGTTCGTGCTCTACAACACTTTCGTCACACCCGGCGCACTGCACTGGTCGCTGTCGGGCGAAGCGCTGGTGATGGCGGTGATCGGCGGCGCGCGGGCGGTCTGGGGGCCGGCGCTCGGCTCGGTGATCTTCTTCATGTTCAAGGATGCAGCCGGCGACCTCACCGAACACTGGCCGGCGATCATCGGCGTGACGCTGATCATCGTCACTGTGCTGCTGCCAAACGGCGTCAGCGGCCTCCTGATCGACCTGATGTCGAAGCTGAAAGCGAGGGTGCGATGACCGGCTTCGCCCTGGAAGGCATCGACCTGACCCGTCGCTACGGCGGCTTCACTGCACTCGATACCGTTTCGATTGCGCTGGTGCCCGGCGAGATCCGCGGCCTGATCGGCCCCAACGGCGCCGGCAAATCGACGCTGATGGACGCACTGTGTGGTCGCGGAGGTGGCAGCACTCACGGCACGGTGCGGTTCCAAGGCCGCGACATCAGCGCGCTGTCGGCGCGCGCGCGCCGACGCGCCGGCCTCGCTCGCTCGTTCCAGAAGACCAACATCTTCCCCGATCTGTCGGTGCGCGAACAGATCAGCCTCGCAGCCCACGCCGCCGAACGCGACAATACCCAGGAGGTAATTGACGCTTTGGGATTGTCGAGCTTCGCCGATCAGCGCGCCGCCGACATCTCCTACGGCGACCAGCGCCGCCTTGATCTCGCACTTGCGCTCGTGGGCCGACCAACGGTGCTGCTGCTCGACGAACCGGCCGCTGGCCTGTCGATCAACGAATCCCTCGTGTTGGCGAAGCTGCTGAAGGAACTGGCCAAGAGCTGGCATGTCACCGTGCTGATCGTTGAGCACGACATGGATGTCATTTTCTCGATTTCGGATCGCATAACCGTGCTGCACTTGGGCAAGGTATTGGCGGACGGACCGGGCGATGAAATCCGCGCCAACAAGCAGGTCGTCAGCGCCTATCTCGGAAGTAGCATCGCATGAGCCTGCTCCGTCTCGACAACGTCAGCGCCTACTATGGCGAAGCCCAGGTTCTGCACGACCTTTCGATCCGGGTCGGCCGCGGCGAGCGGGTTGCGATCCTCGGCCGCAATGGCGTCGGCAAGACCACCGTCGTCAACGCCTGCACCGGCATCGCCCGTGTGCGCAAGGGCACGATTTCCTTCCTCAACCAAACGCCGGCCACCATCCGCAACTTCACCGCGGCCCGCTCCGGCATCGCGTTCGTGCCGCAAGGCCGGCGGATCGTACCGGGCCTCACCGTGCGGGAAAACCTATTGCTTGGCGCCGCCGTCGGCCGCAAGGGCCCGTGGTCGTTCGACACCGTCTGCCAGCTGTTCCCAATCCTGCGCGAGCGCGCCGAAGGCCTCGGTACCGCAATGAGTGGCGGCCAGCAGCAGATGCTCGCCATCGGTCGCGCACTGATGGCAAATCCCGCCCTCCTGGTGCTCGACGAACCGAGCGAGGGGCTGGCACCAGTGATCGTTGATGAACTCGGCGAAACCTTGGTGAGGCTTGCCGCTGGCGACACCAGCATCCTGCTGATCGAGCAGAACTTCAGCCTCGTCCACCGGGTGGCCGAGCGCTACTACGTGATGTCCAAGGGAGCGGTCGTCGAAGAAGGCCTGCTTGCCGGCCTCTCGAAGGAGAGCTTGAAGAAGCACGTCGCCGTTTGAGGAACTGAAGTATGGACATTGATAGATTCGTGGCACGCCGCGCCGCCATGATCGCCGCAGGGTTCTGGAAGGACCGCCTGCTGCTCGACTATTTCGATGCGCTGCTGATCAGGGCGCCGCAGTCGCCGGCGGTCGTCGCATACGACGTGACAACCGTCGCGCGAACTCGCCTCACCTATGCCCAACTTGGCGAGAAAGTCGATAGGATCGCATTGAACCTCGCTCGTCTCGGCGTCGACAAAGGTGATGTGGTGTCATACCAGCTGCCGAATTGGTGGCAGTTCATCGCGCTCCATCTTGCTTGCCTGCGCATCGGCGCCATCACCAACCCGATCATGCCGATCCTGCGGCGGCGTGAATTGGAGTTCATGCTCAATCACGCGCAATCGAAGGTGATCGTCACGCCAGGCCGCTGGCGAGACTTCGACTACGCCGGGATGATCGAGGGCATGCGCTCGACTGTGCCGCACCTGAAGCACGCATTGGTGGTTGGCGGCGAGGGCGACAAAGCCTTTGAGCGATTGCACGATAGGCCGATCGACCGCTGGGAAGCCGACGCCCTGTTCGCCGCCCGCCGGCCGTCGCCGGACGACGTGATTCAGGTTCTGTACACGTCCGGCACCACCGGCGAGCCGAAAGGCGTGATGCACACATCCAACACCCAGATCAGCAATCTGTGGCCTTACATCGAGCGCCTGCACATCATGCCGTCGGACGTCGTGTTCATGGCCTCGCCGTTGGCGCACCAGACCGGCTTCATGTACGGCTTGATGATGCCGATCCTGCTCGGCACGCATGTGGTCTTGCAGGACATCTGGAACCGCAAGGTGGCGGCCGACCTGATCCAATCCGAAAAACCGACCTTCACCATGGCATCAACGCCGTTCCTCGCCGACCTCACTGACGAGGCCGAGACGCGACCGGCCGCATTCAAATCGCTGCGCACGTTCCTCGCCGCCGGTGCACCGATCCCGCGCGTGTTGGTGCGCCGCGCCACCGAGCACATGGGGGCGACGATCGCTTCCGGCTGGGGCATGACCGAGAACGGCGCCGTCACCGTGACGCGGCCAGAGGATCCGCCGGAGAAGGCATTCGAGACCGACGGCCGCGCGCTGCCGGGCATGGCGACACGCATCGTCGATGCTGCCGGCACGACCGTGGCGGCCGGGTCTGAGGGGCGACTGCAGGTGCGCGGCTGCAGCAATTTCGTCGGCTATCTCAAGCGGCCGGATCTCACCGCCATTGATGCCGAAGGCTGGTTCGACACCGGCGATCTCGGGCGCATGGACGCGGAAGGTTATGTCCGCATCACCGGACGCTCGAAGGATATCATCATCCGCGGTGGCGAGAATGTGCCGGTCGTCGAGATCGAGGGCATGATCTACAAGCATCCCTCGATCATCGACGTCGCCATCGTCGCCATGCCCGACGAACGCCTCGGCGAGCGCGCCTGCGCTTTTGTCACGACCAAGCCGGGCACGACCGTGACGTTGAACGATGTCACGACCTTCCTGCTCGCCCAGGACATATCCAAAAGCTACCTGCCCGAGCATCTGGAGGTCGTCGAAGCACTGCCACGCACCGCCAGCGGCAAGATCCAGAAATTCCAGCTGCGTGAGATGGCCAAGACCCTGAAGCCGTCACGATGACCGCAAGTGGCGCCGGACATCAATCTTGAAGCTTGCTGAAGTCGCAACAATGGACACTCCTATGACCGCAGTTCCGCGAGACGTCATGCCGGTCGGATTCGATCCTTGCACAATGGACGACGGCGATTTCGGCAAGAGCCAGGGGCAACTCTACTGGTCCGAAGTCGCCAAGCGCTTCGCCTTCCGGGTCGAGAACCGCCATCGCAACGAAAACGGCATGATCCATGGCGGCATGTTGATGACGCTCGCTGACCAGGTGCTGGGGCTTACCGTAGTGCGTGCACTCGGCAACAATCCGGCGGCAACCGTCAGCCTCAATTGCGATTTCATCGACGGCGCGCTGCCGGGCGATCTGATCGAAGGCGAGGCAGTGGTTACCCGCATCACCCGCTCGCTGGTGTTCGTGCAGGGATCATTGCAATGTGGTGAGCGCCGGCTGCTTTCGGCGAGCGGGCTATGGAAGCGGATCCGTCCGCGCACGACGGAGGGCTGAGCCGATGGTGACGAAAACCAAGTCGAAGCGCGGATCGCCCGCCACCGCAATGGCTGCTGCCACCGCACCTTCCAGCAAGACCTATGATCAGACCGTGGTGAAAAGCCAGGTCACCGACGAGAAACTCGTCATGAAGCGGCGCGAACAGATCGTGGCAGCCGCGATCGAACTCTTCTCCGAGCAAGGCTACTATCGCACCAGCATCCAGGACATCGCACGCAAGGCCGGCGTCAGCATCGGGTTGATCTATCAGTATGCGCAAACCAAGGAAGACGTGCTGCTGCTGTCACTGCTGACGGTGCTCGAATCCTACAAGGAAGAAATTCCGCAGTCGGTGAAGCCGACCGATGCGCCACTTGAGGCGCTTTGGACGACGCTCGCCACCTACTGCCGCATCATTGACCGGCGTCGCAGCGCCACCGTCCTCGCCTATCGATCGACCAAATCGCTGCCCAGCGCCCAGCGCGAGCACATCAAGCAGCTCGAGATCGAAACCAACGAATACGTGGCGCAGCGACTGCGCGACTGTATCGCCGCCGGCCTGTTCCGCGAGGTCAACGTCAACCTCACGACCTACCAGCTCGTGCTCTATGCCCACACCTGGGCGCTGAAATACTGGCGTCTGAGCGGGATGGTGACGATCGACGAGTACATCGAGCAGGGCTTTGATTTCTTCGTGCATGCGATGGCCACGCCCAAGGGGCTCGTGCAGTACGGCAAGTTTCTCGCCGCCCAGAAGAGGAAGGCGTGAAATTGCCACCAATGCGCCGCCGACGCTTGACGAAAAGTGGAGTTCGGAACTATCTCGAAAACTGAATGACCAATCATTCGACGCCATCAAGACGGTACATCGACCAACCAGAGCGAAGGAACCGCGAGCATGAATTTTCAGGGCAAGACTGTCGTCGTGACCGGCGCCGCCTCGGGTATCGGCCTTGGCACCGCCGAAGCCTTCGTCGCGGCCGGCGCCAATGTCATTCTGGCGGATCTGTCGGTTGAGAAAGGCGAAGCGGAAGCAAAGCGCCTCGTGGCCACTGGCGGCAAGGCCAGCTTCGTCAAGCTCGATGTCGCCGCTGACGAGTTCGATAGACGCGTTCGCCAAAGCCGTGCTCGGCCGCGGCGAAGTGCACGTCCTCGTCAACTGCGCCGGCTTCGGAAAAGGTCAGCCGTTCGTCGACAACGAGCGCCCCTACATGGAGCGCGTGCTCGACATCAACCTGATGGGCCCGATCAAGCTCACTCGTGCACTGCTCGATCCGATGATCGCGCGCAAGTCGGGCAAAATCGTCAACGTGGCAAGCGATGCCGGCCGTGTCGGGAGTTCCGGTGAGACCGTCTATTCCGGCGCCAAGGGCGGCCTGATCAGTTTCTCGAAGGGTCTCGCCCGCGAGTTAGCGCGCTACTCGATCACCGTCAACTGCGTCTGCCCCGGCCCGACCGAGACGCCGATGCTGATGGCGCTGCCCGAGAACCATCGCGATGCGTTCAAACGCGCGATCCCGATGCGCCGCTTCGCCCAGCCTGCCGACATCGCCAACGCGATCCTGTTCTTCGCCAGCGACGCGTCCGACTACATCACCGGCCAGACGCTCAGCGTCTCCGGTGGCCTGACCATGTCATAAGCGACAATACCGATCCGAGGAGACGTATTATGCAGAAGTTTAAGGCCGCCGAATACAAGGCCACCCACTTCAAGTGGGAGGTCGACGGCAAGGTCGGCACCATCACGCTCAACCGGCCCGAGCGCAAGAACCCACTCACCTTTGAAAGCTACGCCGAACTCGGCCAGCTATTCCGCAAGCTCACGCATGCGAGCGACGTCAAGACCGTGGTCATCACCGGTGCCGGCGGCAACTTCTGCTCCGGCGGCGACGTACACGAGATCATCGGCCCGCTGGTCAAGATGCAGGAGGCCGGCGACATGCAGGGCCTGCTCGACTTTACGCGCATGACCGGCGAACTGGTGAAGGCGATGCGACATTGCCCGCAGCCCATCATCGCCGCCGTCGACGGCATCTGCGCCGGTGCCGGCGCGATCATGGCGATGGCGTCCGACATACGGATCGGCACGCCGCGCACCAAGACGGCGTTCCTGTTCGTCCGCGTCGGTCTCGCCGGTGCCGACATGGGTGCCTGTGCGATCCTGCCGCGCATCATCGGCCAGGGCCGCGCCTCCGAGTTGCTGTACACCGGCCGCGTCATGACGGCTGAGGAAGCCGACAAGTGGGGCTTCTACAATCGCCTCGTGGCACCCGAACAGGTTCTGGCCGACGCCCAGGCGCTGGCCAAGGAAATCGCCGACGGCCCTAGCTTCGGGCACGCCATGACCAAGACCTGCCTGCATCAGGAATGGGCAATGGACGTCGACAGCGCCATCGAAGCCGAAGCCCAGGCGCAGGCGATCTGCATGCAAACCAAGGATTACGGCCGCGCCTATCGCGCCTTTGTCGCCAAACTGAAGCCGGTGTTCGAGGGCAACTGATGGCCGACCGCAGTTTCCTCGACTGGCCGTTCCTGGAGCCGGCGCACCGTGCCCTGCACGATCGCGTCGATGCCTGGGCCACGGCCAACGCACAGCTCCTGCATAGCGACGACGAGACCAGCGCCGGCGCTGCTGCGACCGTCCGGCGGATCGTCGCCGGTATGGGCAGCGACGGGCTGCTGGCAACTGCGACAGGCGGGTCGGCAGTCGGCACATACGGCAAACTCGACGCCCGCAGCCTGTGCATCTGCCGCGAAGTGCTTGCGCGCCACGCCGGCCTCGCCGACTTCGGCTTCGCCATGCAGGGCCTCGGCACCGGCCCGATAAACCTGTTCGGTACGCCTGAGCAAAAGGAGCGTTGGCTGCCGGCAGTCGCTAACGGCAAGGCAATATCAGCGTTCGCGCTGTCGGAGGCCGAAGCTGGCTCCGACGTCGCAGCCCTTGCCACCACCGCGCGCCGCGACGGTAACCAGTGGCGGCTCGACGGAGCCAAGACTTGGATCTCGAATGCCGGCATCGCCGACTTGTATGTCGTGTTCGCCCGCACCGGCGAGGCGCCTGGCGCCAAAGGATTGTCCGCCTTCGTGGTCGAAGCCGGCACGCCTGGCTTCGAGGTCGCCAAAGTGATCGACCTGATTGCCCCGCATCCGATCGGCACCCTCGCCTTCGACGGTGCCAAAGTGCCGGCCGAGAACATGCTGGGCGCACCAGGGGACGGCTTCAAGGTCGCGATGGCGACGCTCGACGTGTTCCGCTCGACGGTTGGTGCCGCAGCGCTCGGCTTCGCCCGTCGTGCCCTCGACGAAGCCGTGCGCCATGCGACGACCCGCAAGCTGTTCGGCCAACCGCTGTCGGACTTGCAACTGACCCGGGCGAAGCTCGCCGACATGGCGGTCGCGATCGATGCCTCGGCGCTGCTGGTCTACCGCTCGGCCTGGACCAAGGACGTGCTCGGCGCCCGCGTCAGCCGCGAAGCCAGCATGGCGAAATTATTCGCAACGGAGGAAGCGCAAAAAATCATCGATGACGCGGTGCAGATCTTCGGCGGCCTCGGCGTCACCCACGGCCACATCGCCGAGCGGCTTTATCGCGAGATCCGGGCACTGCGGATCTACGAGGGCGCCAGCGAAGTCCAGAAGCTGATCATCGCGTCGCGCCTGCTCGCCGACCACCAATTCCCATAAGGACGCCTCACGATGATCCTTTCCGAACAGCAGACGATGATCCGCGACATGGCCCGCGCCTTCGCCCGCGAACGCCTCGCCCCCAATGCCGCGCAATGGGACCGCGACGCGCATTTCCCGATGGCGGAGCTGCGCGACATGGGCAAACTCGGCCTGCTCGGCATGAACGTTGCGCCCGAGTGGGGCGGCTCCGGCGCCGACTACGTTTCGACCGCCCTGGCACTCGAGGAGATCGCGGCCGGCGATGCCGCCACATCCACCGTCATGAGTGGTCACAACTCGGTCGGCTGCATGCCGGTCGCCAATTTCGGCAACGACGACCAGAAGAAGCGGTTCCTCCGCCCGATGGCCGAAGGCCAAATGCTGTCGGCGTTTCTGCTCACCGAGGCGCACGGCGGTTCGGATGCCGGCGCAATGACATCCAAGGCCGTCCGCAGCGGAGACCATTACGTCCTCAATGGCCACAAGCAGTTCATCACCACCGGCAAGAACGCCGACGTGGCACTCATCTTCGCCCGCACCGGTGAGAGTGGCTCCAAGGGTATCACCGCATTCATCGCCCCAACCAGCACGCCGGGCTACGACGTGGTACGGGTGGAATCAAAACTCGGCCAGCGCGCATCGGACACCTGCCAGATCGCCTTCAACAACATGCGCGTGCCGGTCGAGAACCGGCTCGGCGCCGAGGGTGAAGGCTTTCGCATCGCATTATCTAACCTGCAAGGTGGGCGCATCGGCATCGCAGCCCAAGCTGTCGGCATCGCGCGCGCCGCCTATGAAGCAGCACTGGATTACGCCCGCGAGCGCCAGGTCTTCGGCCGGACCATCATCGACCATCAAGCGGTGGGCTTCCGGCTGGCGGCGATGGCGACGCGGGTCGAATGTGCACGCCAGATGGTGCTGCACGCCGCCGCTCTCACCGACGCCGGCCAGCCGTCCTTGATGGAAGCCTGCATGGCCAAGCTCGTCGCATCGGAAGCAGCGGAATGGGTGTGCTCGGAGGCAATCCAGACGCTCGGCGGCTATGGCTATCTCAACGACTTCCCGGTCGAGCGGCTCTATCGCGACGCCCGCGTCTGCCGCATCTACGAAGGCACCAACGACATCCAGCACCTCGTCATCCTGCGTGAGATGCAGAAGCGCGGGTAAGAGAGTGCGCAGGCTTTAGCCTGGCACCGCAACTCTTCAAACATCTTTCATCGCCGCACGCACGGCCCTGAGATCGTCGACGGCTTCGGGATTGACCAGACCCGACAGATCACCGACCGGCTCGCCGAGCCAGATCGAACGCACCACGCGGCGCATGATCTTCATGCTGCGCGTCTTCGGCACGCCAGCGACGAACACTACCGACTTCGGACGGAACGAAGCGCCGAGTCCGGCAACCACCGCCTTCTTCAATTCGTCGGCTAATTCGGGCGTGCCCTCGACGCCGCGCGCCGGCACGCACACGCACACCACCGCCGAACCCTTGATTGGATCAGGGATGCCGATCACCGCCGCCTCGCCAACCTTGGCCGTGGCGAGCAGTATGCCCTCCACCTCGGCCGGGCCGGTGCGTTTGCCGGCGATCTTGATGGTGTCGTCGGATCGGCCGTGGATGAACCAGCGGCCTTGATGATCGACCGATGCGAAGTCGCCGTGTATCCACATTCCCGGCACCTTCTCCCAGTAGGCTTCGAGATAGCGCTCCGGCGCATTCCATAAGCCACGCGTCAGTCCAATCGATGGCACTCGCAATGCGAGTTCGCCGACCGCGCCACGCGGCAACGGCTTGCCCGCGTCATCGACCACCGCCGCCCCCATGCCAGGGATCGGCCCAGCGAAGGCACCGGGTGGCAGATCGCGGTGCATCATGGTACCAGAGATGATGCCGCCGCCGATTTCCGTGCCGCCGCAATAGTTCAGGATCGGCACTCGCCCTTGGCAGACGTTGTCCTCGAACCAGGTCCAGGCTTCAGGAGTCCACACCTCGCCGGTCGAGGCGGTGACGCGCAGCGACGAGAAATCGAACGCCTTCACCACTTCCGGCGGCTGCTGGATGAAGTTTCGGATCATGGTCGGCGCGACGCCGAGGAACGTCACCTTGTGATCTTGAGCCAAACGCCATAGGCGTCCCTGATCGGGAAAATCCGGCGTGCCCTCGGCCAGCACCATCGTCGCTCCGATCAGCGGCACCGCGACCGCAAGGATCGGGCCGGTGAGCCAGCCCATGTCGCTCATCCAGAGCAGCTTATCCGCGGGTGTCAGATCGAGGATCAATCCAAAGTCGAGCGCGATCTTGACCATGAAGCCGCAGTGACTGTGCACCGTCCCCTTCGGCTTACCGGTGGTGCCCGAGGTGTAGACGATCATGCAGGGCGCATCTGCCTCGATCTGCTCGGCGGCACATCTCGCGTCGACCGCCACCATGTCGTGCCACCATTGGCGATCGCCGACTGCCTTGCCTGGATGCCGCGCCACCACCACCACGTGCTCAAGCGACGGGATCTTCGGCTTGGCTTCATCGATCACGGCAGCCATCTGAATGACGTTGCCACGACGATAGGTGATATCGACGGTGATCACCGCCTTGGCCTTGGCATCGTCCAGGCGATCAATCACCGCCTGCGGACCGAAGCCTGAAAACATCGGCAGCGCGATAGCGCCGATACGGGTGATAGCGAGGAACGCCGCGATCGTCTCGGGCAGGAACGGCATGTAGATGCCGACCACGTCGCCCTTGGCCAGCCCCAGCTTCCTCAAGCCCGCAGCCGACCGCTCGGACTGCTGCACGAGTTCGCCGTAAGTCCAGCTGCGTTGCTCGCCATCTTCTCCTTCCCACTCGATCGCGACCTTGGCCGCATCGTGTCGGGCGAGCGTGCGCTCCATGCAATTGTAGGCGAGATTAGTGGTGCCACCGATGCACCATTGCGGCCATGCGACGCCCTTCGATACGTCGAGCACGCGATCGAACGGCCGAAAGAACTTCAGGTCGAGGGACTTCATTACTTCCGGCCAGAACCACTCCGGATCGCGATCGGCGCGCTCGGTCAGCGCCTCGTAAGTGGCGAAGCCGCGCGCCGTCATGAAGCGTTCTAGTTGGCAGGGCTGAGCGGTCATGGTTCAGGCTCCCTGATCGGTATCGAGCACGACGATGCGCGACATCCGCGCCGTCATGAATGCTTTCATTTCCTGATGCACCGGTGAAATCTGATAGGCATCGTGAGCGATAGAATCCTTGAACACGCCGACGATGCCGTGTGTCAGCCCATCGCTGCGGGCCGCGATATTCTGGCGCATGAAGTAGTCGACGACTCCGGAACACTCGGCCTTCACCCGCTCGACATAGTCCTGCGCCCTCGCGAAGAATACTGCGTCAACGTCCTTGTCGAAGCTCATCAATACGATGTGATGGAACATTGCCGTCTATCTCCATTGACCTCTATGCTTGGCACTCAGCCAGCGGTCCAGCCGCCATCGACTACCAGCGACGTGCCGGTCATTAGCGAAGACGCGTCGGAGGCCAGAAACACCGCAGCCCCCATCAGGTCCTCGACAGCGCCGAGCCGACCGAGTTTGATCTTCGACGTCACGAATGCCTTGAACGCCGGATCGGCTAGCGCCGGCCGTGTCATATCGGTCTCGATGAACGTCGGGCAGATGCTGTTGACGCGTATGCCCTTGGGGCTAAGCTCCACAGCCATTGCCTTGGTCATGCCCTCGACCGCGAACTTGGTCACCGTATAGACCGGACGGCCGGCGGCGGCGACCTTGCCGGCTTGCGACGAAATATTGATTATCGAGCCCTTGATGCCGGCCGCTACCATGCCGCGCGCCACCGCTTGCCCCACGAAGAACGCCGCTCGCACGTTTAGATCGGCAAGCGCATCGAAGTCGTCCTCGCTGACATCGAGAAAGCCCACGGGGCGATTGGTGCCGGCGTTGTTTACGAAAATGTCGAACGCAGGCATGTTGCCGATGATCTTGCGCATGCCGCCGGTGTCGAGCACATCGAGCACGACCGCATCAGCCTTGCCCCCGCGCTTTCTGATTTCGCTGGCCGCCGCCTCGATCTCCTTCGCAGTGCGGGCGGCAAGCGTGACAACGGCACCGGCATCTGCCAAGGCGCTTGCCAGCGCAAGGCCGATGCCACGCCCGGCACCACTCACCAGTGCCCGCTTACCATCCAGCCGGAAGCTCGGTGTTGTTGGAAGCGTCATCGCACAGCGCACCGTTTGAACTCAAGTTATGGTCAGGCCGCTGTCGACCGTCAGAATGTGACCGGTGGTGCGCGCCGACTCGTCCGACGCCAAGAACAACGCTGCATTGGCCACGTCCTCGGGCTCGGCGAGGCCGACCAGATGACGCTCAGCAAGCTTCTTGGTCGCGGCCTGCTTGGCGAGCTGCTCCAGTACGCGCGGGGTCTTGGTTACGCATGGCGCCACCGCATTGACACGCACATTCTGCGCCGCGAATTCAACCGCCATCGAACGCGTCAGCGCCGAGATCGCACCCTTCGAGGCAGTGTAGGCGTCCTTGCCTGGCCAACCAATCAGCGCAACCACCGACGACGCATTGATGACAGAACCACCACCAGCCTTCACGATCTCGGGTATGGCATGACGACTTGTGAGCCAGGTGCCCAGCAGGTCGAGCTTGATCGCCCGCCAGAATTCCTCGATCGGTGCTTCCGTCAGCGGACCATCGACCATCGTCGAACCGCCGGCATTGTTGTAGAGGATGTGCAGCGCGCCAAACTTCGCAACCGCCTTACCGACGGCATTCTTGACGCTGGCCTCATCGGTGACGTCCGTCTGCACGAACAGCGCCTTGCCACCGGCGGCGATGATCGCAACTTCGGCCTCCTTGCCCGACTTGGCGTTGAACTCGGCAATTACAACGCTGGCGCCTTCGCGCGCGAACAACTCCGCAGTGGCCCGGCCGATGCCCCCCCCCGCGCCGGTAATGAGAGCCACCTTGTTCTTGAGCCGTGCCATATCATCTCCTTCGTTCTGATCCGGTGTCGATCAGCGCATGTAAGCGCCGCCGTTGACGTCGATGATCGCGCCGCACATGAAGCTGGCACCCGGCGAGCACAGGAACGCGATCGGCCAGGCGATTTCCTCTGGCTTGCCGAAGCGCGGCACCGGATTTGAATTCATCGTATTGGGATCGGCGCCCGCCACCATCGGCGTATAGATGGTGCCGGGAGCAATGGCATTGACGAGCACTTCGGGTGCCGCCCGCTTCGCCATCCAGCGCAGCATGGTGTGAACCGCCCCCTTCGTCGCTGCATAGTGCACGGGCGAATAGGAGAAGCTGCCGCCGGTATAGGCCGCGATCGAACCCAGCAGCACAATCCGCCCGCTGCCGCGTGCCTTCATGCCCGGAAGCAAGCAGCGGGCGAAATGAGCCGGCGCCTTCAGATTGATGGCGAAGACCTCTTCGAACTCCGCCTCCCATTTGTCATCGGCCCAGTCGGAGGTCGGGAAGATGCCGGCGTTGAGTATCGCCGCATCGACGGCACCAGCGGCAGCGCAGAGTGCTTCGATGTCACCCCTCGATTGCACGTCACAGGCGATGAAGCGGTGGTTGCGACCAGTCTTGCGAAGCTCCGTCAGAAAATCGGGCGCATCAGCACGGTCAGTCAACACCAGTTCCGCGCCGAGATTTGCCAGCAGCCGTGCCGTCGCCCGGCCGATGCCACCATAGGCTCCGGTCAAAAGGATGCGTTGACCAGTGAGATCGTAAGGGCGGGAGGACAAATCGATGGCGGGTTGAATCACCGGGCGCACCTCATGCATGTTTCTTATATGGCGAGATATTTTAGTCTATTTGTCGCACTGTCAATCCGCGTTGCCCGAATGGCTGCCTCAATGAATATGATAGCCACCGTTGACGTCGATCACTGTGCCGGTCAGGTAGCCAGCTAGGGGACAAGCCAAAAACAGAATAACGCGAGCGACGTCCTCGGCAGTGCCGAACCGGCCGAGTGGGATCGTCTCGCAGATCGCGCGTCGTCGCCGGTCGTCGTACTTGCCCGCCGTCATGCCAGTATCGATGATGCCCGGTGCGACCGCGTTGGCGCGAATGCCAAGTTCTCCGCACTCGCGTGCCGTCGCCTTGGTGAAACTCATGATACCGCCCTTCGCGGCCGCATAGTGCGAGCCACCGAGCAGCCCGCCGCCGCGCTGCGCCGCGATCGAACCAAGATTGACGATCGCCGGCCCGCTTCGACTCTTTTTAAGATGTGGCAGCGCCGCCTGCGTCACATTAAAAGTACCGACTAGATTGACTTCCAGCATGCGCGCGAATTCAGCCGCAGTCAGTTCCGGGATGCGCGTCGACGCCACGATTCCCGCATTATTGACCACGATGTCAATACCACCCATGGCCGCCGCCGCCCGATCGATAACCAGCCGACATTCGCTCTCGTCGGTAACGTCCAGCGTCATATTGACTTGACCCGGGTCAGTCTTATCCGAGGAAAAGGCGCTATCAAATACGACCACCTGTGCACCGTGTTCGACGAATAGCTTTGCTGTCGCTTGCCCGATTCCATCGGGGTGCCCTCCGCCGGTGACGATTGCCCTGCTGCCTTCGATCAATCGCATGGTCGCCTCCTGCCAGCCCCCGGCAATGCCGCCATGCGCGCCGCTCTCTGCCGAGCAACGCACATCAGAGGCATTCAAACAGAATGTCATTTATCGCGCAATATAAGATAGTTTACTCGACGACATCATAACCCACGACTATCAGTTAGGCTGCAACCACAGTCGCACTATTTGAGATATCTAATTTAGTGACAACAATTCCCAGGTCTGCGACATGGTAGGAGCAACAGCGACCGGTCCCAAATGACCATGGATAGCGCACGAGTACGATATGACCAGCCTCACTAAAATGCTGAAAATCCTAGATCTGTTCGACGACAGCCACACCGGCGTCGAACTTGACGAAGCGGTCGCCACCACTGGAGCATCGCGGGCCACCGTCTATCGCTACCTCAAAGCTCTGTCAGCGGCCGGATTGATCGCTCCCGCAAGCGGCGGCACTTTCGTGTTGGGTTCGCGCATCATCGAACTCGATCGCCTGATGCGAAACACCGACCCGTTGGCGACTGCCGCAAGGCCGATCATGAACGCGACATGCGCCCGACTCGGCCTAAACTTGATGCTATGCAGCTACTATGGCGACAACGTCATGTGCGCCGAAATCGTCTGGCCTGACCGCAGTGTGCCGCAGGCCTACGAGCGGGGCCGAAAGATGCCGATGTTCCACGGCGCCATGGCAAAGCTCATCCTTGCCAATCTGACGCCCTATCAATTGCGAAACATGATGCTTTGGCATGCCAAAGATATCCGCGCTGCCGGCTTGGGCGATACTTGGGCTGACTTCCGCCAAGCCATGGCGCGCATTCGAAAAGACGGCAGCTGTGTAACGCGTGGCGAAGTGGTGGCCGGCCTTGTCGGTATCGGCGCGCCGGTATTCGACTCTGATCGCCGTATTCTGGGCAGCATCGTATTCGCTGTACCTACTCGCAAGGTCGCAAAATTGAACGAGATCGAACTGCGTCGCGAGATCGTTGATGTAGCGCAGCAGATTGATGCCAAAATCGCGCATGGTGGACCTGGGGGGCGGCCGGTCACGGCGCGATCAGCAAGGCCACGACGGGCTTCGCTTCGCGATATGTAGCTTGCGGCAGACATTCATATGATTGATTGCCAGCGCCGGCAACGAAGTCTTGATGCGTAATGCACCTTCGTCATCATGGCCGCCGTCAAGTTACTTGGAGCGATTGCTTCAATCTTGCATGCCATAAATATTGCGTGCCGCCTCGGGGCTGACCAGTCGGTTCGCGACATCGGCCGCCACCGCCTCCCGATCGCGCTTGGCCGCCTCGCCGAAGCCGCCGCCCCCGGCCTCGATGACGGTGATGCGTTGCCCCGGTGCCACCTCAATGCGGCCCTTGGCGTGCACCGGCTTTCCGTCGACAGCATGTACCCGCAGAGTACCAGCACCCCCGCCGAACTGGCCGTGCGCCGGAAACTCCGTTCGATTGCCCATGCCCAGCATCGTAAGCGCATGGCCGGTATCGTTACGCATGACGACTTCCTGGCCGAGACCACCACGCCATCGACCGGGGCCGCCGCTGTCGGTCAACAGTCGCTTCGACTCGACTGTCATGTGGGTCAGCGTCTCCCATATTTCGACCGGCACCACCGCCATGTTTGACGGATGCGGCAGGGTCGACCAACCATCGAGACCTTGCAACGCACCGTATCCACCGGACGCGAAATAAAGGCATGAGAAGGCACGGTCATCCCGCCTCTGGCCCTGGAAGGTGATCAGGTTCATCATGCCCAACTCCGCCTGCACACGGTCGGGCGCCGCCTCGGCCAGTGCGCCGTAGATCAACGGCGTCACGAAATGCCCCATGGCGTGACGACCACCAGTCGGGAATGGCGGTTGGGCGTTGAGGATACAGCCAACCGGCGCCGCAACCTTGATCGGCGCCACCGAGCCTTCGTTGTTCGGGATCGACGGCAGGGTGAGGGACTTGATCGCATGCAACCCCATGGCGTTGGTATAGCAGAACGGCACATTGACGCCGGCGCGAACGCAGCCCGAGGTGCCGTCGAAGTCGATCTCGACACCGCCCCCCTTGACATCGACCCGGACGACAAACTCGGCCGGCCCCGCGAAGCCCTCGACCGTGATGCGATTGCGAAAGGTGCCTTGCTTGAACTCAGCGATCTTGGCCCGCATCGCCGCTTCGGACTGGTTGCGGATCGCCGCCGACAATGCGGTCAAGTCCTCCAGCCCATACTCGTCCATGAAGGCCAGCACTTCACGGCCGCCGACCTCGTTGCAACTGACGTTCGCCATCACATCGCCCATCACTTGTTCTGGCACGCGCACATTGGTGCGAATGATATCGACGATAAGCTCATTGAGGCGGCCGGCGTCGTAAAGCTTGCAGATCGGCAGCCGCAGCCCTTCCTGGTACACCTCGGTCGCCGAGGAGCCAAAACCGGTACCGCCGATATCGGGCAAATGGGTAATACTGACCGTGTAGGCGACGATCCTACCTTTGCGAAACACCGGGCGCATCATGGTGATGTCGAACAGATGGCCGGTGCCGAGCCAGGGATCGTTGGTGATAACAACATCACCGGGTCTCAGCGTATGCGCGGGAAACTTCTTTAACATGTGCCGGACCGTCACCGGCGCGCTACCTATGAACACGGGAATTCCAAACGTGCCCTGGGCGATCGAGTTCGTCTCGGCGTCGAGCACGACGCACGAGAGGTCGTAGCTCTCGTAGACGATGGTCGAGAACGAGCATCGCACCAGTGTCGAAACGATCTCGTCGGTCAACGCAACGAGGCGATCCCACATGATACCTAGGCTGACGGCGTCGAACGTGTGCGTGGTCATGGTGTGTGTTTCCCTCAGCACGCCAGTTCGGCAATCAGGTTGTAGCGGGCATCGACTGTCACCGCGTCGCCGGTACCGATAACGACAGTGCTCTCGCGCTCCTCGATCAAAGCTGGCCCACTGAGTGTCATACCGGGCTTCAGTGCATAGCGATCGTAGACCGGCCAGTCGACGAAACCGCCAGCCGCCGGGTCGTAGGCCGAACGTGTACCTTTCAGCGCTTGTTGACCACTGCTGTCGGGTCCGCACAACACGTAGCCCTCGCCGAGGCTCGGCGCCGGGCCGATTGTCTCGACTTTCCAATTGACTATCTCGGCCGGTTCGTCGAGCCTGATCGCATAGGCCGTCTCATAAGCACGGGCATAAAGTTCGGTCAGTTCAGTGAAGCAATCAGCGGCGTTTGCGATGCCGGCTGGCAACGTAACCTCGATTTCGTGGCCTTGGCCCTGGTAACGCATGTCGAGGCGGCGGATGACACGCATATTGGCTTCGGCAACGCCTGCCTTGCGCAGGTAGCCGCCGGCCTCAGATTCGAGCGCGGCGAACGTCGCGCCGAATGCCTTGGCATCAAGATCCGCAACATGCACGCGCCTTGAGCGTGCGACCTCGAACGCGATCGGGCTGACCAGCAGCCCCAATGCCGACATCACGCCCGCACCCACGGGGAAGATCACGCGCGGGATCTTCAGCTTACGCGCGATCGACATCGCGTGCAACGGCCCGGAGCCGCCAAAGCCCACCATACTGCCAGAGCGGTAGTCAAATCCGCGTTCGGTGGCGTGGATGCGGAAGGCGCGCGCAACGTCCTCGCTAATGATATCATGGATGCCCCAGGCGGCACGCAAGGTAGAGAGCTTCAGCGGCCCGCCGATGTGCTTCGCGATCGCGGTCTCGGCCGCTACGCGGTCGAGCTTCATGGTGCCGCCGAGAAAGAAGCCGTCGTCGAGATAGCCGAGCACAAGGTTGGCGTCGGTCAGTGTCGGCTGGGTGCCGCCCTGGCTGTAGCAGGCCGGTCCCGGCACAGCGCCTGCGCTGCGTGGCCCGACCCTTAGCAACCCGCGATCGTCGACTGAAGCGATCGACCCGCCACCTGCGCCGATTTCGATCATGTCGATCACCGGGATGCGGACCGGCAGACCGCTGCCCTGGCGAAACTCGTGCACGCGCGCGACTTCCATGGCGTATCTTTTCACCGCCTCGCCATCGCGGATAAGTGCACCCTTGGCGGTCGTGCCGCCCATGTCGAACGACAACAGGTTGGCCAAATCGAGCGTGCGACCATGGTGCGCGCTCATCAGGGCGCCGGCGGCAGGCCCCGACTCCAGCGCGCGAACCGGGAACTTGCGCGCCGTATCCGGTGTCAGCGTGCCACCGCTCGAACCCATGATATAGAGCCGCCCCTTGAAACCGACGCGACCGAGGCCGTCCTCCAGGCGCTTCAGGTAGCGGTCGAACATCGGCTGAGTGAAGGCGTTGACCGTCGTCGTCGTCCAGCGCTCGAACTCGCGCATGTTGGGGAACACATCAGCCGATGTCGAAATGGCGATGCCGGGCGCCGCCGTCTGCAGGAGTTCAGCCGCCCGCTCCTCGTGGTCGGCATTGGCATAGGCGTGCAGGAAGCAAATCGCCACGGCCTCGACCCCCAATTCCTTGAACTGGTGAGCCGCGGCCGTCACAGCCTCTTCATCGAGGACACGCTCGACGCCGCCATCGTGGCGCACGCGTTCGTCGACCTCGATGCGTAGGCGACGCGGCACCAGCGGCGGCGGATATTTGATGCGCAAGTCGAACAGGTCGTAGCGCCGCTCGAAGCCCATATCCATGATGTCGCCGAAACCGGCCGTGACAAGCATGCCAGTGACCGCGCCGCGCCGCTCGATCACGGCGTTGGTGACGAGCGTGGTCCCGTGAACAACATCTTCGACGTCAGCAATACCGATGCCGCTATCGCGGATCAATGCTTCGATCCCAAGCAGGACAGCCTCCGAAGGATCCGTGGGTGTGGTCAGGCGCTTGTGGATCGCCATCCGTCCACCACGCGAATCAAAAAGCGCGAAGTCCGTGAACGTGCCGCCGATGTCGACGCCAATTCGGTACATGCTGTTGCGCCCCGCCATATTGTCACAACATCACAGTGCCATGGTCGCGGCTGATGTGGAAATGCGCTGATAGCAAGTGTCTGCAATGCAAGCGTGGGACTTGCGCGCCGGAGATTGGCGCCAACTCAGTTCACTTCGACCACCATCGCTATGGTAAGGCATGGACACACCACGGCGCATACGCCACAGCCCGTCCAATCATCAAAATCGAATGCAAACCATTTGCCGCGGCAAGCAATTAATACGGCGTTGTCTGGTCGATATCAGTATCGCATTTGAAGCAATTGCTGAGGGATAGACATCGGCGCGCCTCGGAGAGTGCGCGGCAAGCCAGGAGTCGACGTGAATGGCGCCGCATTTGACGCAACCGTCACATCCAGCACCCGCTCGCGCACCGCTCTGGCCAAGTCGATACAGGTTTCAGCAAATTCAGACGGTCGATCTGAGCACACTGCGCCGTTGGAATAGCTCGCTGCCCGACAGCACAACCATGGCCGGAGCGTCTTCGCGAAACTTGGCATAGTGATCAGTCGCTCGATGTGCCTTGTAGGCGTCTTCATCACGATAACGTTCGAACAGCAGGAACTTGCCGCTGTCGGCCACGTCTTGGGTCACCTCGAAGATCTCGCAGGAGGGTTCGGCACGGGACAGCTCGGCGTGACGCGCCATGAGAGCAAGAAACGCTTCGATCTGGTCATGCCTGACCAGAAATTCAGCAACAACGACGTAGCGGTTCACAGTAGCTTCCTTGCCCATCAGGGGATAATGCTGGCATTGCGCAGGTCCGCAATCAACCGAACGTACATCGGCTCGGATGGATTAACATCGTTCCAGCCGGCACCGCGCAATCGCGTCAGATCCGAGATCTGGTCATAGCCACATCCGAATACGAAATCGGCGAAGGTCCAGTTGGTGAGATCAGTCAGGCGATAGCGCTTGAGGTCGTGGCGCTTGCATATGTCCGCCCATATGGACTCCTTGGTGGCCATTTCGACTGCCAACGGCATTGGCGTCGGTGGCCCTGGCTCCATGTCAAAGGCCCTGGCGATGGCTGGCCAAAGATGGCACCAGCGCACAAGGTCACCATTGGTGAAATTGAAGGCCTGGTTCGAGGCGTTCGCCGACGTCGCAGCCCATTCCATTCCGCGCGCGAGGTAAGCCGCCTCGGTGAATTGATAGATCGAATTGAATGCCCCTTCAGTGCCCGGCCAACAAAGCTTTCGGCCCTGTTCTTTCGAGATGACCGCGTATAGGGCCATCGCTGTCAGCTGATTCATCGACGATCCGACGGCAAGACCGAGCACACCGTGCGGCCGCAGCCCCGACCAAGTCCAGTCGCGGCCATGCTGACGAGCGATCAGCCAATCCTGCTGATTGTAGTAGAAGCACGGTCGGATGTGCCGCGGATCATCCTCTTTTGCCGGGGTCCGATAGGGACCAAGATGATTGCCGTACCATTTGCTGCCTTGCATCAACTGGATATGCTGCAACCGCGGTGCGAGTGGCTCAAGCGTCTCGACCAGATTGATCAGCATTTGGCCGTTGAGAGCAGCTTCGCGGCCAAGATCCAGATCAGGGGCATAGGCTGCATAAAAAACGTGGGTTGCATCACCCAAGCCTTGCAGCTGTTTGGCACAATCAGCAGCATCTGCGAGGTCCACCGAGACATGTTCCGCCGGCAGACCAGAGTTTGGCCGACGCCGGGACAACGAGTAAACTTGCCAACCACCTGCAGCACAGAGTTGCTGGATAATCGCTCGCCCAACCACGCCATTGCCACCCGCTACGATCGCGGTTCGGCCTCGCGTTGCCACGTGCCTGGGCACTGATACTTCGGCCATGGCTTGTTCCGGTTGAAGGCTAGTCGCAACGAGATGCAAGTCGGCCGCTTTGTATCGCCGGAATGCGCACAACACAGTCGGCTAATGGCGACCCCATGCGGCGCGTTGCCGAGATGGCCAGCTCTGGCGGACCGCGACTTTCGCCAATACTCAAGCAACAGCTTGCCTCAGTCCTTGTAGTCCGGCTCTTTTTTATCCAGCATGCGCTTCAACGCGCGGAAGTGATAGTCGTAGGGCTTGCCGTGACGGAACTGCTGGCCCGCTCCCAGCTTCATGGTGGTCTCGACGACGTCTTGCGGCATGGTTCGCAGCTTCTGGCCGGTCCACATGGCGTAAATCTGCACCTGCGCGGCGCGCTCGGTGTAGTACATCAGGTCGAAGGCTTCCGCGACCGACTCCGCCACGGTCGCGATGCCGTGATTTCCCATATAGAGCACCTTCTTCTCGCCGATGAGCTTGACCAGGCGTTCGCCTTCGCTCGGGTCGGCGGCTGGGCCGGTGTAGTCCATGTCATAGCCGGTATAACGCATCATGATCACTTCGGTCTGGCCGATCGGCTTCAGCTTCGGATCCTCCAATCGGGTCAGCGCGCTGGCATACGGCATATGCGTGTGGAACACCGCCTTGGCGCGCGGCAGCAACCGGTGGATCGGTGCATGGATGGCGTAGCATGATTGCTCGACCTCGCCTTCGCCGCGAAGGATGCTGCCCGTTTCCAGCGCAACTTCCATGAAGCTGGAGGCAGAAACCTCGGACCAGTGCAGTCCGAACGGGATCTGATAGTAGCGATCGGACTTGCCGGGCACCGTCAAGGTCAGATGATTGAAGACGCCTTCCTGCAGGCCGTACATCACGCACATGCGATGCGCGGCGGCGAGATCGACACGGGCCTGCCACTCGGCTTCAGAGTAAGTCGATTGCAGTGCTCTCCCAACTTCTTGCTGCATTTGCATGCTCCCAGACTGTACGACCATGAAACGTCCAAAATGCCATTCGCTCAAGTCGGTTGGCTAGCGGACCAGAACGCACACCAGTGTTGCTTCAATCTGGCATGAGACGGCGATGTTCCCAACAGCTTTTGCTGCACGCCAACGGTCTGCGATTTCAGCAAGCCGCAGCGTCGGCGAGCCTCCATTGCGCGCGCGCCTCACCGCTTAGGTCTTCGTATACCCAATTTCACTTCACCCTTTTGCGCTGATGACGCGTCACTCACGCCTCACCGGTGCGGCGGACTTTGCGAACTTCCTGGCGCCGCTGAAGAAGAAGCTCTGGTTCGTCTACGCCAAGGAGCCGCTTGCGGTGCCGAAACAGATGCTTGCCTATCAGTCGAGCTACACCCTCCGCGTCGCGATCTCGAACAGCCGCCTTCTGAAGGACGATGGCAAGACGGTGACGTGCCGCGTCAGGAACTACCGTGCGAACGGTCGCGCGCGTGACACGACGATGATGCTCGAAGTCGGCGAATTCATCCGCGTCTCTTCCAATCAGTTCCCAATTCCTCGGGGGTGCCATCAATCATCCAAAAGCAATCTCTGTGCGCAACTAGACAACTCGATGATACGTCGTCGGACCCAGATCAAGGCTTGCCGACTGTGGCGTCGAACGCTGCGCGTAATCCGAGCGCTAGGCGTTCGTCATCGCGCTCGTCGACCGCCATCAGGTCCACGATCAGCGTTCCTGCATCGATCAGGCCTTCCCCCAGCCTGAGCGACGGCGCGCTCTGCAGGAGATTTCGAAAAACCAGTTCGGCGCGTTGCTTGGGCCGGATGTTGATTGCGAGCCGAGGCAAGGCGCCATCGCGCCGTCCGGCGATGATCTCGGTGGCGATGCCGGTCCGCCCTGCGATCTTCTCCTCTAGTTGCCGAAGCCGCGCGTGCGTCGCCGCGCTCCAAGCCACGGGATCGCGCTCGAGAAATTCAGCGAGCGCGACCATCAAGCCAATGATTGCTTCTTTCGACGCCTTGAACCCACGCCCGATGCCGTGCCGAGGCAACACTGACGGCGGGCAGTTGCCGAAGAAGGCGGCCGGCGCGAAGAAGGCGTTGGGCCGAACATCCATGTCGAGCATCTGCAGCGCGGCGGATGCGATCAAGTCGCGCCGCCCGGCCAAAATGCCGGACGCTTGCGGTCCCCCAACCGCCTTGCCACCAGAATAGACGACCAGGGTCGCACCGGAGCCAATTGGCGCCCGCAGATTGGAGACCGGCGGCAACTGTGCAGCTGCGTCAACGATCAGCGGCAAGCCGTGATGCGCGGCGAGGTTTGCGAGAAGCGGCAGATCATGCTCCGTGGCGCTGGATGCGTTGCCGAGAAGCGCAACCGTGTTGGGTCCAATGGCTGATTCGATTTCCCACCTTTCCAGGCCGCGCAATCCGGCATCGGTTTGCCGGTCCGCGGTGCCGATGTCGACTAGTCTGGCCCCCGCTACAGCGAGCGCCCGGTCGTAGCCGTTGCGGTGTGTGCGCGGCACCAGGATCTCATTGGGCATGCAGGCGGTAGACGGGAGTGCTTGCATCTTTGCCACGTCTGATCCGGCGATCGCCGCAGCCGCGGCGAGCGTCAGGCCAGCGGAAGCACCGGTCGTGACGAGTCCAGCTTCGGCTCCCGTTGCCGCCGCGATCCGGAGCGAGGCCGCTGCCTGGAGGGTCCACATATCGAAGGAGCATTGCGCTGCCTCCGCCATGGCCGCGGCCACGGTAGCACTGACGCGCGCGCCCGAAAGGCGGGTCAGAGTGCCAGCGGCGTTGATGATCTTGGCAGACAGCAGATCGGTTGGAAGGCAAGTCACCATTGCGGCGCGCTCCAGGAGGTGTGCTCATCGAGGGGATAGACGGGTCGCGGCAGCCCACGCCACTGGCGTCGATCCAACGCCGGCGATGTGAGGCCTTCGGTATCGACCTCGATCACTTGCTCGGGCGGAAACCAGGGCAGGAAGCCCGAGCGGAAGTGGCCGCGCGACTTTACTACGACGGTCGCCGCACTGCCGATGTCGAGGCCGAACATCTCGAAGAACATCGGATCGGCGGTTTGTATTCGCCGCGAAATGACGACGACGGTGATCCCATCAGTGCCGCCGATGCGCAGCGCCGCCGACAGCCCCAGTATCAGTGTGCGCCCCTGCGCATATCCGAGGCGGCCGACAACCGTGCCATGATGCAATCCGACGACCTCGACATCCGCGGAAAAGGGCTGGTCGCACGGAAGGCCAGGGGTGCGATTGAACTCGGCCCTGAAGTGCGCGCCAACGCCGAGTTCGTGCGCCTGCGCCGCAAGCGGCGGGTCATAGAAGCTGCCGTAGAGTACGTTGCCGGCGTTTGCCTTGACGAGGCTCGCCAGTAATTCGGTGCAGCGGCCGGTGCCGCCGCCGCCTGGATTGTCCGCGCATTCCGCGACGATCAGTGGTTGCCGGTTGCTCGAACGTGCCATCTCGACGGTAGTTTCCAGTGGCGTAAGGGTTTTCACGAACCGCTTTCGGTCGGCCCAGCAGCGAGCGGCGATCTCGCGCGCCAATGAACGCGCATGGGCAATATCCCGACGAGCGGTAACGACGACAGCAATTCCGTTCTTTGCGCAATCGGCGAAGACGAACCCGCCAAAGATCGAGACGTTGAGGATGTCACCAGCAAGTTCTGCACGCCGCCGCGTTCCGAAGTCGATCAGATCGCCGTAGGGACCATCGGCCGTCAGCAAGGCAATCGGCGCCGGCGTGATCGGCAAGCGGATCAGGGCCGCCTTGGGATCGGCTAGTCCAGCGAGGATGAGGCGCAGACCGAGCGCCGCTTCCTCGCCCCGTTCGGTCATATCCACGTGCGGGTTGGTGCGGTAGCCGACGATGAGATCGCTGGCTTCCACCATTCGATCAGATATGTTTCCGTGAAGGTCCAATGTGACGACGATCTTAGTGCCGGGTCCGACGAGGTAGCGCACGAGCGCAATGATGCTCCCGTCGGGGTCCTCATCATTGGTCGCCAGCATGGCGCCGTGGTTGGCGATATAGACTGCGTCCACAGGACCAGCCGCCTGCAATCTGGCTCGAATGATGTCCAGGAAGCGATCCATCAGCGTCCCCGCGACCGGGCCATGCGGATGGCATCCGGCCAGCAGGATCGGCAATGGCACCCAAGGCCCGGTGGCGTCCATCGCTTTCACGAATGCCGCAGCTTCACCCATGATCACAGGTTGTGGCGCGCGGGCGGCGGCGAGGATCTCGGCGCCTTCCAGAAGGTAATAGCCTTCGAAATCAGCTTCTCCAGCGATCGGCGCCTGCCGGTTGCTCTCCAACCAGACACCTACAATTGCCACCCGTGGACCTTGCATGCAGGCTCCAAATTTCAGACGCGCCACCGACTGCGATGCTAATGCTTCGCTGCTGCCACGATGCCATGCGGGGCATCTTGGGTCCACTTGCCTGGGGCTCGATCGGCAAAGCCCGAGGAGGTCGAGGGCATCGGTGCGGCACTGCGCAACTTCGGCATTGAGATGTCAGACCTTCCTCGGCTGCAAGAGAACTCGCCCATGGCTGCATTCCGCGTCGACAACTAACCCGTGCTACGCGACACAATCATCGATCTTGCCGGCAAGGGCCCTGCTCTAAGCCCCTAGCAGCGTTCCTTAGGAACCTCTGAATAGCACGATCCACCAATGCCAGCAGTGATCGTTGCTGGCTGCTTTCAGCGGATTGAGCGGCCAATAGCCGTCGATAGCGAGCCGCTTGCCCGGCATTCCCCCTTAAGCGGACGCAAGTCGGCCGCGCGCGATCAATATGTTGGTGAGCGCGAGCAGCGCGAACACTTGTGCACCGTTCTTGGCTATGCCGCGATAGCGCACCTTTCGATAGCCGAACTGGCATTTCCGCTCGCAGAATACATGCTCGACCTTCGCCTGGCATGTTTATCGATCTACCGGCGGCGATACTGCTGCTGGCGCCACTCCTCCATCTATTGGCCAAATCCTACGGCATCGATCTCGTTCAGTTAGGTTTGGTGATGCTGGTTAATCTGGCGATCGAGCTCTACACACCGCGCGTCCGCACCACACCATTTATCGGCAGCATGCTATCCAAGTCGAGTATCGGCCAGACAGTAAAGGAATCGCTGCCGCTTTATGCGGTCGGCCTGATCGTGCTCGCGCTGATGAGCTATGTCCCGGCGCTTACACTCCGCTTGTAGTCCACCGCATTCGACTGTGCTTTACGTGACGTTCGCACTGGCCAAATCTCGCCGGATGCTGCCATGGCGGCGTCGGTCGGTCCGCCCTCGAATAGCTGCCAGTCACGGGAACGACTGACCAACTGAATGCAATGTCTTCAGTCACAATGAGGAATTTCTTGTTAGTTGTTAGTGGGCCCTGCGCCCGTTGCATTTGCTTCCTCCTGCGCACCGATCAGTCCTTGCCAATGAAGCGCTTGGCTTTGGTGTCGTAGTCGGCATAGCCCAAGGTGTCGCGCAACTCGGCCGGAGGCAGCGCGCCGGCTGCTTCGGCGTCGCCGGCAACCAGCGCTGCTAGTCCCGCCTTAATACCAGCCACGACCGGCGACAGCATGGCGGTCGGGTAGGTCGCCAACTTGAAGCCGAGTTCGGTGGCGCGGGCGCGCGATGGCGTGGCGCGCGGCGCGCCGGGGGAAAGAACGGCAAAGGATGGTCGGCCACCAGCGGCTGCAACGGAGAGGCGGATCTCGTCCTCGTCGGCCGGCAAGTCCAGGAACAGAATGTCAGCGCCTTCCTCGACGAACATTTTGATACGGGCGACCGCTTCGTCGATGCCTTGCGTCGGTCGGCAATCGGTGCGTGCCAGCACAAGAATGCCAAACTCTTTCGCCGCCTCGACCGCCGCTCGGATTTTCATCCGCGCTTCCTCGCGTGGCAGGCATGGCTTGCCGGCGGCGGTCAGCGCCCGCGGCGTGATCTTGTCCTCGATCAGGATGGCGGCGGCGCCGGCGCGGCCATAGGCCAGAACCGTGCGCTGCACGTTCATGGCGTTGCCGTGGCCGTGATCACCGTCGGCCAATATCAGCGTCGCCGGCGCCGCGTTGCGCACCATGTTGAAGCTGTCGAACATCTCGGCGAACGAGACGAGGTCGAGATCGGGTCCACCCAGGCGGCTCGCGGCCACGCAGGATCCCGACAGGAATGCGGTCTCGAAGCCGGCTGCGCTGGCGAGCTTGGCGCTGATACCGTCCCACACCGCCGGCATGACGATGAGACCGGGCTTGGCCAGCAGTGCGCGCAGGCGGGCGGGATGTGTCATGGCGGATCCTGAGTTTGAAGCTTCGTTGCTAATCTGGAGAGTTTGCTTGCCCAAGGCAATGCATTACAGGGGGCGGGTCAGACAATTGGGAGTTTGTTGGACGCTCCAGACCACTTGTCCCTCGCCAAGATAAGCTGGTGCGCGCCCTGCGGCTTGCCAACGCCTTGCAATGGAGAAGCGGGATGGAGCGCGCATAAGCTTCACTCTACTCTGTAGCCGCCACTTGATCGTCGACGTGAAATAGCCCCGTGTGATGCGCCAGCTCGACGACTTCTCGCTTGCGTCACATGGCAAGCCTGCGACATCGTTCTCGACTGGACGCTCCAACGCACGAGTACGAGACACTGAGGATCACCGCCATGCCCCGCACCATCGACGCGCCAACGCTCAAGACATGGCTCTCTGACAATCGGGAGATTGCCGTGGTCGATGTGCGCGAAGCAGGACAGTTCGGTGAAGCACATTTGTTCTTCGCGATCCCAGCGCCCTACAGCCGGTTCGAGGTCAGCATCGGTGGTTTGGTGCCCAACCTCGATGCCCGGCTCATTTTGTGTGACGGTGGCGATGGGGTCGCCGAGCGCGCGGCGCAGCGGGCAGTCGCCCTCGGCTATCGCAATGTCCACGTCCTGGCCGGAGGTGTGAATAGCTGGAGAAGCGCCGGCTACACGCTTTATGCCGGCGTCAATGTTCCGAGCAAAACGTTCGGCGAACTGGTCGAACATGCGCAGCACACGCCACGCGTTTCTGCACAAGAACTGCAGGCCATGCGCGACGCCGGCGAGAACCTGGTCATCGTCGATGGCCGAACCTACGCGGAATTCAACAGGATGAGCATTCCGGGTGGCATCTCCTGCCCCAATGGTGAGTTGCCACTGCGGATCGGTAACATTGCACCCGATCCGACAACCAAGATCGTCGTAAATTGCGCCGGTCGTACACGCTCCATCATCGGCGCCCAGACGCTGATCGATTTTGGCGTGCCCAATCCTGTCTTTGCACTCGAGAACGGCACGCAAGGATGGTTTCTAGCCGGACTGCAACTCGAGAACGGCGCCAGCCGCAAGGGCAGCGCATCAATCAATTCCGCGAACGTAACGACAATGAAGACAAGAGCACGGTCGCTCGCACAGTCGCGCGATGTAGAGTTCATCGCTGCATCAACGGTTCACACTTGGCTGAGTGATCACTCGCGCACGACCTATCTCCTCGACGTGCGTACGCCTGAGGAATTTGAAGCGAAGTCGGTCCAGGGCTTCATCCATGCCCCGGGGGGACAACTGGTGCAGGCGACCGACCATTGGGTGGCAGTACGTGGCGCGCGCATTGTGCTTATAGATGATGAAATGGTTCGTGCACCGGTCACCGCTGGATGGCTGCGACAGCTTGGTTACGAGGCCTTCGTTCTCGACGGCGGCGTCGAGGCGGCGTCCGGGCATTCCTGGCAGCGACCGGTCATTCGCCAGGAATGGCCAGCACCAAAACCAATTACGGCGCAAGAACTGGCCAGCGCAATCGCCGACAACGCGCCAAACGTCATTGATCTTCGGCCGAGCATGACATTCCGCAAAGAGCATATCGCGCAAGCGGTATGGTCGACGCGGGCGCGTATCGCCGCCGCCTCCGCCGACCCTGCGAAACCAGTTGTCCTAGTCAGCGATGAAGCACAAGGTCGCGTCGCTCGCCGCGCTCGATCTCATCCAAGCAGGCTTTCATGACATTCGACTCCTAACGGGTAGCCTCGAAGACTGGCGCGCCGCCGGCTTGTCGATGGTCGCCACGCAGCACGATCCGGCCGATGCTGATTGTATCGATTTCCTGTTCTTCACCCACGCACGGCACGACGGCAATGCCGCAGCGGCCAGACAATATCTGGCATGGGAGATCGGCCTGCTCGACCAATTGGATGATCAGGAACGTGGAGCGTTCAACGTCTCATCCAAACATTGAGATCGGCAAAGTGACGAGGCCTATGCGGCCTTGATGTTCGAGCGCTTGATGCGGTCGAGGTTCTGGCCTTCGATCCGGACAAGCTTGGTCGCCCCCTCGCGCTTTGGCGAATGGACATCGCCGACATCGTAGACGTGCGCTTCGCCAGGCTTCAATAGATATGTCCTCACGGGCGCGACGAGCGAAGGCTCGCCCTCCCCACCGCTCGTGGTGATCCGCCAATCGGTCATTTCGGTCGTGCCGGTGGCCTGTCCATAAATCGCCCAGCTCGCCCCATGATCGTGAGGCCCCGTTGCGGCCGGGCCATCATAAACATGTCCGCAGATGCAGAAGCCAAGCTTAGGGTCCTCATAGAGAACTTCACGGGGTGGCGTGCCGGGAGCACGATCCTTCAGGTTCGCTTCGATGAATGCTGGATCGCTGAGGGCCCGTAGCAGGCACGCACGTGCCGCTTCCAATGCAGCCCTCCCCGCGCTCGTTTCGAGCGTCATTCGGATATCGGTGGCAAGCTCGTTCAAGGTGTACGGCACGACTAGATCCTCCAATTTCCGAGGCTGCCATCATCCGCCTCGCCAAACAAGCATGGCGGCTCGACAAACATGCCCCCAAGCGCCGACTGTGACAATGTCACAGTCGGCACTAATCGGAACGGATACGAGCAGAGCCGCCTTGGCCTTCGCAACTTTGGCTTCCTGCTCGCCGACGGCGAGGCGTGCCACTACGTCTCCCTTCTTGACCCGATCGCCGTGATCAGCCTTCAGTTCGACCAGCGTGGCGCCGACCTCGAAGCCAATTTTCGACAGCACGCGCGCCTCGACGGTGCCGAGCCCGAATACCCGCACCGCGACGTCGCGCTGGATTGTCGCCACCCGGACCCCGAGCGGCCGGTTGGAATAGACAAGCGAGCCTGCCGCAACGACGCCAACGAATGCCGCGCCGAAAGACGAGGTAGCGCACGACCGGTCGACGCGCACGAGGAGGACAACAATGTGAAATGGCTCGACGGCACCCCGTGGTCTGTATTGTTGATCGCGACGCTGACACTCGGCCTCGCTCCCTTCTTTCCTGAGCCGCACATCTGGGAAAAACTGAAGATGCTGACCGCGGGCACTCTGACGAAGCCGATCGACATGCTCGACCTCGCATTTCATGGCACGCCTTGGCTGCTCGCCATGTTGAACGCCGCTCGGCGGACGATGGCCTGAACTTCGAGGACATGGGCCGACCCTGTTGGGCATTTCGCCATAGAGCCTGAACAGATAGATTCCACCAGAGCCATGACTTGCGGCAGTCCGCCTCGATTCCTTGTTTGCACGCCGAGCCCGGTATTGACTCATTTGAACATCAGGTTCCGCGGGCCTCCACTACTGGTGAAAACTGCCTTGTCATCCAAGGCAGGGATCGTTGGGGTAAACTTTACTGCAATCGATTGGCACGGAGCTTGCTCGTAGAATTCTGCCTTTTGGAGTACCCACCCCACCATGCTGAAAAATAATGCCAATCCCCAACATCAGGCTCAAGAGGGGCGGTCGCTCGGTACTGCCAAAGTGCCACCCCCACATTCGAGGCGAACCGTGCTCGCGGGTGCGGCAGCTGGAGGGGCTGCGGTCGTCCTGAGCTCCTTAGGCGCGGCCCAAGCGGGTAGCTCTACTTCGGATCGGACAGTTGAGGCCAATAGCGTCGGTACAGTGTGGTGGGTCGAGCTGATCGCCGCCAACGATGTGAAGTCAGCCGCTCACTACAACTCCGTGCTAGGTTGGACCTCGAAGCGCGTCGCCTTGTCGGATAGCGAGAAGTCGGCTCAACCTGACGAACCCGCCTACACCTTGTTCATGACCAATGGCAACGAGGTAGCAGGGGCCCAACGTGCAAGCCCTGGTGACTCAGCGAAGAACCACCCTATGTGGATCGTCTATTTTCAGGTCGATGATGTAGATAAGGCAATCAGCCGTGCACTAGGTCAAGGTGGCCGGCTGCTCATTTCACCCTACAATGTACCGGGCTCAGCCCGCATGGCACTACTTGCCGATATCGATGGGATACCGTTCGGAGTTGCCTCTCCACTCTAACTGCACGAGCGACTTTGCATTCAGGCATCGCGTCGGACTCACTGCCCTGTGGGGTAGCGTCGTCGACCAAACGCAATTTGACGCGGGTTAACCAACTTTTTTAGCCAGTATTCTCTTGCCGTGCGGAGCGAATCAGCCGCACGTCATTTACTATGATGGAGCACCTTCGAGCTTGGGCCGGCGGATCTTTGCTGTGCTGTTCGGCAATTGCCTACGCGACGCTGCCTGCCGAGCAGGCTGTGTTTCTCGCTCAGGCGGGGTTTTCATTGGCTGCATTGAGCCATGCCGCAACTGGTTTTTTAGTAATCGAGGGACGCGGCGCAAGCAAATGCGCTGGCAGCAGCGGCACTGTTTTCAGTGCAGTATGGGCCGCCTTCTGGACTGTCCTTCAAGTAGCCTTGGCATTTGCGCTGACCGCTGCTCTTCAGGTCAAAGTGGGTGCAGATGGCGCCGTCTGGCTGCTTGTAACCGGCTGTGTCGGATTGTTCATATTATTTGGCATAGCGATTCTTCGCTATCAATCGGTGTTCACCACTCAGTTTGGTCAACGCGATACAATCCTGCAGCGCGCCAGTTCTGCTGAGCCCTCGCGGAGCTGAATAAGCGAAGTTGTGAGCGGCTATCCTTATCGCCGACGAAGCAATTTCCCAATTTGGACCAACGGGCATTTTTACCAGCGATGCTGGCGTCGGGCCGCTGATTGCCTTCTTTACAACCAAAACTTAGAGCGTGAACGTCGTGCAATTTTCTGGACACACACGCTGTTGAATTTATTCGCAAGTACCGAGTGACCATTGTCGAACAGGGCCGAATCACAGCCTTTAAAGTCACATGGATCATCCCGTTGCGCCTGTATCGCGTTTCGCAACTATCAGGAAAGTGCAACTCTCATGACGATTGCGAATACAGCGAAGGCCGGTCTAATAACCCTTATCGCTTGCCTCGCCGGCGGAAACGTCGCGATGGCCGAAGGGTTGAAAAATTCGACTCCGATGACGTCGGCGGCAAAGTCGATTGTTCTGTTCTCGGGCTATGACGCGGCGCCGGATTCTTCCTACATGTATCAGGGAGCCGTCTTGGCACTGAACCGTGACATCGGCCGCGATGGCGTTTTGCTGCGCGCGTACGGCAGCCACGGTGACTACGAGTACGGCAGCGGCGTCACCAGGACCGACGGCGATAGCTGGCAGGGCGACGCAATGATTGGTTACAAGGTCGGCTTGGGCCACGCCTGGGCTGCCGCATACGTTGGCATCGAATACCAGAAGCACCAGCTTACCCCGGATGATTTGACCAACGCAGTTCGTGGCACAGAAGTAGGCTTCAAGGTTGCGGCGGACATCGCGAGCTTAAGGACCGAGGGTCCGATCTATTTCTCACTTTCGGGCAGCTATTCTACCGCTTTCGACAGCTATTGGGCTCGCGGACGAGTAGGTATGAACATGCATCGCATTACGGTCGGTCCGGAAGTTGCTGCATTGGGTAATGCAGGTTTCGACGCAACCCGTGTCGGTGGGTTCCTCACGTTTGATTTGCCAATCACTCCGAGCCTACCCCTGGAAATCACCTTGTCCGCTGGGCACCAATTCGTAGGCGGCTCCGGTTCCACCACTACAGGTAGCGGTGGCGGTGAAGGTACCTATGTAGGGGTATCCGTCAGCTCAGTCTTCTGATCCCATTCACCGCTGAACTACTGCGATTGCCAGACGCCCGCATCATCCGCTGATGCGGGCGTCTTCGTTGGGTCGTTAACCAGAGTTATTGACGACGAAGCGCAATAGATGCCGCTTCCCATACGGGAATTCGTTACGAAATCGTAAAAAGTCCATTGCTCATTTGACGCAAATCACTGATTTTATCTTATCCTCCAGTATCGGATGTGGCGGGTGCATTGACCTGCGCGTGGGCACGCGAGGTGGGTGCGTTTTGGTTGGTGTGGCGTAACCAAGAGGGCCCACTTTGGGCTTTGTGCAGCGTGTCAGATAGCAAGCAGACGGCAGCGGGCGAAGGGCGGCAGGTATTTTTCGATCAGAGCGGCTGGCGCAGTCGCATCGTGTCCGCGTTCAACTGGGGTGCCTCTGGGGTTGGTGCAGTCGTGATTACATCGCTCGTCATGGCGGTGTTGACCGGTCCCAAGACGCCGGCGTTTTTCTCGCTAGATAAAGGGCGATCGATCTTGCCCGCCCAAGCCGTGGGAAGCACGGCCGCCTCTGAGCCGCGTGTTGACACGGCGCATCTGCGGGGCACTACCGTCGCTGCCGCAATGGCGGCGAAGCGTTATGCGCATCTGGTGCTCTGGGACGAGAACAGCCTATCTTCACTGACGCGACATGCCCATCAGCTTGATGCCGTGATCGGCGAATGGCTTTCGGTTGCGGGTGCGGCGGAACTCCTGCGGGGAAGTCCGGCGACAGAGGACTTGGTTCGTCGATGGTCGGCGAAGCAGGCGCCGCATCTGAAGGTCTATCCGCTCCTAAACAATTATAACAACGAGGAGAAGCGCTGGGACGGCGCCCTGGTGCATGAGTTGCTGACGTCTCCCGAAAAGCAGTCGGCTCTCGTGCAGCAGCTTTCGAGCTACCTCGTCGCCGGAGGCTACCCTGGCTTGGTGTTGGACTTCGAGAGCTTCTCGCTAAAGTACCGGAAAGAATACGTAGCATTTGCGGAAGTGCTGCGCGATGAGCTGCGCAAAGTAGGCAAGACACTGGCAGTTCAAGTCTCGATGGGCGATCTTGCTTACGATGTGCGCGCCCTTGCCGGTGTTGCCGACGAGATCATTGCAATGATCTATGACGAGCACACCGAGGCCGGACGCCCCGGACCACTTGCGGGGCAGGGTTGGTCCGAATTGCAGATCGATGCTGCCTTCGCCGCTGTTCCTGCGAACAAGTTGATTGTCGGTATCGGCTCGTATGCGTATGACTGGCAGCATCAAGGCAAAGGGCAGGAACTATCGGTACAAGAGGCGTGGGAGCTTCTGGCCGAGTCTGGATCGTCACTTCGTTTCGACCGCGACGCTCTTAATGCAACCTTCAGTTACCGAAACGAGAGCGACGGGCAATCGCATACGGTTTGGCTGCTGGATGGCGTTACTGCCTACAATCAGATCGGAGCGGCTTTGTCGGCACGGCCGGCCGGCTTGGCATTGTGGCGACTGGGAACCGAAGACCCCAGCGTTTGGGCAACCTTTGGTCGGGAACGACTACCCGATCAGACCGCACGCGATGGCGTTGGTGTGTTGAGCCCTGGCTATGACGTACTTTACAAGGGCAAAGGCGAGGTGCTCGATGTTCGCGGCGAGCCAAAGGCCGGCGCCCGCACGCTCAGCTTCAATCCTCAAAACAACCTGATAACCGACCAGGAAATCACCACTCATCCGCAATCGACGGTCGTCCATCGCCGTGGGGCAAGCAGCGAAAAAGTCATTGCGTTGACTTTCGATGATGGGCCAGACCCGCGATATACTGATCGCATTCTTGACGTGCTAGCGAGCAAGCAGGTCAAGGCTTCGTTCTTCGTCGTGGGCTCGGCCGCCGTCTTGAACCAATCCATCCTGCAGCGGATTTACCGCGAAGGGCATGATATCGGCAATCACACGTTTACCCATGCCAATGCATCGAATGTGTCTGGTGAGCAGCTACGGCTCGAACTCAACGCTACGCAGCGCCTGATCGAAGCGACCGTTGGCGTTCGAACGCGGCTGTTCCGTCCGCCATTCGCGGCGGATCTCGAGCCACATACGATTGACGCTGCCGCAGCCTTGAGAGTGGCTGGGTCAATGGGGTACCTGACCATCGGTATGGCCATCGACCCCAAGGACTGGTTCCAGCCGATCCCCCGCCTCATCGTGGCGAAGACATTAGCTGGAGCGCGGCGCGGAGACGGCAATGTTGTCCTTCTGCACGATGCCGGTGGAACGCGCGAGGCAACGATCACCGCTTTGCCAGAAATTATCGATCAGCTCAGGGCCGATGGGTTCCGTTTCGTTACGACCCATGAGCTTCTGGGCCTCTCGCGCGACCAGGTTATGCCATCGGTTGCGATCGAGGGCGCGCTAGTCGCACAAGTGAATTCGGTCGGCTTCTCAGCTATCAGTGGGTTCAACTGGCTTGCACACTTTATCTTCTATACGAGCATCGGTCTCGGCTTGATCCGATTAGCCTGGGTGTCATCTCTGGCGATAGTCCACAAGCGCCGCGAGGTCGCTCGCGCAGGTCTAGTGTGGGCTCCGCCATCGGTCACCGCAATTGTGCCGGCCTTCAACGAAAGCGCGGTCATCTGCAAGACACTCGGCGCGCTTCTCGCCTCGGAAGTAAAGAACCTCAAGGTCATCGTTGTTGACGACGGCTCCACCGATGGAACTGCGGACCTCGTTAGAAAGGTGTACGGCGCCGAACCTCGCCTAACACTGATCAGCAAGCCCAATGGCGGCAAGTGGTCAGCTCTCAATGCAGGGATCGCGGCGACCGACGACGAGATCGTCGTCACGCTCGACGCGGATACATTGTTTGCCCCGGATGCGATCAAGCTGCTCGTCCGGCATTTCGGAGACGATCAGGTTGGTGCGGTTTCGGGGCATGCGGTTGTTGGAAATAGAGTCAATCTCATCACCCGGTTCCAGGCGCTGGAATACGCCACGAACCAGAACCTCGATCGCCGCGCCCTAGAGGTCGTCAACGGCATAACCGTGGTGCCGGGTGCCATCGGAGCGTGGCGTCGCCGAGCCCTGCAGGCGATCGGCGGCTATGCTTCGGATACATTGGCTGAAGACGCCGACGCAACCGTTCGCCTCGTCACTGCGGGCTGGAAAGTGCTTAGCGAACCCAAAGCGGTCGCTCGAACCGAAGCACCGGAGACGATCAGACAATTCATGAAACAGCGGCTGCGCTGGATGTTCGGCACACTACAGGTTGCCTACAAGAACCGTGGTGTCGTCACGCGAATGAAGCCGACCGGCCTGGCAATCTTTGGTCTACCGAACATCGTGGTATTTCAGTTCCTATTCACGTTGATGGCGCCGATCGTCGACATCATGTTACTTTGGTCGCTAATTTCGGCGTCCATGACGTTCAGCCAGTCTGGCGGCCTGCCACCGTCGTTCTATGCCATCCTCACCTACTGGATCGCCTTTCAACTGATCGAAATGGCTACGGCCGCACTTGCGATTGCGATCGATCGGCGTGATCACATCTGGCGGCTGTTGCCGTTACTGCTGGTTCAGCGCTTCATCTACCGGCAGTTGTTATACGTCACCGCGATCCGCGTGACGCTGGCGGCGCTCAGAGGCACCATGCAGGGGTGGGGCAAGCTTAATCGCACCGGCAATGTGAGCGCGAAAGATCCCAACAATCAAGACGTGGCCGTTGCCTAGTAGGCGGCTCAGGGTACCCGTCGCATGGGGGAAATTACACTTGCAGGACAACTCGCCAGTTCCTGCGGTGTCAATTCCAATGCCGCTAGCATCCGGCAGGTCTATGCCGAGCGACGCCAAACTCGACGGATTTGCCAGAACGAAGGGCTTGTCGTCCCTGAGGCCGAAGTTGTGCACGGCGCTGATCGGGACATATCTTGCCCAGGCGCGAACCTCCCGCTCGTCGAGCGCACCTTCCTTGTAGGAGTTTAGGTAGTAGGCTACGTCACGTCCCATCCGATATTCAGGCTGGGTCTCGTGCTTCTGCATCCGCGCCAAACAGCGACGCGCCGATCCGTTTTGACTTACCGAGCCCATTTCGTTTTTCATGCAGCTTGCCAACTTACTAATGGTGGCTTCCGTAGCATCAGGTGGGCCACCAAGGTGCGTTGCTCGGTCCAAAAAAAATGCGTTGTCGACCTCGCTTGGCGTTAGTCCAAGCTCCTTCCACAAGGCATGGAAATCACGCAGCTTGCCACCGTCAAATTCGTTCGCTGCATAAAGACCGCTGTAGAGCCGCCGGGTTTCAGGATCCTCTCCGAGGCGGGCCAAGGCGGCGTCCCATACGGCGCGACGTGACGCACTTCGCCAGATCGCACACATGAAGATCTTGAGTGGTATCGGCCCCTCGCAGCGATCACCTATGCCTGACTTGAGGCGAAAAAAGCGCTCAAGATTGACATATTCGCTGCCAAATACTTGTCGCAGCAAATCCGGCTTCTGCTTGGCGAGCTTCCACAGGACGAACTGAATCTCGCGACCAACCCCCGCGGTCGCGCCCCGCGGCCCCCACGTTAGATACGAGCATGGATCAGATTCATTGAAACAGATCAGGTTGCCGGCCGGGCCTGACTTGCTGCCGTCCTGGCACAGGTTCCATTCGGGCGGATCACCAAAGTCGGTCGCTTCGAAAGAGAGGACCATTGAAAGTGCGCGATCCTGCGTCGAGGGAATAGGTTCGCCCCCCATGATGGCCCGCCATAACTGCTCGGTGATCACCCCTTCAGCGGCTCTGGACCCATGCGGCACGCCGTCGGCGGCAGGGCACTTCAGTGCACGCTGGATTGCTTGCCGCGTCTCCGCGCCAATGCGGCCGCTGGGTGTACCACCGGGCAGAACCAGCGGAGGGCGCGGATCGCCACAGTCATTGAGAAACTGCTGTAAGCGAACCTGAAATTCCGCAAATTTCGAATAGCGGCCGGAAAGGATCTCATACCGGCGTGAATCCAGAACAACCGCATCGTTCGTATCACTGGCAATCGCCCCAGTGCCAAGCGCCCCTAGGCACAGCGACAAGAGGCACACTGCCAAGCCAATGATCGATTGGTCAGAACTCCTTCGCATGGACACTGCATCCGCATGGTTGCCAGTCATTCGTATCGCTATATCGCTTTAGCGGCCAGAATGTAAGCTGCCGGTATATGCTGGCCCGCAGGGGGCGCGGCGACAAGACGAGCCCGTTGCCGTGGGTAGAATTCGAGACAGTCCCTGGCTCTAGCCATGCATTACGGGCGTGTTGCCACAGTCTGGGATCATTCACCGGTCTTTACTGGCGAGTGTTACCGCCGTCGAACGCTATGCAACGCCAGAGACAAAGTTCCTCGGTGAGGCAGCCGAGACGTTCGGTTGCACCGGAGTAAAAATCCGGCGACTGAATGCCCTGTGCCGCGTTCGGCCAAGGGCAGGGATGAAGCTGTCAACGGCACTTTGAATCTGACCCGGGTTCGTCGTGGTCGCCAACTTGAACCTGACCCGCCCGCGCATGGCGTCAGTGTTCCCGCGAGCGGCAACACTGACGCACAAACCTTTTCTTCCTTCGTCGTTTTGGCCTTGGTGCGAAGTCCGCCGCCATCGACGTAGACGCCGGGCGTCTTGCAGGTACGGACGAACACGGGGCTCAAGCGGTGCTGAGGGCTCGGTCGGGCCATCAAGGTTCCCCCTTTAGGGGCGGAACGGAGAAGCGCGCCTGAGACAACCACGGACATCAAACGCGGTCCCGCCGCCAGGATTAGGCGAGCCCGTCAATTCTACCAAACTATTGATTTATTTGTAAATTGCGGACAGTCTCGGACGGCTGCATACGCGCGCGGACGCGGCGCTGAGCCCAAAGCGCAATCACGTTAAGCCGGAACAAAACTGGAATCTGGCGGAGGGGGTGGGATTCGAACCCACGGTGAGCTTGCACCCACGCCGGTTTTCAAGACCGGTGCCTTAAACCACTCGGCCACCCCTCCGAACGGCGCGGACCGTAGCCCGACACGGCGCGGGCCACAAGCGGCATCGACATGAACCGGCGCACACGTTTCCGACTTCGGACGTACCTCGTTGTCATCACTCGGCCTACCCTCACCTCAGCCCGCCAACGCTCTGCATTGTCGGCCGCCACGCAATCACGCCTTCCGTCCGCGCCCGCACCTCGGGTGATGCCAGGCAAGTGGCAACCGCCTCGTAACCTGGAGCGCCGGGGAAGGGAGCGACGTAGCTCGGCGGGCTGTGATTGGCTGGACAAAGGATGATTGCCTCACTCGGGCCAACCGCAGTCAGATCCAAAATCGCGCATGAGCGCGTCAGCACGAACAGCGGTCGCGCTTCACAACTACGGCACCGCAAATATACAATCAAAGCCTCCTGTGTCGGCTGATCCAACCCCTGCTCCAGCATATCGACGATAAATATCGACGGGCCCTCGACTTCCAATCCGGCGAGCAGAGCGACGAGTGCGGGCGACACCGAGGCGCCTTCATCGACCAGCCAAGCAAGTGCCAGCTCGACACGCGACCGCAGCGCCGCGTCGGAGTCGAGCTGTGCCTGAGCCGCAGCGCCGCCATTCGCCAGCCGCTCCAAGCCGATGAACGCGGCGCCGGGCAGAACCTCGGCAAGGCGCTGCGCCAGCCGGGTCTTGCCGCAGCCCAGCGGGCCAATGATGTAGTTCAGCGACTCAATATTGCGCAGCTCGAAGCGTTCGCCGCCCCAAGGCCACGGGAGATCAAAGGCGATGTTGGGCGAAATCGGCGTCTGCAGTACCCGCACCAGCTCACCGGACGGTGGCATCTTCCCAAGAGCAAGTTCGGCGCGCAGCTGGCGAACCTTCGCCACGGTGCCAACGAGTTGATGGATGCGAGCTTCGATCGAGGCCTGATGCGCGACCAGGGCCGGTTCAAGCCCAAGGACATCTCCCGCCAGAACACGCGCCACCTGAACGAGACTGAAACCGAGCGCGCGCAGAGCCACGATCTCCTTTGCGCGGACCATCTCGTCGGGACCATAGGTGCGCCATCCGGCCCTCGAGCGAACCGGACTAATCAGGCCTCGCTGTTCGTAGAGCCGCAGGGCCTTGGCGGAAACGCCGAGCTGCCGTGCTGCCTCGGCCGGGTTGAGGAACTGGGCGGAAGTGCTCACGAATCACCTCGTTGATTGCTGACCGCCGACCCTATCGAGGTAACCCCAGGGGCCGGGTCAAGAGGTTGCAACTCACGCCCTTACTTCCGCTGATCGAACCTTCTTCCCACCAGCGCCGCGGCGATGTTGATCTTCTGAATGTCGATCGTGCCGCCGGCGATGCCCCAGCCCCAGGCATCACGCATGCGCTGCTCGGCCTTGTAGGCTTTCGAATAACCGTAGCCGCCCATCAATTGCAGCGCAGTACCGGTCACCTCGCGCACCATCTCGTTGGCGAAGCACTTGGCGATCGAGCTGTCGGCTACGGACGGGAAACCGTGCTCGGCTCGCGTGACGGCGCGATGGATAAGCAGGCGCGAGGCTTCGACCTTCATCGCCATCTCAGCAATCTTCATCTGCACCGCTTGGAAGTCGACCAGCGGCTTGCCGAACTGCTGCCGCTCCTGCACGTAGGCCAGCGCATCTTCTAGCGCACCAGCGGCGAGCCCCAAGCACATCGTCGAGTTGCCGCAGCGTTCGAGGTCGAATGCTTCCATCAGCTTCGGAAAACCGCCGGCCGGCACGATCAGATGATCTTCCGGCACCTCGACGTTCTCGAAGAAGATATCTGCGGTGGTGGTGCCGCGAAAGCCCATCATCTCTTCGCGTTTGCCAAATGTCAGGCCCTTGAGGCCGGTCGGCACGTAGACGGCGCCGACGCCCTTGGCTCCCTTGGCATCGCCGATCCGGCAGTACACGACATAGCCGTCGGCGGTGCCGCCACCGGTGCACCAGCGCTTGGTGCCGTTGACGATGATCTTTCCGCCTTTGATCTCTGCGCGGGTCTTGAGGTCGGTGAGCGCGGTGCCAGCCTCGGGCTCCGACATGGCAACCGCGACAACGGTTTCGCCGGCTACCACCTTCGGCAGCAACACCTTCTTCAAGCTTTCGCAGCCGAAGCGCTCGACAGCCTTGATCGGTCCGACCGCGCTTTCGAACATTGGGAACGCTGCCGCCGGATGCACCTTCGCCAATTCCTCGAGCACCAGCACGGCTTCGAGGCTGCCGAGCCCCATGCCGCCATAGGCGGTTGGCGTATTGATGCCGAGAAAGCCCATCTCGCCGAGCCGGCGCTTGAACGAACGCGGCGGAGGCTCGTTCTTGGTCTCACAGTTCTGCGCGATTTCCATCATCTCGCCGCGAGCAAACTTGCGTGCGGCATCGCGCAGCGCCACCTGGTCGTCGGTCAGTTCGAAGTTCATGTATTCCCCGTGCCGCTCATTGTCGCGATGGTCGCGTTCGTAGAATTCATGCCGCCAATTTGTGGATGCCCCACCGCCCCGGCACACCTTTGAGTACATGACGGCCGGCACTGGAAAATTTCAAGCCCGAACCGGCGACGAGATCTTTGACCGTCTGCGAAATCAATACCGATTGCGGCTCGGCCAAAGCGGCCACGCGCGCCGCTATATGCAGCGCCATGCCGTACAACTGATTATCGCGACGCTCGCACTCGCCGGTGTGCAACCCCGCGCGCACGCCGAGACCGCGGTGCTGCATCGCGGTCGCTATCGCCGCGGCGCATCGGATGCCACGGGCCGGGCCATCAAAGCTGGCAACGACACCGTCACCGACGGTGTTGACTTCGCGGCCTTGATAAACCGCCAGTTCACTGCGGACGACCTGATAATAAGCCTGCAATTCGTCGGTCCAGCGCTGATCGCCACGTTCGGCGGCGAAGTTGGTCGAACCCACGACATCGACGAACATGATCGTCTGCAAGCTGCTGTCGCGAACCAGCGACAGGCGCGAGCCCGTCACAAACTCCTCGATGAGCTGCAGCATCTGGTCGGCGCCCGCGAAATATGGGACATGATCGATCGTATCAATCATCTCCAGACGGGCATGCGGGATGAGCTTGGCGATGTGCTCGGATGCCTCGGGCGGGATCGTTTGATCATGCGCGGCATGCAGGATCAACGTGGGAGCCTGGACGGCCGGCAACAACGGCCGCACATCTATGTCGAAGTTTGCCCGTGACAGTGCGCGTGCCGCCGCCGGGCTGGCGCTCATTCGCAGATATTTGGCCCACCACTCGCGCACCGCCTTGTCCTGCGCCACCGATGGCATTCGCATCTCCATGCCGACCGGCCCGCCCCAGCCGCTCATCATGGCGTCCAAGCCAGCAATCGCCTCCTCCAGGGTCGGCCCGATTGGGTAGTCGTCGCCGCGGACGCGGCGTGCAAAACAGCCGGCCATGATCAGGCTATGAACTCGGCTCGGATACGTCGCGGCAAACATCGCGCAAAGCGTCCCACCCTCGGAGTAGCCGAACAAAGCGGCCTTCGACGAGCCGACGGCATCCATGACGGCGCGCACGTCGTCCATACGCTCTTCCAGCGTGGCAGCCTCAACCACGCGGTCCGAAAGCCCGGTGCCGCGCTTGTCGAATAGAATCAGCCGGGAGAAAGTGGCCAACCGCTCAAGAAATCGACGAACGCGCGGTTCCTCCCAGAACACCTCAATGTTCGAGAGCCACCCAGGAACGAGAACGAGATCTACCGGCCCCGATCCAATCGTCTGATAGGCAATGCTGATATCGCCGACGCGTGTGTACTGAGTTGCAGGCACCATGACGCCACCTCGGCTGCGCTCTGGCGACAGCTTACACGCCAAATGGCATCATGGCGACGGCGATCATTGGTGTTCAGCCTATCTTCGATCTATTGCCGGCGTGGATCGGCGGCATCCTCGATGGTCAATTCGATTTTCTGCCGGCCGCCCCAGGTGTCGCGCTTCAAGGTGCCGGCGACATGCAGTGGCATACCGCCCGGCGCCGTCAGCAGGTCGCCCAGGGGCTGGCCGGATGCGCGGAACGCTACCGCATCGAGACGCGAGCCGTCTCCTGCTTCCAGCACGCAGCGGATATGCGCATCGCCCACGACCTTGGAGAACTTTACCCGATGCGCCGGGAAGGCGAAGCGCGGCGCCGGATTGCCCTGGCCGTATGGCCCGACCCGCTCAATCAGGTCCATGAGTGCGTCGTTGACGCCGCCCGGCGTCAGCGCACCGTCGATCTCGAGTCCAGCCTGCTCGCGCGCCCGCGACGAGGCTGCTTGCAGCCGCTCGGCAAAAAATGCTTCGAGGGCGGGCAATTTGGTTTTGGCGACGGTGAGGCCGGCCGCCATCGCGTGCCCACCGCCCTTGATCAGCAGGCCGGCCGCAACGGCCGCACGCACCGCGCCGCCAATATCGACGCCGGCAACTGATCGAAGAGAGCCGGTGCCATCGGTACCCTTCTCCCAGGCGATGGCGCAGGCAGGCCGGCGGAACCGCTCGACAAGGCGGCTCGCGACCAGGCCAACGACGCCCTTGTGCCAGGACTCCGAGCCGGTGATCAGCATCGGCAGATCGGGCATGTCGGTGACGCGGCGGTCGGCGTCGGCGATCGCCTCCTCCAACATCTGTGTCTCAATTGCCTTGCGCTCGCGGTTGAGTTTGTCGAGCAGGGCCGCGATCTTCGTTGCCTCGCCCTCGTCTTCGGTCGCGAGCAGGCGGGCACCCAGCGCCGCGTCACCGATCCGACCGCCAGCGTTGATGCGGGGTCCAAGCACGAAGCCGAGCGAATAGGGCGTTGGCGCCGCATTGAGGCCCGCGACGTCGAACAATGCCCGCAAACCAATGTTGCGGCGCTGGTGCATTACCGCCAGCCCTCGGGTAACGAACGCGCGGTTGAGGCCAATAAGCGGCACCACGTCGGCGACGGTCGCCAGCGCCACGATGTCGAGCAGTTCAAGCAGTTGTGGCTCTGCAATGGTGCCGTAGGCGCCACGCTTGCGAAGTACGCGGGTCGTGGCGACCAGCAGCAGAAATACGACTCCGGCAGCGCACAGATGTCCAAGGCCCGAGAGATCGTCCTGGCGGTTCGGGTTCACCACCGCCATCACATTCGGCAGTTCCGCATCGGCCTGATGGTGGTCGATGACCAGCACATCGGTTTTCAGGCGCGCGGCGGCAGCCAATGGCTCGAAACTCGTCGTGCCGCAGTCGACGGTGACTATCAGGTTGGCGCCTTCCTTGACCAGCAACTCAATCGCGGCGGCGTTGGGGCCATAACCCTCGAAGATGCGGTCTGGAATGTAGATGCGGCTCTGCACGCCGTGGTGATCGAGGAACCGCTGCATCAACGCCGATGACGATGCGCCGTCAACGTCGTAGTCGCCAAACACCGCCACCCGCTGACGCTTCTCGATCGCATCGGCAAGGCGCCCGGCGGCGACGTCCATGTCGCGCAGCGTATCGGGGTCAGGCATCAGCGCGCGGATCGACGGATCGAGGAACGTGGCGACCTGATCCACCGCGATGCCGCGAGCGGCGATCATGCGGCCGAGCAAATCGGGCAGGCCGTGCTTCTGGCTGATTGCTGCCGCCTTGATCTGATCGGCCGGCGCCAATCGCTCGCGCCACAGCATGCCCTTGGCCGACTGCGCCACGCCAAGGAATGGCCCGCCGGACCGCTCGTCCGCCACGCTCTCGCTCGCACGCGCCGGTTTCCGCACTGCCGCCATGCCACTCTCCTCACCGCTCTTGACGCCGAAGATTTAGGCCGATTCGCCCGCAGAGTTCGGCTGCAACGCAATGTTATGCCCAGGTTGCACAGGCTTCATCGCGCCACGCCCAACACAAAAAAACAACGGCGCCCGCAAGGGCGCCGTCGAGAGCAGTGATGGCTGTACCGAATGTTGCGGCGCCAGCGACCGCGATCAACGCTTGTTGACTACATCCTTGAGCGTCTTCGACGGCTGGAACTTCGGCACGATCGAGGCTGGGATCTTGATCTCGGCGCCGGTCGACGGATTGCGTCCGGTGCGGGCCTTGCGCTTCGTGACTTTGAACTTGCCGAGCGGCGGCAACGAGACTTCCTCGCCGTCCTTAAGCGTCTTCTCAATGTAGCTGATCAGTGCGTCGAGGGCGACACCAGCCTTCTCCTTGGTGATCTCGGAATGTTCGGCGATGGCGTCGATCGCATCTTTCTTGCTCATTTTCTTCATCCTTGTTGTGATTGCGATGATCGAGATTGCAAGACTAGAGCTTCGGCCCGTTCAGCAGCACGCGCCGCATGCTGGACCGGCCCAGACAATCCCGCTGCGGGAAGCACAGCAGAGCCCGCAAACAACGCGTTCCCCCATGCTTCGTCAAGTGGAAAAACGGCAAAAAAAGCCCGAAAACACGGGGAAAAACACGAATTGGAGTTAGATTCCGACCAAAATCAAAAGGCCCCCGGTTTATGCCGGGGGCCTGATCGTCATTCAGTCGAATGAAGATTTAGTGCGCAGTGATGCGTGGCGTGCCGGTACCGTCATCCGCCGCTGCCACAGGCGCGACAACAGCGGGGGGATCGACGTCCCAGGCGATAGGATCGGGCATGCGCACCAGCGCCACCTTCAGCACCTCGTCGAGGCGCGATGCCGGGATGATCTCCATCTTCTTGGTGACCTCCTCCGGGATATCGGCCAGGTCTTTCACGTTCTCCGACGGGATGATGACTCTCTTGATGCCGGCTCGTAGCGCCGCCAACAACTTCTCCTTGAGACCGCCGATTGGCAGCACGCGACCGCGCAGCGTGATCTCACCCGTCATGGCGACATCCTTATGCACCGCGATGCCAGTAAGAACCGATATGATCGCCGTCGCCATGCCGATGCCTGCTGACGGTCCATCTTTCGGTGTCGCGCCTTCCGGCACGTGCACATGGATGTCCTTCTTTTCGAACATCGACGGATGGATGCCGAAGTCAACCGACCGCGAGCGCACATAAGCTTGCGCCGCTTGGATCGACTCTTTCATGACATCCCGCAAGTTGCCGGTGACCGACATCTTGCCCTTGCCCGGCATCATTACGCCTTCGATGGTTAGGATCTCGCCGCCGACCTCGGTCCACGCCAGCCCAGTGACGACACCAACGGCGTCGTCGGACTCGGCCTCGCCGTAGCGGTACTTTGGCACGCCAAGGTACTGATCGAGGTTCTCGGCGTTGAACTTCACCTGCTTCTTGCCAGAGACCAGGATCTCCTTGACTGCCTTACGGGCGAGCTTGGCGATCTCGCGCTCAAGATTACGCACGCCAGCTTCCCGCGTGTAGCAGCGGATGATCTGGCGTAGCGCGCCGTCGTCGATCTCCCACTCGCTGGTTTCCAGGCCGTGGTTCTGCTGCATCTCGCCGATCAAATGGCGACGCGCGATCTCGACTTTCTCGTCTTCCGTGTAACCGGCAAGACGAATGATCTCCATGCGGTCCATCAGCGCCGGCGGGATGTTGAGCGTGTTGGCCGTCGTCACGAACATCACGTTCGACAAGTCGTAATCGACTTCTAGGTAATGATCGTTGAACGTAGCATTCTGCTCCGGGTCAAGCACTTCGAGCAGAGCCGCCGCCGGGTCACCGCGGAAGTCCTGGCCCATCTTGTCGATTTCGTCGAGCAAGAACAGCGGGTTTGTGCGCTTCGATTTCTTCATCGACTGGATGACCTTGCCAGGCATCGAGCCAATGTAGGTGCGGCGATGGCCACGGATCTCGGCTTCGTCGCGCACGCCGCCGAGCGACATGCGGACGAACTCACGACCGGTCGCGTTGGCAATCGACTTGCCGAGGGAAGTCTTACCGACGCCTGGCGGTCCGACGAGGCACAGAATCGGACCTTTCAGCTTGTGGGTGCGGTTCTGCACCGCGAGATACTCGACGATGCGCTCCTTCACCTTTTCGAGGCCGTAGTGCTCCTTATCGAGGATGGCCTGCGCCTCGACGAGATCCTTCTTGACCTTGCCGCGCACGCCCCACGGAATCGATAGCAACCAATCGAGATAGTTGCGTACCACCGTCGCCTCGGCCGACATCGGGCTCATCTGCCGCAGCTTTTTCAGCTCGGCGGTGGCCTTGTCCTTGGCTTCCTTCGACAGCTTGGTATTCTCGATTTTCTCCTCGAACTCGGAGATATCGTCGCGCTCCTCCGTATCGCCGAGTTCCTTCTGGATCGCCTTCATCTGCTCATTGAGATAGTACTCACGCTGCGTCTTCTCCATTTGACGCTTGACGCGGGTGCGGATCTTCTTCTCGACCTGCAGCACGGAGATCTCGCTCTCCATCAGCGTGTAGACGCGTTCGAGCCGCGCCGAGATCGTGTTGGTCTCGAGCACATCCTGCTTGTCGGCGATCTTCACCGCGAGGTGCGAAGCGATGGTGTCGGCGAGTTTCGAGTAATCCTCAATCTGGCTGATGTTGCCGAGAACCTCCGGGGAGATCTTCTTGTTCAGCTTCACGTACGATTCGAACTGGGCGAACGTCGAGCGTGCCAGCGCCTCGATCTCGTCCTTGGCGCCGGTGGTCTCCCCGATGCGCTCGACCTCGGCTTCGAAGTAATTCGGATTGTCAACGTAGCGCACGACCTTGGCGCGCGCGCTGCCCTCGACGAGCACCTTCACCGTACCGTCGGGCAGCTTCAACAGCTGCAGCACTGAAGCCAACGTACCCACCTGATAGATCGCGTCGGTCTTCGGATCATCGTCGCTGGCGTTCTTCTGGGCGACAAGCAGGATGTGCTTATCGGCGCGCATCACTTCCTCAAGTGCCGCGATCGACTTCTCGCGACCGACAAACAGCGGCACGATCATGTAGGGGAAGACCACGATGTCACGCAACGGCAGGACTGGGAACAGCTCCTTGCCCGATGCCTTCACCGACTTGACTTCTTTTTCTTCGCTCATGGGTTCTCTCGTGTTCCTTAGCCCCGCCACTCCGAACTTTCGGAGGAAGCGGCGCAGTGTTGAACCGAACCATCCGCAGTATTCAGACCCGCTGCGTCATCCCGCTCTACACAGTAGCGATGCCGGCAGCGTTCTTTGCAAATCCGCGGCGATGGCTGGAGCGGAGTACGCTCTCGTTACACCACCGATGGACCGCCACTCGTCCGACCGGCTTAAGGGATCGTCCCTCTCGACTGCGCTTCATGTGGGGAGGAGGGACGGCTGGTCCAAGGCCCCACCCACAAAACGGTCGCATGTTGATCCGCGACTCCGCCACCGCGAGAGAAGTCTCAAACTGCGTCAGGCGCTCGAACTCTTTTTCCTCTGCGCGGTCGGAGTAGATGCGCAACGGCTTAGCACCACCATCGACCACCTCCGGTCCGATCACCACTTCTTCCACGCCCTTCAATCCGGGTAGATCGAACATAGTGTCGAGCAGGATGCCTTCCATGATAGAACGCAAGCCGCGCGCACCGGTCTTGCGCTCGATGGCGCGCTTTGCAATCGACTTCAAGGCATCGGCGGTGATGGTGAGCTTCACGTCCTCCATCTCGAATAGGCGCTGGTACTGCTTCACGAGCGCGTTTTTCGGCTCGCTCAAGATCTGCATCAACGCCGACTCCGATAGATCCTCCAAGGTCGCGATCACCGGCAGGCGCCCTATGAATTCCGGAATCAGGCCGAACTTCAACAGATCTTCTGGCTCGACCTGGCGTAGAATTTCGCCGGTACGACGCTCGTCGGGACCGATCACTGCGGCACCAAAGCCAATCGACGTGCCCTTGCCGCGGCGCGAGATGATCTTCTCTAGGCCCGCGAAGGCGCCGCCGCAAATGAACAGAATGTTGGTGGTATCGACCTGCAGAAATTCTTGCTGCGGATGTTTGCGGCCACCCTGCGGCGGAACGCTGGCAACGGTGCCTTCCATGATCTTGAGCAGCGCCTGCTGCACGCCTTCGCCCGACACGTCACGGGTAATGGACGGATTGTCCGACTTGCGGCTGATCTTGTCGACCTCGTCGATATAGACGATGCCGCGCTGCGCCCGCTCGACGTTGTAGTCGGCATTCTGCAGCAGCTTCAGAATAATATTTTCCACGTCCTCGCCGACATAGCCGGCTTCGGTCAGGGTCGTCGCGTCGGCCATCGTGAATGGCACATCGAGAATGCGAGCCAGCGTCTGGGCCAGCAGCGTCTTGCCGCAACCAGTCGGGCCGGCAAGCAAGATATTCGACTTCGCCAGCTCGACGTCGTTGTTCTTGGTCGCGTGGTTGAGACGCTTGTAGTGATTGTGCACGGCGACCGACAGCACGCGCTTGGCGTGGTCCTGCCCGATCACGTAGCTATCGAGGACAGCCTTGATCTCCTGCGGCGAAGGCACGCCATCGCGCGACTTGACGAGGGTGTTCTTGTTCTCCTCGCGGATGATGTCCATGCACAGCTCAACGCATTCATCGCAGATGAACACGGTCGGGCCGGCAATGAGCTTGCGCACTTCATGCTGGCTCTTGCCGCAGAAGGAGCAATAGAGGGTGTTCTTTTCCTGTTGTGCCATTCGGTTCTCTCACCCTCGGGCGGACAGGGCATCACTGCCTGGTGTCTGGCCTGCATCGTAAAACGTTTCTGGCGTGGTCTTCACGTGCCGGACGCTCTGACTCCAATAGCGTGATCTGAGCACGCTAAAGGCCGTGTGATCAAGATTGGATTAACAACTCCTTACCCGGGAAGTGGGTAGGGAGGCTGCGATTTCGACAATACTGTGACACCGCGCCCCCAGATTGAAGTCAGCTGAACCCTGCATCCACCATGCCAGACAACGCATGGCAAGCGCTTCGCGACGCACTGCGGCAAACATCTGCGCGACAATCACAACCACTGGAGCAACGTGATAAGTATCCCAGTAATCGAGAGATCACGATTTACCGTCGATAACCAACTCGAAGTCTTCGCGCTTGCTCAACACCTTGTCGATCAGGCCGAATTCAACGGACTGTTCGGCCGTCATGAAGTAATCGCGGTCAAGCGTCCGTTCTATCATCTCGTAAGGCTTGCCGGTGTGGTGCACATAGACTTCGTTAAGCCGGCGCTTCATCTTGATGATATCTTCGGCGTGACGCTCGATGTCTGAAGCCTGGCCCGAGAAGCCGCCTGACGGCTGGTGCACCATGATTCGCGCGTTCGGCAGCGCATAACGCATGCCCTTGGTGCCAGCGGTCAGCAGCAGCGAGCCCATCGACGCGGCTTGACCGAAGCACAGCGTCGCAATCGGGCAGCGGATAAATTGCATCGTGTCGTAGATCGCCATGCCGGCGGTGACCACGCCGCCCGGTGAGTTGATGTACATCGAGATCTCTTTTTTGGGATTGAGAGACTCAAGGAACAGCAACTGCATGCAGATCGACGAGGCCATCTGGTCTTCGACCGGGCCGATAGCGAATATGATGCGTTCCTGCAGCAACCGCGACGGCAAGTCATACGCCCGACCGGTGCGGTCCGACGGATCGATGACGGCCGGCCAGAACGACGCGGTGATGTCGGAAGAGGAATGGCGCATGGGGCTTAAGGCTCCTATTGGCGGGCGCAGGTTCAAGGCGTCGCCCGGCGGACCAGTGGTCCGGACAAGCTGTCGGCCCCTCCGCTAGCGGAATCGGCGTCACGCATATGTCCGCCGCGCGGCGTCACAATTCAAGAGGCCGCTCGCGTTATGTTGCGCATAGAGCGGCCTCGGGCGTGGAGAATGACTTACTCGGCTTCGTCGGCAAGCGGCTTGAACAGTTCCTCGCGCGTCACTTTGCGCTCGACAGGCTTGGCCTGGGCGACGATGTGGTCGACGACCTTATCCTCGAAAATCGGTGCGCGCAGCTGGGCGACGGCACCCGGCGTCTTCTCGTAGTATTCGTAAATGAACTTCTCCTGACCGGGGAAGCGGCGCGCCTGCTCCATCAAAGCCATGCGCATCTCATCCTGCGTGACCTGGATCTTGTTCGTCTCGCCGACCTCGCCGATGACAAGACCGAGGCGGACCCGGCGCTCGGCGATCTTGCGATAATCGGCCTTGGCCGATTCCTCCGTCTTGCCCTCGTCTTCGAAGGTCTTGCTCTGCTGCTTCATGCCGGAGGTAACTTCGGTCCAGACACTCTCGAACTCGCTATCGACGAGCGACGGCGGCAGAGCAAAATCGTGAGCTTTTTCAAGCTCATCAAGCAACTGACGCTTAATACGAGCGCGGGTCACACGTTCGTGCTCGGCCTGGAGTTGCATCTTCACCATCTCGCGCAGCTTGGCGAGATCGGGCGCGCCAAGCGTCTTGGCGAACTCGTCATTGACTTCAGGCTTCTTCGGGGCAGCAACCTCGGTCACCTTCACGTCAAAGACAGCCGTCTTGCCAGCGAGATGCGCGGCGCCATATTCGGCTGGAAACGCCGCCGTTACGGCACGCTCTTCGCCTGCCTTGATGCCCTTTAGCCCGTCCTCGAAGCCCGGGATGAAACCACCCTGGCCGATCACGAGCGTGACACCTTCGCCAGCGCCGCCCTCGAAGGCTTCGCCGTCGATCTTGCCGACAAAGTCCATCGTAACACGGTCGCCATCGCCTGCCGTGCGGCCGTCTTCGGCCTCGAACGATGTGCTGCGATCGACAAGGTCACCGACCGCCTTGTCAACGGCGCTGTCCTCGACGTCGGCAACCATCCGCTCCAACTTCAGCGCGGCGAAATCAGCAATCTGGATCTTCGGCAGCACTTCGAATGTCATGCCGTAGGCAAGATCGGCCTTGCCGTCGATTACCTTCTCGATCTCGGCCGAATCCTCCGGCAGATCGATCTTCGGCTGCATTGCAGGGCGCTCTTCACGATCGACCATCGCCTTACGGCTGGTTTCCTCGACCGCGGCCTGCATCACTTCAACCATCAGCGAGCGGCCATAAACCTTCTTGATGTGGCTGAGCGGCACCTTGCCCTTGCGGAAGCCCTTGATCTGAACTTGATCCTTGACCTCGTCGATGCGCGCTGCGAACCGCTGATTGAGATCAGCCGCTGGCACCACCACCTTGAGTTGACGCATCAACCCGTCCGACTTCTGTACATCGACCTGCATGACCAAGAGACCTGTGTTCGACTGTTTCGCGCAAATGCGCCCGGCAACTGGCCGGAACGCTGCAATTATCTAGCCACTCTCATCGCGAAAGGCACATGGTGCGGGCGAAGGGACTCGAACCCCCACGACTTGCGTCGCTGGAACCTAAATCCAGTGCGTCTACCAATTCCGCCACGCCCGCACGGGCCGCTACCGCGTTGGTAGCCGCCACCTTTGAACCGCCTTTCGAAGCAAGGTTCGGGGCGACATATATCCGCCCCTGTTGCCTGAGATCAACGAATAAGTACGATCTGACAAAAACAGCGGTGTCGGACGGGCTGCTTCCACCTGCTACCGATGGCCGCTGGACCGCACATCGGGCGACCGAGCCACTATTGAATCGGATGCAAGCGGTTATGGTAAATGTCGGCATGAGTAGATGTGCCGCTTAGTGTTGCATGGGAGATCATGGTGCGCAGTTCACTGTTGCGACGGGTTGGACGGGCCACGATGGCCGGCTTGGCAGGTTTGGCGGTCGCCACCGGCCACATCGCGCCCGCCTTCGCCGCGACACCCGCCGACGGCGGCATCCTCTCACGCGCCGACTACGAAGCCTGCCAGGCTCGCGACGAGACCGGGTTTAAGACCGCCATCGAAAACCTGACCGCGCGCTCTCTGGCGCAAGGTCTATCCAAGGTCGACTATAAGGCAGTCATCGCCAGCGAGTGGCGCAAGGGCAACTTGGACGAAGTTATCGACAGGCGCGTCGATCAGGCGTTGAGCGAGATCAAGGATGAAACCAGCTGGGCCAACCTGCTGCAATCACTCGCCAACAAGGAAAAGGCCGCTGATCTCGCCACCGCAGTCGCCGAGCGGGTCTACAAGTCCGAACAGTTGAAGGTTGCCCTCGAAGCGCTGGCCAACGGCGTCGGCACCGAAATCGGAAAGGCGATCGAACTCGGCACGATCGACGCAGGCGAACCGGCGCTGCAATGCATGAAGGCATTTCTCGGTCCCCGCTATGGCCGCACAGTCGCTGGTGCGGTCGCCGGCAACGCCGGCCGAGAATTCATGATCGAGCCCGGCAAGGGCGGTGCGTCGGTGTCGACCGCATCCGTGCTCGCCGAGGGCCGCGAGGGCATTGCCGGCGCGGTGGTGCTACTCGTTCGCCGGCAAATGTCGAACATGGCGAGCCGCATCGGCCAGCGCATCGTCGGCGCGCTCGTCGGCCGTCTCGTCGCCGTCGTGGCCGGCGGCGTCGGTGTCGTCCTGATCGCCAAGGACATCTGGGATTTCCGTTACGGCGTGCTGCCGATCATCGCCAACGAGATGAAATCCGCCGACACGAAGGACAAAGTCCGCGTCGAACTGGCCAAGACGATCCAGGAGCAGATCGGCGAACACACCAAGGAAATCGCGGCCAAAACCGCCGAGCGCGTCGCCGAGATCTGGCAGGAATTCCGCCGCGCCCACGTCAAAGTGCTCGATCTCTCCGAACGCCACGAAGCCTTCCGCGCGCTTCCTCGACGTACAAAAGCCCGAAAACCTAGCCCGCCTCGACGAGGTGGTGGCGTTGGTTTTGGCCGCCGAAGGCGAGCCGGGCGTCATGCGGCGCCTTGCGGACGGAACGCTGCACCAGGCCATCAGTACGATCGCGCCAGTGGCAATGGACATCGCGCGAGAAAGCCGTTCGCTGGATGCGGCCCTCAAGTGGGCGGCCCTGGCCGGCGACGCACTACCCAAGGTGGTCGAATACGAGATCCACCGCCGGACCGCGCCGGACGACTTCAGCAAGGCTGGTCTGACCCGCATTCTCGGTCTCGGCGACCGTCTCGCGATCACCCGGTTCGCCGGCATCAAGCGTGCCGCCCGCGATGTGCTGTTCGATCTCGACGACGGCGAGTTGAAGTCACTCGGCCGTGGCCTCGCCGAGCGGGAGTTGGAAACGCTGTCAGGCTATCTGACCGGGCTCGAAAAAACCGCCGGACAGCGCGTGCTGCGGGCGGTGGCGCAAAACCCGGCCAAGATGCTGGCGCTCGGTTCGGAACGGGTACGCAACGCGATCATGACCAGCGCAGATCAGGGCGCTGCGGTATCGATGATGTTGCGAACGACGGCGATGCTCGATCCTGGGTCGGTGGCACAGGATTTCGAACTCGCCTGGAACCGCAAGGTCAATCCGTTGCTGTTGTGGGAAAAGCACCCGGAAGCAGTCGGTTCGTTGTTTCTAGGATTGGTCATCATCCTCCTGGTTCTTAGACGCCTGCTATTCGGCAGCCGCCACGGCCGGCGCCCCGCTTCGCTGGGAGGCCACTGATGCTGCTCGTCACCACCGAAACAATCGGCGCGATGCCGATCCGCCATGGCGAACTGGTGTTCGCATCGGCCGTTGCCGGCGCCAACATCATTCGCGACATGCGCGAGACGATCACCAACTACGTTGGCGGCAACATGACCCGCTACGAATACATACTCGACAAGACCATCGAGCGCTGTTTCGAGATCCTCACCGAGCGCGCCCGCGCCAAAGGCTACGACGGGGTACTTGCAATCCGCGTCTCCCATCCGATGATCACTACCGGCGCGCTCGAAGTCGTCGCCGTCGGCACCGGCTTCAACTACGTCGACCCGCCGGCTGTCGCCTGACCGCTTCCGTTGTCCCAAGAGGAAGGTAGTTGACGCAATGCCTGTGACTGGTGCTGGATCAAGTACGAGAATGAACAAACATCCGTCGAACAGGGAAAGTTTCAGCATGTCGAAGTACACGGGCTTGAGATTTGCAGCTGCGATGGGCGCATTGATGATGGCGGCCACGCCGGGCATCGCGGCCAAGAAGGACAACACCATCCGCTTCGCCTACGATCAGATCCTGGAAAACATCGACCCCTATTTCAACAATGTCCGCCTCGGCGTGATGATGAGCCACGCTGTCTGGGACACGCTGATCTATCGCGACCCAAACACCAACGAGTACAAACCGCAGCTCGCGACTTCATGGAAGTGGATCGACGACCGCACGCTGGAGCTGGAACTGCGCCAGGGCGTAAAATTCCACAACGGCGAGGAGTTCGACGCCGATGACGTCGTCTACACGCTGAATTTCGCCTCCGACGTCGCCAACAAGGCCACCGCCCAGCAAAACATCAACTGGGTTGAAAAAGCGGAGAAGGTCGAGAAATTCAAGGTCCGGATCAAGACCAAGCGGCCGTTCCCTGCCGCCATCGAATACCTGACCGGCCCGGTCGTCATCCACCCGAACGAGTATTATGCCAAAGTCGGCCCAAAGGGCATGAACGAAAAGCCGGTCGGCACCGGCCCCTACAAGGTCACCGAGCATATCGTCGGAAAATCGATCAAGCTTGAGCGGCATGCCGACTATTGGGCCGCATCGCAAAAGCCCAAGGCGACCGTCGAGAAGGTTGAAGTCCGCATGATCCCGGACCGGCAGACGCAGGTCGCCGAGATGTTGTCGGGCGGCCTCGACATCATCATGAATGTGCCCGTCGAGCAGGCCGATCAGCTGAAGACCGATACCGCATCTCGGCGTCAAGTCGGGTGGCACCATGCGCATCGTATTCGTCGCGATGAACGTGCTGCCGGATGGTCCGTCGGCGCCCCTGCGCGATGTGCGCGTGCGTCAGGCAATCAACCACGCCATCGACCGCGACAAGATCGCCAAGGAACTGGTCGGCGAGGGCGTGATCCCGGTCAACACGATCTGCTTCCCGTCGCAATTCGGCTGCACCGACGAGGGCACCAAGCGCTACCCGTATGATCCCGCCAAGGCCAAGGCGCTTCTGGCTGACGCCGGTTTCAAAGATGGTTTCGAGATCGACTTGTTCGGTTATCGGGAACGTAGCCAAACCGAAGCGATGGTGAACTATCTTCGTGCCGTCGGCATCAAGGCCAATCTCAAGTTCATGCAATATGCCGCCATGCGCGACCAAAACCGTGCCAACAAGGCGGCCATGACGCATCAGACCTGGGGCTCTTACAGCCTCAACGATGTATCGGCCTCGGTTTCGGTCTACTTCAAGGGCATCGACGACGACTCGGTGAAAGACCCGGAAATCATTGCCCTGCTGGAAAAAGGCGACACGACAGTCGACACGGTCGTTCGCAAGGAGACCTACAAGAAGGCGCTCGGCCTTATCGCCGAACGCGCCTACACGGTGCCGCTCTATGCTCTGACAACCTACTACGTCGCAGCCAAGGAACTCGAATTCAAGGCCTACGCAGACGAGTTGCCGCGGTTCTGGGAAATGAAGTGGAAATAACCGAACCGTCAAACGATCAACCGGGCATCAGTCCGCGGCTTGAGGCAAAGCCGCGGACCAACGCGTAGGCCCGACGACTGGCGGGGACGGCGATGCCGCGCCGGTCCGCGACTTCGAGCAAGGCGCCGAGGATGGCATCGAGTTCAATTGCTCGGCCCGCATCGGCATCCTGCAACATCGAGGTGCGGAACGCTCCGAGGCGAGACATTACGCCGACGCGTTCGATCGCCGTGCTCTCCAGTCGGACGCCTTCTGACTCGGCTACCTTCATCGCCTCGCCGGTGATTTCGATCAGCATGGTTTTCAGTTCAACGTCGGCCAGGAACCTTGTCGACCGACAGCCCGGTCATCGCCGTCAACGGATTGAGACCGACATTACCGAACAGCTTGTTCCAGATCGCCGAGCGGATATCATCCGAGACACTGCTGGTGATACCGGCGGCCGTGAAGGAGTGGGCTGCTTCATCGAGCAGTGCCGATGGCCGGTCGTTCGGCGTGCCGAGGATCAGACCCTTGCCACCCACGAAAGCTATGACGCCGGGCCGCAATACTTCGGCAGCAAGATAGGCAACGCAACTTGCGGCCCGATCTACTGGAAAACCCGCCCGGATGCACCCGCCAGGATCGACTGCCGTCAGCGGCGGCTCGCCGTACCACCACGGCAATCCATTGACAGCGCACAGCCACAGGCCGTCCGGCTTGACGAGGCGAGCGATCGACGGGGCCAGTTGCGGCAAGGCGTGGGCCTTGACGCAGGTGACGAGCAGGTCCGCCGGCCGTGCATCCCCAATTGCAAGCGCCATTGGCCGTGCCGACACATCGGCATTGCCCTCGATGCGCACACCATTGCGGCGGATTGCCTCCAGCGTCTCGCCACGTGCGATGACCTGTACCTCGGCACCGGATGCGGCAAGTCTGGCCGCGAAGTAGCAGCCGATCGCACCCGCACCAAGAATGGAAATGCGCATTGGTGAAGCCCCGCAGGTGACTCATATGATCGGTTCGGACTGGCGTCAGGACATCCGAGCAATCGCGACGTGAGCGCAAGTCGGTCTTGAGGACAAGTTCGTCGAATGATCAGCGCCGCAGCAACCTTAGGGCCCTCGGCTCGCTTCCATCACCCGTCCTTGTGCTCGATGCGCCGCGCCAGGGCCGGCGGAAGGCCAATGGTGGCTTTCGCGCCGGGGCGGCGGAACGTTCCGGTGATCGCCTTGCGAACGTTCAAGGCGACCAAAGTCTCGGCCTGCTTCACGGCCGCCTGCACCTGATCGACGACCGGCACCGGGATGCGGTCACGAACCTTTTCGGCAAGTCCCGCCAGACGGCGCACCACCGAAGATGATCACGTCGGCATCGGTTTCGGCAATCGTACGTAGCGATAGCTCGACGAGCAGATCCTCTTTCTCGTCCTGCACATCGGTAATCGATCTGAATGTTCCATCGAGCATGCGAATGCCGGCACAGCGCTGCGTCAGGTTCAGTATGTCCACCAACTCCTGATACCAGGGCGCAAGTGCCATTGCGAAAGTGACAATGGCGAACCGGCGACCAAGCATGCAGGCGGTCAGCATCGCCGCTTCGCCCATGCCGACGACTGGGATGTCGAAGAGTTCGCGCGCACCCATCAAGCCAGGGTCGCCGAAGGCCGCGATGATTGCGGCGTCGACCTTGTCGTGGTGCTCGGCCAATGTTTCGAGTGCGATCGCGCCGCCAATCTGCGCCTCGGCCCGCGTCGCAATGTAGGGCACGCCGCGCGTGGCGGTCACCGGCACCAGCGTCGTGCCGGGAGAGACAACCTTCTGCGCAGTGGCGGCGAGCCGATCGGTGACCGCCGTTGTGGTATTCGGATTGAGCAACAGAACGCGCATGGTCACACCTCAATTCCGGCGCTGAAAGGTAGTCCGCTCAAGCGGGAGCCCTGAGTAGTTGCAGCGTTGCGAGCAAAGTTAGCAAGGCCAGTACAATGTAGCTCAAGGATAGCGTGCCAACCACTGCAGCTCCGGCGACAATCGCTGGGCCGATCAACAACCCGGCGTAGCTCGCCGTCAACACCGCCCCCGTCGCTTCCGCCACGCGGTCGGCCGGTGCCAGTCGCGCCACTTCGGCGAGAAATACGCCATTCCAGCCACTGGCCGTCAATCCGAACAGAAACGCCGTGGCCACCAGCACGGGATAAGCTAGTTGCGGGCCGGCAACCCCCATGATCACGGCGGCGGCACTCATTCCCAAACCCAGCCCGGCGAGCAGCGTCCGCGACGACACGGCCTTCATCGCCACGAGCCCCCAGAACAGTCGTCCGATCAGACCGCCGAATTGTGCAATTGCCAACAGCACGCCCGCCGCAATGTGATCAAGCGCCAGCTGCTCGACGCCGAACGTGACCAGGAATGCGTTGAGACCGAGTTGCATCGACGCAAACGGCAACGACAGGAGGGCCAGCGCGCGCAATCCCGGGTTCTGCCAAACCATCGCGCCTGCAGCCTTGAGATCGAGCGATTGCCCCTCGCCGCGCGCGATTGGGTCATAGCGCGCACTCATCGACGCGTAGACGAAGATCGCGATGACGGCGAGACCGGCGATCAACCAGAAGCCGGCCTCGGGCTTCCAAAGTGCAATTAGCGGCAGCGCCACCGAACCGAGCATGGCACCAATCTGATTGCCGGTCTGGCGGATCGAAAAAATCAGCGGCCGCTGTTCGGGGCTGGCGAGCTTAGATAACAACGTTGAACTCGCAGGCGTTTCCGGTCCGAACGCCATCCCGATGAAGCTACCGGCGATGAGCAGCGCGATTGCGCCACCGAAGCTTGCCACTGTCATACCGAAGATGACAGCCGCCGCGCACAGCATCGCCACGCGGCACGGTCCGATGGTTCGCGCCAATCGGCCACCGAAAAGCGACGTCGCCATGCCAACGGCACAGAATGTTGTGGTGAAGATACTCAATTCCCAAACGCCGAGACCCAGCTTGGGCGCGAGCACGCCGGGTGAGAATTGCGCCAGCGACACCAATGCCTGCAGCGCCGTCATGGCGATCAGCGCCGGCCACAGCGGTGGCATCGAAATGCTGGTGTTGCTCGGCTGTGGCGCTATCATGGGCGAAGCCACGAGGAGAGCGCGCCATGCCAGGACTGTCCGTTCATGCCGTTGATGTTACGCGTGGCGTACCGGCCGCTGGAATGCGCATCGAGGTATTCGCGCTCGGCGCCAGTCGGCGAAAGATTGCCGACGGCGCGCTGGCGAAATCCGGCGCGCTCGACCATCCGATCACGACCACGCGGCTCGAACCAGGCGCCTATGAAGTGGTGTTTCATGCTGGTGAATTCTTCTCGATCAACGGTATCATGCAATCGAACCCACCCTTCCTCGGCGAAGTGCCTTTCCGCTTCCACATCGCGGACGCCGACCAGCACTACCACTTGCCGATGAAGATAACGCCGTGGGGTTTCTCGCTTTACAGAGGTAGCTAGCAGCTAGCGGATCCGCCGTGAAAGGCCGGCAACACGTTCCATGACCACAAGCGCCAGGATGGTGATCACGATCATCACGCCGGAGACTGCCGCAATGGTCACGTCGAGGCGACCTTCCAGATCCTGCCACATGCGGATGGGAAGCATGTCGGTGCGCGCATCACGTAGGAAAAGCGAAACGGGTACGTTGTCGAACGACGACATGAAGGCGATGAACGCCCCAGCCAGGATACCTGGGCGGATCAGCGGCAGCGTGATGCGTCGAAAAGTATACAGCTTCGATGCGCCTAGGCTCGCCGAACTTTCGAGCAAAGTCGGATTGAGCTGCGCCAGCGCCGCCACCGTCGTGCGCACTACATAGGGCACGCACACCACCATGTGCCCGATCACCAGCGACGCCGTCGAAATCGGCAGACCGATGGCCGAGAAAAACATCAGCGAGGCTAGCCCGAAGGCCAACGCTGGCAGCACCAGCGGCGACATGAACAGGCTGTCGAGTAATCGCGCGGTCCACTTCTCGGACCGCGCGATTGCAAGCGATGCCGCAACGCCGAGGACCACAGCCAGTACTGTCGTTGCCAGCGCCACCTTGAGGCTGTTGGCTGCGGCGAAATGCAACTGCCACGCATCGATCAATGCCACGTACCATCGGAAGGAGTAGCCGGGCGGCGGGAATTTCAGCGAGTAGCCCGAGGTAAACGAAACGACAATGACGACCAGGGTCGGCAGCATCAGCAGCAAAAAGCAGGCCGCAGCCAGCCCCCACATGACTAACTTGAAACTCAGCGCTTCGAGGCTGTTCTTCTGACGGCTCATGACAAAAGCCTATCCATGCGCGTACCCCTTCGACAAGCGCCCGAGCACGTTGAACAGCGACACCGCCGCCAGCACCGCACAAAGAAAGATGATCGAGATGGCCGCCGCGAACGGCCAGTTATTCAAGGTTGACGACTGCTGGTAGATATACATCGGCATGAACAGCATCTGCCCGCCGCCGACTAGCGTCTGCGTAATGAAGGCGGTGATCGCCGCCGCATAGGTCAGCAGGCAGCCGGCAATGATGCCGGGCAACGTCAGCGGCAGGATCACCTTGCGGAAAGTGCGCCACTGGCCAGCGCCCAGCGCCACCGAGGCGTCAAGCAGATTGGGCTCGATCCGCGCCAGCGCCGTAATCAGCGGCAGCACCATCAGCGGCATCTGCACCTGGGCGAGCGCCACCACCATGCCACCTTCGGTGTAGAGCAGCTTCAGTGGTGCATCGATCACGCCAATCGCCGCCAGAGATGAATTGACGATCCCCTGACGTCCCAGGATGACGATCCAGGAGAATGTCCGCACCACCACGCTGGTCAGCAAGGGCAGCAGGATTACCAACATCAGAACCGCCTGTGCCCAGCCCGGCGAACGCACATAGACCCACGCCATCGGCAGACCGAGCAGCAGACAGAGGAACGTCACCTCGACGCCGATCCACAACGTATGCACGAGCACTTTCAGCGAAAACGGATCAAGCAGGAACTTGGCATACTGCGTGAAGCCGAACGCCTTCATGCTCTCGTCGGTATGGAGGCTGACGTAGAGCAGGATCGCCAACGGTGCGAGAAAGAACACCACGAAGAATCCGGCCAGCGGCAACGCAAGCTTCAAATCATATGTCGTGGTGTCGAGATCGGTCGATGCTGCCATGCGGCTGTTCCAGATCCTTGATCTATCGCCACCTCGCAAATGTCATCCCGGCATTCATTGCCAGGACCCATCAAGCGACAATCGCGACATATGAGGGCGAGCCTCCATGGATCCCGGGGACAAGCCCCGGGATAACTGTGGGGCAAACACTCCTCCACTCACTCCCCGGAAGCGGCAGGGGAGAAGGTGAAGGCCTCACAGCTTGATGTCGCGATTGAACTTCTCGATCCAGCCGGCACGGTTCTCGTTGATCTTCTTCCAGTCCTGGAACTTGAACTTCGACTTCATGTCGGCGTGATCCTTGGCCAGCACCTTGGCGATCTCGCCAGCCCATCTTCACTTTCGTGTTGGTCGGCACGATGAGATAGGGGCTATCCATCAGTTTCGCCTGCACTTCCGGCGACAGCGCCGCATCAATCAACTTCGCCGCCATTTCGGCATTCGGCGAGTTCTTGACGATGTGCACCGTCGTCTTGAAGGCAATCGCGCCTTCCTTCGGCGCGACGAATTCCACCGGCACGCCGCGGGCTTTTAGAATCTGGATGGCGTTGAAGTTGCCCGGTCCGATATCGATCTGGCCCTGTTGATAGAGCGTCGCCAGCGCACCCGGATTGGACGCCACCGCCGCGAGGTTTGGCTTCAGTTCCTCGATCGCCTTGAAGCCGGCGTCGACATTGGCTTCGCTGCCGCCGCGCATGCGGGCGATCTCGACCAGCCAGCCGGTGCCGAGCGTCGAATTCAGATTGGTGATGCCGACGCGGCCCTTGAACTCGGGCTTCCAGATATCCGCCCATGAGGTCGGCGGCGTCTTCACCTTCTCAGGGTTGTACGTGATGCCTACCACCTGGAAGAACGGCGCCGGGCCGTTCGGGTCCTGGGCGTCTGCAATCAGGTCCTTGTAGTGGGCCGACGACGCGACCGGAAATGGTTGCACGAGGCCCTGGTCGATTGCGACCAGCGCCGGGCCGGGATCGTGCAGCATGACGTCGATCGGCGGATTGGCGGCGGCCGCCTTCACCTTGGCGATCTGGTCGACCGACAGCATCGGATCCAGTGTGATTTCCGCGTTGTTGTTGGCCTTTCGGAAAGCCGGCACCAACACATCACGGTGCGCCTCTTCCCAGCTGCCGGTAAAGGTAGCAAACACCAATCGCCGCGCCTGGGCGTGACTGATGCCGGGAAATGCGTGCATCGCGCCCAGCGCGAGCGCACTGGTCATCATGTTGCGCCGATTGAATTCCATCGAATTGGTCTCCCTTTTTTTGGTGACGGGTCAGGCGGATCGAAAAACTGTGGCGGCGCGCGGCGACGTCGGCACCATGACGACCTTAGTGCCAGGACTGAGCGGTTCGGCTCCGACATCGCGCGACTGAGCGGTCTTGATCGATTGGCCGTTCGACAGCCTTACCTCGTGCACGATCATGGCGCCGAGCGGCAAGCCCATCTCGATCTCGCCGACAATACCTTCGGCTCCGGATGAAAAACACAATTGCTCCGGCCGAATGCACACTGTCACCCGCTCACCGACGGTCGGCGCTGCGGCGGTCGCTCGCGCGTGCAATGTCGCGCCGGTGCCGAGAACGACAATCGCTTCGGAACCGGCGACACTCTTCACCACGCCCTCAAACAAGTTGGCGGCGCCGACGAAAGTATTGACGAACAGCGTGCGCGGCTCGTCGTAGATCTGCGACGGCGGGCCGAATTGTTCCAGCCGCCCTTGGTTGAACACTGCCACCCGGTCGGCCATCGATAGCGCCTCTTCCTGATCGTGAGTGACGATCAGCGTGGTAGTGCCGGACAATCTCTGGATGCGCTTGATTTCGATCTGCATATCGAGGCGGAGGTTCTTGTCCAACGCGGCAAACGGCTCGTCGAGCAGCAGTACCGCAGGGCGAACCGCGAGCGCGCGGGCAAGCGCTATCCGTTGCTGTTGACCGCCCGACATCTCTCTTGGGTAACGCCCGGCGAAGGCTTGCAGCTTCACCAACGTCAGCATTTCCTCTACGCGAGCGGCGGTATCTGCTTTCGGCGTGCCGCGCGCCTCAAGACCATAGGCAACATTCTGCGCTGCCGTCATGTGCGGAAACAGCGCGTAATTCTGGAACACGATGCCGACTGCGCGCTTGTTCGGTGGCAGATGATCGACCGCCTCGCCGCCAATCCTGATCAAACCTTCCGACGGGCTGATGAAGCCGCCGATCGCCCGCAGCAATGTCGTCTTGCCGCAACCGGAGGGACCGAGCAGTGCAACGAGTTCGCCGCCCAGCACATCGAGGTCGATGTTGTCGACGGCCTTGGCCGCCCCGTAACGATGCGTCACGCCTTCCAGACGCAGCGGCTGCCCACCACTCACCGACATTTCAGATGACTGGCGATCAGAGCGTTTTTGCATCAGCCGAAAGCACTCGCCGTTGAGGTGGATCATTAAAATCGTAAACACGCTAGCACTGCCTATCACTTTGGCAAATGGGGAGTTGCGCCCACAGACAGGGCATATCGAGGTCAATTGCGCAGCACATGCCAATGGATAGGGCAGAGATCGACGAACAGCCGTTGATCCCGACCTGCGGTTCGGGCTTGATGGAACGCGAGAACGCTCCGAGCAACCCAAATGGCGATCGCATGACAACCAGCTATGACCGCGATCTGATCGGCTACGGCGCCAATCCACCCAACCCGCAATGGCCTAACGGTGCCCGCATCGCGGTCAACTTCGTAATGAACTACGAAGAGGGTTCAGAGCCCTCCATCCAGGACGGCGAAGGCTTCTCCGAAAATGGCCTGACCGAAGCGCTTGGGCTCGGGCAATCGGTAAAGGGGCGCGACCTCGCCGCCGAAGGCATGTTCGAATATGGCAGTCGCGTCGGCTTCTGGCGTCTGATGCGTCTGTTTGAGGAACGCCGCCTGCCGATGACGATCTTCGGCTGCGGCCTCGCCATGGAGCGCAATCCCCCCACTTCGGCCGCCATCGCCAAGGCCGGCTTCGATGTCTGCTCGCATGGCTGGCGATGGGTGAAGCACTACGAACTCAGTGAAGCGGAAGAGCGCGAGCACATCGCCAAGGCAGTGGCGGCGATCACCAAAATGACCGGCGAGCGACCGCTCGGCTGGTATTGCCGCTATGGCCCGAGCATCAACACACGCCGCCTCATCGCCGAGGAAGGCGGCTTCCTCTACGACAGCGATTACTATGGCGACGAGCTACCGTTCTGGAAGACGGTCGGCGGCCGACCGCACCTCGTCATCCCCTACTCGCTGACCCACAACGACGGCAAATATGCCGGCTGGATGGGCACATCGCAGCAGTGGTTCGAGTTCATCCGCGACGGTTTCGACATGCTGTACGAGGAAGGCGGCCGCCACCCAAAGATGATGTCCGTTGGGCTCCACATGCGCCTGATCGGCCACCCGGCACGCGCCGTCGGTCTTGCCCGTCTGCTGGACTACATCAGCGCCAAGCCGGATGTTTGGATCACGCGCCGGATCGACATCGCGCACCATTGGATCAAGACGCATCCCTACCCTGGCAAGGGACTTAACGAATAGAGTTCCTCACCTTGGTGTGCCAGCCGGCCTCGCGGCACCACTTGCATCTATGTTGCACTGCACACATGATACGTGACATGGGCGAGAGTTCCGATAAGCCGCTGCATATCCTGATCATCGACGCCGATCGCATTCGCGCCTCGATCATCGAGGATGGCCTGCGCGCGGCCGGACACACCCGCCTGACCGTCATTGCCGACAATACGCATCTGATGCGGCGGATCGTCGAGGTCGACCCAGACGTGATCGTGATCGATCTGGAAAACCCCAACCGCGATGTGCTTGAGCATATGTTCCAGGTATCCCGTGCGGCCAAGCGGCCAGTTGCGATGTTCGTCGATCGCTCGGACCAGGGTTCCATCGAGGCGGCAATCGATGCAGGCGTTTCGGCCTACGTCGTCGATGGCCTCAAGAAGGAACGGATCAAGCCGATCCTCGACACCGCGATCAGCCGTTTCAACGCCTTCGACCGCCTGCGCCGGGAACTCGAAGAAGCCAAAGGCAAACTGGCCGAACGCAAGTCCATCGATCGGGCAAAGGGCATACTGATGCGCTCACGAAGCATGAGCGAAGACGACGCGTATGCCCTGCTCCGTCGAACCGCCATGAACCAGGGACGCCGCATTTCGGAAATCGCGGATAGCCTGATCGTTGCGTCCGGTCTGCTCGGTGGGGAGGACGATAAATGACCGACACGCCCGGACGATCGAAGCACGGCGGTGGCCCGCGCATTCGCGCCGGCTTCATGCCACTGATCGACGCGGCGCCGCTGATCGTTGCTGCCCGCATAGGTTTCGCCACCGCCGAAGGCATCGCCATCGACCTCGTGCGCGAAACATCTTGGGCGTCATTGCGGGACCGCATTGCCGTCCGCCACCTCGACGTCGCGCACATGCTGGCGCCAATGCCGATCGCGGCCAATCTGGGACTGACTTCACTGCCGACACGATTGCTGGCGCCGATGGCGCTCGGCTCCGGCGGCAATACCATCACGGTGGCAATGCCCCTGTGGCAGGAACTCGCACAACACGGTGCAACGGCCGATTTCGACGCCCGCCGTGCGGCGGATGCCTTTGCCGCCGTGGTCAGGGCGCGAAAAGCGGCCGACCGGTCGCCACTGACGATCGCGGTCGTTCATCCGCACTCCGCGCATCACTACCAGCTCGCCTACTGGCTGGCCGCGGCCGGTATCGATCCGACGCGTGACGTGGATATCGTCGTTGTGCCGCCCCCCCTCACTGCAGACGCCCTTTCGGGCCGGCAGATCGATGCCTTCTCGGCCGGCGAACCGTGGGGCAGCATTGCCGTATCCAAGGGCGTCGGCTGCATCCTGACCACCAATGCGCATATCTGGCGGTCGAGCCCCGAGAAAGTGCTGGGCGTGCGCGAAGCATGGGCTGAGGAAGATCGCGATCGAGCTTAGGGCGCTGATCCGCGCGGTCTATCATGCGAGCCTATGGTGCGATGCCCCGACCAACCGGTCCGCGCTTGCCGAACTGCTTGCCGCCGGGGACGTGCTGTCGATGCCATCGGAAATCATCAAAGCCAGTCTTGAGCAACGGCTCACGGCTGCGGACGGCGCGACTCGGGCTGTCGACGGCTTGCTCTCATTCGGCATGCGCGCGGGCACATTTCCCTGGACCAGTCACGCGTTGTGGTTCTTCTCGCAGATGGTGCGTTGGGGCGATGCCGAATTGACCGCAGCAAATCTCGCAATCGCGCGAACTTCGTATCGACCCGACCTTTACCGCGCAGCACTTCAGCCGCTTGGCGTTCCGTTGCCGCTTGCCAACAGCAAGATCGAGGGATTGCTCGTGGACGAAACGCCTGTTTCGACGGTGACCGGAAGCTTGAGCCTCGGGCCAGACACATTCTTCGACGGCGCCGTCTTCGATCCCGATAAGATTTCCTTGCAAGCCAACTAGCCGAACGCCGCCTGCAGACTGTGATCGTCGACCAGATCTTGCCGCACACCCAGTGCCGCGCCGATGCCGATCAGCACCGGACTGACGAGTTCCGCCGGTAGGCCGACACGAGCGATTTCGGCCAACGTGCCATGCCACCGTTTCTCATCGTCGCGTGATAGCGAGGCCACGGCAACCACTGGCGTGGCGCCCGAAAGCCCTTCCGCCAGCAGTCTTGCTGCAACTTCCGCCGCAGTTCGCCCGCCCATGTAGACGACAAGCGTCGTCGCCGGATCAGCCGCGCCACGCCAGTCGATGTCGGCTGGCAGTTCGCCTGAGCGCGCATGACCAGTTATGAAACGCACCGATTGGGCGTGATCGCGATGGGTGAGCGATACGCCGAAGGCCGCCGCCATTGCGGAAGCCGAAGTAACACCCGGCACCATCGAAACCGGAATACCAGCGCGATCGAGGCAGGCGATCTCTTCTCCCGCGCGGCCGAAAATTGCCGGATCGCCCGACTTCAGGCGCACCACATGCTTGCCTTGGCGAGCCAGTTTCACCATCAAGTCGTTGATGTCTTCCTGGGCGCAGCTTGGACGACGACCGCGCTTGCCGACCAGCATGCGCTTGGCTTCGCGACGCGCAAGCTCGAGGATGGCATCCGACACTAGATCGTCATAGAGGATGACGTCGGCCGATTGCAGCACCCGGATCGCCTTCAGCGTCATCAGTTCCGGATCGCCCGGCCCGGCGCCAACCAGCGTGACGCGGCCTGTGGCTGGCCTAGCCGGCGTGCGCGAGACGTGTTGCATGGATCAGCCCTCCGATCTCGGCGCGGCAGGAACCGCAGTTGGTGCCGGCTCGCGTTGCAGCACCGACCGCGTCGACGGTGCAGCAACCGGCGCGCACTGCATCGAGAATGTCGTTGCGGCCGACTTCATTGCAGGCGCACACGATCGGGCCGACATCGCGCGTGCCGCTGCCGGGTCGACCGGCAAGCAGGCGATAGCGGCCGTTGGCATCGTCGAAGGTTCGGCCGATCTGCTCCGCGATGTAGCCACGCGCACAGGCAACGGGATGTGATGCCAGGAACAACGCGGCCGCGAGTTTGTGCCCGTCGAACATGGCAAACCGCATCTCGCCGCGCTTGCGATCGTGATAGGCCAACACCTCGCATCGTGTTGTCGAACCCGGCCACAACCGTTCGATCAAAGCCGCGCCATCGTCGCAATCGACAATGTCGGCGAGTTCCGCGCTCCAGCCGGCTTTGGAGCGCGCCAAGGCCCAATAGCCGAGACCATCCAGCGTCGGCCGGGTGGCAGCTGTTGTATAGGCGAACCAGCGGGCGGTGAGGGGCACCAGCCCGACGGCTGCAAATTTCAACGCCGGCTGGCCCGAGATCGGATCGACCTGCGAACCGATGAGCTTGTCAATGCGGGCGTTGCTGGCGAACTGGTCGGTCCAGTGAATCGGCGCAAACACGTTGCCGGGTGCAACCCGATCCGTGATCAGCACCCGCATCACCACCGCGCCATGGGCGCTCGTCAGACTTGCAAGTCCCGCGGGCTGCAATCCGAGGCATGCCGCGTCGGCTGGGTTCACCTCGACGAACGGTTCGGCGATATGGCTCGTCAGACGCGGCGTCTTGGCGGTACGCGTCATGGTGTGCCACTGGTCGCGGATGCGGCCGGTGTTGAGCAGCAGCGGAAATTCGGGCGAGGTTACAACGGCGGCTTGCGAAACGGGCGTCGCGACAAACCGGGCACGACGGTCGGCGGTGAAAAAATTGCCATCGGCGAAGAAGCGCGTTTCGGTCGGGCGCGAACCTTGCGGCTGCGGCCATTGGAACGGTGCCAGCGCGTTGTAGCTTTCAACATCGATGGCGGCATGAGCGGAAATATCGAGATCGCGCGTGCCGTCATTTTCCGCAGCCGTCATGGCGGCGTACTCGGCGAAGATCTCAGCTGGGCCTGCCCAAGCAAAGGCATCGGCGAACCCCATGCGTTGCGCGACCTGCGCCATCTGCCACCAGTCCGGCCGCGCGTTGCCGGGCAGCGGCAGGAACGAGCGTTGCCGCGAAATTCGCCGCTCCGAATTGGTAACGGTGCCGTCCTTCTCGCCCCAAGCGGCCGACGGCAACAGCACGTGCGCGAATGCCGTCGTGTCGGTGTCGCGCTCGACATCGGACACGACGACGAACGGGCACAATTTTAGCGCCGCGCGTACGCGATCGGCTTCGGGCAAGCTGTCGACCGGATTGGTCGCCATGATCCAAACTGCCTTGATGCGGCCGTCGCCGATCGCGTCGAACAGCTCGACAGCCTTCAGTCCCGGCTTGTCGGCGATGACGGGCGAATTCCAGAACGACTGCACGATGCGGCGATGTTCGGGGTCGGCCAACTCCATGTGCGCCGCAAGCATATTGGCGAGGCCACCGACCTCGCGGCCACCCATTGCGTTCGGCTGTCCGGTGACCGAGAACGGCCCCATGCCCGGCCGGCCAATCCGTCCTGTCGCTAGATGGCAATTTATGATGGCGTTGACCTTGTCGGTACCCGAAGTCGACTGGTTGACGCCCTGGCTGTAGATCGTCACCACCCGCTCGGTGCGGGCGAACAGATCGTAGAACTCGCGCAATGCCAGTTGCGATAGCCCTGTCTGGCTGGCGATCGCGCTGATCGGCATCCGGCTCGCGGCCTCGAATGCCTCGCGAAAACCGCTGGTGTGATCGGCGATGAAGGCGTCGTTGCGGCGCGTTGGCACCGATGAGCGTCACCAGCAGTCCATTGAACAGGGCAACATCGCTGTCGGGTGCAATTGCCAAATGCTGATCGGCAATTTCGCAGGTAGCAGTCCGCCGCGGGTCGATGACGATGACTTTGGTGCCGCGCTTTTCGCGTGCTGCCGCGAGGCGCTGATAAAGCACCGGGTGGCACCAGGCGAGGTTCGAGCCAACCAACACAACGAGGTCGGCCTGTTCGATGTCTTCGTAGTTGCCGGGCACGGTATCAGTGCCGAACGCTCGCTTATGGCCGGCGACCGAGGACGCCATGCACAGCCGCGAATTGCTGTCGATATTGGCAGCGCCGATGTATCCCTTCATCAACTTGTTGGCGGCGTAATAGTCCTCGGTCAGCAACTGCCCGGAAATGTAGAAAGCGACACTTTCTGGACCGTGCGCGGCGATAGTCTCGCTGAAGCGGCGGGCGACCAGATCGAGGGCATCGTCCCACTGCGCGACCTCACCATCAATCAGCGGTTCCAGCAGCCGGCCTTCGAGCGACAAGGTTTCACCGAGCGCGCTGCCCTTCGAGCATAGCCGGCCGCGATTTGCCGGATGATCCGGATCACCAGCGATGGCGAAAGACCCGTCGGCGGCGCGGGTGGCGAGCACGCCGCAGCCGACGCCGCAATAGGGACAGGTGGTGCGAACGGTGCCTTCGCTCATCGCATCACACTCATGCGGCCTTGGCGCGGGCGTCGAGCGCGGCGCCGTCGATCAGCAAGCGCCCTTTTTCGATCTTCAGCGCATAGGTCTTCACCGCGCCCTTGTCCGCACCCTGCGCTTCGCCGCTTTCAAGGCTGATTACCCAGTTGTGCAACGGGCAGGTCACGCGCCTTGTCGTGCACGATGCCCTGCGACAAGTGGGCCTTGCTTATGCGGGCAGCTGATCATCGATGGCAAACACCTCGTCCTCGCTGGTGCGAAATACCGCGATACAGCCGGCCGGTGATTTCACCACCCGGGCGCCGCGCACCGGGATGTCGGCAACCGCGCCGATGTCGATCCACTTCGTTGGCTTGCGGCTCATTCGGCGGCCTCCTTGATCGACAGATCGGCAAGCGGGGCGAACTCGTGCGCATCGAGGCCGGCGACGCGCTCGGCCCACGGATCGACCTGCGCGAACTTCTGCGAGAGCACGAAGCGGTCATAGAGCGCCTTGCGCTTGTCGCTTGTCGTCGAGCACTTGCGACTTGATGCTGTCGTTGCCGACGCGCTTCGCCCACTTGTAAATACGCTCTAGATAGCGGCCTTGTTCGCGATAGAGCTGCGTCAGCGCGGCGATGACCTCGATGGTCTCGTCTTCCGTTTCGACGTGGCCGAGCACTTCCGTGCCCTTGATGTCGAGCCCGGCTGCACCGGCGAAGTGGATGTCGTAGCCGCTATCGACGCAAATCACGCCGATGTCCTTGCAGGTGGCTTCGGCGCAGTTGCGCGGGCAGCCGGATACCGCAAGCTTGAGCTTGGCCGGTGTCCACGAGCCCCACAGGAACTTCTCAAGCTTGATGCCGAGGCCGGTCGAATCCTGCGTGCCGAACCGGCACCAGTCGGTGCCGACACAGGTCTTCACCGTGCGCAGCCCCTTCGCATAGGCCGCACCCGACACCATGCCGGCCTTGTTGAGATCAGCCCACACCGCCGGCAGATCTTCTTTCTTGACGCCCAGCATGTCGACGCGCTGGCCGCCGGTCATCTTCACCGATCGGGATGTTGAACTTGTCGACCACGTCGGCAATGGCGCGCAGTTCGCTGGCGCTCGTCACGCCGCCCCACATGCGTGGCACCACCGAGTAGGTTCCGTCCTTCTGGATATTGGCGTGCACGCGCTCATTGATGTAGCGCGACTGGCCGTCGTCCTTGTATTCGCCGGGCCACGTGGCGACTAGGTAGTAGTTGAGCGCAGGCCGGCATTTGGCGCAACCGCATGAGGTTTTCCATTCCAGTGCCTGCATCAGGTCTGGAATGGTCTTCAGCGAGCGCGCCACGATCAGGCGGCGCACGTCGTCGTGACCAAGGTTGGTGCACTTGCACATTGGCTGAATGGCAGCCGGATTGTAGGTATCGCCGAGCGTCACCTTAAGCAGCTGCTCGACGAGACCGGTACACGAGCCGCAAGAGGCTGACGCCTTGGTGTGTGTGCGCACATCGTCGAGTGAGGTCAGTCCGAGGGTGGTGATCGCGCCGGTGATTTTGCCCTTGCAAATGCCGTTGCAGCCGCAAATCTCTGCCTCATCCGGCAATGCTGCAACGGCCGCCGTAGGGTCCAGCTTTACGCCCCCGGCGAAGCTTGGGCCGAAGATCAATGTCTCGCGCAGTTCTCCAATCTCGGTTCCCTTCTTGACGAGATCAAAGAACCAGGCGCCGTCGCTGACATCGCCATACATGACGACACCGACGAGCTTGTCGTCCTTCAGCACTAGGCGCTTGTAGACGCCGCGCGCCGCGTCACGCAGCACGATTTCTTCGCGATCCGCTCCTTCCGCGAAGTCGCCGGCCGAAAACAGGTTGATGCCCGTGACCTTGAGCTTGGTCGCGACCGCGCTCGGCGTGAATGCCGCTAGCGGTCTCACCGGCGAATTGTCGTGCGATGACGCCCGCCATTTCATAGAGCGGCGCGACGAGGCCGAACACCTGGCCGTGCGTCTCGGCACATTCGCCGACGGCGAAGATGTCGGTGTCAGACGTGCGCATGCCGGGATCGACGACGATGCCGCGATTGACCGTGATGCCGGCATCCTTGGCGATCTGCGCATTGGGCCGAATTCCAACCGCCATCACCACGAGATCGGCCGGCAGGCGCGTGCCATCTTCCAGCAGCACCGCCTCGACCTTCTTCTCGCCGAGGATCGCCTTGGTGTTGGCCTTGCAGATGACGCGAATACCGCGCGCCTCGATCGCCTTCTGCAGTAGATGGCCGGCGGCTGGATCGAGCTGGCGCTCCATCAGCGTCGGCATCAGGTGCAGGACGGTGACGTCCATGCCCTGCTCTTTCAGACCGACCGCCGCTTCGAGGCCGAGCAGACCGCCGCCGACGACGATCGCCGAACCGCGCGACTGGGCCGCAATCAGCATCGCCTGCACGTCGTCGAGATCGCGATAGGAGAGCACGCCGGCGAGCTTGTGGCCCGGTACCGGAATGACGATCGGTTGCGAGCCGGTGGCGATGATCAACTTGTCGTAGTGGGTGACGGCACCGCGCGCGGTGGTCACGGTCTTCGCTCTGGTGTCGATCGCCGACACCGTCGTGCCTTTGTAGAGCGTGACGCCGTGCTTCACGTACCAGCCGTCGCCGTGGATGACGATCTGGTCGAACGTCTTCTCACCCGACAGCACTGGCGACAGCATGATGCGATCGTAGTTGACGCGCGGCTCGGCGTTGAAGATCGTCACTTCGTAGGCGTCGGGCGCGAGTTCGAAAAGTTTTTCCAAAGCCCGGCCTGGCGCCATGCCATTGCCGATCACCACCAACCGTTGGCGTGGCGGTTTCGCCTCGGCCTTGGCGACCACGGCCGCCCGATTCTTGTCGAGCATCGTGGTCATGCCGCGGCCTCCACATAGCGATGACGCTCGTAGAGGAATTTCATCACCGCCTCGCGGGCGCGGATGTAGGTTGGGTCGGCAACCATCTCGAGCCGGTGGCGCGGGCGTGGCAGATCGACTTTGAGCACCTCGCCGATCCGCGCCGAGGGGCCGTTGCTCATCATCACGATGCGATCCGACAGCAGCACCGCTTCGTCGACGTCGTGCGTGATCATGATCATCGTGTTGCCGAGACGGGCGTGGATTTCCATCACCGTGTCCTGCAGGTGAGCGCGGGTTAGCGCATCGAGCGCGCCGAACGGTTCGTCGAGCAGCAGGATCTTCGGCTCCATGGCGAGGCCGCGGGCGATGCCGACACGCTGCTTCATGCCGCCGGAGATTTCTGCCGGCCGCTTGTCCTTCGCATGCACCATATTGACCAGTTGCAGGTTGTGCATGATCCAGTCGTGGCGCTCAGCCTTCGACTTTTTGCCCCCGAACACCTTGTCGACTGCGAGCTGAACGTTCTCGTAGGTGGTCAGCCACGGCAGCAGAGAGTGGTTCTGGAACACCACCGCCCGCTCCGGACCGGGCTCGGTCACGTGCTGGTTTTCGAGCAGCACTGTACCGGTCGACGCCCGCAGCAGCCCGGCGATGATGTTGAGCAGCGTCGACTTCCCGCAGCCCGAGTGGCCGATGATCGAGACGTATTCGCCGCGCGCGATGTCAAGATCGACGCCGCGCAATACTTCACTCGAAACATCGCCGCGCGTAAAGGTGATGCCGAGGTTCTGGATCGAAAGATAAGCGGTCATTGTTTCTTCTCCCTCAGGCGTCTGCCGTGCCGCGCGTCGCGATCCGCCCGGCGAGCGCCACCAGGCGATCGAGAACGAAGCCGACAACGCCGATGTAGATCAGTGCCACGACGATGTCGGACAGCTTCGACGAGTTCCAGGCATCCCAAATGAAGAAGCCGATGCCGACGCCACCGGTCAGCATCTCGGCGGCGACGATGGCAAGCCACGACAGGCCGATGCCGATCCTGAGGCCAGTGAAAATGTAGGGCGCGGCCGACGGCACCATGATGCGCCAGAAGAACTCAAGCGGGTTCAACCGCAGCACCTTGGCAACGTTGCGGTAGTCCTGCGGGATGTTGCGAATGCCAACTGCCGTGTTGATGATCACCGGCCAAATGGCCGTGATGAAGATGACGAAAATCGCCGACGGGTTGGCGTCGCGGAAAGCTGCCAGCGAGATCGGCAACCAGGCCAATGGCGGCACGGTGCGCAGGATCTGGAAGATCGGATCGAGGCCGCGCATCGCCCATTGGCTCTGACCTATTAGGCAGCCGAGCAGCACACCGACCACCGCCGACATACCGAAGCCGATGGCGACCCGCTGAAGAGACGTCAGGACGCGCCAACCCAGGCCGATGTCCTGTGGACCGTTGACGAAGAACGGATCGACGATCAGGTCCTTCGCCTCTTTCCAGATCTTCAACGGCGACGGCAGAGAGGCCTTGGGATGGTCAGTCGCGATCTGCCAGATGATACCGAGCACCAGCACGACCAACAGTGGTGGCAACACGTTCGATGCAAAGCTGTTGGCCCAGCCGCCGATGCGCTTTGCCAAACTGGGCTTCGTCGTCGGCAACGCCACCACCTTCGCCGGCGACTGCGACGCCGCAACCGTCGCCGGCAGTGCGCCGGCTGGGGTCGCAACGAGTTTCACTTTCAATGCGGTGACTGTCATCGGTTCATCCTCTGCTGGCTGTCGCCGACCGCAATCAAACTGCTGCGCGCTTGATGCCAAGCGACTTCAGGTAGGCCATCGGTTCGGCCGGATCGAACACCTTGCCGTCGAAGAAGGTTTCCTTGCCGCGGCTGTCGCCTGTCGGCGCGCCCGCGACGCCCAGCGTCTTGGCTGCATCGCGCCACAGGTCCGAGCGGTTGGTCTTGTCGACCAGCGCCTTGATGTCGGTCGCGGGATCGAACTTGCCCCAGCGGATGTTCTCAGTGACGAACCAGGTATCGAGGCTCTTCCACGGATAGGACGCTGCACCGTTCTCGCCCCAGAACTTCATCGCGAGCTTGGGGTCGTTGACCTTGCGGCCACGGCCGTAATTGATTTCGCCCTTGATACGGCCAATGATGTCGGCGACTGGCACGTTGAACCACTGGCGGCGGCCGATGATGTCGGCCATCTCGGCTTTGTTCTCGGCCTTGTCGCACCACATCTGCGCTTCCATCGTCGCCATCATGATGGCCAACGCCGCCTTCGGATTGGCGTCGACCCAGTCAGCGCGCATGCCGAGGATTTTCTCCGGATGCTTGGCCCAGATCTCGCCCGTCGTGCAGGCGGTGAAGCCGATATCCTGGTTGACCAACTGCTCGTTCCAAGGCTCGCCGACGCAGAACGCGTCCATGGTGCCGACCTTCATGTTCGCCACCATCTGCGGCGGCGGCACGGTGATGGTCGAGATGTCCTTGTCGGGATCGATGCCGCCAGCGGCGAGCCAGTAACGGATCCACAAGTCGTGCGTGCCGCCCGGGAAGGTCATGGCGACCTTTACTTCTTTTCCCGACGCCTTCTTCTTCTCGAACGCCGCCTTCAGCGCCGACGAGTCGGTGCCGATGGTCAGATCCTTGAACTCGTTCGAGACCGAAATCGCCTGACAGTCCTCGTTGAGATTGAGGAGCGTGTACATCGGCAGTGGCTGGCCATTCTGCATCACCTTGCCGGTCGAATAGAGATGCGTCTTGGGCCGCAGGATGTGACCGCCGTCGATGCCGTTTGATTTGAGACCGAGCGCCATGTTGTCACGCATCGCACCCCACGAGGCTTGCTTGGCGATGTCCATGTCGGGCAGGCCATGCTTGGTGAAGAATCCCTTCTCCTTGGCGATAATCAGCGGCGAGGCGTCGGTCAGCGCGATGTAGCCGAGCTTGGTGCCTTTGACTTCCGGGCCAGTGCCTTGCGCGTATGCACCGGCCGGGAAGGCCGCGCGAATAGCTGTCATCAATGCCGCCGTGGCGGCGGTGGCCGACGCCTGATGCACAAACGCTCGGCGGTCGAGTGAAATCGAGGTGGGGCGGCGGGACTTCGAGTTCATGGTCTGCTCAGCTCCTGGTCGTTGCCGGACGTGGCCGGTGTCGCTCATGGTGCCGATCGTTGCGATGTCCCTGGAGGCTCGCGCTTCAAAAACAAAAAGCGCTGCGGCACTGCGTCGACCGCCCACTCGCGAGGACGCATCGATCAGTGTCGGCAGCGCTGCCGGTGGCTCGCCATTGAGCCTCTAGGGACGCCGTTCGATTGGCGTACCAAAGGTTAATAGCAGGAACCGTGCCAACCCTAAGAAGCGTGACTTTATTCAATCAATACAATATATTGACCAAAAGCGACGCCGCCATGCACCGCCTCGGAGCGCCGCATGGGTAGGCGAACAGCCGCCTTTTTGTGCAGTGCAAAAATACGCCGGTATCCGAGGCTTGGCGATGGCGTTGAACGACGCCACTGGCCGGCCACCTGTCCCGCCCTAATTCCGATCATCCGGTGAAGTTGGGAGCGGCAGGAACTCGATACCTTCTTCCTGTAGCGACTTGGCTTCTTCCATCGTGGCTTCGCCGTAGATCCCGCGCGCCTCGGCTTCCTCGTAGTGGATCTTGCGCGCCTCTTCGGCGAAGTTCGGGCCTACATACTCAGCCTTTTGCTCGACCTCCTCGCGCATGCGCCGCATCAGGGCGCGCAGCTCCGCGAACGACGGCGACTGCTCCGCCGCATCGGTATTGGCCGCCTTCATGGTCGAGACATCGGCCCTCTTATTACCCTTGATGCCAACATTAGGCGCCATGATGCATTTTTCGACCTTCGTCGAACCGCACTGCGGGCAAGCCACGAGCCCGCGCTTGGCCTGCGCGTCGAAGGCAGAACTATTGCCAAACCATGCCTCGAACGTGTGGCTGGCGTCGCACTGGAGTTGATAGCGGATCATGACGCGGCCTTGATTTCCTGCCCGGCCCCCGCATGCTCGACCTTGAATTCCCGGTCGTGGGTAAGCGACGGTACTTTTCCACGCGCTTCCGCGACTGCGGCCATGTCGATATCCGCCACGATCACCATCGGGGACTCGCCGTCGGCCTCAGCCAGGATTTCCCCCCACGGCCCGATGACGATGCTATGGCCGTAGGTCTGGCGACCATTCGGGTGAGTGCCAGCCTGGGCGGCGGCGAACACGAAACACTGCGTCTCGATCGCGCGCGCCCGCAGCAGCGTATGCCAGTGCGCCTTGCCCGTTGGCACCGTGAATGCGGCCGGCACCGCGATCATCGTTGCCCCTGCTTGGGCCAAGGCGCGGTAGAGGCCGGGAAAACGCATGTCATAGCAGATGGTGAGGCCGAGCTTGCCCCACGGCAAGTCGGCGACCACAGCTGTGTCGCCCGGCGCGAAGTTGCGGCTTTCGCGATACTTCTCGCCGTTCGGCAGATCGACATCAAACATGTGGATCTTGTCATAGCGCGCCGTCACGACGCCCTCGGGGGAAATCAGTAGCGCTCGGTTGGCGATCTTTTCGGCGGTCTTCAGGATGCCCATAGATCCGACATGCAGCCAAACTTTCAACTCGCGAGCTAGGCTACGGAAATGGGCTATCGCGGGATTGCCCTCTTCATATCGCGTGGCAACAAACAGCTTGGCGCGATCGTTCTCCATCAGCGTCGTGATCTCGGGTGTCAGCACATAGTTCGCGCCCTTGGTCACGGCCTCGCGGACAAGCTTCGTCACCGACGTCAGGTTCAATGCAATGTCTGGGCCTGTCGTCATTTGAACTAGTCCGACTCGGAACTTTGGCGCCACGTCAGCGGCGGCAGTAATTCTATCGGCGGTCATCGGAGTGGTGCCCTTCCGTGAAATCCTGAGTTTGGTGCGCAATGCCGGCCTCAGGCGCTCAACAGAGCATCGAGACGGCCCTGGCGGTCAAGTGCGTGGAGATCATCGCACCCTCCAACATGCTGGGTGCCGATCCAGATTTGCGGCACGGAATTGCGCCCCCCGGCCTTGCGCCGCATTGCGTCGCGCAGGTCGGGCTTTCCAGTCACGTCGATCTCGGCATAAGGCACGTTCTTGCGCTCCAAAAGGTTCTTCGCCATCTGGCAATAGGGGCACAGCGACGTGGTGTAGATAGTGACGGGCTGCATGAAATCCAGGTCCGATCTGCGAATATGACCTCGGTAGACTAAACCATTGATGGTCGGCGGAGAAGTCCGTCTCGGCGTCAAAATGAATGGGCGGTGAAACGGTATTACTCGATGCTGTCCCGACCATCCCAAAGCGTCGGGCTGTGCCCGGCGACGATCCCGACCGCCAGCACATCTACCTGCATGGCGCCCGCCGCCTTCAATGCCCGCGCACAAGCCTCGACCGTTGCCCCAGTTGTGATCACATCGTCGATCAGCACGATTTTGCGACCCTGGACCGTCGAGTGGGCCCCTGCCGGCACTTGGAACGCAGCCGACATGTTGCGCCGACGCTGAACACGCGTCAGGCCGACTTGCCGCGGCGTTCGCTTGACGCGGGTCAGCGCACCGGGATGCCAGTTCATGCCTCGCAATCGCGCCAGTTCATGCGCCAGGATCGCCGACTGGTTGAACCGGCGATGCAGCAATCGCCAATGGTGTAGTGGCACGGGCACCAACAAGTCGGCCTCGGCCAGCAGTTCGTCGCCGGCACTCGACATCCAGCGCGCCAACAGCCGGCGCCCATCATGCCGGTCGGCATACTTCAGGGCATAAATCATTTCGCGGATAACGCCGTCGAAATGCGCGACCGCCCGCGCCCGGTCGTAGTCGGGTGGATCGGCAAGAGCTGCGGCCGAAAGAATGGCACCGCCACTGTCGTAGGGCATCGGAATACCGAGGCGATCGCACAAAGGCGCTCGGATGAACGCAACCTGTCGCCAACAGGCAGCGCATAGGGCATCGTGTCCGGCCAACGGTCGCTGGCAGGCGAGACACACTGGCGGTAGCAGAAAATCGGCAAATCGTCGCCACCAAGCAACCAGAACTTGCGGTTGCAGCCATGGCGACTGCTTTGGTGGCCCATCAGGGAGGACAGGCAATGGCATTTCGGTCACGGGTTCGAAGCTGATGAAATTCCAGCCGACAACGTCGCACGGCCAACGTGATTGTCAGCTAGGATGTTTCCCATGATTGAATCCGAGTCGACGCACCTGTTCGTCTACGGCACGCTGATGTCAACGGCCAGCGGCGCGTTGGGGCGTGACATGCGATTGGCGTTGCGGCGAGAAGCGCGACTGATCGGTACTGCCACGGTACGCGGCCGGCTTTACGACCTCGGCAACTACCCGGGGCTCGTCGCCGGCAACAATCCAGCAGAAATCGTCCACGGCGAAGTACTGGCGATGATGGATCCCGATAACTCTTTGGTTAAGCTCGACGCCTACGAAGGCATCGCGCGCGGGCCACGGGCAGTCGGTGAGTACCACCGCGTCATGGTCGAGGCGACGCTTGACGCTGGGGGCCAAGTACTGGCGTGGACCTACCTGTTCAACCGCCCAGTGATGGGATTGCCACAGGTGCGCAGCGGTCGCTGGAAGCCGCGAAACTAGCCGCGCGATGGGCAGACGTGAAAAAAGCCTAGCCCACCGCAAGCCTTTCTGCTAGCAACCCAGCTTCTGAGAGCCAATTGATCCGCGGTAGCTCAGTGGTAGAGCATCCGACTGTTAATCGGATGGTCGTAGGTTCGAATCCTACCCGCGGAGCCATTTCCCGTTGATTTCATTGATGTTCTTCGGCTGAACGGCAACCAAGTCCCACAAAAACACCCCATAAGAGATTTGCGACCATTCGCCGCGACGCGAATTTCGTTGCGGTGATTTCCCTCGCCGTCGATCTTTGTGGTCGCATCGGTGTCAGCCTCCAATCCAAGCATCCGCGTCGCGCCTCCGTCGCGATGGCAACCTGTGAACAGAAGCCGGCGGTTGACCCCATCCTCGCACTCGAAAGCGCGCCGATTGACAGTCCAGGACTTTCCACCGCAATCCGCATTGGTTAGGAAGGACCAAGCGGAGCCGAACTGGCGGGACCATTGGTGGGACCGACCACAGGAAACGCGAAAAACATCAATAAACTCAATGATAAATGGCGGAGAGAGAGGGATTCGAACCCTCGTGACCCTTGCGAGCCAACACGCTTTCCAAGCGTGCGCCTTCAGCCACTCGGCCACCTCTCCAACAGTCGGGGTCTGTATCCGGCCAGGGCCGCCGGCGCAAGGCGAATGACCGAAGAAAACATCCAAATGTGAAAATTCCCAACACCCACCGGTGGTCCGGGGCGTGCATCGGCCCCAATCACAGGATAATCGGAGCCAATGATCGGGATTTTTGATTCTGGCCTCGGCGGCCTTACCGTGCTGCGCGCACTCCACGCTCGGTTTCCGCGCGAGCATCTGGTTTATTTCGGCGATCAAGCCAACGTACCGTACGGCAACCGGCCGGCAGAAGAAGTTGTGGCGCTGACCCGCGCCGGTATCACCTATCTGTTCGAGGCCGGCTGCCGCCTCGTCCTGCTCGGCTGCAATACCGCGACCGCGGTCGCCGCCCGCACCTTGCAGCGCGATTGGTTGCCGAACTCGCCGTTTTCCGATCGTCGCATACTCGGCATCATCGCCCCGACAGTCGAAGCCGCCACCCAGACCCCATGGGCGGTGGCGACGCCGCAATACCCGCAGAAGTACAACACCGACGTGATCGCCATCTTCGGCACCGCACGCACCATCGCATCGAACGTCTACCCTGAGGAAATCGGCAAGCGCTGCCCGCGCGTGCGTGTCATTCAACAGACCTGCGCGCAGCTTGCCGGCGCTATCGAAAGCGGCGCGCCGGAAGCAAGGCTCGACGCCATGATCGCTGACGGCGCCGCAGCCCTGCTCGGCAACATCGGCACCCTGACACCCGATCGCGTCATCCTCGGCTGCACCCACTTTCCGCTGGTCGAGCATCTGTTCCGGCGCCATCTGCCGCCGGCAACTCGGATCCTGTCGCAACCTGAGATCGTCGCCGACAGCCTGGAGGACTACCTGCATCGGCACCCCCGGTTCAGCGACGACGGTGCACTCGCGCCGCTGCCCCAACTCAATCTGCGCACCAGCGGCGTGCCGGCGGAAGTGCATCGCCTGGCGCGGATCTTCTGGCCGACCTGCCCGGCCTTTGCTGCGGCGTGAGGCGGCCTTGTCGGGCCGGCTGACTTGTATTCAAGTGATGGCCGTTCGAGAATTTCCAGCATCGCGAGGCTATCATGGCAGCCGTCTATCAGATCGAAGGACTGCATTGCGGCAACTGCGCCGCCAACGTGCAAAAGGCGCTGCAAGCCAAGGGCGTGGCGGCGACGGTGACGGTCGAGCCGCCACGGGTGCGTATCGACGGCGCCGGGTCTGTATCGCGCGAGGTCATCGCCGCAACCATTGCCGCTGCCGGTGACTACAAGCTCGGCGCCGAAGTCGAAGAATCCGCGCCCGCAACCGGCTTTTTCTCGAAGATCAGGCAGGTTTTCAATGGGACGTGAGGCGCGGCGCGCGCGCCTTATCAAATTATACATTGTACATACACATAACGGTTTCCAACGGCTTCACTCTCACGGGTGGTTCTTGAAAAATTCCCCTCTTGTCGAAGGGAGAGCGGGGTGGCCGTGGTCCACGGCGGTCTTCCGCGATATTCAATTCAAGTGGCCCAGGGCCACCCCATTGCTCGAACGGATTTTAGGGTCCCCCCGTGCTTCAGCGAGCTGGTGTGGGCTTCCCCTTTACTCGCACACTTGTGGGGTGCACGGAACCCTCCGGCAGGGCGCGGCGCGTGACCGCAACACCCTCCGGACCGTCCATTCCGCCTCCGCACTTTTGAACGCCTTCGAAGCGCGCCCTTTAGTGAAGCGGAACATGAGCAGTATCGCATGGGGTGCGGGAGGCGTGGATAACTCGGTGGGGCGGCCACTTTTGACCCAAACCGACCGGTAGCGGAATGTTCCAAGACTGGCCGCTTTTCACCCAACCACATCATATTTTGAAGGCGTTTCCGGTGGTCGATGCCCCTCCATGAGAATGTGCGCCTTATGCCAGCGACGAGCCATGAGGTTGAACGGCGACATCCAGAACTGGATGACGCCGACATCGCCATAGCGCCAGCGCTGCAGGTCGTCGTACGCCAATTGCAATAGCAGGCGCCGTCCGAGGCCTATTTGCCAACTTCCGCCCCCCTGGATATCAGTCCCAGTGCCGAACATCTGGTGCCTGCTTGCGAGTGGAGTACGAAACCCACTGTCGAGGCGGTCGCGGACAATAGGAGGGAGGAGGCGATAGATACGTTCGTCGTCGGCCGTTGCCATTGTCAGCAGCATGTCGTTTTCGACATCATGCATGAAATACGGCACGTCACCTAGATAATGGAGGTAATCGTTCTGCACGCGCCGGACATACCGTTCCAACACTGCAACATCCTCCGGTACCATGCGCTGCCATGGATCACGTGATTTCACCCAGTCCCCCACCTCGGCCGCGAGCACGCGAAATGGCGCCTCGAAGGCGAGGCATTTGCGCAGCACTGACTGTTGCAACTCGATGGCAGCCCGCTCACCGCCAGTTGCCAATGGCAGAGAGGATCTCGTTGAGCAGCGCGAGCGGCAGTCGCGAGTCCGGCGCGTCAATAATGCGCTGACATAATGCAATGATAGCATGACACCGTTCGATCGATTGCGGAATGTAAGCGTCAGACGCGTGACGCAGACTATCGGCGAACCGGATCGCTGCGATCCACCACCAGGGACGAGGCGCGCGCCTCTCCTCGATGAAGGCACGGACGGACGGGGGAATGGCGTCGAAAGCCGAAGTGCCAGCGGCGGGCAGTGTGGCAAACATCTCGTCTTGAAGATCGATGATACCGCTTGTTCCCCATCTGTTGGTAACCTGCGAGAATTCTGGAACGCGTCGCCACAAGGCATCCAGTTTTTGCCAGTCCGCGGTGCCCATCAAGCTCCAAGCGCCTCGCCCCGCACTCAAACCAAGCACCTCATTCTTGAATGCTGCGATGCGAGGTGGCATGGCCCGGATGGTTCGAGGCTTTTCTCGGAACTGGTCAGCCCGCCTTCTTTTCGCTCTACAATCTTGGCGCATTCATAGTCGAGCATCTCTTTGGAAACCGGATAGCTGACCTCCTTGCGCACAGCCGCCGGTGGGTCGGCTCGCGTCTCGGCGAGACTTTTCCGAGACAGTTCGATCACCTCGATCGCCAGTGCTTCTGCACTTGGGATACGCGCCTCAGCCTCGACGAGGTAGTCACGCAAATAAAGCGCAGTCTGCCACCAGCGAGGCAAAGGGGTCTCGAAGAGGGCTTTCGCGTCCAACATCATGCGCTTGTCGCGACGTGTCGGAGGGGCAGCAGCGGGGGCTGCAACCGTGAATTCGATCGCAGCTTTAGGAAACAGCGGTCGGCCCTGGAGGTCGCGCCGCCAGAGATTGTGGGCATAGTTTAGATCAGGTGCGCCGACAGGCGGTTCAGTTTGCTCAGCCTCTCGCGCTGGCACATAAGTCACGCAACCACGCCCGGAGATGAAGAAGGCAAGCGATCCTGTTTTCGGCAAGCCTATTGCGCCCGCGACTGTCGCAAGTTCTTCCAAGTCGATTTGCGCAGCAAAGTGGAGCGGCTGGCCCTTATCGTCGCGCGGCCATGGAGTATTGCCAAGGCGTGGCGCGCCGCCAAACCAGCTGCGGGCATTACGCCAACCTTCTGCAGTGTTGCGACGCTTCCGGGTGATGATGATCGGCGATTGAGACAATGAGCCCTCCAGCGATCACTGATCGTCTCGCAACCGTGTTAACCGCCGATAAACGACGTCCGCTATACACCCGCTCACCGCCGCGAACGTTAGGGGGCCGCTAAGGCCGACGACGCACTCTTATGGCCCGAAGC
>CAVTAL010000035.1:0-925243 GCA_963732635.1 uncultured Alphaproteobacteria bacterium
GGGACGCCCTTCAACCTATTGGGGCCACCGGCACAGGAACAGGTCGTGACCGTACATCGCATCGAAACGAATTCGCCGGCCGCCCGCTCGTCATCGAGATCGGCCGGCTGGCCAAGCAGGCCGCGGGCTCGGCCTGTCTGCAGTTCGGCGACACGGTGGTGCTCGCCGCCGTGACCGTCTCCCCCAACATGTCCACCCTGCCGTTCTTCCCCCTCACGGTCGAGTACCGCGAGAAGACCTACGCCGCGGGCAAGATCCCGGGCGGGTTCTTCAAGCGCGAAGGCCGCCCGCACGACAAGGAGATCCTGGCCGCCGGCTGATCGACCGCTCGATCCGGCCGCTCTTCCCCGAGGGCTTCAAGAACGAAGTCCAGGTCTTCGTGACGGTGCATCTCGGCGGACCAGGAGAACGACGCCGACGTGCTCGGCGTGGTCGCCGCCTCGTGGCGCTCTGGGTGTCGAGGTGCCGTGGAACGGGCCGGTCGCCGCGGTGCGGGTGGGCCGGGTCGAGGGCAACTGGATCCTCAACCCGACCTTCCAGCAGCTCGAGTTCTCCGACTGGACATGACGGTGAGCGGCAGCGCCGACTCGATCGTGATGGTCGAGGGCGGCGCGCTGGAGATCTCCGAGGCGGAGATGCTGGAGGCGCTCAAGGTGGCCCACAAGGGCATCAAGGAGCTGCTGGGCCATCGCAGGAGAAGCTCATCGACCAAGGCGGCCAGGCCGAAGCATGGAGTGGGCCAAGGCCGGAGCCGACGCCGGCGCTGGTCAAGCGGGTCGAAGGCGCTGGCCGAGGACGCGATGGCCAAGGCGATCAACGCCAAGGACAAGGCGGCCCGCGCCGCCGGCGCCGAGGCGCTGAAGGCGAAGGTCAAGGAGCAGCTGGCCGGCGGAGTTCCCCGAGGCGGGGCAGCAGATCATCGGCCGTGCTCGAGGACATCGAGTACCGGGTGATGCGGGCGCAGGTGCTGGACAAGGGCGAGCGGGTGGACGGCCGCGACCTCGACACCATCCGCCCGATCAGCATCGAGACCGGCGTGCTGCCGCGGGCCCACGGCTCGGCGCTGTTCACGCGCGGCCAGACGCAGGCGCTGGTGGCCGGTGACGCTCGGCACCGCGGACGACGAGCAGCGGATCGACTGCATCGACGTGGCCGCGCGAGACGACCAAGTCGTTCATGCTGCACTACAACTTCCCGCCCTACTCGCACCGGCGAAGTGAGGCCGATCCGCGGCACCAGCCGGCGCGAGATCGGGCACGGCGCGCTGGCCGAGCGGGCGCTGCAGCCGCTGCTGCCGCGACTACGAGGAGTTCCCGTACACGATGCGCATCGTCTCCGAGATCCTCGAGTCGAACGGCTCCTCGTCGATGGCCACGGTCTGCGGCGGCTCGCTGGCGCTGATGGACGCCGGCGTGCCGATGAAGGCCGCCTGCGCCGGCGTGGCGATGGGCCTGATCAAGGAAGGCGACAAGGTCGCCGATCCTGACCGACATCCTCGGCTCCGAGGACCACCTCGGCGACATGGACTTCAAGGTGGCCGGCACCACCGAACGGCATCACCTCGATCCAGATGGACATCAAGATCGAGGGCCTCGACCTGAAGATCATGGAAGAGGCGCTCGAGCAGGCGCGCAAGGGCCGCCTGCACATCCTCGACGAGATGGCCAAGGCGCTCGCCGCGCCGCGGCCGAGCTGTCGCCAGTACGCGCCGCGCATCATCACGATGCAGATCAAGCCGGAGAAGATCGGCGAGATCATCGGTCCCAAGGGCAAGACGATCCGCGGGATCCAGGACGCGACCGGCGCCAAGATCAACATCGAGGACTCCGGGCTGGTCACGATCGCCGCCGTCGGCGGCGAGGCGGGCGAGAAGGCCCGCGAGATGGTCGCAGGCGATCGTGCACGGAGCCCGAGGTGGGCCGGATCTACGAGGGCCCGGTCAAGAGCACGACGGCGTTCGGCGCGTTCGTCGAGATCATGCCCGGCATCGAGGGGCTGCTGCACATCACCGAGCTGCAGCACGGCCGCACCGAGAAGACCGAGGACGTGGTCAAGAAGGGCGACATCGTGCAAGGTCAAGCTGCTCGAGGTGGACGAGCGCGGCCGCATGCGGCTGTCCCGGAAGGCGCTGCATCCCGAAGGAGTGAGGCCGGTCGCCCGTGGAGACGATCCGCCTCGACGACGGGCCTCTTCCGGACCGTCGCGCCCGAACGGCCTCGTCGTCCTCACCGAACGCTGCCCGGCGTGCGCTCGGCCGCGGTCGGGGTCTGGGTCCGCAGGGCCAGCGCGCACGAGGCCCGCGAGCAGATGGGCGTGTCCCACCTGCTCGAGCACATGGTGTTCAAGGGCACCGAGCGGCGCACCGCCAAGGAGATCGCGCTCGCGCTCGAGGTCGCGGGGCGGCGCGCTCGACGCCTACACCAGCCGCGACCACACCAGCTACCAGGCCCACGTCCTCGACGCAGGACCTCCCCTCGCCGTGGACGTCCTCACCGATCTGGTCCGCCGGCCGCTGCTGCGCGAGGAGCGACCTCGAGCTCGAGCGCAACGTCGTCCTCGAGGAGATCAACGACGGTCGAGGACACGCCCGGACGATCTGGTCTTCGAGCTGCATCGCGAGCACGCTGTGGCCCGAGCACCCCTACGGCTACTCGATCCTCGGCACGCCGGAGACCGTCGGCGCGCTCTCGGCGCGACGACCTCCGGCGGCTGCACCGGCCGGGCTACTATCCGCGGCAACTGCGTGGTCGCGGCGGCCGGGAACGTGGACCACGAGCAGCTGCTCGAGGTGCTGGAGCGGGAGGGCTGGTTCGAGGCGGCCGGCGCGCGAGCCGCCGCGCGCCGCCGGTGGCGCCGCCGGCCGGCCGCGCGGGGCGACGAGCGCCGGGTGGCGCGGGACACGGCCCAGACGCACATCGTCTTCGGCACCGACACCTTGCCGCTACCGGGACCGCGCGGCGCTTCGCGCTGGCGATGCTGGCCAAGTCTTCGGCGGCGGGATGTCGAGCCGGCTGTTCCAGCGGATCCGGGAAGAGCTGGGGCTGGCGTACGCGATCTACGCCTACCAGCAGTTCTACCAGTCGGCGGGCATGGCGGGCGTCTACGTCGGCACGCAGCCCGCCACGGCGGACCAGGCGGCGGAGGCGATCCGCGAGGAGTACGCGCCGGCTGGCCGCGAAGGGCTGCCGCCGGAGGAGCTGGCCGACGGGCAAGCAGCAGCTCAAGGGCCAGGTCATGCTGTCGCTGGAGAGCCCGGCGGCCGGATGGACCGGCTGGCCGGGTCGGCGCTGCACGACGAGCCGTACCGCCCGCTGGACGAGATGCTGGCGGAGATCGACGCGGTGACGCCGAGGCGGACGTCGCCGCGGTCGCCGCCGAGTTCTTCGCCCCGGACGCGGCAGACGGTCGGTCCGTCAGGCTCGGGCCGCAGGGCTAGACGTGATGCCTCCGACTCGACTTCAGCCCAGAGGACCCCATGATCATCGGCGTCCCGAAGGAGATCAAGACCAACGAGAACCGCGTCGCGCTGGTCCCGGCGGGCGCCGAGCGCTTGGTCGCCGGCGGGCACACCGTGCTCGTCGAGCAGGGCGCCGGGCTCGGGCAGCGGCTTCCCCGACGAGGCCTACGTCGCCGCCGGCGCCAAGATCCTCGCCGACGGCCGACGAGGTCTGGGCCAAGGCCGACATGATCATGAAGGTGAAGGAGCCGATCGCCGTCGAGTGGCCGCGGATGCGGAAGGGCCAGATGATCTTCACCTACTTCCACTTCGCCGCCGCCGAGGAGCTGACCCGGGCCGTCATCAAGTCGGGCGCGGTCGCCGTCGCCTACGAGACGGTGCAGCTCCCGAACGGCGAGCTGCCGCTGCTCACGCCGATGAGCGAGGTGGCCGGCCGCATGGCGGTGCAGGAGGGCGCCAAGTACCTCGAGAAGGTCTTCGGCGGGAGCGGCGTGCTGCTGGGCGGCGTGCCCGGCGTGGCGCCGGCGCGAGGTGGTGATCATCGGCGGCGGCGTGGTCGGCACCAACGCGGCCAAGATGGCGGCCGGCCTGGGCGCCCACGTCACGATCCTCGACATCTCGCTCGACCGGCTGCGCTACCTCGACGACGTGCTGCCGGCCAACGTGGACACGCTCTACTCCAACCGGCACAACATCCTCGATGCCATCCGCCGGGCCGACCTCGTGATCGGCGCGGTGCTGCTGCCGGGCGCCAAGGCGCCGCACCTGGTCAAGCGGGACGACCTCAAGCTGATGAAGCCGGGCTCGGTGATCGTGGACGTGGCGGTGGACCAGGGCGGCTGCGTCGAGACCATCAAGCCGACCACGCACGAGAACCCGACCTACTTCGTCGACGGCATTCTGCACTACGCCGTGGCCAACATGCCGGGCGGCGTGCCGCGGACGTCCACGCTCGCGCTGACCAACGCCACGCTGCCCTACGCGCTCAAGCTGGCCAGGCACGGCTGGCAGCAGGCCTGCAAGGACGATCGGGCGCTCGCGCTCGGGCCTCAACGTGGTCGAGGGCAAGGTGGTGTATCCCGGCGTGGCCGAGGCGTTCGGGCTGCCGCTGGTCGACGTCGACACGCGTCCTGTGAGCCGGGCGGGCGTCCGGTCGCGCGCATGCTCGACATCCAGTTCGTCCGCCTGCCCCACGGAGAGGGGCTGCCGCTGCCCGGCCGGCCACGCCCGGGGCGGCCGGGTACGACATCGCCAGCGCCGAGGACGGGGTGCTGGCGCCGCTGGAGCGGCGGCTGTTCCGCGACCGGCTTCGCGATCGCGATCCCGGGGGGTTCGAGTGCCAGATCCGGCCCCGCTCGGGGCTGGCGCTCAAGCACGGGATCACGCTGCCCAACACGCCCGGCCACGATCGACAGCGACTACCGGGGCGAGCTGATGATCGCGCTGGTGAACCTCGGCGCCGAGCCGTTCGAGGTCGCCCGCGGGATGCGGATCGCGCAGCTGGTGTTCGCCCGGGTCGAGGGGCGGCGTTCCGGGCGGTGCGAGACGCTCCCGGCGACGGACCGCGGGGACGGCGGGTTCGGCAGCACCGGGCGGTAGCCGGGACGGCGCTGAGCTGCTCGGTGACCTGGCTCACCCGCGATGCACGGCCTAAGTCGCGTCTTGTCGTCTTAGCGCCCCGTTACCTTCTGACCCAATTCGACTGCCCTGGCCGCTGATGAAGTTTCCGTCGCTCAAATTCGGGTCCTTCTTCCCGCGAACGAAATCGCGGTGGATCTCGGCACGGCCAACACCCTCATCTACGTGAAGGGCGAGGGCATCGTGCTCAACGAGCCCTCGGTCGTGGCGATCGAGAAGGCCACCGGCAAGATCAAGGGCATCGGCCTCGAGGCCAAGCGGATGCTCGGCCGCACGCCCGACGGCATCCTCGCGGTCCGGCCGCTCAAGGACGGCGTCATCGCCGACTTCGACGTCACCGAGAAGATGCTGCGCTACTTCCTCAAGACGATCATCGACAAGCACGTCTTCCGGGTGCAAGCCGCAAGGTCATCGTCTGCGTGCCCTCGGGCATCACCGAGGTCGAGCGGCGCGCCGTCCGCGACTCGGCCGAGACCGCCGGCGCCAAGCAGGTGCTGACATGGTGGCCGAGCCGATGGCGGCCGCGATCGGCGTCGGCCTGCCGGTCGAGACGCCCACCGGCAACATGGTGATCGACATCGGCGGCGGCACCACCGAGATCGCGGTCATCGCGCTCTCCGGGCATCGTGTCCGACACCTCGATCCGCACCGGCGGCGACGAGCTGGACCAGGCCATCGTGCAGTTCATGCGCAAGAACTACAACCTGCTGGTCGGCGAGCCGACCGCCGAGGCGATCAAGATCAAGATCGGCTCGGCCGCGCCGACCGGCGACGAGCGCGAGATGGAGGTGAAGGGGCGCGACCTCGTCTCCGGCATCCCCAAGACCGTGCGGGTGCACTCGAGCTCCTTTTTGGCGTCCATCATTCCCGCGCCGGAAAGCTCGCGCAATTCCTTGACGAGTGAGGCAGTAATTACAGACATTGTTTGTCCTTTCGAATGACTGGGGCGGTCTATCTAGCCACCATTTTTGTCATTCCCGCGAAAGCACGGAGATCCATGGTCTGATTTGTCGTTTTAAGCCAGAGATTTCGAGACCATGGACCCCCGAGAAGTGAGTCGGGGGTGACGCCAGTTTTTTTGATTAACCCTTAGAGCTTCAGGCGCTTCTGCGGCAGGTGTTTCGTCTGCGGCAGCTTCGGCGACGGGAGCTTCCTCCACAACCGGCGCTGCTTCTGCACCAACAGCTTCTTCCATCGTCGCAGGTGCGTCTTCTGCTACCGGCCGATCCTGACGCGCTGGCCGATGGAGCGATCGATGACGACGCGTGGTTCTACGAGGGCTACCAGTACGCGATCAGCGATGCGATACGAGCCAAACATCCATCTGCGAGGCCAACAGACCCGCGCGGATGGTTGGCGCGCACGCTTGCTCCGCGTTCAGATCTGCCGCCGCCACTCCCACCAAGGTATGCTCCAGCTCCACATGAGCCAGCCGGCAAGCAATGGAGCGAAGGCGATCTCCCTGATCTCTATCCTAAGCTTTGGAAGCGCTTTGTATGATGGCGCGCACGCGGCTTCCAAACGCAGTGCAGTCAGAAGCAGACACGATCGAGCAGCGCAAGCACCAAAGTGGCTGCTTCGCCTTTGGTCAAGCGGGTCGATTGCGCACCCCCCGCGTTGCGTCCGCAGCACCCCCGACAAGAAACAAAACACTCCGATTGTCAGCAGTTCACCACGATCGCGTCGGCATTCGATCAGTAGGCGTCCGGTGAGTAAAGGCCATTAACGGCCGAACAAAAAAGGGGTGTCGACGCCTTTTATCCACAAAGCCTCGAACTCCGAGCGGGTGATCTCTTCAAGTCCCAGAGTCGGAAAATGCGCAATGCAGCGGGACGTCTATGAGTGAATGACACCTATCTCCGTGCCGCTCTTCAATCTCGACGCTATAGCGATTGATCCGCCCATCGGTAAATACTTCGACACTGCGGAGCACCGCGTCTGCAACTCTGTCAATTTCGTAGTGAAGCCATAACGGCTCACCGGCGGGCACATGATCTTCGGGCCATCGGCCTCGATAGTACTGTCGCGAAGCAGCGTTAATCATGCGACACCTTAGACCAACAGCAGTTGAGCCGCCATGACCACTTGGGGGCATCCAATGACAATTCAATTTTCGCCCGAACAGCTTAATGAGATCACGGAGCGCTGCGATCTTGCGACGCCCGGTCCGTGAAAATTATATGTCGAGGGCAGAGAGCAAACAAGCGGCAGCAGCTTCATTATGACGGCTGGCGAAGACATCTATCTTCTGGGCGCACCGGTGCACGACCAAGATTTTATCGCGAATGCTCGCCAAGATGTCCCGACGCTGATTGAGGAAATCCGTCGGCTGCATGAACTTCTCAGTTCTCGCGGCTAACGGCAGTTCTTAGTTCGGGGCGTTGGCGCGACTTCTGCTCCAGCTGTTCTGTACGCGTCGGCCAACCACCCAACCACGGACGGAATACCTTCAGTTAGCTGTCAATCAAGGAACGCGGGGCAGACAAGATCGCGATACCCTCAGCTGCAGACGTTGAAAGACAGAGGGTCGATCTCGGCCTCGGGCCAATAGGGGCGCATAGCCCGGCTCGGCTGCGATGGGCTTGCGGTTCGTCGAAACTTGGTTAGGATAGCGACAGTCCGACCGCCGCACTGATGGTCGACGTTGCCGGTGTGAGCGCGTCCAGCATTGCAGTCGTTGCGCAAGCTCAGGTAGATGTCTTAGAACAGATGTCATAGAGCAATCACCATGAATGTGCGCAAAGTCTTATTCGCCGTAGCTCTAATCGCCCCTTTGGTTCTGCTCGGACGTTGGGTCGGAAGAAGCCTCGGCATCGAACAAGAGACTCGCCACTTTGGGGTTGTTCCTTCTCACATCCGGTGCCCTATCGGTGATACTGGAAGTCCGTCGTCGCCGTCTTTTCGCCGCGATGGCTCGCCTCCCCCCCGAGCAGCGCGAGCAGCTTCTAAGTCTGCACCCGGAGCTTCGGATCAGCGATCGTTCTATCGTCGGGGTCGGAAGTATTTCGGCCCGTAAGGCGACGTGGATCGGCCTGCTGTGGATCAACGGGCCCATCATACCGTTGATGATACTGCCACTAGCGGTCCGTCAATTTTTCGTCGGTCAGCGTGATGACTTGATTGCTGCCATATTGCTGCTTCTCGGGTTCGCATTGGCTTGGACGTGGTGGTCGGTGAACGTCACGCTGTGGCGGCGCTGGGCTGCGCGGCGCGGTGTCGACGCCGACGAACTCCAGTGGCGCGGGGAGCAAGCAAGCCTTCTTTGGCGAAAGAGCCGTGCGCTTGAGCGGACTGAGCCGGAGCAAAATATCATGCGTAAACGTGGTAAAGATGTGTGACACGTTCGAGGCTTGTCTGGATGGCCTTCAGCAGCGCCTGCATAAGGGGCGCCTCCTCCATTTCCGATGGTAGGTCTCGCCGCAAGCAGACTTGCGGGAGTTGCCATGCTCCGGCCTCTTCATATGGCGCTTCGGGTCATTCGTAACCCGATCGGACCGTCGGCTTTCGGGGTACAACTGCCTTCATCACCTGAGCGCCCTAGGTGATGGGCCCAAAACGTCCACCAAATTCCACTCAACGCGCCACCTCCCCTACCCCTCCCACCTCCGCACCGCCGCCTCATCCGCCTCCCGCGCATCGACCCACGACCCGACACCGTCTGCGCCGACTTCCTTCTTCCAGAACGGCGCGCTGGTCTTGAGGTAGTCCATCAGGAATTCAGCGGCCTCGAAGGCGGATTGGCGGTGGGCGGAACGCGTCCCGTGCCCATCACGCCGATTGCAGGTCATGGACATGGTGCGAAAAGGCGAGTGATATGGCGAGATGCGGGGCGTGATAATATTCAAGAGCGTCGGGAGGGGAGATAGTTCACCTGGATGTCCAACCATACTTTTCGATCCCTTGTTGCTGAGTGGACCGCTGGTCAGGGCGGAACGCTTGAGCAGAAGTTCGCAATTCTCCGCAATCGCAAATTCGATGATCCGGATGACGCCAGGGCGCTTTGTGTAGCGCTGGGTCATCCGCGAGCAGATGCAGTAGAAGGTCTCAACGCGGAATATTTCTGGGGTGCTTGGACCAGGCCTGCTTGGTGGACGATCGCCTGGGAGTTCAACCGGGCAACTTCGGATGAGGCACGGACTATTATCCGTACTCAAGGTATCCCCCAATTTCGGCAACGGGTGGCGTTTGCAATTTCCGAGAATTCGGAATGGAAATTGGACCACCGAGAATTAGACAAGTGCTCTCGTTGTCTCGGTGGCAGGTCGGACCACTACTTGTTTATATTGTCATTACTCGCCCAATGGCGCGACGACGATGATATTGCACTTACGGTACGGGCTGCACGTCTCAGAAGATTCCACACGAGTGGCGACCCCACTACGATCAACTCAACTTGGTCCGCGGTCTTTCAGAAGCTCACCGAAGGACATCCGCGCGGTTGCCAGCTATTGGACGAATTTCGCTATCCACTGCCGGAGGGATTGGTGGAGCATGGATATCTCGAGTTCTGCAATACGATGGCACTTGAAGGGCGTAGCGCCAAACATCCGTTTGATAGTGACTTCGGCATATTGCGTCTTCAGGATCTGCTGCAGAATTCTACAAATTATCAAGATGCGGTTGGAGTCGCTGTGGTTCATGCATTGCCACAGATTAATCAACAAGCTCGCGAACAGCTTCTGGAAATTGCGAACAAACACCGCAGCAAATTCATAAAAATGGCAGCCTGTTGGATAGAATCAAAACTGAAGAAACCAGGCGCTTACGAAAAGCTAAAGAAATTTTCACAGTATTCAATGTGCCAAGGTGATCTTGAATACTATTTGCAAGATCTCGGCGAGAGACAGTGAAGCAAAGATCATCTACGCCAGCTGAACGATTATTTCAACACTCTACCCCTCCCACCTCTGCACCGCCGCATCATCCGCCTCCCGCGCATCGACCCACGACCCGACACCGTCTGCGCCGACTTCCTTCTTCCAGAACGGCGCGCTGGTTTTCAGGTAGTCCATCAGGAATTCGGCGGCCTCGAAGGCGGATTGGCGGTGGGCGGAAAGCGTCACCACCAGCACGATGTCGTCGCCGGGTTTCAGCGAGCCGACGCGATGGATGATGCGGGTGCCTTGCAGCGGCCAGCGGGCGTGCGCCAGCGCCTCGACGCGCTCCAACTCGCGCTCGGTCATGCCCGGATAGTGCTCGAGTTCCATCGCGATGATAGCCCGGCCCTTGGCCTCGCCGCGAACGGTGCCGGTGAAGGTGACGATGGCGCCGACATCGGTGCGGCCGGCGGTCAGTTGGCGCACCTCTGCCGAAACGTCGAAGCCTTGGCTCTGCACGGAGACGGTCATTCTAGAGCCCTTCCGATTGATATTGAAATCGTGGTTCCTGCCTCCCCACTGCCGTCATCCCGGCGAAGGCCGGGACACACGGCAAGTCACTACACGTCTGGTGTCGGCGGCTACAGATTGGATGCTGCAACAGACCATGTTTCAAGCGATACTTCACTCGCGGCTGGTCGTCGTGGGTCCCGGCCTACGCCGGGATGACGGCACGGGGTGGGATACTTGCCCTCCAAGTCGGGAACACCTTACCCCCCCGTCACCGGCGGGAAGAAAGCGATCTCGCGGGCACTGCCGATGGCGGCATTGGGCTTCACGTGCACCTGGTCGAGCGCGGCGCGGATGACCTCGGGCTTGTCGAAGGCATGCGCGTATTGCGGCCCGCGCGACTTCAGCCAGCCGATCAGATCAGCCACCGTCGCAACCTCGGCCGGCAGTTCGACGCGCTCGTCGGCATGGCCGATGCGCTCGCGAACCCAGGCGAAATAACGCAGCGTGACGGTCATTGCCGTTCAACCCTCGATCGCGTGGCGGATCGCGGCTTTCAAGTAGTCGTAGCCGGTGACCAGCGTCAGCATCGCCGCCAGCCACAACAGCAACGTACCAGTGGCCGTCACGCCAGGGATAAGTTTGTCGCCGGCAGGCCCCGCGATCAGCACGCCGAGCGCCACCATCTGCAACATCGTCTTCCACTTGGCGAGCTGGCTGACGTGCACTTTGACATTAAGCTCGGCCAGGAACTCGCGCAGACCCGAAACCAGGATCTCGCGCGACAGGATGATCACCGCCGCCCAGATCGGCCAGCCGCTGATCGTATTGTCGTGCACCAGCATGATCAGTGCCGCGCCGACGAGCAGCTTATCGGCGATCGGGTCCAACATGCGGCCGAGCGCCGATTGCTGGTCCCAGATGCGGGCCAGATAACCGTCGAGCCAGTCGGTGATACAGGCGACCACGAACACGGCCAGCGCGCTCCAGCGGGCGAAGTCGCCCTTAAACAGGAACAGGCAGGCGACTAGCGCCGGCACCGCCGCGATGCGCCCATAGGTGAGCACGTTCGGCAGGCTGGTCGCCAAGGCGCGCGGGGCGATCGGACGAGGGGCGGCACGTTCCATTGGGTACTTGGTACACCGGCAAGGGGGTGGCGGGTCAATGGGTCAAACGGCGAACACACTGAAATCGCGAACAATAGCGCGGGCAGTACTCAACGGCGCCCGGCAAAAAACTGTCGCAAAAGCTCGGCCGATTCGATCTCGGCGATGCCGGCGTAGACCTCGGGTTTGTGGTGACAGGCCGGATGCGAGAAGATCCGGGGGCCGGCCTCGACGCCGCCGCTCTTGGGGTCGGAGGCGCCGTAGTAGAGCCGGCGGACCCGCGCCATGGCGATGGCAGCCGCGCACATCGGGCACGGCTCCAGCGTGACATAGAGGTCGCAATCGCCGAGCCGCTGGGAGCCGAGCTTACCGCAGGCCTCGCGGATTACCAGCATTTCGGCGTGCGCGGTCGGATCATCGAGCTCCCGGGTGCGGTTGCCCGCCGACGCCACAATCGCACCGTCAACGGCCACGATCACCGCGCCGACCGGCACCTCGCCACGCAGCCCCGCCGCCCGCGCCTCGTCGAGCGCGCGCATCATGTGCGTAGGACTGTGGCTTCCGGGCGCGGTCGATGGCATAAGGTCGTTCCAGCAGCAAAGCGACCACACCTCATGCACAAACCACGTTCCGGTCAACCCCGTCCTGCGGGCGACAAGACCCCTGGCCGACCGAACTTCCGGCACAAGGGGCGCAATCCGCGTCCGTCGAAGGTCGTCGAAGAGCCGGCGATCGCCGAATCGATGCGGATTTCGAAGGCCATGGCGCGTGCCGGGCTGTGCTCCAGGCGCGATGCCGAGCGCTGGATCCTTGAAGGCCGGGTCTCGGTCAACGGCGAAGTCCTGAAGTCGCCGGCGCGCGATGTCGGGCCGACGGACACGGTGAAGGTCGACGGCCAGCCGCTGGTGCGGCCGGAACCCGCCATGCTGTGGCGTTTCCACAAGCCGCGCGGCTGCGTCACGACGCACAAGGACCCCGAGGGCCGGCCAACGGTATTCGAGAAGCTGCCGAAGGATATGCCGCGCGTGGTGTCGATCGGCCGCCTCGATTTCAATACCGAGGGCCTGTTGCTGCTCACCACCGACGGCGGCCTTGCCCGCCACTTCGAGCTACCGGCGACCGGCTGGCTGCGCCGTTATCGCGTCCGTGCCAATGGCTCGGTGACGCAGGAACAGCTCGACGGGCTGAAGGATGGCATCGAGATCGAGGGCGTCCGCTACGGCCCGATCGAGGGCACCGTCGACCGCGCCCAGGGCGCCAACGTCTGGCTGACGCTCGGCCTGCGCGAAGGCAAGAACCGAGAGGTCCGCAAGATCCTTGGATCGCTCGGGCTTGAGGTGAACCGGCTGATCCGCATCTCGTTCGGCCCGTTCCAACTGCTCGACCTCGAAGAAGGCGCCGTCGAGCGGGTCAAGCGCCGGGTGCTCGCCGACCAGCTCGGCCCCGTGCTCGCCAAGGAATTCGGCCTCGACGTCATCCAGGCCGGGGAATTGCCGGGCAAGAACACCGGCTATGTGTCGAAGAAGCCTGAGCCCGGCGAAGAGGCCCCGCCGAAAGCACTCGGCGCCCGCAAACCGTTCGACAAGCGCCGCAAGCCCGACGACGACCGCGACGAGCGCCAACCGCGAGCCAAGCACGCCGATCGCACACCGAAGGGCGAACGCTTCACGGCGAAGCCCACCGGCTTTGGCAGTCGCGTCTTGCGCGCCGATACTGGCGGCCCACGCAAGCCCTACGGGGAAAAATCCCGTTCGCGCGACGGCGCCAGCCGTGACGAGCGTGGCGACGGCAAGCCCGGCGGATTCCGCAGTCGCGACAGCCGTCCCGATGCGGACGGCCCACGCAAGCCGTTCGGCGCCAAGCGCCCGTTCGGAGAGCGCAAGGGCTCTGGCGACAAGCCACGCGCGCACGATGCCGGCGAACGCGGTGAACGCCCCGCTGGCGGCGGCCGCGACCGGCGCGACGAGCGCGGTAGACCGAACAATCGTCCACCAGGGCGCCCGTCCGGTCCGCCGCGTGGCCGTCCGCCAGGCCGCCGCCCGAAATGAGGATCGTCGCCGGCACATTGCGCGGGCGACCGCTGATCACACCGACACACGGCGGCCTCAGGCCCACCGCCGACCGCGTGCGCGAGGCCGTGTTCAACATCCTCGCCCACGGCATCGCGGGCTTCACGCTTCCAGGCGCGCGCGTCATCGACCTGTTCGCCGGCACCGGCGCGCTCGGACTCGAAGCGTTGTCGCGCGGCGCGGTGTTCTGTCTGTTCGTCGAGGATGATGCCGAAGCCCGTGCCATCATCCGCCGCAACATTGAATCCTTTGGGCTGACCGGTCAGACCCGCATCTTCCGCCGCGATGCCACCGACCTCGGTCCGGCAGGCAGCCGCGATGTCGCGTCGCTGATGTTCCTCGATCCACCCTACGGCCGGGGCCTCGGCAATCTGGCGCTTGCGAGCGTGATTGCTGGCGGCTGGCTGTCGCCCGGCGCCGTTGTCGTCTGCGAGGAGCGTGCCGGCGAGCCGATCGAACCGCCGGCACCACTCACCGTCATCGACCGTCGCACCTATGGCGACACCCAGATCGTGTTCTTGCGGAACGGACCAACGCCAGCATGAGTGCTCCCACTTCGCCGACCACCGCTCCCACCGGCAATATCAGTGGTTGGGTCGAGGCGTTCCTCTACGTGCTGTGCATCGCGCTGCTCGGCATCGCCTATGCGGTAGCTGCGGCGCGCGGCGCGCATACGGTGGTATTCATCCTCTACTCGCTGGTGATTTCAGGTGCGGCGCTGCTCGCAGTCACCGGCGCCGGCAACAATGCGCGCGCCATCATGCTGCATCCGGCGAGCTGGCTGGTCGGCCTCGCCAACATGGTGGTCGAGGGCGGCTATGCGCTGCTGCTTGGCTACGTCGCGCCGGCACCGGGCAGCCTGATGATCCGGTTCTCGATTCCGGTGACGCTGCTGATCGGCGTGATCGTGTTCGGCCGCCGCCCGCGACCACTGGTGTGGCTGGGCGCCGGCATCGTCTCGCTGGCGGTCGGTTCGCTGCTGGCCGGCGTCGACGCCGACAAGCTGGTGCCGGTGATTGCCTGCGCCGCAGCCTGTGGACTGGCAGTCGGCGTGCGCGCCTTCGCCAGCGAGTTCCATAAGTGGAACCGTGCCGCCGCCACCATCACCGAAAAGATCCAGGTGACCGCGCTGGTGACGCTCGTCACCGCAATTGCCGGGCTGGCCACGGTCGGCGCGCTGATGGCTGCGGTGCATTTCGGCGCTCTGCCTGCCACGCCGCTGCTGCCGACACCCCAAGCCCTGCTGCACCTGCCGACGATCCTGCTGGCGCTGTTCGTCGGCGGCGCGCTGTTCACGGCGATGACCTATCTGAGCTTTTCCAGCGTGCTCAAGATCCGTAGCGAGAACTTCATCGCCACCAGCGCCTTCATGCCGCTGGCGACGCTTGGCGTGCAGTTCCCGGCGGCGGCAATCGGCCTGATCGCCTTGCCGCCGTTCGACTGGCGCCTGTTGCCAACGATGCTCACCGCCATCGCCGGTGTGCTGCTGATGATCTGGGGCGGGCGTAAGGTTTGAAGTTGAGCCTCTATGTGCCGCTTAAATCACCGTTGTCCTGCCCGAGCTTCGACGCGCCGACCTTCTGGCCCTTGTGGCTGCGGAACTGCGGCGCGATCGGGACCGGCAGCGCTACCATTTCGGCGCCGGCTTCGTTGACGAGCGTTTCAGCGAACAGGCCGCGCGCCTTGAAGTGCGGATCGGCCATGGCTTCCTGCAACGACGCGACGATGGTGCAGCAGCAGTCGGCCTTGGCGAGGATCGGACGCCATTCAGCCGCCGTCTTCGAAGCGATGATCGCAGCCACGCGCTTCACCGTTGCCACCTTGTCCTTGGTGTCGTCGATCAGCGCCGGCTCGAGCCCGATCACCGCCGCGAAGCTCTCCCAGAACTTCTGCTCGATGCAGCCCGAGGCCACGTAGCGGCCGTCCTTGGTCGGATAGAGGCGGTAGCGCGCGCCGCCGCCGGTAACGAGACCGTCGCCGCTGCCCGGCCACTTGGCGGTTGCCTGGCCCTGGCCCATTGCCCAGTAAGTGAACGGGAACACGCCATCGGCCATGGCGATGTCGAGATGCGTGCCCTGGCCGGTGCGATTGCGGTCCATCAACGCCAGCAGGATGTTGACCACGGCCGGATAGGTACCGCCGGCGATGTCCGCGATCAGGGCTGGCGGCATCACCGGTGTTTCAGGCGTGCCAAGACTTAGCGCCAGCAGACCGCTGTCGCCCAGGTAGTTGATGTCATGACCGGCGACGTCGCGCTTCGGGCCGGTATGTCCATAGCCCGAGATCGAGCAGTAGATCGCACGGGGATTTATCGCCTTGATGTCGTTGTAGCCGAGGCCGAGCCGATCCATCACGCCGGGCCGGAACTGCTCGATGACAACGTCGGCCTTCTTCAAGAGTGGCATCAGGCTGGCGACGTGTTCCTTGTTCTTGAGGTCGAGGGCGAGGCTTTTCTTACCCCGGTTGAGCATGGCGAAGTTGACGCTGTCGCGACCCCATGCCGGCGGATAGGAGCGCATGTCCTCACCCGTGCCCGGCCGCTCGATCTTGTAGACCTCGGCGCCGGCCTCGGCGAGCAGCAGCGTCGCCATCGGTCCAGGCAGCAAGGTCGAGAAATCGAGCACCAGCGTGCCGGTGAGCGGGCCTGTCATGGAGCCAGTCATTGGGGGTAAGATCTCCTGCCTGTGGATCGTTGCCACATGTTTGCCGGACCGTTGGCGGCACGGCAATCCTCGCGCGCCGAATAGGTGGGTGGCGTTTGTCACACCCAGTGACGTCATTCCCGCGAACTCAGGGGGACCCAGTCAGGCTTCAGCAAACTGGATTTTGAAATCGAAGTCAGTTGCGGCCACAGCCACATCATCTTCCAAATCGGTGATCTTGCCGCTTGTCTGGGTTCCCGCCTTCGCGGGAATGACGGCTTTGGGGAGGCGACAACTATTTCGTCGGGATCAGGTATTTCGCGGCGGCCGTCGACAGTGGCCCGCCGATAATGCAGGGCAAGCCGAACTCGACCTGACCGAGCGCGCCGGCGACGATGCAGCCGGCGGCAATCGCGGTGGTGCCAGCCTGCGCCCACCAGGCGAGATTGCGGTTCTTCTCCGGACCCTTGGCGCGCAACTCGTCGATGCCGGCGACGGCGTCCTTGCGAATGCGCGCGGTCTCCGAAGTTTCAACCGCCTCGATGACGTCCTTGAGCGTTACCGACACCACCTGACCGCGTATCGCCGCCTGCTCCTTCATGTGCCGCAGCAGGTCGGTGTCGCGATTGGCGTTGTTGGCGAGCGTCCACTTCGCCATGCCGGCCAGCGTCAGCTTCTCGATATCGTTTGCTTCCTTGGCCCAGGCGAGCGTGGCGATGATGCGATCGACCGGCTCGGGCGAGCCGGTGGCGAAATAGTAGCCCCAGTTGGCGTCGAGGATCGCCGGGCCCTTTTCCATCGGTGCGGTCTGCAGTGTCGGTAGCCGGCCAGACAGGTGGCGCTCGATCAGCACCGCCTTCGCCGGCATGCGTTCGACGAATTTGCCGAGTAGTTCCTTCCAGTCGGGCAGACCCGAATAGGCGATGGCGCGCACCACCGCGACCTGATCTTCCGGTGGCAACGGAAACATCCGGGCGATCAGGGTTTCAGCCTTGTCGCGGTTGGTGCCGATGATGCCCGCCATGAAGCCGACGTGCACGCCGGCGCCTTCCATGTCGCGATAGAGGCCCAACGCGCTGGCGGCTTTCACCATCTCAGGCAGGCGTTCGGGCTCGGGCTTCACGCGATAGCGGTCGATGAAACGCAGGATATGTTCCGGCGCGGTGAAGGGCTGGAGTTTGGTGGCAGCCGACGTGTTGGCGCGCGGCTTCGCCGCCTCGATCTGCTGTGGAGCCAGCAATGCCAGGCAAACGATCGAACTCAGCACTCGGACGAGATGCTTACGCGGCACAAGACACTTTCCCAATGTCGTTCGCGGGCAATCCGCGCCGTGGGAGTGGCGATATTGTGGCCGGTGCGGAACTCACGATGACTGGAACCCATCGTGCAACCAACCCTACGACTGTCATACCGTGGCTTGTCGAACCGACTTAATAAGCGGGCGGCGTCACTCACCCCTTCTTCGAGAAATCCGGCGCGCGCTTTTCCATGAAAGCCGAGAACGCTTCCTTGGCTTCGGGGCTCGACAGGCGGGCGCCGAAGATCTTCGCTTCCTCGTCGACACGGGCGACGATCGCAGACACGTCGCCGCGCATCAGGCGGCGCGACAGCGCGAGCGCTTCCGGTGCCTTCGCTGCAAGACGGGCTGCGGCCTTCATCGCGGTGGCTTCAAGTTCGCCCGCCGGCACGATGGCGTTGACGATGCCGGCTTCGCGCGCCCGCTCGGCGCTGAAAGGTTCACCCAGCACCAACAGTTCAAAGGCGCGGGCGTAGCCCATGCGCATCGGCGCCAGCAGGCTCGATCCGGCTTCCGGCACGAGACCGAGATCGATGAACGGCGTGCGCAGGCTGGCAGTCGGCGTTGCGTAAACGAGATCGCAGTGGAACAGCAGCGTCGTGCCGATGCCAACCGCGAGACCATCGACCGCCGCGATCATCGGCTTTTGCACCTGCGGCAGTTGCTTGATGAAGCTCACGACCGGCGTGCCCAGCGCCGAACCGCCCTTCGAGCGCTCCAGGAACTCGGCGATATCATTGCCGGCGGTGAACACGCCGCCGTTGCCGATGAACAGATGCGACGTCACGTCCGGCGACGCGTCACCCTTGATCAGTGCTTCGGTCATCGCCTGATACATGTCGGATTTCAGTGCGTTCTTCTTGTCCGGCCGGTTGAAGCGGATGACTTGTGTGCGGTTGCGGATGGATATGTCGAGTTCGGTCATGGGATGCACCTGCGCGGGGATGACGGATCAATCGGTATCGGTGAAGTCGAGCTTGCGAACATCGCGGGCGCCCCGGACGATATGGATCACACGCATTTCGTCGTCACGGATGACGAAGTAGAAATTGAAGCCCTTGTGAGTAGCGCTGCGCATACCAGACGACAAATGATCAACAGGAGAGCCGGGGTTGCCGATCCGAGCGGATTTCTCAGCGAAGGCGTTGATCATTCGCACTACCCGCGCTGCTGCAGCCTCACTTTCGTGGTCAGCAATCCAGTCATACAGATCATCGACATCCCGAAGCGCCGTGCGGGTCAAGACGAGCGCTTTGCTCCGGCCGCCTTTTTCTTCTCTTGGAATCGCCGCCTCCCCCGCTGAATAACGTCTTTCGCCATATCACCCGGATTGTCGTAATAATGCAGGCGGCCAGCCTTCTCGTCGGCGATGCCTTCGTCGATCTTCTTTTTCAATTCGGCGAAGTTCTCGCGCTCCCATTCGGACAGCCCGTCTGGTTCCGCCCCGGTCGCGCCCTTCAGCGCCTCAAGGCCGGCGCGCACGACATCCTCCGGCGTGGCGTAGGCGCCGCTTTCGACCTGGGCATCGACGAACGCTTCGAGATCGCCGGTCAGCTTGATCGTTCTTTCAGCCATGCTCGGCCTCCGATCGCGTTTGAAGTTCGCTCCATGATACCACATCACGCCGACAGCTTGTCCGGCTCGACGCCGAACACCGCGTCGCCGCCTTCGGTGACGGTGGCGGCGAGACCCGAAGCCTGCACGCACAGGTTCTCTGCGAAGAAGCGGGCGATCGCGATGTGGTTGCCGGTATCGCCGTCACGTGCTGCGGCCAGCGCGCCACGGGCAAGGTAATGCCCGCCGGACGCAAGTCCGAACAGCCGCAGATAGGGCGTGGCACCGGCCAGCGCCGCGTTCTGGTCGGTGGCTGAACGCCTTGCCCATCCAGATCGTGGCTTCGGTCAGCGCCGCCACCGCTTCGCCGAGCCGATCGGCCATGCGGCCGAACGCCGGCTGGTTCGACGCCCGCACCGCTTCGACGGTGGCTTTAAGCTCTGCGATGTAGGCTTCCATCACCTTGCCGCCGCCGAGCGGCAGCTTGCGGGTGACGAGATCAATCGCCTGGATGCCGTTGGTGCCCTCGTAAATCGGCAGAATACGCGCATCGCGATAGTGCTGCGCCGCACCGGTTTCCTCGATGAAACCCATGCCGCCGTGGATCTGAACGCCCATCGAGGCGACTTCGCAGCCGATGTCGGTGGAGAAGGCTTTGGCGATCGGCGTCAGCAATGCCGCCTTGGCCTGCGCCGCCTGACGCTCACCCTCGGTCTTGGCGCGATGCGAGATGTCGATTTCGCGCGCGGTGACGAGGCAGATGGCGCGCGCGGCTTGCGTCAACGCCTTCATGGTCATGATCGAGCGGCGGGTGTCGGCGTGCTCGATGATCGGCCGCATGCCCGTGCCCGTAGCTCCCGGCGGACGACCCTGCTTGCGGTCGTTGGCGTATTCGATTGCCCGCTGCGTCGCCCGCTCGGCGATGGCGACACCTTGCACTCCGACAGCAAGTCGCGCCGCGTTCATCATGATGAACATGGTCATCAGGCCGCGATTTTCCTCGCCAACCAAATAGCCGATGGCGCCGCCGTTCTCGCCGTACTTCAAGGTGCAGGTCGGCGAGGCGTGGATGCCGAGCTTGTGCTCGACGCCGGCGCAGATCACGTCGTTGCGGGCGCCGCGCGTGCCGTCGGCGTTGACCATCCACTTCGGCACCAGGAACAGGGAAATACCCTTGGTGCCGGCCGGCGCGTCGGGCGTGCGGGCGAGCACCATGTGGATGATGTTTTCGGTCAGTTCATGTTCGCCGTAGGTGATGAAGATCTTGGTGCCGGTGATCTTGTAGCTGCCGTCGCCCTGCGGCACCGCTTTCGAGCGCAATTCGCCGAGGTCGGAGCCAGCGTGCGGCTCAGTCAGGTTCATGGTGCCGGTCCACTCGCCGGAGATCATCTTCGGCAGGTAGATGCGCTTGAGGTCTGCCGAACCGTGCGCGTGCAGCGCGTCGATGGCGCCCTGGGTCAACAGCGGGCACAATCCGAACGACAGGTTGGCTGAATTCCAGATTTCGCAGGCCGCCATCGAAACGATACCGGGCAGCCCCTGGCCGCCGAATTCCTCGGGGCACGGCAGCGCGCTCCAGCCGCCTTCGGCAAACGCCTTGTAGGCCTCTTTCCAGCCGGCTGGCGTCGTCACCACGCCGTCCTTGACCGTCGAAGTGGATTGATCGCCGACCCAGTTCAGCGGATCGAGCACAGCTGAGCCGAATTTGCCGGCTTCCTCGACCACTGCCCGCACCGTTTCCTCGTCGAGACCGTCATAGAGCCCGCGCTCGATCAGTTGCGGCAGATCAACCGCAGTCTTGAGCGCGAACATGATGTCGTCTACGGGTGCACGGTAGGTCATCGGGGGGACATCTCCTCTGGCGTCGTCGTTTTGCCGCGACTGTAAGCGGTTCGCGAGACGCGGGAAAGCCCCCTTGACGTAAACGTCAACTTCGAAAGCAATCCAATGCCCGTCGTCGAGATATCGGACAAAACCTTGGACGAGGGCGCGCGGCTGCTGCGGGCGGGCCAGCTTGTCGCCTTCCCGACAGAGACGGTCTACGGCCTCGGCGCCGACGCGACCAACGGCGCTGCGGTAGCTGCGATCTACGCCGCCAAGGGCCGGCCGCAGTTCAATCCGCTGATCGCCCACGTCGCCGACACCGAAGCCGCCAAGCGCCATGTCGAGTTGAAGGGCAAGGCGCTGAAGCTGGCGCAAGCCTTCTGGCCGGGACCGCTCACACTGGTGCTGCCGCGTCTCGCCGGCTGCAAGATTTCCGAGTTGGTGACGGCCGGCCTCGACACGGTGGCGATCCGGGTGCCGAGTCACAAAATCGCGCGCGACCTGCTGCGTCGCGCCGACGTGCCGGTGGCGGCTCCTTCAGCCAACATGTCCGGCCACGTCAGTCCGACCACGGCGGCACACGTGGCGCACGACCTGCGCACCAAGGTCGCGATGATCCTCGACGGCGGGCCGACCGAGCACGGCCTCGAAAGCACGATCGTCGCGGTCGAAGGCGATAGCGTCATCATCCTGCGGCCGGGTGCGCTGACCACCGAGCAGATCGAGCAGGCAATCGGCGGTCCGGTGCGCCGTTCTTACGACGGTGGCAGCAAGCCGCGCGCGCCGGGTCAACTCGAGAGCCACTACGCGCCGCACGCCGCCGTCCGCCTCGAAGCCAACACCATCGGCGCGGGCGAGGCTTTGCTGGCGTTCGGCCCGAACCCGCCGGTCACCGTCGGGCCGATGTTCAACCTGAGCAAACGCGGCGATCTCGTCGAAGCCGCCGCCAACCTGTTCGCGGCGCTGCGCACCCTCGACCAGCCGCACATCAACTGCATCGCCGTTACCCACATCCCCAACGCCGGCCTCGGCGAAGCCATCAACGACCGCCTGAAGCGCGCGGCGAAGGGACGGTAGCCACAAGCAAGGGAAATCGGGACGTGAAGTCGTGAAGTCGCCAGATCGTCAGGTCGCGGGTGGTGAGTGGTGAGAAGTCTCCTCCACACTCCGTCAACCCCGCGCTGCACCCGTAGGCCTCTGCGTGATTGACAAGTGACAATTGTCACTTTATATTCCGACGATGGAGGGGCGATGTCGATCCAGAGCATTTCGCACAAGGGATTGCGCCGCTTGTTCGAGGACGACGACGCTCGTGGCATACCGTCGAACACCGCCGACAAGCTCGCAAACATGCTCCTGGCCATCGATACCGCCCAGAAGATTGCCGACGTGGCCGTTTTCCAAGGCTGGAAGCTGCATCCTCTGACGGGCGACCTGGCGGGGTTCTGGAGTCTGACCGTCACCCGGAACTGGCGACTGGTGTTCCGCTTCGAGGATGGCTGACGCCTACGACTTGGACCTTATGGACTACCATTAAGAGGAGTGCGCCCCATGCCGTTGCGCCCGATGAAGAATCCGCCACACGTCGGCAGGTTTTTGCGCGCGGAGGTGATTGACGATCTCGGCTTGACCGTCACCGCTGCCGCCGAAGTGCTGGGCGTGACGCGGCAGGCGTTGAACAATCTTCTCAACGGAAAATCCGCGCTGTCAGCAGAGATGGCATTGCGCTTCGACATGGCGTTCGGCGTCGGCATGGAGCATCTGCTGCGCATGCAGCTCGCCTATGACATGGCGCAGGCGCGCGCCAAGAGCACCACGATCACCGTTCGCCGCTACGGTGGCGGACAGTCGATGCCGAGCTGAGCAATGAGAAATCGGCAACTGTCGCCGTAAGCTCGCAGGAGTGATCGGCAGAAATACCAAATGGATAGATTGCAAATGGCGCCTCTCATCAGCGACGATGAACTAAATCGTATTGAAAAAGGCTGTGATGCGGCCACTCCGGGTCCATGGGCCTCGTATGTCGAAGGACGCGAAGAAATGAGCGGATCCAGCTTTATCATGACTGGAGGCGAAGACTTCTATGTAACGGGCTGCACAGCGTCGGATCAGGATTTCATGGCAAGTGCACGCCAAGACATTCCGAAGCTGATAGCCGAAGTGAGGCGACTGCGAAGCATTGCCAAAGCCTCTGACTGACTATTTGGTAGGAATTCGACGACGATTGCCGACTTGCGAAGTGCGCGCTGAGACGCAATGACCGTGAGAGCGAGGAGCTGTCCTCGATATCCCGCGATCCCATTAACCATAACCACCCTCTCCCCCTGGTCAGGTTAACCAGATCCGGGCCATGGCTGCCTCGTCAGAACAACAGTTGCGTAGACAACGAGGTTTGATCATGCGTACCACCCTTTCACACCTGCTCGGCGCGGCCGTAGCCGTCCTGCTCGCCGCCTCCCCGGCGCTGGCCGATCGCGAGGCGGTGAAAAACGCCAAGAGCTGGAGCTATCAGCTGACCGGCGACATGGCCTCGACCAAGCGCTCCAACGCCGACGTCGCGGTGGTCGATCCCGATCATGCCGGCGACGCCAACCGCTTCAAGTCCAAGGCCAACGGCGGCAAGCGCCAGGTGCTGGCCTACATCTCGGTCGGCGAGGCCGAGGAAGGCCGCAAGTACATGAAGGGCTCCAAGCAGTCCTGGAACACCGGCCGCACCCAGGGCTGGTCCGGCAACTACGCCGCCAAGTACTGGGACGAGGAGTGGAAGCAGATCGTCAAGGGCCGCGTCCGCGAGGCGCTGGCCAAGGGCTACGACGGCGTCTACCTCGACCGCGTCGACACCTACGAGAACGTCAAGGCGCCGGGCGGCTCGCGCGAGCAGATGGTGAAACTGGTCAAGGAAGTCGCAGCCGAGGCGCGCTCGAAGAAGGGCAACGCCGCCGTCGTCGTGCAGAATGCCGAGGAACTGCTGAACGACAAGGGCTACGTCGCGGCAATCGACGGCATCGCCAAGGAAGACCTCTATCACGGCATCAATCATCGCGGCGAACGCAACAGCCAGAGCAACGTCTCGGCCAGCAAGAGCTACCTCAAGAAGGCCAAGTCCGACGGCAAGGCGGTGTTCGTGGTCGAGTACCTGAACGGCGGCACCGCCGACAAGGTCGCCGACGAAGCCCGCCGCGACGGCTTCGTGCCGAATACCCACGCGCCGCGCAATCTCAGCCGCACGCGCGAGGACGATTGAGCGGACGAGTTCACAAACCTCGTGACATTTTCCACTACGGCCGCTCGCAAGGGCGGCCGTAGTGCGTTGGCTTGTCGATGGTGTAGGATCACGGCGCGCCACCGCATCACAACGAGAGCCGCCCATGTCGATCACTCTTTATGAACTCGCCGCCGCCGATCCGGCGATCCGCTTTTCGCCTTACGTCTGGCGCACGCGGTTTTGCCTGCTGCACAAGGGCCTCGCGTTCGACGGCGTGCCGTGGCGCTTCACCGACAAGGATGCGCTGGCGCCGACCGGTCAGGGCCGCGTGCCGGCGATCATCGACCACGCCCACGGCGACCGCTGGGTGCACGACAGCTGGCAGATCGCGCGTTATCTCGACGACACCTACCCGAAGCGGCCGGCAATCATGGCGACCGAGGCCGAGCGCGCCAGCGGCCGGCTGACCGCCGTGTGGGCCGAAACCGTGGTGCATGGGGCGGGCTTCCCGCTGATCCTCGGCAACCTGTTCGCCCACCTCGACCCGAAGGATAAGCCCTACTTCCGTGAAAGCCGCGAGCAACGCTTCGGCCGCACGCTGGAGCAACTGACGGCTGAGCCGAAAGCCGGCGTCGCCGCCCTGCAGCAGTCATTGGCCCCGGCCGAGGCGGCGCTCGCCGTGTCGCCGTTCCTGTCCGGTTCAAAGCCCGGCTTCGCCGATTATGCGCTGGCCGGTTCGCTGATCTGGATTTGGATCACGTCGCCGGTCGCGCCGCTCGATCCAAACACCGCCGTCGGCCGCTGGTTCGACACCATGCTCGACCTGTTCGACGGTCACGCGCGAGCCGCGAAACTGATGCGCTAGCGTTCCCGCACCCAACGGTTGGTTCCCGGTCGTTCCCTCTCCCCCGCCATCGTGGGAGCGGGTAGGGTGAGGGGCCGCAGCCTGTTCCGTGGTGCAACGGTGCTTGGGCCTTCAGCCTGGCACCACTAGGTCGGAAAAACTTGCGCTAGCGGCTTCGAGCAAGCGGCCGCCCCTCACCCTCGGCCGGCAAATGAGCCGGCCTCTGCCCTCTCCCCCGAAGCGGCGGGGGAGAGGGGAAGTGAACGGAACAGGGAACCATATGTCCGTCACGGAACGCTAACGTTGCCTCGAAGCGGAATACCGATTGGCCGGGACACGGAGCACGTGTTGCATCAGTTCGATGTTCGAACGAAGCCCACCATCCTCCTCCCGCGTTCCCGGCCAAGCGCGGCCCTGCTGGCGCGATTGATATTCCAGGTCAATTCCGCGCGCGAGCCGGGATCCTTACCCGTCGCTGTGAGGCACAAGTGATCGCCAGAAGCTGGTAAAGATCCCGGACAAGCCCGCCCGCATCACCGAAGCACAACGCAGCTTCTGTGCGGGCTTTCCGGGAACGCGTGGGGTGAGAGGGGTTTCAGGGTCGTTGGAACCGGTGAGCAGCTTCGGGATCGTTAAGCGGATGCGGCGGCTGCCGAGGGTGATATACAGCACGACTTATTTTCTTGCGATATGTCTTGATTGCTTCCGCTTCATGGTCTGCGGCTCTACGCATATTGAGTATCCGCCGATCGAACTCCTTCTGAATATCCGGTTCTGGCGGAACATGATCGGATAGTCGGTCGACAAACTCCGGCGACGACCTGGGGCAACTTCGAACGAGTTTTCGCTCGGACCATATCTGTCATCTACGCGGCCATCGCCCTCCCCACACTGCTAATGCGGCACTCTTGAACTTCGTCACAGTGCCAACCGATTTCCAGACAGTCCGTCGCACCAGCTCAAGTGCAACAGTCGACGCCTCGTACCAAGCCGCGAACAACGGTGCAGCCTTGTCTTGCGCACCCTGGATCATAATGGTTGCAATGGCTGGCGCTGGCGGGCTGCGCCACTGCAACGAAGATGGTTGTCGCCAGCAACGGCAACCATTGCGCCGCGCGGCACCGCAACAAACCGAACTTCAACATCACCCCCACCCTCACTTCATCGTCGGAATGACGAACTCGGCGCCTTCCTTGGTGCCGCTGGGCCAACGGCTCGTGACGGTCTTGGTCTTGGTGTAGAAGCGGAACGCATCCGGGCCGTGCTGGTTGAGGTCGCCGAAGCCCGAGCGCTTCCAGCCGCCGAAGGTGTAATAGGCGAGCGGCACGGGGATCGGCACGTTGATGCCGACCATGCCGACCTGCACCTTCGAGGCGAAGTCACGCGCCGCATCGCCGTCGCGGGTGAAGATGGCGACGCCGTTGCCATACTCGTGGTCGTTGGCGAGCGCGAGGCCCTCCTCGTAGGTCTTGGCGCGCACCACCGACAGCACCGGCCCGAAGATCTCTTCCTTGTAGATCCGCATGTCCTTGGTGACGTCGTCGAACAGGCAGCCGCCCATGTAGAAGCCGTTCTCGTAGCCCTGCATCTTGAAGCCACGGCCGTCGACGACGAGCTTGGCGCCTTCCTTGATGCCGATGTCGACGTAGCCCTTCACGCGGGCCAGCGCTTCTTTGGTGACAAGCGGACCGAAGTCGGCGCTGCCGTCGGTCGACGGGCCGATCTTCAGGCTCTCGACGCGTGGAACCAGCTTCTTCATCAGCGCGTCGGCGGCAGCCTTGCCGACCGGCACCGCCACCGACACCGCCATGCAACGCTCGCCGGCCGCGCCATAGCCGGCGCCGACCAACGCGTCGACCGCCTGATCCATGTCGGCGTCCGGCATGATGATCATGTGGTTCTTGGCGCCGCCGAAGCACTGCACGCGCTTACCGTTGGCGCAGCCGCGGGTGTAGATGTACTCGGCGATCGGCGTCGAGCCGACGAAGCCGATGGCCTTGATGTCGGCATCGTCGAGGATCGCGTCGACGCTCTCCTTGTCGCCGTTGACGACGTTGAGGATGCCGGCCGGCAGACCCGCTTCCATCATCAGTTCGGCCAGCATCAGCGGCACCGACGGGTCGCGCTCGGACGGCTTCAGGATGAAGGCATTGCCGCAGGCGAGTGCCGGGCCGAACTTCCACATCGGGATCATGGCCGGGAAGTTGAACGGCGTGATGCCGGCGACGACGCCCAACGGCTGACGCATGGAGTAGATGTCGATGCCGGGGCCGGCGCCGTCGGTGAACTCGCCCTTCAGCATGTGAGCGGCGCCGAGACAGACCTCCATCACCTCGATGCCGCGCTGAATGTCGCCCTTGGCGTCCGGCACGGTCTTGCCGTGCTCGCGGGCGAGTTCGAGGGCGAGCTTGTCGTTGTCGCGGGCGACGAGTTCGATGAACTTCATGATGACGCGGGCGCGGCGCTGCGGATTGGTCGCGGCCCAGGCCGGCTGCGCCGCCTTTGCGTTTGCGACGGCAGCCGTCAACTCAGCCTTGGAAGCCAGCGGCACGCGGGCGGCGACCTCGCCGGTCATCGGCCAGAACACGTCGGCGAACTTGCCCGAGGTGCCCTTGACCCGCTTGCCGCCGATGAAGTGATAGAGTTCCGTCGCCATGGCGCTGCCTTCCCTCGAGTGCTGGATGTAACCGTTGGCCGGCACCTTATGTGCGAGGGGCGGCGAAATCCAGAGGCTCGGCCGCTCACCTCAAATTAACAACCGAAGCCCGGCCACCGTGGCAATGCCGGCTAGGATGGCGGCGAAGTCGTTGCGAACGACTGCCATCGTCGCCATGGCGGCGGCGATACCGGCCCATTCGGGCGGTCCGCCGCGCGTGGCCGCGACCGCCAGCATCGAGGCGACGATCGCCATCGGGATCATGCGGAGCGCAACCTCGACGCGCGGCGTGATCGGCACATAGCGCATCAGGAAATAGCCACCAGCCCGGCAAAGGAAGGCCGCGACCGCCATCGCCAAAATCGCCGCCAACACGTCAGGACGCATGGTCGGTTACCTTCGGGCTCGGGGTGTAGCGCACCGCCGCCACGAAACAGCCCGCGACGGCGCCGGCGACGATGTACCAGGGCCCGGTTGTCAACCGATCGACGATGACCGCGGCGATTACAGCCACGCTCACCGGCACGATGTCAGTGCCGCCACGCCAGAATGTCACCGCCATGCTGACGAAGAACGCCGTGATCACGAAATCGAGCCCGAATTTGCGCGGGTCGCCGACCAGGCCGCCGAAGGCATGGCCGAGCATGGTCGACAGCGTCCAGATCGTGCACATCACGAGGCCGCCCCCGATCAGGTGCGCGGCGTCCACCGTACCCCGCGCCCGGTCGCGCGTCGCCGTCGCCCAGTTGCCGTCGTACATGAAGAACAGCGAGACGTAGGCCTTGGCGACCGACAGTCCGGCGAACCAACTGCGCAGTGTGGCGCCAAGCAGCACGTAACGCGCGTTCATCACCAGCGAGGCAACACCAGCCGCCACCCACGACACCGGATCGGACCAGAGTTGCAAGGCCGCGAACTGGGCGGTGCCGGCGCACACCACCGCGCTCATCACCGCCGCCTCGACCATGTTGATGCCGGTGGTGGCGGCGATCATGCCGAAGGTGCAGCCGAACACCACGATCGCCGGTGCCAGCACCAGCGCGGCGCGGGCACCGGCGAGGGCTCCGGATATGGTAAAGGGCGTTTGCATTTGTACAGTTCTTGAGCAGTCGACTTCGGTTCAGTGAGCTGTCGAAGCCCGATCGCGGCGTCACCTCTCGCAAATGATCGACATCAACGAAACTCTCGTACTTGAGGATAGCTTGCATAGCAGGTGTGCGGCCATGTACACACGTCGACAATGAGTGCGCAAAGTCGCCGGACACGCCGAAAATCATCGGTTGGGAGGACTGTCGAAGTGAGTGAGATGCAAGCGTCCGTTGCGGACCAGCCCGTGCTGGATACGGTGCCGAAGCTGCTGCTTCGCAATGCCGTCATCTATGCCGACCGGCCGGCGATGCGCGAAAAGGACCTCGGCATCTGGCAGACCTGGACCTGGTCCAAGGCGCTGGAGGAAATTCGCGCGCTGTCGATCGGGCTCTATGTGCTCGGTCTGAAGCGCGGCGAGACGCTGGCGATCGTCGGCGACAACCGTCCGCAGCTCTATTGGGCCTTCGCGGCGGCCCAGGCGCTCGGCGCCATTCCGGTGCCGATGTACCAGGACTCGGTGGCCGACGAGATGGCCTACGTGTTGACCCACGCCGAAGTCGCCTTCGCCATCGTCGAGGACCAGGAGCAGGTCGACAAGCTGCAGTCGATCGCCGATCGCGTGCCGACCTTGCGCTATATTGCCTATTGCGATCAGCGCGGCCTCAAGGCCTACGATCACACGCGGTTGAAGTCGTATGCCGATATCCAGGAAATCGGCCGCGAGGAACTCCGCAAGAAGCCGGAACTCGACGCCTGGTGGCGTTCCGAAATCGCGATCGGCACAGGCAGCGACATTTCGGTCATGCTCTATACCTCGGGCACCACCGGCAAGCCCAAGGGCGTGATGCTGACCCACACCAACGTCGTGGTGTCGGGCCAGAACGCCAACATTTTCGACCACTTCACGCCGGATGACACGCTGATCGCCTATCTGCCGATGGCCTGGGTCGGCGACCACATCTTCTCCTACGGCCAGGCGTTCGCCGGCGGCCTGTGCGTCTGCCTGCCCGGAAAGCCCGGAAACCGCGACCGAAGACCGTCGCGAGATCGGCCCGTCGTACTTTTTCGCGCCGCCGCGCGTGTTCGAGAACATGCTGACCGGCATCATGGTGCGCATGGAGGATGCCGGACGGTTCAAGAAGGGGCTGTTCGACTACTTCCTCAAGGTCGCCAAGCGCGCCGGCGAGAAAGCGGCTCAACGGCGAGAGCCTCCCGCTTCAGCGACCGCATCCTTTACTGGTTCGGCGACAAGCTCGTTTATGCGCCGCTGCGCAACCGCATGGGCATGTCGAACCTGCGTCTCGCCTACACCGCCGGCGAGGCGATCGGGCCGGAACTGTTCTCGTTCTACCGTTCGCTCGGCATCAACCTGAAGCAGCTCTACGGCCAGACCGAAGCCAGCGTGTTCATCACCCTGCAGCCGGACGGCGAAGTGTTCCCCGAGACCGTCGGCAAGCCGGGGCCCGGCGTCGAGATCAAGATCGACGAACAGGGCGAGGTGCTGTTCAAGAGCCCCGGCGTGTTCCGAGCGCTACTACAAGAACGACGAAGCCACCGCCGAGACCAAGACGCCGGACGGCTGGGTGCGCACCGGCGACGCCGGCTTCATCGATCCGCGCGGGCACTTGTGCATCATCGATCGGGCCAAGGACGTCGGCCGGCTCAACAGTGGCGACATCTTCTCGCCGAAGTACCTGGAAAACCGGATCAAGTTCTATCCCGAGATCAAGGAAGCGGTCGCATTCGGCCATGGCCGCGACTTCGTGACGATGTTCATCAACATCGACCTCGTCTCGGTCGGCAGCTGGGCCGAACGCAACAACGTGATCTACGCCAGCTATCAGGAACTCGCCGCGCATCCGCAACGTGCGCAAGATGATCGAAGGCCGCGTCGACGAGCTCAACGCGGCGCTCGCCGACGAGCCGCGCATGGCCGCCTCGCAGATCAAGCGCTTCCTGATCCTGCACAAGGAGCTCGACGCCGACGACGGCGAACTGACCCGCACGCAGAAGGTGCGCCGCTCGTTCATCGCCGATCGCTATGAGCCCTTCATCAAGGCGCTCTATGACGGCTCCACGCGCGCCAGCATCACGAACCGAAGTGACGTTCGAGGATGGCCGCAAGGGCATGATCGAAGGCGACGTCGAAGTCATCGACATGAAGTCGCATGCCGCAAGCGCGCGCCAGCCGGTCAAGGAGGCCGCCGAATGAAAGCCGACGTGCAAGCCTCGACCACGGCGACGTCACCCGCGCCCGGCGAAATCCTGCTGCCGTCAAGGACGTGTCGCTGTCGTTCGGCGGCGTGAAAGCGATCCGCGGCGTGTCGTTCGACATCAAGCAGCGGCGAGATCCGCGCCATCATCGGCCCGAACGGCGCCGGCAAGACCTCGATGCTGAACGTCATCAACGGCTTCTATCATCCGCAGGAAGGCACCATCACCTACAAGGGCGCGGAAGCGCCAGCAGATGCGGCCGTACATCGCCGCCAGCCAGGGCATCGCCCGCACCTTCCAGAACGTCGCGCTGTTCAAGGGCATGTCGACGCTCGACAACATCATGACCGGCCGCACCTTGAAGATGCGCAAGGGGCTGCTGGCCCAGGCGATGCACTGGGGCGCCGCGCGAGAAGGAAGAGATCGAGCATCGCGAAGTGGTCGAGAAGATCATCGACTTTCTCGAAATCCAGGCGATCCGCAAGACGCCCGTCGGCAAGCTGCCCTACGGCCTGCAGAAGCGCGTCGAACTCGGCCGCGCGCTGGCGACCGAGCCGGAACTGCTGCTGCTCGACGAGCCGATGGCCGGCATGAACCTGGAAGAGAAGCAGGACATGAGCCGCTTCATCATCGACATCAACCAGCAGATGGGCACCACCATGGCGCTGATCGAGCACGACATGGGCGTGGTGATGGACCTGTCCGATCGCGTCGTGGTGCTCGACTATGGCCAGAAGATCGCCGACGGCACGCCCGACGTGGTGCAGCAGGACCAGAAGGTCATCGACGCCTATCTCGGCGTCGCTCACTGACATTCGCTTCATCGAGACACTGGAGAACGCACGCGTGGTCAAGTCTCGGCAATTTCCTGGAAGTCCTGAGCGGGGCCTGCTGGCCGGCGTGCTCTATTCGCTGGTCGCGCTCGGCTTCGTGCTGATCTACAAGGCGTCCGGCGTGTTCAACTTCGCGCAAGGCGCGATGGTGCTGCTGGCTGGCCTCGCGCTGGTGCGCTCGCTCGATTTCTTCGCCGGCCACGGCCTGCCATTCGCGGTCGCCGTGGTGATGGCGCTGATCTTCGCCGGCCTCGTCATGGCGCTGTCCGCTTGGCTGATCGAACGCTTCGTGCTCGGGCCGCTGGTCAATCAGGATGGCCTGACCCTCTTCATGTCGACCATCGGCGCCACCTTCATCCTCGAAGGCGCGGCACAGATGATCTTCGGCTCCGACGTCTATCCCTGAAGCTCTATCCGACCGATGCCTGGTTCGCGCTTGAAAGCATCTTTCCCGGCGGCATCCTGGTCAACAAGCTCGATGTCTGGGGCGGCGTGATCGCCGGCATGCTGGTTGTCGGCCTGGCCGTATTCTTCCAGCGCACCAAGACCGGCCGGGCGTTGCGCGCCGTCGCCGACGATCATGCCGCGGCGCAATCGGTCGGCATTCCGATCAGCTGGATCTGGTTCGTCGTCTGGCTGGTCGCCGGCCTCGTCGCGCTGGTCGCCGCGACAGTCTGGGGCACCAAGCTCGGCGTGCAGTTCTCGATCACGTTCCTCGCCTTGAAGGCGCTGCCCGTGCTGATCGTCGGCGGCTTCACGTCGGTGCCTGGAGCCATCATCGGCGGCCTGATCGTCGGCGCCGGCGAGAAGCTGGCCGAAGCCTATCTCGGGCCGATGATGGGCGGCGGCATCGAATACTGGTTCGCCTACGTCCTGGCGCTCGCGGTGCTGCTGGTGCGCCCGCAAGGCCTGTTCGGCGAGCGGATCATCGAGCGGATCTAGTGGAAGGCGGAAATCGGAAGTCAGAAATCAGAAGATCAACATGACCGAGGCTCGTATGACGGCGAATTTCCGACTTCCGATTTCCGACTTCCGATTTCCCTCACGCGGAGCGTAGCGACAATGTTCTACCGCGAGAACGGTCAGTTCAAGACCACCTACGCCGCCGACATGGCGATCTTTCCGATCCGGCAGGATCGGCTCGGGCTTTATGCGATCCTGGCGTTCGCCTTCATCGGCGTGCCGCTGCTGGCGCTGTTCAATGTCGGTCCGTTCGGTCACGACTACATCTACAAGGCGCTGCTGATCCCGTTCCTGATCCTGGCGCTGGCGGCGATCGGCCTCAACATCCTGATCGGCTACTGCGGCCAGATCTCGCTCGGTGCCGGCGCGTTCATGGCGATCGGCGCCTATGCCGCCTATAACTTCGCGCTGCGCGTGCCGGGCCTGCCGCTGTCGTGGTGGCGATCCTGCTCGGCGGCGGCATGTCGGCGGTGGTCGGCATCCTGTTCGGCATCCCGAGCCTGCGCATCAAGGGCTTGTATCTGGCGGTGGCGACGCTGGCCGCGCAGTTCTTCTTCGACTGGCTGTTCATCCGCGTGAAGTGGTTCACCAACTACACGCCGTCGGGCTCGGTCAACGCGCCGGAACTGAAGTTCCTCGGCTATCTGGTCGAATTCGCCGCTCGAACGCTACCTGCTGGCGCTGACCTTCGTCACGGTATTCGCCCTGCTCGCCAAGAACCTGATGCGCGGCTCGGTCGGCCGCCAGTGGATGGCGATCCGCGACATGGACATCGCCGCCGAGATCATGGGCATCCGGCCGCTCTACGCCAAGCTCACGGCGTTCGCGATCTCGTCGTTCATCATCGGCGTCGCCGGCGCGCTGTGGGCGTTCATCCATCTCGGCTCGTGGGAGCCGCTGACCTTCAACATCGACCGCTCGTTCCAGATCCTGTTCATGGTGATCATCGGCGGCCTCGGCTCGATCCTCGGCTCGTTCCTGGGTGCGGCGTTCATTCTGATCCTGCCGATCCTGCTCGATCAGGTGCCGCATGCGCTCGGCATCCCGGTATCGGTCGAAACCGTTTCGCATCTGGTGTTCATCGTGACCGGCGCGTTGATCTGCTACCTGCTGATCAAGGAGCCGCACGGCTTCGCCAAGCTGTGGTCGCTGGCGAAAGAGAAACTGAGACTGTGGCCGTTCCCGCATTGATCGGCAGACGGACGCACGATATCCCCGGCAATCCCGGGCAAAATCAACCAACGGAGGAAATCTACGATGCATCGCAAGACTACTCGAGCTAACGCTCGCCGCGGTCGGCGCGGCAGCCTTGACCGGCCCAGCTACTGGCCCAGGGCGCCAACGAACAGTTCCTGCCGGCGCTGGTCTACCGCACCGGCCCGTACGCGCCGAATGGCGTGCCGTTCGCCAACGGCGTCGCCGACTACTGGACCATGATCAACGAGCGCGACGGCGGCATCAACGGCGTCAAGATCGTGTTCGAGGAATGCGAGACCGGCTACGCCACCGACAAGGGCGTCGAGTGCTACGAGCGCCTGAAGGGCAAGGGGCCGACCGGCGCCGGCTATTTCTCGCCGCTGTCGACCGGCATCACCTTCGCGCTGACCGAGAAGGCGCCCGGCGACAAGATGCCGTTGCTGACCACCGGCTATGGCCGCTCGGAAAGCCGCGACGGCTCGGTGTTCACCTGGAACTTCCCGGCGATCGGCACCTACTGGACCGGCGCCGACATCGCCGTCCAGCATATCGCCAAGGAACTCGGCGGCATGGACAAGCTCAAGGGCAAGAAGATCAGCCTCGTCTATCACGACAGCCCCTACGGCAAGGAGCCGATCGCGGTTCTCGAAGCCCGCGCCAAGCTCAATGGCTTCGAGTTCAAGGCAATCCCCGTCACCCATCCGGGTGTCGAGCAGAAGTCGCAGTGGCTTTCGATCCGCCAGGACAAGCCCGACTACGTGCTGCTGTGGGGCTGGGGCGTAATGAACTCGACCTCGATCAAGGAGGCCGCCGCCGTCGCCTATCCGCGCGACAAGATCATCGGCGTGTGGTGGTCGGGTGCCGAGCCGGACGTGATTCCCGCCGGCGACCAGGCCGCCGGCTACAAGTCGCTGATGCTGCATCACACGTCCGGCAAGTACGCGATCCATGCCGACGTCGAGAAGCATGTCGTTGCCAAGGGCAAGACCCAGGCCAAGCCGGAAGAAATCAGCCACGTGCTGTACAATCGCGGCCTGATCAATTCGATGATCGGCGTCGAAGCGATCCGCACCGCGCAGAAGAAGTTCGGCAACAAGCCACTGACCGGCGAACAGGTTCGCTGGGGCATGGAAAACCTTGAGTCTGTCGGCCGCCCGCATCAAGGAATTGGGCTTCGAGGGCATGATCCTGCCGATGAAGTTCTCCTGCGCCGACCATGAAGGTGGCACGCCGAAGGCGAAGATCCACCAGTGGGACGGCAAGGTCTGGAAAGTGATCTCGGACTGGTACACCGCCGACAACGCGGTGCTCGGCCCGATGGTCAAGGACACGGCTGCCAAGTATGCCGCCGAGAAGAAGATCACGCGTGCGCGACTGCTCGAAAGAGCAGTAATGCGGCCGGGTGGCGGGCTTCGGTCAGCCACCCGACACGAACGCGGTGCCAGGCTGAGGCCAGGCACCGCAATCTTGCCCACTGTTCTCATCGCGAGGCCACCCGTGACCATCGTCGCTGCCCCAGTCCAGCACGTTTCGCCCGTTCCGGCGGCAGCGAAGCCGATCCTGTCGGTCAACAACATCGAGGTGATCTACGATCACGTCATCCTGGTGCTGAAGGGCGTGTCGTTGACGGTGCCGAAGGGCGGCATCGTCGCCATTCTCGGTGCCAACGGCGCCGGCAAGTCGACAACGCTGAAATCGATTTCCAATCTCATTCGCGGCGAACGCGGCGACGTCACCAAGGGCACGATCGAGTTCAACGGCGAGCGCGTCGACAAGCTCTCGCCCAGCGAACTCGTCAAGCGCGGCTGCATCCAGGTGATGGAGGGCCGCCACTGCTTCGGCCATCTGTCGATCGAGGACAACCTGATGACCGGCGCCTTCACCCGTCGCGATGGCCGCGCCGCCGTCGCCCAGTCGCTGGAGAAGGTCTACAACTACTTCCCGCGCCTGCGTGAGCGCCGCGAAAGCCAGGCCGGCTACACCTCCGGCGGCGAGCAGCAGATGTGCGCCATCGGCCGCGCGCTGATGGCCAATCCGTCGATGATCCTGCTCGACGAGCCGTCGATGGGCCTCGCGCCGCAGATCGTCGAGCAGATCTTCGAGATCGTGCGCGACGTCAACGCCAAGGAGGGCGTGAGCTTCCTGCTGGCCGAGCAGAACACCAACGTCGCCCTGCGCTACGCCACCTACGGCTACATCCTGGAGACCGGCCGCGTCGTCATGGACGGCGAGGCCAAGGCGCTGCGCGAGAACGAGGACGTCAAGGAATTCTACCTCGGCGTCGGCGGCGGCGACCGCAAGAACTTCCGCGACGGCAAGAGCTACAAGCGCCGGAAGCGCTGGCTGGCGTAGTGGCGGATTGGGTTGAAATACCGAATAAGTCCGGGCTTTGGCGCACCGGCGGAATTCATTTTGTCAAAATGCCCTTGCCGATCGTGGCCAAGCGCAGAATACCAGTATGGCATTGGCTCCTTTCGTTCGCGGGTGCTGCGTATGGGGCGTACGATTCTACGCTATTGCTGGGCATTTCCGCGCTCTGGGCACTCGCTCTGCTGATACTTCGGTTCCGCCTCACTCCCGCTTCAGGTCCCCACCTCTGGTTGGACTCGACGGCATATGTTGATCAGCAAAGCGCAGGGGCACTGATCAGGTTCAACTGGAGTGACGTTGAAACGGCGGGTTGGGTTACACTGGCTTCGGACGAGCCTGATTTCGTAGTTCAATTGAAGCATCCAATCCGCGCAAGCTCTGGCGTTGGAACAGCATTGCGGTCGCTCCGCCGACCCCTTTTGGAGAATGAATATTGTCTAGATTTTGATCTCTTTGATATTGACCCGCACGTGCTTCAGCATGCCGTTCGCCAGCTGATCATCAGAAATGGTGGCACTGTCGTTGATCGATTGAGGTAGTGCTGCCGTGCTGGCAAAGTTCGAAAAGCAGTAGACCATCAAGGCATGTGCGATTGACGTGAACGTTACCTGGCCCTTGCGACTGCGCTACCCCGGGTGCATGCTGTTGCATCATAATGCAAACAGCATGGGAGCGGCGGTCATGGCAGGCATCTCCATTCACCCAGCGGTCGACGGCGGCCTGAAGCCAGCCGCGGCCAACTTTGCCGGCGGCACGCTTAAATGCCGCTGCACCAGCGATCCGGTCGAAGTGTCGGTCGCGACGCAGTGCGCGCACAATCACGTCTGCGGCTGCACCAAGTGCTGGAAGCCGGCCGGCGCGATGTTCTCGCAAGTGGCGGTGGCGCCAACCGACAAGGTCAAGGTGACGAAGAACGCCGACAAGCTGAAGGTGGTCGATGCCAACGCCCTGATCCACCGCTACGCCTGTTCCAAGTGCGGCGTCCACATGCACGGGCCGGTCGAGCGCAAGAACCATCCGTTCTCGGGCCTGACCTTCATCCATACCGAGCTTTCCGCCGACAAGGGCTGGGCGCCGCCTGAGTTCGCGGCCTTCGTGTCGTCGGTGATCGAGGCCGGCACCAAGCCGGACCAGATGCCGGCGGTGCGCGCCCGTCTCAAGGAGTTGAAGCTCGAACCCTATGACTGCCTGTCGCCGGCGCTGATGGACTACATCGCGACCTTCACCGCGAAAGCATCGGGCGTATTGAAAGACTGATGCAGACGAGCAAACACTTCGGACTGATCGGCGGCCTCGGCGTTGGCGCAACGGTAATCTACTACGAGGCAATCACTGCTGCCTGTGCCAAGCAGAACATCGCGCCGCGCCTTACCATCGCGCACGCCCATGCGCCAAACGCGCTGGCACTGGTGACCGCCGGCCGCATCGACGATATGGCGGACTACCTCGCCGGCTTCGTCAACGAACTGTCTGGCGCGGGTGCAGGCTTTTTCGCCATTCCAGCCTTAACCCCGCACATCTGCCTTGAGCAATTGCAGCGGCAGGTAAGTTTGCCGATCGTCGATATATTGCAGACTACGTCGGATCGACTGCGCGAACGCCGGTTGAAGCGTGTCGCTTTGTTCGGCACGCGCTTCACCATCGACAAGGCGCTGTTCGGCGCGTTGGGCGATTTCGACGTGGTGCGGCCGCGCGACGCCGAAGTCGACGAGATCCACCGCATCTACCTGGAACTCGCGCAGCAGGGTCACACCGCGCCGGAGAATGTCGCCAAGCTCCGCCAGATCGCGCACGACCTGATCACTCGCGATCGCGTCGAAGCAATCGTCCTCGCCGGCACCGATCTCAATCTCGTGTTCGATGAGTCCACCGCCGGTTTCCCCGCCGTCGATTGCGCTGCAGCCCATATCGACGCCATCGTGGCGCGGATGCTGGGGTAGACGATCACCCCACGCTGCGCCTTCACCGCCCACGCTCGCGCGTTGAGGGGAATCGAGCCATCCCCGCTTCGCGGCAATGACACCTCAAGCTTGTCCCTCAACCGCTGCCGCGCGTCAGGAGCGAGCCCGATGCAATAGCCCGGCGCCGGACCGGCACCCAAGGTGAAGGGGCGCCAGTAGTCGTCGAAATCCTTGAACACGGTTGGCACTTCGATCGGCACGCATTCAACGTCCGAGAAGCCAGCAGCCTTCAGCAGTTCGGTCAGGCCGTCCGGGTTGCAGAATGGGAAGCGCTTGTCCTCGGTCAGATCGCGGGCGTTGGAATCGAGTTCGGCGGCGGCGGTCCAGAACGCCCGCATCATCTGCATGCCGCCGCCGGGATAGTCCCATACGTAGATGCCGACGGTGGCGCCCGGCCGGGCAACGCGCATCATTTCGGCCAGCGCCTTCGCCTTGTCCGGCACAAAATTCAGCACCAACGCCGATGCGATCACATCCCGGCTGGCGTCGGGCAGCGGCAAGGCTTGAGCATCGGCGACGCGGAACTCGATGCGCGGATCGTTGACCGCGCTTCTAGCCGCTGCAATGAAGCCCGCCGACTGGTCGATGGCGATGAGACTTCTTGGTTCACAGCGCGCCAGAATGGTGGCGGACAACGCGCCAGTGCCGCAGCCGACCTCAAGCCAATCGAGCCCCGGCGCGGGCGCCAGCCAATCGAGGAACAGTGGCGCGATCTTGCGGCTCCACCGGCCCATGTAGGCCTCGTAGTTGTCGCCGGCCTGCCAGGCGTCATGTCGGGCGCTGTCTGTCATGGCTCGGACCTTTCGCGGCTACGATCGCGCAACTTCGCCTCGTCCCACCCACCAGCCTTTTCTCCAATTGACCGGGTTCGCCCTGACACCCTATCACAATAACAGCATCCATAGAACCTGCCCGAGCGAGTACAGCCAATGTCAGCGTCCACCGCCGCCCATTTCGACTACCTCGAAACCCGCGCGCCCAAGGCCCGCGAGCAGGCGCTGATGAACATGCTGCCGGGCCTCATCGCGCGGGCCAAGGAGGTTGCTCCCGGCTGGGCGGCGCACCTGAAGGACGTCGACCCGGCCGCCGTCACCAGCAGAGCCGAACTCGCCAAACTGCCGATCCTGCGCAAGGGTGACCTCAAGACCGCGCAAGCCGCGCACCCGCCGTTCGGTGGCTTCGCCTCGACCGCGCCCGGCGCCGTCGGCCGCATCTTCCAATCGCCGGGCCCAATTTTTGAGCCGGAAGGCTTCGGTGCCGACTGGTGGCGCTCCGCGCGTGCCATGCATGCCGCCGGCTTCACCAAGGCCGACATCGTCCACAACACCTTCGCCTATCATCTGACGCCCGGCGGCTGGATCATGGATGCCGGTGCCCGCGCGCTCGGCTGCGCCGTGATCCCGGCCGGCCCCGGCAACACCGAGCAGCAGTTCGACTGCATCGAGCATTTGAAGCCGACCGCCTACGTCGGCGTGCCGGACTACCTCAAGATCCTGCTCGACAAGGCCAAGGAAGCCGGCCGCGACGCCTCATCTTTCAAACGAGCATTCGTGTCTGGCGGCGCGCTGTTTCCCTCACTCAGGCAGGAATACAAGGATCGCGGCATCACCTGCACCCAGGCCTACGCCACCGCCGACCTCGGATTGATCGCCTATGAGAGCCCTGGCCCCAACGGCGCCATCGAGGGCATGATCGTCGACGAAGCCCTGATCCTCGAAATCGTCCGCCCCGGCACTGGAGATCCGGTGCCTGACGGCGACGTCGGCGAGGTGGTCGTCACCGCCTTCAACCGCGACTATCCGATGATCCGCCTCGCCACCGGCGACATGTCGGCGGTACTGCCCGGCATCAGCCCATGCGGGCGCACCAATACGCGGATCAAGGGCTGGCTCGGCCGCGCCGACCAGACCACCAAGGTCAAGGGCATGTTCGTCCATCCCGAGCAGATCGCGGCGATCAGCAAGCGCCATCCGGAATTGGGCCGCCTGCGCCTCGTTGTAGGTCGCCTCGGCGAACAGGATTCGATGACGCTGAAAGCCGAATCCGCGACGCTTGGCGCGGCGCTGACCGAGAAGGTCATGCAGTCGATCCAGGATCTCACCAAGCTCAAGGGCAACGTCGTGCTGGTCGCCCCCGGCAGCCTGCCCAACGACGGCAAGGTGATCGCCGACGAGAGAACCTATTGAGCTTAGCTTCTCCATATGGCTCAGTCATAGGCGCCCATGACGTTCTGGTCGAAGTCGATCAGCGCGCCGGTCATCATTTGTGATGCGTCGCTGAGCAGATAGACCGCAAGCGTTGCGACGTCGTCGGGCTTGATCAGACGGCCGAATGGCTGGTCTGGTTCAGCGCGCGCGAGCCAATCCGCCGGCTTGCCGTCACGGGCCTGAATCGCGTGCTCGCCCGGCGTGTCGGCCCAGCCGATGTTGACGCCGTTGACCCGGATGCGGGCGGCGCGAAGCGCGTGGGCGTTGTTCTTGGTCAGGGTCGCCAGCGCGCCCTTCGAGGTCGAATAGGCGGTGAGGAACGGTTGGCCGCCATGTGACGAACGGGTGATGATATTGACGATGCTGCCCGGCCTGTTCACAGCCTTCAGATGCCGCACCAATGCCTGCGTCAGAATGAACGGCGCGCGCACGTTCACCGCCATCATGCGGTCCCACAGTTCGATCGAAGTATCCTCGATGTGACCGCGATCGGTGATGCCGGCAGCGTTGACAAGTCCATCGACGTGACCGAACGCGGCAAGGGCTGCAGGCATGATCGCCGAGACCTCGGCCGCGTTGCCAAGTTCGGCGGCCACGAAGACAGCCTTGGCACCGAGCTGTTGAAGCTGCGCCACCATCGCCGCACCGTTCACCGCGTTGCGGCCGGTCACGCAGATACCCGACGCACCGGCACGGGCACAATCACGCGCGATTTCGGCACCGATGCCCTGGGTGCCGCCAGTGACCACGATGTTGCGGCCAACGAGCGAAGTTGGCCTCATGCCGGCACCTTTTCCGCCCGGCCCGATTTCAACGATGCCAGCGCCGTCTCGGCCAGCACCAGTGCCCGGCGCCCATCCTCGGCACCGACGGGCAGCGGCTTGTTCTCAAGAACGGCCGCCACGAAGGCATCGAGTTCGCGCCCGTAGGCCTCTGCGTAGCGCTCCAGGAAGAAGTGCAGCGGCTTGTCCGCCGACACCGATTGCGCATTGGCGAGTTCGACCGTGGTCGGTGTCACGTTCGCCGCCAGCAAGCGGCCAGCGCTGCCGTGCACTTCGATGCGCTGGTCATAGCCGTAGGCGGCGCGGCGGCTGTTGTTGATGTGGCAGAGCTTGCCCGAGGCGGTGCGCATCACCACCATGCAGCTATCGACGTCGCCGGCCGCGGCGATCGCCGGATCAACCAGGCAACTCGCGGTGGCATAGAGCGTTTCCGGTTCTTCGCCCAGCAGCCAGCGCGCCATGTCGAAATCGTGGATCGTCATGTCGCGGAACTGGCCGCCCGAGACCTTGATGTAGGAAATCGGCGGCAGCCCGGGATCACGGCTGGTGATGATCACCTGCTCGGTGACGCCAATTTCGCCGGCCGTCATGCGCGCCCGCAGGCTGGCGAAATTCGGATCGAACCGGCGGTTGAAGCCGACCAGCATCGGCACGCCGGCAGCCTTGACCGCGGCAAGCGTGGCATCGACCTTGGCGAGCGAAAGGTCGATCGGCTTTTCGCAGAAGATCGCCTTGCCGGCCTTGGCGGCCGCGACGCACAGATCGGCATGCGTGTCGGTCGAGGATGCAATCAGCACCGCGCCGATGTGCGTATCGGCGAGCGCCGTCGCCGTATCCGAAACCGCAGCGCCGTGCTTCGCGGCCAACGCCGATGCCGCGTCGCCGTTGACGTCGATCACACACTTCAATCGCGCGGCGCCATGCCGGGCGATGTTGCCGGCGTGGATCGAGCCGATCCGGCCGGCGCCGAAAACCGCGAATTCAAGTTTCGACATTGGTCGTGCCTATCGTCAGTCGTTGGGAACCAAGGTGACACCGTGGTCGGCGAACGCGACCGCCACATCCGTACCGGCGATAAATGGCGTGCGGACGTTCTCGTCGATGATGAAGCGCTCGCCGCCGTCGGTCGCGACGGTATATTCCATGTGTCCGCCGAGATAAGCGGCTTTCGAGATCTTGCCGGGAATGCCATGGGCGCCGCTCGGCTGCAGCCTGAGCGACGTCGGCCGCACCGCGATCTTGGCAGGTCCAGCGGCAACATTGCGGCGCGGCAAGTTCAACATCACGTTGCCGACACGGACCTCGGCGCGCTTGTCGTCGACGGGCGTGACCATCACGTCGATAAGGTTGGCATCGCCGATGAAGTCGGCGACGAAGGCGCTGGCCGGCGCTTCGTACAACTCTCGTGGCGTTCCCGACTGGGCGATGCGAGCGTTCGACATGACGATGATGTTGTCGGAAACCGCCAGCGCCTCACCCTGGTCGTGCGTCACGTAGCCAACAGTGAGATTGAGCTTCTGCTGTAGTTCGCGGATATCGTCACGCACCTGTCGGCGCAGTTTGGCATCGAGGTTCGACAACGGCTCGTCGAACAGCAGCACCTGCGGCTCAAGCACCAGGGCGCGGGCGACCGCGACGCGCTGCTGCTGGCCGCCCGACAGTTCCGACGGCAGGCGCTCGTCGTAGCCCTTGAGCCCCACCGCCAGCAGTTTTTCGCGCGCCATTTCGTATGCGCGGTCCTTTTTGATGCCGCTGACGACCGGTCCATAGGCCGCGTTCTCGATCACACTCATGTGCGGAAAGAGCGCGTAGGACTGGAACACCATCGAGACGTCACGGTCAGCCGCCGACAGTAGCGTCACATCCTTGTTGCCGATCGAAATCGTTCCCTCGCTGGCAAGTTCCAAGCCGGCGATCATGCGCAACGTCGTGGTTTTTCCGCAGCCGGACGGCCCGAGCAGCGTCACGAGCGTGCCCGGCGCAATCGTGAACGACACGTTGTCCACCGCCGTGACCTTGCCATAGCGCTTGGTGACGTTGCGGAACTCGACGGAGGCGGCCTGCTTTTTCGACATCTGTGGCTTCGTATCCCCGGTCCTACTTCGGCAATGACTTTACTTCGGCGTCCCACTTGGCGAGCAGTCGCTTGCGCTCGGCAGACGAGCCGTACTTCACGCCGTCGTAGGCGATGAGCTTCATTTCGGCGATCCTGGGCGCGTCCGGATGGGCCGGTGCCGCCTTGTTCGACGGGATCGAGTAGATCTTGAGGTCGGCGCCGACCAGTTTCTGCGCTTCGGCCGACAGCGTCCAGTCGTAGAATTTCCTGGCTCCATCGAGATTACGGGCGCCCTTGACCAACGACACCGAGCCGGTTTCGTAGCCGGTGCCCTCGCAGGGCGCTGCGATCTTAACCGGCGAATTCTGGACAATCATGGTGACGTGGTCGTGCAGGAAAGCGATGCCGACCGTGGTCTCGCCGAGCGCTGTCGCCTTCACCGGCGCTGCCCCCGATTTGGTGTACTGATTGACGTTCTTATGCAGCGCCTTGAGGTAGGCGAAGCCCTTATCCTCGCCCATCAACTGCACGATCGAGGCCAGCATGACGTAGGCGGTGCCGGACGAGTTCGGATCGGAGATCTGCACCTCGTCCTTGAATCCGGGAGCAAGCAGGTCGGCCCAGCATTTTGGTTCGGGCAGATTCTTGCTCGCCAATACCTTGGTGTTGAAGCCGAGACCGAGGGCGCCGAGGTAGATGCCGGCGGTACGATACCTGGATTGCTCGGCATGCCGCTGCGCCCAGTCGTGCAATTCGGCAAGTTTCGGCGATTTGTATTCCTCCAGCAGCCCTTCGTCGGCCGCCTGCAGGTGCGAGTCGCCGGGCCCACCCCACCACACATCGGCCTTGGGGTTCGACGCCTCGGCCTTGATCTGGGTATAGGTTTCGCCGGTGCTCTTGCGCACCATCTGCACCTTGATGCCGCTGGCCTTCTCGAAGGCTGAGACGCCGACCCGGCATTGCTCCTCCAGGATCGAACAGTAGACCGTGATCTGCCCTTGCGCGGCCAACGGGGCAGCGGCGGCGGTCAGCAGCAAGGCGACGGCAGTTCGGATCAATATTTTCGACATATACTGGGTCCTCACGATCCGGCCGGAATCGGTGCCGGAGCAATACCTGGAGCGCCACGTCGGCCGAGTTTGCGCTCGCCGATTACGAGTTGGATCGCCAGAATCGCTGCCAGCATGACGATGATCAAAATCGTCGAATAGGCGATGGCGAGACCGAACTCGCCGGCTTCGACCCGGCCGACGATGTAGGCGGTCGCCATGTTGTACTGTGCGGTGACGAGAAAGATGATCGCGCTCACCGCCGTCATCGCGCGCACGAAACTGTAGACCATCGCCGCCACCATCGCCGGCTTCAATAGCGGCATGATCACCAGGCGCACGGTGGTGCCGGAGCGTGCGCCCAACGTCAGCGAGGCTTCGTCGAGGCTCTTGTCGATCTGGCTCAGCGTGGCGATGCCGGAGCGCACGCCAACCGCCATGTTGCGGAAGATGAAGCAGATGACGAGGATGATGCCGGTGCCGGCGAGCTCGATCGGCGGCGTGTTGAAGGCAAGGATGTAGCTGACACCGATCACCGTGCCGGGAATGGCGAAGCTCAGCATCGTGCCGAACTCGAAGGCGCGGCGACCGGCGAATTGTTGGCGCGTCAGCAGATAGCCTGTCAGCAGGCCGATGGCGGCGGTCAAAGGTGCCGCCACCGCCGAAATTTCGAGCGTCGTCCAGAAGCTGTTCCAGGCCGAACCGGTGAAATGGAGGCCACGATCGCCCCACTCGAAGGCGAAGCCGGTGCGATAATGCTCAAGCGTCGGGGTGTGGTCGCGGCCGACAGCCTTGACGAAGCTCGCGAATACGATCGTGACGTAGATGCCAATGGTCATCAGCGCCCACGGGATCGTCATGGCGTAGCACAGACCTTCGACCCGGCGCGGCAACGGCACGGCAAGCCCCGCATCGCCCTTGCCGGTCATGGTGGTGTAGGACTTCGAGCCGAGCCAGCGCTGTTGCGCCCAGAAGGCTGCAAGCGTGAAGGCCAGCAGCACGATCGCCAGCACCGCCGCCTTGCCCTGGTCGTTGGCGGCGCCGACGACGGCGAAAAAGATTTTCGTCGACAGCACCTCGAAATTGCCGCCGAGCACGAGCGGATTGCCGAAGTCGGCCAGGCTCTCGACGAAGCCGAGCAGGAAGGCGTTGGCGATACCGGGCCGCATCAATGGCAGCGTCACGGTGCGAAAGGTGGTCCACCGCGAGGCACGCAGTGTCTGCGAGGCTTCCTCCAACGATGGTGCAATACCCTGCACGACGCCGATCAGCACCAGGAACGCGATCGGCGTGAAGGCCAGCATTTGCGCCAGAAACACGCCGTTGAAACCGTAGATCCAGCGCGTGCGTGGAATGCCGAACAGGTCCGACAGCAGCGCCGTGATCACGCCCGAGCGACCGAACAGCAGGATCAGCGCGAGGCCGATAACGAACGGTGGCGTGATGATCGGCAACACGGTCAGAACGCGCAGCAGGCCCTTGGCCTTGAACTCGGTCCGCACCGCCACCAGCGCGAACGCCATGCCAAGTACCGTCGTACCGAACCCGACGGCCAATCCCAGCAGCACCGTATTCCAGGCGACGCCGCAACTCACCCCGCCGGTGATGCAGCCAATGCCCCAGATCGACTTGTCGAACAGCTTGTCGAAGAACAAGGCCGGCGCCCATTGGCCCTGGTTGTCCTGCATCGCGCTGGCGAGGATTGTCAGAACGGGGAAGAAGACGAACAGCGCAATCATCGCCACGACGAGCGCGATCGAACCGACCACGAACAGATCGCCGCGGCAATAGCCCTGTGCCGCCAACGCGCACGACAACAACATCAAATATGCAGTACCGAGCGCCAGCGCGCCGTAGCCCATGCCGGCCTGCTTGGCGCCGGCCGGCGCCAACAGACCGATCAGCCCCGGCGCCGGGCCGTTGTGGATGATGGCGAAGCCTTGCAACAACATCAGCGCGATGCCGGCGATGCTGGCCCAGGCCAGCAGCCGCGCCGATTGCGCCACCGGCAGGCGCATCGCCAGCATGCCGATCACCACCAGCAGCGGCAGGATCGGCAACAGCAGCCAAACGCGGCCAACCGCGACGATCTGGTAGAGGGCGGAGCCGGTGGCGGCATCAGGATAGGCCCGCAGCCAGCCGGTAGAAAACAGGCCGTCACCCAGCGCATACCACGGCAAAATCGCAGCCCCGACGACGCCGACCAGCAGCCACAATGAAACCGCGCGCGGCATCGGCGTCGCCCCCCAATGTCGATGCCCTACTTCGGCAGGCTCTTGACCTCGGCATCCCACTTCGACAGCAGGCGCTTGCGCTCAGCCGATGAGCCGTACTTGGTGAAGTCGTAGTCGATCAGCTTGATGTCGGCCAACTTCGGCGTGTTCTTCGGCAGCGGTGTCGCCTTGTTGGACGGGATCTGCAGCTGCTTGTTGAGCGCACCAAGCGCCTGCGGCGGCGCGGTCAGCGCCCAGTCGTAGAACTTCTTGGCGCTATCGAGGTTCTTCGCGCCCTTGATGATCGACATCGAACCGATTTCGTAGCCGGTGCCTTCGCACGGCGCGACCACCTTGACGTCCGGATTCTCAGCCGCCATCGCCACCATGTCGTGCATGAAGGTGATGCCAACCGTCGACTCGCCGAGACTGACGGCCTTGGCGGGTGCTGCGCCCGACTTGGTGTACTGGTTGATGTTCTTGTGCAGCTTCTTCATGTAGTCGAAGCCCTTGTCCTCGCCCATCAGCTGCACCACCGTGGCCAGCAGGGTGTAGGACGTGCCCGATGAATTCGGATCGGCGACCTGCACCTCGTCCTTGAATTCGGGCTTCAACAGATCGGCCCAGCATTTCGGCTCGGGCAGCTTGCGTTGCGCCAGGGTCTTGGCGTTGTAGCCGAAGCCGAGCGCGCCGGAGTAGACGCCGATGGTGCGGTTCTTGCTGCTCTTCCAGACACTGAGCGCCCAGTCGTTGAGATCACCCGGCTTAGCTGGTGTATTCTCCTGACTGAGGCCTTCCTCGGCGGCCTGCAGATGTGGATCGCCGGTGCCACCCCACCACACGTCGCCGCGCGGATTGGAGGCTTCCGCCTTGATCTGGGCATAGACCTCGCCCGAACTCTTGCGGGTCATCGCAACCTTGATGCCGGTCTCCTTCTCGAAGGTGGTGGTCATCGCCCGGCACCACTCCTCCTGCACACTGCAGTAGAGGGTCAGCGCGCCCTGTGCCGCCGCAGGCGTCGGCCCGGTGACCGCGAACACGGCGCAAGATGCCAACAATGACAACACGCCAGTACGTAGCTGGAACTGCATAGGTTCGACCTCCCAGAAGATTTTATGACACTTTTGTGACAGTGTGACAGGCGGTGCACGTCGGCGTCAATGCGCCATTCTTGGCGCGACGCCATAAACTCTATCTCGGCAACCCCAAAGCCTCCCGCAGCGGCGCCGCGAAAGCCGGGGTGGTGGCCAGGATTGGGTTACCGGCTCTCAACCCATCGCCGGCGAAGAAGTCGTTCACGACGCCACCGGCTTCCTCGACGATGACGATGCCGGCCGCCACGTCCCAACTGTTGATGTGCAGTTCGAGGTAGGCGTCGGTGCGCGCCGCAGCGACCCAGCACATGCCAAGCGCACCCGACGCGCTGCGCTTTGGCGACGCGCCCATGCCGCCAACCTTGCCGACGAGATCGACATATTCAGCCAACTGCCGTCGCGCCGACCAGCCGATCTCGACGGCGGCGGACTTGAGATTGGTGCCGCCGCTGACTTTGATCGAACGGCCGTTGAGAGTGGCACCGCCGCCCTTGCGCGCAGCGAACGTCTCGCCGAGCACCGGCGCATGAATGACGCCGACAACCGGCTTTAGCTTGTGCACGAAGCCGATCGAAATGCACCACTGCACGTCGCCACGGGCGAAGTTCGCCGTGCCGTCGATCGGATCGACGATCCACAGGTTTTCGGCACCCTCGCCACCGCCTTCCTCGCCGACAAAGCCGTCGTTCGGAAACACGCGGGCGAGGCGCGCCCGCAGCATGGCCTCGACCGCGCCGTCGGCCTCTGTGAGAAAATCCTGGGTGCCCTTCATTCGCGTCTGCATGCGGTCGCGGTTGTTGGCGTAGCTCATGGCGAGATGGCCCGCCTCCTGCGCCAATCCCAGCGCCACCAGATAGCGCAGTTCGATTTCAGCTTCGGTCATTGTTGATTTCCTAGATGAGTTTGGCGTCACGCAGGAAGCGCGAGAGATTGTCATAACCGAGCTTGGCATAGGTCAGCGGATTGGCCTTGGCCGGATCCTGTTCCGCCTCCACCACCACCCAGCCGTCATAACCTTCGAGGCAGGCAAACACCGAGTCATAGTCGACCATGCCATCGCCCGGCACTGTGTAGACGCCGTCGACCACGGCATCGAGAAAGCTCTTGTCGCGGGCTTTGACGTCACCCATCACCGTCAGCCGCACGTCCTTGGCATGCACATGGCTGATACGGTCGCGATAGATCGACGCGAATTCGGCCGGGTCGGCGCCGGCGAACGTCAGGTGGCCGGTGTCGAGCAGCAGATGCATTGGCTCCGGTGTCATGTCCATCAGCCGATGCACCTCCTCGCCGCTCTCGATCACGGTGCCCATGTGGTGGTGATAGACGAGTTGCATACCCTCGTTGCGCAATCGTTGGGCCAGCCGGCCCAGGCGATCGGTAAACAGCGGCCACTGGCGCTCCGTCATGTGCGGGCGACGCGACAGCGGCATCGATCGATCACCGTGGATGGCGTTCGAGGTCTCGGCGACGATCAGCACGCGAGCACCGAGCGCCTGCAGCAGGTTCTTGTGTTCCTGGATCGCCGCCCACTCCGCATCGACGTCGTGCTCAAGCAGCGCCATCGAATACCAGCCGGAGACGAGGTCGAGACCGTGGCGGTCGAGTACCGCTTTCAGCGCCTTCGGCTCGCGTGGAAACTTGTGGCCGAGTTCCATGCCGGCAAAGCCCGCCTGCTTCGCTTCGGCGAGACAGGTTTCGAGCGGAGTTTCACCGCCGAGCGAACGCAGATCGTCGTTCGACCAGCCGATCGGATTGGCGCCTATCCGGATTGCCATGCAGATTATCCTAGCTGCTGTTTCGATTTGGCCGCTTCATAGGCCGATTGGGCGGTCCGCACACTAGGCCGCTCACTGACCTGCGGCACTGCGACATCCCACCAATGGCCGCCGGCCGAGGTCGAGATTGCCGGATCGGTGTCGATCACGATGACGGTAGTGGTGGCGTTGGCGCGCGCCTGCCGGATTTTTACTTCGAGTTCGGCCAACGATGCCGCTTTCGATGCCGTGGCGCCGAGGCTGGCGGCGTGCTGCACGAAGTCGATGGTCGGCAGGGTCTCATGGACAGTATCGACAAGCAGGTTATTGAACGGCGCGCCGCCGGTCGCCTGCTGCAAGCGGTTGATACAGCCGAAGCCGCGATTGTCGAGCAGGACGATGGTGAGCTTAACCCCCATCGCCACCGAAGTTGCGATTTCGGAGTTCATCATCAGATAGCTGCCGTCACCGACCATGACGACAACCTCGGCATCGGGGCGGGCCATCTTGACACCGAGCCCGCCGGCGATCTCGTAGCCCATGCAGCTGTAGCCGTATTCCATGTGATAGGTCGCCGCGGCCTTGGCCGGCCATAACTTGTGCAGTTCCCCTGGCAGGCCACCGGCGGCGCCGACGACGATGGTATCGGCATTGCTGGCGCGCTCGACCGCGCCGATCACTTGCGCGTCGGATGGCAGGTCCGAATTCGATGCGGCGAGCACGGCTGCGGCTTTCGGCGCCCAGGCAGCGCGCGCCTCGGCAACTTTCGCGATCCAATCGGCGGGCGTGGTCCAGTCATCAAGGCCGGCGCTCAACTCCTGTAAGCCGGCCAACGCGTCGGCGACCAGCGGCAGACCGCCATGCTTGCCGGCGTCAAAGGCCTGCAGGTTGAGGCCGATCAGCCTGACGTCTGGGCTCTGGAACAGCGCGCGCGAGCCGGTGGTAAAATCCTGCAGCCGGGTGCCGATCGCCAGCACTACGTCGGCGGCTGCGGCAAGCGTGTTGGCGGCTTCGGTGCCGGTGACACCGATGGCGCCCGCATTCATCGGATGATCGTTGGTCAGCGCCGACTTGCCGGCCTGGGTCTCGGCCACCGGAATGCGATGACGCGCGGCAAACTCAGCCAACGCGGCCGTCGCCTCGGCATAGTGCACACCGCCACCGGCGACAATCATGGGTCGCTTGGCGTTACGCAGCAGGGCAAGTGCTGCACGCAATTCGCTGGTGTCCGGGCGCGGGCGTCGCGCAGCCCATAGCTTCGGTTCGAAAAACCGCACCGGAAAATCATGGGCTTCGGCCTGCACATCCTGGCACAGTGCCAGCGTCACCGGCCCACAGTCGGCCGGATCGGTCAGCACCTGCATGGCGCGCGGCAGGGCGGCCAGCAGTTGCTCGGGCCGGGTGATGCGGTCGAAATAGCGCGACACCGGACGGAAGCAGTCGTTGGCGGTGATGGTGCCGTCACCGAAATCCTCGATTTGCTGGAGCACCGGGTCCGGCCGGCGATTGGCGAACACGTCGCCCGGCAACAGCAAGACCGGCAGCCGGTTGACGTGCGCGACGGCCGCCGCCGTCACCATGTTGGTGGCGCCCGGTCCGATCGACGTGGTGCAGGCCATCATCCGCCGCCGCTTCGACGCCTTGGCAAAGGCAATCGCGGCGTGCGCCATCGCCTGTTCGTTGTGGGCGCGCCAAGTCGGCAGCCGGTCACGCGCGCCGTGGAGCGCTTCGCCGAGGCCGGCGACGTTGCCGTGCCCGAAGATGGCCCACACGCCGGCGAACAAGGGCACCTGCCGGCCGTCGAACTCGGTCGACTGGGCGCAAAGATAGCGCACCAATGCCTGCGCCGCCGTCAGCCTGATTGTTGCTTGAGCGTTCACGTGCGCCACCCCGAACGCCGCATGCGGTCGGCGATATCCATTCCTGCTTGCGGCAAGCGGGCGGCGGCGGTGGGCGGCATAATTCAACTCCCGTGACAGGTCGCATCGGGCAACCGGTCGAGAGGCCGCCCCATTTTCCCTCCACTGTGCCGGAAGCAATGGTGCCGTCAATGGTGCACGGAGTGCTTGCGATGGCAACTAATGTGAAACAATATCACGGCGACGAACACGCGATTGCGCCCGCGTCCAGCCGACGCAACACGAATCCTGCAGTGGTAATTTCAAGATGACGGCCGAAGAGATTGCGCAACGTCGCGCGGAAGCAGAGAAATATTTATCTGCCGGCAAGGCGGATGCCGCCGAAGCCGCGTATCGATCGATCCTCGACGTCGAGCCGACGAACATCTATGCCTTGATGGGGCTCGGCAACGTCGCCAAAAATGCCAAAGACACGTCGGCGGCGGAGCAGCGCTATCGTGCGGCCTCGGCGGCTCATCCGCGCAGTTCATGGCCGTTGTTCGTGCTGGTCGATCTGCTTGCCAGTCTCAAACGCTGGGACGATGGCGAAGAGGCGGCGCGAACCGCGTTCTCCATCAGCGTCGACGATTTCCATACCGCCATGGCGCTCGGGCGGTTGCGACGGGCGCGTGGCGACCATCAAACGGCACTGGCGGCGTTCGAGATCGCCAGTCGAAAAGATCCGAAAAACGCCGGCGCGCGGACCGAGGTCGGCCGAACGTTGGCAGCGCTCGATCGCCATGCTGAAGCCGAGGATTGTTATCGCCAGGGGCTGGAAGCGTGCCCTGCCGACCAGCACCTGAACCTACTGCGGGCACTGGCCGCGCTGGCACGGAAAATTGGCGACCGGCCCGCCACCATCCGATGGCTGCAACGCGCCGTCGACAATGCGCCCGGCGATCAATCGTTGCAAAGCGAACTCGCGGCCGAGACCGTCGCGCTGGCCAAACTGGCAAACGACAAGTCCGCCACCCTCGATGCGATGCTCGCGGCCCATCAATTGGCGCCCAACGACGTGGCGACATTGATCGAACTTGCGGCCGCACAGCGGGACGCCGGTCGCCTCGATGATGCCGCACAGGCGTATCGCAATGCGCTGGCCCTCAAGCCGGATAACATTTCGGCCGGATTGGGCCTCGGCTCGATTGCCCGCCGCCGCGGACGACACGATGAAGCACTCGAACACTATGAGCTTGCCAGCAAATTCCATCCGAAGAATAGCTGGGCGCAGATCGAAGTGGCGAAGTCGCTGCGCGATTTGATGCGCCTCGACGAAGCCGAGGCGATCCTTGGCAAGATCGCCGCAACAGACGTGCATTACCGGCACGTGCTGATGTCGCTCGCCGACATCGCCCGCGCCCGGGGCGACCGCACGAAAGCGGTGAAGCTCCTGATCGAGGCGGCGTCGCATAGTCCCGATCCGGTTCCCGCCCTCGTCAATGCGGCGAACGAGGCGCTGCAGATCCGCGATTTCACCACCGCCCGCACCATTGCCGACGATATCGCCGCGCGTAATCCGCAAGCCATGCAGGCACCGATGCTTGATGGCCGCATCCGCCGTGCCATGCTCGACCGCGAAGGCGCGAGGTCGGCATTCGCGCGCGCCGCCGAATTGGCGCCGGGCAATGCCGCGCCGCTTGTCGAACTGGCCACCGAATGCCTCGCGCTCGGCGAACGGGCGGCGGCCGAAACGCATCTCGAGCAGGCGCTCGCGCTCGACCCGGACAACCTGCAGGGACTGCTGCAGCGGGCCGAACGGTTCCGGGCGGAGGGCCTCGACGACGACGCGCTCGCCTTGCTGGCGCGGGCGCGACAAGCCCATCCAGCGCAGCCGTGGCCGTACCTCAACGCCGCCCAGATACTCGCCGGACTCGGACGAACCGATGAAGCCTGCCGCCTGCTGAGCCAGGGTCGCGAGACCTGCGGCCCGTCGGCCAGCTTCTACGCGCGCGAAGGCGGCATCCTGCAGGAGGCCGGCTTCGTCGATCGCGCCCGCGATGTGCTGGCGGACGGCTGCCAACGCTATCCCCGCGATATCTGGCTATGGGCCAGCCGCGCCACCGCCGCGATCTCGCTCGGCGATTTCGACTTGGCCGAACAGATGCTGGTCGATCCGCCGGGAGCATCGCCGGCCGAGCAGGCGCGCGTCCTGCTGGTCCACGCCAAGCTCGACGAAGCGCGCTGGAACCTCGAAGAAGCGAGCCAGCATATAGCGAGCGCTGCGGAACTCGACCCGACCAATGCCACGGCAGCCCACGAAATGGCCAAGCTGGCGCTGTTCCGGTTCGACCTCGCGACCACCCGCCGCTGGCTCACCCGGCACGCGCAATTGCAGGGCGCGGCCAGCGCCGCCGCCGGCCGCTCGCCGAACATCACCCAGTCGCAGCTCGGCCAGATCTACGACGAGTTCGCGATCCAGCCCAAGCTCGTCGGAACCCTCGCCGCACTGAGCGCGCAGCCGGCGTGGAGCCGCCTCGTTGGCCTGCTCGAGACGGTCGCCTCGAACCCGGACGCCACCTCCGCAGCCCTCGCCCTGACCATCGGACTGCGGCGCACCGGCCAGTTCGACAAGCCGCACCCGATCAGCCCAACCGGCGCCGGCGAACCCGCCTCACCGATCCCGCGCGTCATCTGCCAATACTGGGACGCGACCGAGCCGCCGGCCGACGTGCGCGCCATGATCGACGGCTGGGGCGCGGCGCACGGCGGCTATCGCCACATCCTCTACGACGACCGCAGCGCCGCTGCCTACCTCAAGACCAACGCCGCGCCCACGACCCTGCAAGCATTTCTGCGCACGCGCGACCGCACGCAGCGAGCAGACGTGTTCCGGCTGGCCCGCCTCTACGCCGAGGGCGGCATCTACATCGACGCCGACGACCGCTGCCGAGGCCCGCTCGAACCGCTGCTGCGGCCGGGCAAGACGTTCGTCGCGTTCCAGGAGGACTACGGCTCGATCGCGAACAACTTCCTGGCCGCGACGCCGCAGCATCCGGTGATCAAGCGCGCCCTCGAATGCGCGGTCGAGGCGACCAACCGCGGCGACCGCGACATATTGTGGCTGTCGACCGGGCCCGGCATGCTGACGCGGGCGTTCGCGCAAGCGCTGGCCGCCCACAAGGACCGGCTCGACGAGTTCCTGCGCACGGTATCGATCGTCGAACGGCATGCGGTGCGGGTGAGCCTTGTGCCCTACTGTCAGGCCAGCTACAAGCGCACCGCGCGACACTGGCAGAACACGGCGTTTCCGAGTTCGGGAAGCGTCAAGGGTGCGGCCAACGGCGCCATAAAAACCGCAATCTCCGCAGGATATTACGCCGACTACGTCAAAGGCGGTGGAGAGCACGCCGCCCGCCACTTGAACAACGCCATGCCGCCGTTCATGGTGGCTGCGAAAATTAATCTGGGATTGCGGGTTTGATGCGGGTTGTCGCGCTAGTGCTGTTGGCATGCCTGACGTTGCTTACGGCGGCAAACGCGCGCGCGCAGGTGCCGGACGACATCAAGATCGGCGCGCTCCGCTGGGACGCCTGGTACGAAGGCGCGCCGGACACCAAGGTGCTGGAGCAGCCGGAGTGGCGCCACCGGGCGCCGTTCTTCGCGCGCTACGACGAAAGCGGCAAACTCCACCTCGACGGCGACAAGGAGCACGTGCTGCACGCCGAGGTCGCCTACGCGCGCGCCATCGGTCTCGATTATTTCATCTTCGGCTTCTACCCGGACACAGGGAGTTGGGGACGCGATATCAACACCCACCTCAAGCTCAATCGCGCATTGTCTTCGTACCTCAGGCTACCCGACCGCATGGGTGTGAAGTTCGCGCTGAGCATCCATCAATGGTTTCCAATGTCGGACCTCGGCGACATCGCCGCCAGCCTCGCCAAGCTTGCCGCCCATCCGGACTACATGACGACGGAAACGGGCACCCTGCCGGTGTTCATACTGGCGCATGACGGGCTCGACTGGTCGAAGTTCTTCGGCAGCGACGACAAGGCGCGCGAGGCGATCTCGACATTGCGGCGCGTGACGCGCGAGCGAACGGGCAAGGAAATCACCTTCGTCGTCATGTACTACGACGCCATCAAGGCGATGGACGTGGCGCAGCGCTACGGCCTCGACATGGTCTCGACCTACTCCAATTTCGCACCCGGCAAGGGCGCGATGGAGAGCGCCTATGACAGCTGCGTGCTGCACGGCGAAGCGGTATGGGCCAAGGCTGCGAGCGGCAATGTCCCCTATGCTCCGAACATTACGCTCGGCTGGGACAACCGGCCGCGCAAGGCGCCGGCCGTCAACACCAAGCAGAGCGCGCAGGGACCGTGGTGCGCGCCGCCGACGGTCGATGCCTTGAAGAGCCACCTCGCACGGGCAGCGACCTTCGCACGCAGCCAGAAGGCCGCCGTGCCGTTTCGCACACTGACCGTCTATTCCTGGAACGAGTACACCGAAGGCGGCTGGATGGCGCCAACCGTCACGGACGGCGAAGCCTGGCTCGACACGCAGCGCACCGCGATTGGACGTAACCGCAAGAGCAAACCGGTGGAGTTGACTTGGCCTGATCAGATGGAGGTCGCAAATTGTCCCTTGCGCACCGCCGACCTGCCGCGCGATACAATCGCGCGTAAGTGCAAAGTTGAGCCTCGCCAAGCGGGCAAGTGGCCCTGCCCGCCAGGGTCCACCAGCCGGTCAGAGACCGTCAGAGCCCCATCTGGCTTTGAGAGTTTGCTGTGGAGCGGAGGGTGGAGAGTTCAGGCCTGTGTTTAGCAAATTCATTCCCCTAGGGCGAGCAGTTGCCTAAGCCCGGGGATAGTGGCAGTCGAAGCTCAAGATCAAGTCCAATTTCATGAGGTCTATCGTGGCTGAGCCAGCAAGCATAATGAGCATTCCCAAAGTAACCGGTGGCGAGGTACTCGGCGACCGGAACATATTTGTTCGCAACTACAAAACGTTCACAGACGAAAGATGGCGCGGAAAGCTCCTTCAAACCGTCCCCGGCGAGGCCGTGGACGGCATCAATTTCCCTGGCTTCCCGGACCAGGAAACCCAGCGCCGAATGCACGGCGCGACGTCACCAGAAATCTCTTTAAACGAAGCGTTCAATTTCTACAAATTCATCAAGGCACACGCTCCTGTCGCCGAAATGCATGCTGGCGAACACAACATGCTCGACTTCGGATGCGGCTGGGGCCGTATAAATCGGCCCTTCATGAAGGACATTCCGTACAGCAATATATTTGCTTACGAACCGCACCTCGGTTACTGCGTCCTGGCACGCAAGTTGAACCCGTACATCACAATACTGAACGGCGACTACATGCCGAACGGCGTACTGCCGAACGCGCATTTCGATCTTGTAGTTGGCTGGTCGGTTTTTTCACATCTGAGCGAAGATTGCGCCAAGAGCTGGCTCAAGGAATTCACCCGCATATTGAAACCGGGTGGTCGATGTGTACTAACGACATGGGGAACCCAATTCCTTGGTCGTCTTAAGAATGAGGCGGTGAAGCTGCAGAACGGCGAAGCGATCGACTGGTATTCCAAGGTTTGTATTGACGCCGCCCAGGGCCGGATTGCCGAAAAGTCTCTGGCCTATGACAAGGGCCAGTTTGTTTGGTTTACCGCCGGCAATTCGAAACTTTATGGCGAGGCCTTCTTGCCGCAAGCCGCCCTGCAAAGGTGGCTCGACGAATTGAAGCTCGGACTTGAAATCGAGGCTTTCGACACCAAGACGCTGTCCCAGGACTGCTTTGTGCTGAAGATGCGCGAAGCTTGATCGCGCCTACGACGGCTGACGCGTAATCGTCCACTTGGCGCCATCTCCAGAGCACTTTGGCGCCAAGAAGCTCGCAATCCTTTCGAAAGTGAATTTCTCCGAATCGAAATCGTCGCCAGGGATCTGCTTCAAGAACCGCTCCGCCATCTGCGTGATGACAATGTCAGGCTTGTACCGCTCGATCAACGCATAGTCGACCGAACTGGACCAGACGAACTGCACGGAAGAAAATGTCTCGCCGAGAAGTCCTGCAAGCAGGTGTGCGCGGTGCTCCGAGTACGAATCTCCAAACAACAGGACGCGACGAGGGTCGCATCCACTAGCCGTGCACTCGTATCGAGTGGATGTCCCAGTGTGCAGGACCCCCTGATAGATTCGGCTTCATAATCTCCTGGAGTTTGACCAATTCATTTTTGTGCACGACGCGGGAACGTGAAAGCACTCGCGCAATTCCCCAATTTTCCTTGACCGGCGGTGTCAGCTTGGAGCCGAGATCGAGCGCGAGCTCGACGTACTCTTGCGGCCGGCTTTCAAAACCGGGAGCAGGGGACGCACCGATCATACTGCATAGTGCGCTGTACGCAGCACAGGCGCCGGCAAACGTCCAATGCGTATCAGTTTTCCAATAGAGCAGTCCGCTCGTCTTTGCCCCTTCCATGGCCGGCCTGATATCGAGGTAGATATCGGCCAAAGGCTCCCAATCGCCGTATCGTCGAATCATGTCCATCGGTGCTTGCGGCAGAAACAGCGACTGATCCGCCACGAACTCACGATAGACCGATAGCTTGTCCGGGACCCAGAAATGGACATACCGGATATTCTTCTTGGCGAGTATTTCTTTCCGCCTCAAGAGCAATTGGCGCCAAATCTCGCAGTCTGCTTCTGAGATCCAGTCTTTGTCGGCGAACATCTTGCCGACGTTGTTGGAGCCACCAATTAAAAAAAGCCAGCCATCAAGACCCTGATGAATATCGGGATTGCTCATTAGTATTGGCTCCAAGTGGCGGTCACGGGCTCGTGCGACCGTGCAAAGTGAGCACAGACTACTTAACGGCAAGGCCAACGGCAACGGCTGTTTGCCCCTCGACGACCATGTTGACCTTGGGTGCTTGGCTCGTTCGCCCAACTTCATTAGGATGCCGTCACATAGACGACAAATGATTGGTGTTGAATTGCATCGTTCGGACGGCCTGAAAGTGATCCCGACCGCGCCAGCACCCAACTTTGAGTATTCGTTTTCAGGCAAGACTAATATACGTATTGCAAGGGTTGCCTCCCGCATGCCCCCCCGAGCAAAGTTCGCAGGAGAGTTGCGAGATGAGAACTGTAATTACTTACGGAACTTACGACATTTTTCACACTGGCCACTTGGCATTGTTGAAGAGAGCTCGTGCCCTCGGCGATCAGCTGATCGTCGGTGTCTCGTCCGATGAATTCAATCGCATGAAGGGCAAGCGTTCGTTTTTTCGTACGAAGAGCGGGCCAGGATTGTTGAAGAGTTGAAATGCGTCGATGGGGTCTTCCGTGAGGACGACTGGGGGCAGAAGCGCAATGACATAAAGAGGCACGGCGCTCATGTGTTTGTCATGGGCAACGACTGGGTGGGTAAGTTCGATGATCTCAAGGACCTATGTGAGGTTGTATACCTCGATCGAACCCAGGGCATCTCAAGCACCGAGATCAAGCAGGCACTGGCCAAGATCGATGCAGCCTCGCTTGATCAATTGCGATCCGCCATCACCGCCGCTGCCGAGATCATAAAAGCGATCCAGTAGTTCACCCAGTTATTGAATTTTTGCGAGGATCAGGTGAAGGACCCCAAAGCACTCTTCCGAGGTACGGCCGATCCCTTCGGCAGGGAGTTGCCTGTCGTGCGCGTTGCCGACGCCGTCGAACTCCAGATCAGTAATGCATCAGACTTGCCAGTCATGGTGCGCTTTCGGGCCCGCTTCAAGGACCTCGGAACCCCAGGGGAAATCGGCGCCTATATCAGCCTCAAGGCCCCGAACAACACATACACGATTACACCGCGCCCGCTTATTTCAGGTGCCATGCATGCCCTGTCTTGCGGGCCAACTACCGCTCAGATTCTTCGCATCGATTTTCCGCACGCATTCGCGATCGAAGAATTCACGATGTTCTTCAAGAATGCCAACGAACTCGATGCGCTGAGCTTCGGCGAATTGAAATACCTCGGTCGCGATGGCGCCGTGGGTAAGTTCGATCTTACCGGTGCAGAAGCCGGTATCGATCGTCTGATTGAGCGATTGTCAACCATGCGAGCGGCCGGCAAACCGGACGACGAACACGAACTGGTCGTGGCGCTGAAGGATTATTCGACCACCCCCACAAATCAGCGATCGGTCAAATTCGGTGCATTGATCCGTCAGATCTCGCAGTCTCTGCCACTGACTACACCGGCAAACCTGCTTCTAACACTGCTCGATGGCGTGCCCGAATGCGCAGGTACTGAGACCGCTTCGGACGATGTGATCGAACTGATCGCCGTAATCGCGTTGTGCGCGCTCAAGCGTGAGGGTTGGCTTTCGACCACAGGGCTGGAGTCGTTCAAAGCGTGGTTGACCGACATTCCGACCATTGAGCGCTTTATGGCAAAGCTGAATGCTGATCGCGCAGCAGCATCCGGGAATGCCGAGCGAATTCGTCGTCGCCAAACATTCGATAAACCCAGCGTGGCTGTCTATTCGTCGCGAAGCTCATCTGCTCTGTCTTGACCAGACGTTTGCCACGCTAAAGGACTTCGGCATCAATGGCGTTGTCTGCTACGGGACACTCCTCGGTGCGGTCCGGGATTCAAAGTTCATACCGCATGATGACGACGTCGACGTATTGTATTGGGATGACTCGAAGTCGCGACAGGAAGCCATCGATCGTCGCGACGAATTAGCTTTCAAGTTGCGGGAACGCGGCTTTTCCGTGCGGATCGAACCCGGTCTGTTGCATTTGAACATCGGCATCAATGGCGGGACGTGCGATTTGTTCCCATGCTGGTTCGAAGGCGACAAGGTGAACCTGCTGATGGAGAAATATCAGGTTCGGCAGATTGACAAGAGCATTCTGCTCCCGAACGACAATTCCGTGATCAGCCTGTACGATCGAACGTTCCCGGCGCCGGCGAAGATCGAAGCTTTCCTGCATGAACGCTATGGGAGTGGCTGGGTTACGCCGAACAAATACTTCGAGTGGCCCTGGCCGCTGAACGGTAACCAAGGCTGATCCGTCCGTTGCTGATCCGCTGCCGCTCCGTCACCCGATCCGTCATTGCGTTCGCGCCGCTCCGAATCTGCCCCTCAGCCGGCCGATGCGCCGCTTGAGTTTGCGCACCAGGCGGACCGGTCGCATGGCGGCTTTCCATAGCGCCCGCGCCGCCTTCGCCTCGGTGCGATAGCCCTCCGCCTTGGCCTCGGCGCGCATGTGGCTGTCAATCATACGCTGCAGGCCTTGCAGCCCGAGCGCGTCGGGCGCGGCCACCGGCGCCTGCGCCAGTGCCGCGATCTTTTGCACCACGCCGGCCACCACCTGCCTTGCATCATGATGCATCCGGACGAGATCCTGGCCGACCCGGCCGAGCTCCGGGTCATAGGCCGCGAAATCGGCGCGCAAGGCCGCAATATCGGGGTGTGCGCGGCCCGCGGTGCCGGCAAAGCCGTCCGCCTCGAGCCGCTCGTAGGCGGCCGCCGTCACCCAGCCATCGGAGCCGGAATGCTCGTGGATATAGGCCGGGCGGCCGCACGCCATCGCCTCCAGGATCGAGCGTCCATAGCCGACGACGATGTCGGCCCGCGCCATCTCAGGCGCCGGATTAACCGTCGGCGCCGGCCGGCCGAGCTGGCGCCAGTCGAGGTCGAACTCACCCCAGGCCTGCTGCAATCGGCTGTAGCGCTGGCCCTCGGCGGCACTGTAATTGCCGATCACCAGCACCTCGTGCGGCGCTCCATTTGCCCATCCGCGCGGACTGAAGCGGACGATGTCGATCGGATGGCGAATCCGGATCACTTCGCCGGCGCCGACGCAGCCCAGCGCCAGCGTTTCCAGCCGTCCGCTCGGCGCCAAAGTCGCAGCAATTACACCGGGTTGCGGCGGCGGCAGCCATTCCTCCAGCATGTTGTGCATCGCATAGAGCCTAGTGGCATCCGGATAAAGAATCGCCATGTCGATCGCAAGCGCACGATCCAGCGCGATGGTGGCGTCGACCGCGCGCGGCAGCCGGCGCTGATCGGCGATCACGGTCAGCGCCCGGCGGCCGGCCTCCTCGGCCACCATGCCGATCTCTTTGGCGTGCAATACCACCTCGTGGCCGAGCTGCGCCAAGGCCTCGGCGACGGTCAGAACGAAGGTTTCCGATCCGCCGGGAATGCCGAGCCGACGGGTCGCGATCACCACTCTCACGCTGACATCCCTTCAAGTACACGCGCCGCGCACGCCCGGTCGTCGAACGGCTCCACCGTGCCGCGCGCGTCGACGATCAGCCGGCCGAGCGCGCCGATGCCGAGAATAAGGACGATATCACCGGCAGCGGCGGCGGCAATGGCACGCGCGATCGCCTTGCCCCGCGACAGCACGATCTCGACCGGAGTCTGGCCCTTGATCCGGTCGTGCAATTGCTTGATGCGCGGGATCCGCGCACTGCGCGGCGCGCTGCCGGTGGTCAGGATCACATGATCGCCGAATTCCGCAAGCGCCGCAGCACAACCGGCGGCCTTCGGCGCGTCAGGCAATCCGACCGGCCCGAACACGGTATGCAGGCGTGAGTGCCGCCTCGACACGATCGCCCGTGCCGTGGACAGCACCTGGATCAGGCCGTCCGGCGTGTGGGCGTAGTCGACGACGACGTCAAATGCAGCTTCGCTGGCGATCACCTGCCAGCGGCCGGGCGGTGCGGTGGCCCGCTCGAGACCGCTCGCGATCGTCGCCGGGTCGATACCGGCGGCGACACCGAAGGCAAAGGCGGCCGCGATATTGTGGGCGTTGTGGCGACCAGGGAGGCTGGTCTCGATCGCGAGGGTTCGTCCCTGCCAGCTCAGCTCCGTGCGCGCGCGGGCGACATCCCATTCGGCCGCACAAATTTGAACGTCCGCATCGGCGACGGCGCCGTACGAAATCGCGCGACCGCCGGCATCTCGAACGCGCGTCAACAATTCGGCGCCGAACGGGTCATCGATATTGACGATGCCGGCGCCACCGACCTTGTTGGCGCGTATGAACATCCGGCTCTTGATGGCGCCGTAGTCGGCCATCGTCGCGTGGCGCGTCAGATGCTCCGGGGTCAGATTTGTGAAGATCGCATAGGCCGGCAGGAAGGTCGGGCTGGCTTCGAGCTGGAAGCTCGACACCTCGCAGACGATTACATCATTGCCGGGCGCAGCCGCCGAAATCGGCGGTCCAAATTCGGTATTGCCGACGATCTCGCAGGTTTTAACTGCCGCGCGCAGCACCGCCGCAACCAGCGCGCAGGTCGTTGATTTTCCATTGGTGCCGGTGACGCCGACGACTGGACAGGCGACACGACGCCAGCCGAACTCAAGTTCGTCGATGCAAGGGATGCCTGCTGCGGTCGCGTCGCGCAGCAACGGAATGTCGAGGTCGATCCCAGGGCTCTTGACGATCGCGCCGCCGTGCCCAATTCGCGCAATGAATTCCGTGCCATCGCCGCCGAGGTGGATTTCAACTCCCCTAGCCCGCCAAGTCGCGGCCTTGCGCATGATGGCTGGCGCACTGCTTGCGTCCCAGCCGAACAGATCGGCTGGCCCGTTCGTTTGCAACGCCGCGTCGAGCGCCGCAGCCCCAGCACGCCCAAGGCCGGCAACGAGCAGCGGCGATGGAGGAACCACTTGCTTCATTCGAGTGTCAACCGACCGCCGCAGTCAATTGCCGGGCGATTTCATCTGCAATTGGCAGCCCGGTCATATCTTCAATCCAAGCCCACTGGCCCGCCGCATTGATTTCCAGAAACACGAATGTGCCATCTGGCCGCTGGATCAGATCGATGCCGGCCATGTGCAATCCGAAGCGCCGGGTGATGGTGCGGCACAACTGCTGGATTGCCTCGGGCAACACAATCGCTTCATGCGTCAGCGCCGCGTATCCCGCAGCGCGCCAATCGGTCTGGCCAGCGACATCGGCTTGCGAACCTATGCGGCATGCAAAGACGGTTTCACCAACCACTGTGACGCGAACATCGCACTCCTTCGGCACCAACCGCTGATAAATTGCCGGTGACGCCGCGAGCGACTGGCTATCTTCCAGGTCGGCCGCATCGAGCCGCATCGTGTGAACGACAAACTGATCGTCGGTCGTGTGTCCCACGACTTGCCCACCGACGAGCTTGGCAACCATCTGCCCATCCCATCGCGCAAAGCAGCGACGGATCCGGTCTGGATCTGAAGTGATCAATGTATCCGGCAGCGCGAAGCCGACACTCGCCGCCACACGCAGTTGCAGCACCTTGTTGCGGGTATTCTGGTTGGCCTGCGGATGATTGACCCACAGCACCGGCTCCAGTGCCAGAATGCAGCCCTCGAGCGCGGCCGCCATCTCGGATACGACCATCCGGCGCGCATCGGGGTCGTCGACATGAGACGCCACGGGAATCTTGAAATGACGGAACAAGATGGCGGCGAACGAATCGCCGCGGCACTCACTGCCGCCAATCCGCAACAAACTGTGCTGTGCCCGCGCCTCGACAACAAATTGGGCTTCGAAGCCGCCAATATAGGAATCCGTATCAAACCGAGCAAAAGCGGTGCCCCGTCGCACCAGCTCTGCCTCGACGCGCGGCACGTGATCATCTGCCGCGTGGGTGACGATCAGAACCGATCGCCTGCTCGTCATGCTTACTTGATGTCGAGCTCGGTGGTGGTGCCGACATACTGAACTGCAATCGCGCGATCGACGAGGCGACGCTTCTTGAACAGCAGCGGCAGTGTGGCTGATTTTTCATTCTGTGACATGTTCAAGGCTCCTATGGATTGATCAATCGGAACAATAGCTGTTCCAGTGAACGCACAATCACTGGGGCTGGGCTGAACGAGAGTCAATCACGCCAGCTGGGGATATTAACGAATTCTTAGGATATTGCCCGACTGATGAAAAATAGCCACGCGCGCCGTCACGATGGCAGGCGAACGGTTCGATCGACGGACCGACGCGACAACGGTGCGATCGGTGACTTTCGCACTCCACCATTCTCAATCTGCTGGCTTCACGCCATAATTTTGCTAAGCATTGAGGCCTGAGTGTCGCAAACGTGTCGATTTCGAAGTTCGCTTGACGCACTTCGCGATCACGACGCTGGTGTTCGTTGCGTTCGGAGTGTTGCGTATCCATGCTGTCGAGTTCGACACCGCAAGCGCCTTCGGTTGGCCCTGCGATTTCCGCTAGGTCACGCATTGCGCCGGCTCGTGCCGAACTGGACACGACAGCAGTCGTGGTCGCCCAGCTGCGGCGCGCGCGGGCCGGCCTCGAAACATTCCACACCGCATTTCCGAGGCTTCGTCCGGCAATAGCGGCGCTGCGGCGGATCGAATCCCGACTGACGCGACCGCTGCGGGTCGCCATCATTGGTGAGTTCAATTCGGGCAAGTCGTCACTGGCAAACCTGCTGGTCGGCATCGATAGCGTGCCGACGGCGATCGTTTCAAACACACGAATCCCGACACTGCTCTACCATGCGGCGGTGCCAGAAATATTCGCCGTCGACGTCGATGGTGCCAAGACGACGATCAATATTGACAACCCGCTGCTGGCAACGAACGCCATGAGGCTTGAAGTCGGCTTGCCATCCGAGCGTTTGAAGTCGGTAGAGTTCATTGATTTTCCAGGGCTTGCCGACCCGCGATTTGAGGATTGCGCGGCGGATCTATGTGCGCACGGCATCGACGCAGTGCTGTGGTGCACGGTCGCGACCCAGGCCTGGAAGGAAAGCGAGCGGATGGCCTGGAGCGCGCTCTCGCCGCGCCTGCACGACCGTGGCATACTGGTCGTCACCCACCGCGATCTGCTGCACAATGTGCAGGACGAGGCAAAGCTACTGACGCGGCTGCGCGTCGACGTCGGCGATGGGTTTCGCGAAATCATCATGCTGTCGACGTCGGCGGGGGCCGAACCGCCGCAAATCGCGTTGCCACCCGACGCGCAGGAGGCGGCCCGAGAGGCTGGAAGCCTCGGCGCGCTTGAGTATGCCGTCGATCGGCTGCTCGATACCATCCGTCAGGAGCGGGGCACCGCCGCGATCGCCGCAACCAACCGCATTGCCGGACGGGCGTTATCGCGAATGGCATAAGCGCAAATGCTGGCTGCCCGCGACGCCATTGAGCAGTCCGGGAGGAGGTCGGTCTAGAATTCAAGTGGCGATCACCGCACGCTGACCTTGTTGTCCCATATCGACATAAGATGCTGGCGGACTAGGCTTGCATGCGTGCCGCTGTCCTTGGTTTGGCGGATCGCGCGATTGACCAGGTCCAACATTTCGCTCGCCCGAGGATGAGCTTTCCAGACCGCCGCATGGATCGTGCGCGTGCCAAGTGGCCGCTCCGTCATTACAAACATCGGCGCTACGCCGAACTGCTTCAGAAGATGCCAACCCTCGAGATCAGTGGCGACGAATGCGTCCGCCTCCCGGCGCTGAACCGCACTTATGCAATCGACCAATGAAGGCTGGCGCACGAGTGTGATCCGTTTTTCGGCGATCCAGTTGCGGCCCTGCGCGGTCAATTCGGCGAGGTCGCGATCCTGCGGCACGCACAGACTGCGGCCATGTGCGCTGGCATCAGTATCGAATTTGAAATCGCTGCCAGCATTCGTGAACAGCCCGATCACCACCTGCATGATCGGATCGGAGAAATTCGCCCGGTCGCACAGCATCGCCAGCGACTGTGTCAGATCGTTCGGACGTTCGCAGTCGGCTAAGTCCCAGGGCAGCAAGACGTCGGCGGCAGTCTCGTTGGTCAAGAGCTGAAGGGAAACGGCATCCGCCTTTGCCCATTTGATGACCGGTCGCTGGCCTTTCCCCGGCCCGACCACTGCCAGTCCGGCACCGAGCAGGGCCGGGATCAGCCCACCGTCGGGTGCCCGCTCGTCGGCGAGCGGTGCGCGATTGATCACCACCATGGACACGGGCTTGGGCTGGGTCGAAGCTGGAACCATTTCCGGGCTTGTTTTCAAAGTTGTGACCAACGGCTTATCGACCACGGCAAGCTTCGCGATTAGCGACGACGTCAGCAGCCTTGCCGGCTCGGCGGCGGCGTATCTCGTCCAGCCGGGAATTTCCGCGCGCACGTCGACCTGGCGCCAGTGTGAGCCGCCAGGCCCTTCGCGCAACTCCGGCAACGCCGCGAACGCCGCCCTGATAAACGCCGTCACATTGATGTAGCGGCTCTGCTGGGGCGTCCAGTCGAACACCGCCAGCAATGTCGAAACCTTGACGCTATCGACCGTTGCTGTGGCCCGTGCCACGCCGGCCAATTCCTCGGTCGCAATGCGTACTGATCGATAGGCCTTCAATATCGCCGGCGATTGTGGAACGGGCAGCAGGTGGAAATCGGCCAGCGCCGCGGCATCGATACCGAGGCGGGTGATCTCGCCACTCGATAACACCACGGCATCGACCCCACCCGATGCTGGTGCGCGCAGCCCCTGTAGGACATCCATCGATAGCACTTCGACATCGATCTTATTCAAACCGAAGAGTGTTCTCGCCGTCATTGCGCTGTGGCCGACCGCGACCTTGCGGCCTCGCAATGCCTCGATCGATTTCAAGTCCTTGCGGGCCAGCAGGTAGACGGTCTGATCGAACAAGTGCGTGACGTAGCGGATGCGGCGGCGGGCATCGGGATATTCGCCGGTCAGATCGAGGTGGGCGAGAATATCACTATCGACAATCGCGAGATCGACACCGCGGAGCATCAGCAGGTCGCGCAGGTTGCCGGTGGCGCCTTCACCGGCGATCGGCAACACCCGCAATCCGGTCTTGCCCATTCTGGCAGCGAGATCGTTGACCATCTGTACGGCGGGGCTCGACGGATCGGCGATGCCGTTGGTGAGCAGGGTCACTCGATCGGGTGAAAACGAGGCACGCGGCGTTTGCCGTTGCGCCAGCCCGGGATCGGCTTGACCAAAGACCGCAAGCATCGCCAAAAAACCAGTGATGAAACTGCGCATCACGCTTCCCTCTGCGGTCACAATTGCAGCTGGATGCGCCCAACTCCCGCCGGACAATTGCCGCGCCGGGGCATCTTTGACTTCGGTTCGGAATTCGAGACTTCATCGAGGCAGCGCCCAACACGCCAACCTCCACCCCACTTCCGGCTCGTTTCGTCCATCAGCTTTGTGGCATTCGAGCGACCACACCCGCAAAATGATCATTTCGCCGCCACAACCATCTTTTGCCACATTTGGTCTTGCAACTGGCTTGCGTGGAGCTGTGGGGCTTCTCGGTCGATCACCATCCAAATCGAAGTCTTGTCTCGCGCTTTGCGCTGATGCCGTGGGGGCTCAAAGCGGAACGAGGCAAGCGCACCGAGGCCGCTGCCATGTCGCGATCCCACAGCAACTTCCGCACATTGAGAATCAACCCGTCATCAATCAGTCCGGCACGACGAGCTGCTGCATTTGTGCTGCTGTTGTGTTCGTTATGCCTCTGGCGGCCGGTCGTTGCGATGGCGCAGACCTGCGGCACCGACTACGCCATCAAGGACGGCGAAACACTGGCGCAGATCGCGGCGCGCACCTATGGCAACCCATCGCAGTGGACCATCATCTTCTATGCCAACCAGGATCGCCTGGGCCCCAACGGCTCGCTGCTGACCCCTGGCTTGGCGATCAGGCTACCATGCATCGGCGGTTCGGCGCAGGCGCAGCCAGCTGCGCCCAATACAGCGGCGGCACCGCAAGCCCCCAACCCCGGTGAAGCGTTCATTATCTCGACCATCGTGCGGCGACTGGAGATCCTGACCGCCGACAACTATCAGCCGTACACCGGGCGAGCACTGGAAGGCGGCGGCATGCTGACACAGGTGCTCAGCTCCGCCCTCGACCTGATCAAGGAAGAGTCCAAGGGACGCTTCGACTACGGCATATCCTGGGTCAACGACTGGGCCGCCCATCTTAATCCACTACTCATCACGCGCGCCTTCGACATCGGCTTCCCGTGGGCTCGTCCCGAATGCGAAGTTGCCTCGACCCTCGACGCCGGGTCGCAGATGCGGTGCCAGAAATTCTTCTTCTCCGACCCGATGTACGAGGTTGTCACCAATCTATTCGTGCGCGAAAATTCCAAAATCAAGACGCTGCGCAACGAGGAAATCCACGGCACCTCACTGTGCCGGCCGACCGGATATCCGGTGCATGAACTCGACCGCGCCGGCCGCAACTGGGCCAAGGATGGCAAAATCACACTGATCCGTCCGTCCTCGGTCGACGAGTGCTTCCGCCTGCTCGATAACGGCACTGTCGACGGCGTCGTTATGAGCGAACTCGTCGGCCGCGCCAGCATCGCCTCGCTCGGCATGGTCGATCGTGTGCGCGTGGTTGATCAACCGGTGGCGCTGACGACCTTGCACGTCCTGATCTCGAAGACCCACCCGCACGCCCGCACGATTCTCATATTACGTCAACAGTTCGCTCGGTAAACTGCGTGAGAGCGGCGACTACGAGAAAATCGTCGAGCGGCATCTGTCGCGATTCTGGGAGGCCCAGGCCAGTCTGCCCAATCCGGCGATCGCGGCAACCCCGGCAACAGCCGCGAAAGCGACCGCACCCAAAGCAGCCGCTCCGGCTCCGGCTCCGGCCGCGACCAAGCCGGCCATGGCCCCTGCGGCTGCACCATCGCCTTCGACGACACCGGCGCCAACCTCGACCGCCAAGAGCGAGCCGGTTCGGCAATAGCGGTATCGCCCTCACTGGCTTACTTGCTATTGCCGCATGGCGCGGATCATGCGGTCGATCGAAACGCTGTCGGCGATCAGGCCTTGCCTTACAGCGAGAGCGTGCCACTGCCGATACCATTTTGCCGCCTCATCTACATTGGGTGGCGCATCGGCATTCTCGATCCGGCCAACCACGGCCGGATCGAAAGTCCGGGCCAGTGCCCAGGCGACATCGGCAGATTGTTCGGGGGCAATTCGCAGCAGTTGCGCACGACCGGCAACAAGACGGCCGGCGCGAATCAATTGGTCGGCGGACTGTAAAGTCGGGGCTTCAATTAACGGCTGCGCCGGTGCTGGAATTGATGCCACCGGCGGCGGCGGCGCCAGGTTCACTGGCGGAGCACTCGGCGGCAGTGCGGGTATAGTGATCGGTGTCGACGAGGCGACCGTCGTTGGCGGCACCGGCAGCCAATAGGGACGTGAAACAAACAACGACACTGCGGCCACGGCGCTGCCGGCCAATACCGCCATGACGAGGCGGGCCTTAGAGGTTGTAGCCACCTCGATTGCGAGCGGCGGCGCGGCAGGTCGTGCGAGTGTCTCGATTGCCGGCGCTGCTCGAACCACGATTTCAGGAACACTCACCGGTGCCAGCGGCTCGTCGTCCGGCGACATGCGTTGCAGGCGCGCGAGGATCGCCTTCACCTCGGCCAGCTTGGAGTCTTCGATGTCGGCACGACCCATGGTGGTTCTTGACTCACAACTGACTGCGTTTGTCGACAATCGAGCACAATATGTTCGAAAACGTGGCGGCCGAGCCAGTCAAAGTGCAATTGGCGCGCAGGCCACCATATTTTTGTCCAACTATCGTCATTATGGTGAGACGTGTTCGGTGGTGGACCGGACAAACGGCGGCTCTGGTCGTCGATCACCTACCTTTTTGCGGGGCAGATGCAACAGTGCTTCGCCGTCTTCGGGCGGCGGCATGGGTGGCGCTGCTTGTAGCTGGTGGCTGGCCAGCTTGCACGTCGCGCGAAGGGGGGACGTGTCGAACTCACCAATAAATCTGCGCGCCGGCGCCAATGCGCTGTCCTCCCTCGTGAGCTTAGACAGGGGTGATCGCGACTTGGTCGCGGCCAAGGCGGCAGCCAGCCTAAGTGCATTCAACAAACGATCGATCGGCGCCGAACTCGATCAGTTCCGACGCGAACTGACGCGTTGCGCCCAGGAACTTCGGGCGGTCCAGCCCGAACGTGGCGCTGGCTTCATCGACGATACACTGAATCTACTTGGACGCCTCACCTGCAAGATCGCCGTGATCGGACAGGTTAAAGCCGGCAAGAGCAGCTTCATCAACGCTTTCGTGCGACGCCCTGGCCTGTTGCCGACCGATGTCAATCCCTGGACCACCGCGATCACGCAGCTCCATTTCGGCCGCGCAGATCGACCGGCAAATGTTGCGGCGGAGTTTTCGTTCTTCGATGTCAATGAGTGGCAGCGGCTGGCCCAGGGCGGCGGCCAGCTACGCGATCTCACTCGACGGCTGGTACCGGGCTTCGAAACCGAGTTGCTGCAGAGCCACGTCGACGCCATGCGGCGACGCTCGGAAGGCAGACTCGGCACCACGCTGCCCGGACTCCTGGGCCAGCGGCATGCCTATGCCGAACTGTCGCCTCGTCTGCTCGAACGATACGTTTGTGCCGGCTCCGGCACCGGTGCCGCCGATGCCGATCACGACCAGAAAGGCTACTACTCGGACGTGGTGAAAACCGCCGACCTCTATTTCGACGCCGGCGACTTCGCCTTCCCGACTACCATCCTCGACACCCCCGGCACCAATGATCCATTCCTGGTGCGTGACGAGATCACTCGTGGGGCGCTCGAATCAGCTGATGTCTATATCGTCGTGCTGACCGCGCGCCAGGCACTATCGTCGGCGGACGTCGCGCTGCTCAGAATACTGCGCGGCCTGCATAAGCACCGCATCGCAGTATTTATCAATCGCATCGACGAGTTGGGCGACGTGGTGCGAGACACGCCGCAGATCATCCAGCACGTGCGGCTCGGCCTCCGACGCGAATTCCCCGATGTCGATATTCCGATCGTCGCCGGAAGCGCGCGTTGGGCGGGCCTCGCGATCGGCGGCGACGAAGCTGAGATCAATCAAGCGTTCACACCGAAGGCCGCTGCCTACATCGCCCAGATGGCGACGCGCGGCGGCGTCTCTGCTTCAGCCACGATCGAGGTTCCGAGCAGGGAACAGCTATCGCAGGCACTGCTGGCGAGTTCCGGCCTGCCGTCGCTATCGGCGGTGCTCGAAGGCTTGACGCTGCGCAGCCACGCCGGTCAAGTGCTGAAACAGATCAAAGCCTCGTTCAGCGAGCAAGTGCATGTTCTGGCAAATGCCGCCCGCCACGAACTCGATGGCCTTTCGACCGAAGCCCGACTTGAGGTGAGTGGCCTGGAGCGGGGCGATACCGAACTGCAATCCATTGCGACCGAAATCGAGGACAACAACCGCCTCACCACTTCACTGCACAGCCTTGTCATTGATCTACAGGCGCGCACCGATCAGGTGATTGAGGATCGTTGCGACAGCATGGCCGAGTTGCTGCGCGACGTGCTGCATGGCTATTCCGAAATGGAGTGCCAGAACCTTCGTTCGGCGTTGACGAGCGGCCGGCGCGCAAGGATATGGCGCTGTCCGACGGCCAGTCTGCGACGCGGCCTCGAGGAAACTTTCATGCGCCTGCACAAGACTGCCGAAGTCGAGATCGGCAGTCTTGAGACCCGGATTTTCCCCCGACTTCGCGACATGCTGCGCGAGGTGCATCCGCTATGGCAGGATCAGGATGAGCGACGCGGCGCGCCGCCACTTCCGCAGCTACCATCGCTCAACGTGCTTGGCACCGTCGTGGCGCTCGATCTTGAAGAGCCGTGGTGGAAACGGTGGTTCGTGGGCCGTCTCAGCATCGACGAGCAAATCTACCAGCTCGACCGGGTGATCGCCGCCGAGTTCGCGCCCATCATCACCTCACTCATTTCATCCTCGCGCACGGCACTCAAGGCTCAGCAATCGACGGCACTCGACAAGGCGACTAAAATCTATCTCGGATTGGTCGAAATATTCCAGGAACAGAGCACTGCACAATTGCAGCGCATGCGAACTCTGATCGATGCGCGGGACGCCTTCCAGCGCGGCGAGTTGCGGGCGCGCCGGCAGGCCCGGGAGGCGCAATTGCTCCGGCAATCGTCAGTTGCAGAAACAGTTCGTGGCCGGCTCGACGAAATCGATCAGCGTTGGGGTGGTCAGGATGAATAGCCCTGCCACTCGACACCGCAACACGATCAACGCATTCGTGACTGGCGCGGTCATTGCGGTCGCGGCCTGCATTGGTGCAATCGGCACTTTGGCGTTGGCTGGCGATACCGAACGACAACCACAACCGTCCACGATGACGGCCGAAACGTCGGCTCCGGAGGCCTTGGCGTTGATCGAGCGTTGGGCCTCGTCGTCGCTGATATCGCGGCCACGGACGATGACCGACGCTCCGCCCGGATTGATCGAGACAGCACTGCGTGCTGAAGACCAGATGCGAAGCCGAACGATGCTGGTCGCCGTTGGCGCCACTGCCTTGCTCGGGCTGTCGCTGCTCGAATCGCTGATGTTCGCGATCCTGAAGTCGGTGCCTCGCGCCCCACGTCACCTTGCACCGCAGGGTGCGACGGCGACATCACGGCCAATCACTGAGGCCGAATACGAGACCAGATGCCAGCAACTGTTTCAAACCATCACCACGTTGTGGGCGCGCGCCGAGACTGCGGTGTTCGATCTCGATGACGCGCTGCCGCTACGTGCACTGCTGTTTAAGGAAATGAAGCAGATCTCACAACGCCTCGCCATGGACCCGAGCCAGCGCATTACCTCTTCGGGCGCGCTGACCGCGCACCATGGATTGCCCTATTGGAAGAGCCTCAGCCAGCGCCTCAACCAGTCCGCTCGCGACTTGAACCGCATCGGCGCCGTTGCCGAAGCCGCGGGTGTCGGCTTCGGCAACCGCAATAGTGAACCGCGTATCCCGAAAACCAGGGATGAGGCTTGCTTCATTCTGGGTGCCAATCGCGAGGCCAATCCCGAAACATTGCAACGCCTGGTCAAGGCGCTGCGCCAATGCTGGCACCCGGATCTCGCCCAAACCGAGCCCGACCGGCGCCAACGCGAAGCCCGATTGAAGCAAATCAACGCTGCCCACGATTTGATTACCGGCAAGCGCGTCGAAGGATAGGCGTCGTCGCGCCCCGGCCTTACGACTGCCTGAGCTCAGCCAGTTAGGACGTCAAAAATCGCAATGGTGCTGCTCTGATGCTGCACTTCGATATTTTGCGACTTTGCATACTGCCAACACTGGTCCAGATTGGCGCCGAACACCCGCCCGGACACGCTGAGAAACAGCGTCAGTCAACCTTCAGGAGCCGCAGGATGGACGACCTCAACCGCAACTATTCGCTCGAGGACATCGATCGGGAGACCATATTTCACCCAAATACCTCGATTGCGGACCACTTGAAGAAGGGGCCGATGATCGTCTCCAACGCTCGCGGCGTGTGGATCAACGACCAGCACGGCCACGACTTGATCGACTGCGGCGCCGGTCTTTGGTGCGTCAATATCGGTTATGGCCGACCCGAAATGGCTGAAGCGGCCAAGAAATCGGTGATGGATCTGGCCTACCACCACATCTTCGGCGGCACCTCAAACGAGCCGATCATCCGCCTCGCCGAGAAAGTTTTGCAGTTGCTGCACGAGAAGGCCGGCGCCACGCATCTGTCCAAGATCTTCTTCGGCATGGGCGGCTCGGACGCCAACGATACCAACTACAAACTCGTCCGCTACTACAACAACCTGCGCGGCAAGCCGTTGAAGAAAAAGTTCATCTCGCGGCTCGGCGGCTATCATGGCCTGACCTACGCGGCGGCGAGCCTCACCGGCATCCCAGTCTACCACAAGGCTTGGGATATCCCGATCGAAGGCGTGATGCACACCTCTTGCCCGCACTACTATCGCTTTGGCCAGAAGGGCGAGACCGAGGAGCAGTTCACCGACCGCATGATCGCCGAGATCGAGGCGATGATCGCGCGCGAAGGCGCCGAAACAGTCGCAGCCTTCATCGCCGAGCCGGTGATGGGCACAGGCGGCGTGCTGCCACCGCCGGTCGGCTATTTCGAGAAGCTGCAGAAGGTGTTGACCAAGCACGATATCCTGTTCATCGCCGATGAGGTGATCACCGGCTTTGGCCGCACCGGCCATTGGTTCGCGACCGGTGGCATGAACCTGAAGCCCGACATCGTGACGCTCGCGAAGGGCATCACCTCAGCCTATTTCCCGGTTTCTGCCTCGGTGATCTCGGAGAAGATCTGGGAAGTGCTGCGCGACGCCTCGCCTGAGATGGGTCCGGTGATGCACGGGTTCACTTACTCGGGCCACCCAACGGGTGGGGCGCTCGGGCTCGCCAATATCGAGATCTTCGAGCGCGAAGGCCTTGTCGAGCAGGCGGCAGATGTTGGACCACATCTGCTCAAATGCCTGAAGCAGAGGGTCGGCGATCATCCGTTCATCGGCGACGTGCGGGGCATTGGTCAAATGAACGCGGTCGAGTATGTGGCCGACAAGTCGACCAAGCGCTTCTTCAATCCGAAGGCCGGCCCGCACAAAGTCGTCGCCTCGCGCACGCTCGAATGCGGGATCCTGTCGCGGCCACTGCCGTTCATCGAGGTCAACTCATTCTCGCCGCCGCTAATGATGACCCGGGCAGAAGCCGAGGAGGCCGTTGCCCGCTTCGGCAAGGCGCTTGATCTCGCGACGCCGGACTTGGAGCGCTTGGCGAATATCGTATGATGATAAGATGATTTGAGAACCGGCCTCGCCAATCCGGCGGGGCCGAATTCGTCGGTCTGATCGCTCGGGCGCCCTGGCAATCCGCTGGCAGACATCGGATCTGGCGACACCGCAGATGCTTCGGCTAATTTGGGCAAAACCATGCGTGATACCCGCAGGCTGTGCAAGTGCGCCGCTGAATTGCTCGCTGCGGGCAGGTCGACGAGGCTGAAGAGGCCTATCAAACCGCGCTGAAAGTTGGAGCCCAAGAATTTGCTGGCTTTGGTTGGGCTTGGAAATGTGGCATGGGCGGCCAAGGTGCTTCCACTGGCAGAGAAGCGTTTCAAAGTCGCGGCTGCGATCAATCCAAGTAGTGCTAGGCCGCTGATCCGGCTGGTTCAGCTTTTTCACGCGCTGAAGCGGTGGACCGACGCCGAGAAGGTCGCATCCGTCGCACTTGCGATACACCCCGAAAATTTCGATGCTATTGACTGCAATCGGACGAATGCGGTTCGATCGTGGAGATTACGCAGGCGCATCTATTGCATTCGAGACTGCAGACAAAATCTCACCTAAGGATCCCTCGATTGTGTTCGAGCTTGCGCGGACGCTTTTCAAACTCGATCGACTTGCGGAGGCTGAAACCAGGTACCTGCAGTGCCTAGAATTCTCGAAGACAGAACAAGAACCTCCAATTGTTAGATCCTTAGCGGTGCTCGCGCGTAAGCGCGGCGATCCCGAGCAAGCCATAACATGGCTGCAGAGGGCGTTGAACTTGACCCGAAAGACAAAGTTCTGGCGGCGGAGGTGGCGCGGGCACGGGTGGCGATTGCGCGACTGAGAGGTGACCAAGCCGCAGTCATGTCCGCGTTGGAGGCGGCGCTCGAAATCTTGCCGGATGACGTCCACCTGCTACTTGATCAGGCAATGGCATTGCGTGAAGTCCGGCGCTTCGACGCAGGCCGACGCGTGCTACCGGCGTGTATTGCAAATCGCTCCTGCAAAACTCGCGGCATTGGCCGGGTTAGGCTGCATCGATCGCATGCGGAACCGCCACGAAGCGGCGCTCGGTTGGTTTGAAAAGGCAAGGGCGGCACATCCGAATTCCGATGCAAATCCGCATTGAAATCGGCCGCCAATTCACGGCTTGAAGCGCCAGGACGAAGCCGAGACAGTACTTCAAACGGTGCCTCACGGCGACAAGCAGTATCCGCTTGCGCAATCACTTCTGGCTGATATTGCTCGCAAGCGTGCCAAGGAGAAGGCGAAGGCTGAGCAGCCGTCGCCGGCGGCAATGCCTGCTGAAGTCGCGCCGCCGCCGACAGTCGAACTGCCAAAGCAAAGCCCGCCGACTATTGAACTGCCACCTCGCTCCGATGGTGCCGCGCGTCGTCGAGACCAGCAAGTCAACGCACGTTCCAGTGCCACTTGCACGGGGGCGGCATGTTCGAATTGCCCCAGCCAACCAGACGCCGACAGCAATACCAGCCGCCACCACGACGCCTGTGCCAGTGAAACGCGAGCTCCACCTCTCGTTCCGGTTGCGCAGCTGCAAGCCGTCATCACTGTTCCGCCAATAGAGCGACAATCGGATCCGCCCGTCGCGCTGTCCGACTTTAAGAGCGCCAAGCCCGCCGCACCTTCCGTGCCATCGGCGCCCGCCCGCGTAGTCGCGAGCAAACCAGCGGTGGAAACTGCGAGTGGCGCCGCCGGACAAGCCGCGCGATTACTACCAGGAAGCGCGACGACTGGCGGGCCGGGGCAAACAGAAGAGGCGTTGCGGCTTCTCGATCAAGCGCGCGAGACGCAACCACCGTCGCCAATGCCTTTCTTTCGCGCCGCCGAGGTGCTGCGCGACACCGGTGAACTCGATCGCGCGGTGCAAATAGCGCAGCAAGGGCTCCAGACAGTATCCAGCGAATTTCGATCTCTGGGAAAAACGCGCATCGATCGAACTCGCCGCGAGTGACTTCGCAGCCGTCGAGCGCTCGCTCGCAGGAGCGCCTTCCGCGACGCCGGCGAAACTGGCCCGCGTGCTGATCCTGCGCGCCCGATTGGCGCAAGCCAAATGGGCATTCCACGAAGCTGGAGACCTACTCTCGGCTGCACTGAAAAGCGACCCTACGAACATCGCCGCGTCTGCTTGGTTTGGTACACTTGGTTTGCTGCGCTTCGATCTCTTCGCGGCGAAAGCGCGGCCTCGAACGCAAAGTGGACCACAAGCGATGGAGCAGGATGGAAACCCGCAGCCATTGAACGCGTGGCGGGCGAAACTGGAGCAGTTACACGCGGCCTTTGCGGCGCAACCGACGCTGAGTGGGACGCTTTCCGCGCTAGGCAAGCAGAACCCATGGAGGCGTATCGTCGGCTTCATCGAAACTGCGCGGCGCAATCCAGAAGCCTATTCGACGGCTATCGCACTATTGATCGAGTTGCGCCAATCCGGCTATTTCGATCAGCCCGCGCCGGTGAGTGGCGATCAACCGGGCCGCCGTCAACTATCGATTCCACGCGTCATCAGCCAATTCGCAACAGAGGCACAGACTGCTACAGGTGGTCGACGTCAGATGGGATGGCTGGGTGCGAGAGCATCCTGCGTTTCGCCATGTTTCCTTCGGCGCTGCAACAGCGCCTCGAATATCTGCAGGCGCATGCCGCGCCGCGCGTGGTGCAGGCCTTTCAGGCCACTCCGGATCCCCACGTCAGGCACAACTGTTCCGACTGGCCTATCTCTACGCCGAGGGTGGTATCGATATTGAGCCTGGACCGCGATGCCGTGGTTCGGTCGAACAGGTCCTCCATGCCGGGCAAGTCGTTCGTCGCTTGCCAAAATGGATACGGCGCAGTCGATGACTTCATCGCGGTTGCGCCCGGTCACCCAATAATCAAACGCGCGCTGGAGCGAGTGTTGACGGCAGCTTTTAAATGACACTCGCCACAAACAATTACGCGAACGGCGGCGCCGCGGAACTGACGCGCGCCTGCGCCGCTTGGATATACGAACATGCGAACGGACTTGAGGAACATGTTCCGATGATCGCGCTGATCGATGCTGCCCGTGGGGCGCTGGTCGGAGCGCTACGTTCGCGACGCGGCCCCTGCGACCACGCACGATTTGCAGCGCGCGGCGTCGCGCTCCGGTGCCCGGCGTAGCCTGATCGCAGGCCACCCAAGATAAATCTGTGGGTGCGACAGACAGATGCGCGCAGCAAGGCGTGGCTTATCCGATTGCGACCGACGTCTAGATTGAATGGCGTGTTAGCCATACATGCTTGGTAGTTTATTTAGCCGACTGACATTCCGGATTACCGGAGGCGTGATGCGTATGTGTGTGGGCAAATTGAGCGGGGAAAAATAGCATGCAGGATTTTAGACGCTAGGCGAACTTGAGAGCCTTCCGCGCGCTAGCGCGGCTCGAATTCAACAATCGGTGAACTTCTGGACGATCGACACCCGCGTGAGCTGGTTTGATCGAATGCCGATAGCTTGACTAAATATTCAGTTAACGCATCAAAAAAATTGGCGGGAGAGTACAAGAGATGGCCACGTTCATCGGTAGCTCTAAGGCGAATACCTTCATCGGTTCCGTCAACGCTGACACGATTCTCGGCCCTCGGCGGCGCGGACACCATCAAGGCAAATGGCGGCGACGATCTGATCGTCGCAGGCGCCCTCGGCAACGATCGGATCGCCGGTGGCTCGGTGTCGATACGCTGGTGTTGAATGGTGGCTTCGACAGCTACTCAATCATATTCACGACAGTGGAGAATGTTCCGCCAAGCAACAATGCAACGGCTTTGGGCGTCGACCGGGCACGCTAGCGATCCAGCTCACCGGCCCGGGCGGCGTCGTCGAACTCGTTACCGGCGTTGAAACCATCGTCTTCGACGACAAGGTCATCCAGATCGTCGGCGGCGGCAGCGAACACTCCGTGCAATCGGCAGTCGATGCCGCATCGAATGCCACCGAAAATCCAGATGGCGGTCAGGCTGTCTTCATCGGCGCAGGCACGTACGATGAGAACGTCACGATTACCGGCAGCCAGATCGATATTTTCGGTCAAGGCGCCAGCACTATCATCAACGGTTCGCTCACACTCAACACCGGCGGCACGGTGGACGCGCCACTGTTCATCCAAAACTTCGCCGTCACCGGCGGCGTAACCATCGGGGACCAGAGTCACATCGCCCTCGATAGCGTTACGCTGTCAAATGCGAGCGGCCCCTATGTTGTAAATCTCAATGGTACCGCTACCGCCACCGACATCTCGATCAACAACGCCATGATCAATGAAACCAGCGATCAGATGGGCGTAAGGGTCGCTGACGGTGCTACCGTGACCGGTTTGACCGTTTCGAGTTCGACCTTCAACGGTGGCCAGTTCGGCATCTATATCGCCAACGACAAACTGCCGGCGACACCGTTTCCGGCACTTTCCAGGGCCTGACGTTCGACGGCCAATTCTCGACCGATAACTCAGGCGACGGCAATTTCTCCAGCCGCGCAATCTATGCTGAAAAGCTGACCAACTCATCATTCCGACATCACGGTAATCGCGCCGGCTGACCCATCAACGACAACCTGCGTGGCATCGAACTCAACCTGAAGAATGGTGATTTCTCCGACATCACGATCGAGATGTCGACTTCGTCGGGTTCAATGTGGCCGGCGCTACTGGCACCAATTTCAATCCCCTGCTCAACGTCCATACCAAGCCAACCGCGACACTCGACGGCATAACCATCAACGACGTCACCGGCTCGAAGGTCGGCGGCGATGCGACGGGCGGCGGCCTGAGCGTCGTTACCGTATTTGCTGAAGTTCCCGCCGCGATCATCACGGACCTTACCGTGACCAACTTGAACGTGGGCGGCAACGTCAGCGTTGAGACCTCCGCATATACTTCCATTGCGGGCAACACAATCACGGGCGGCAACCTGGAACTTGTGGCTCTTGATCAGCCATTGGAGCCTGCCAATTCCCTGGTGTCGAACAGCGTTTCCGGCACCATAACCATGACCGACTACCGCACTGTCACGCTACCGGAAGGGGCCGACAATCTGGTACTGCTCGACGGCCCATTCCCGCTCGACTTCGACGGCACTGGCAATAACGGCGACAACATCATCAACGGCAACTTCGGCGACAACATTCTCGACGGTGCCGGCGGCGTGGATACGCTACTAGGTGGCGGCGGCAATGACACAATATGGGGCGGCACAGGATCTGACACAGCAGTCTTTAGCGGCGATCGCTTAGTCTATACGGTGACCCGCGTGGGGCCCGATAGCTACCAACTCAGTGGTCCCGACGGCACAGACTACGTCTCCGGCGTCGAGAACTTCCAGTTCGCCGACGGCACCCTGAGCGCCGAGCAAGTCTTCAATGATGCGCCGGTGGCAATCGACGACACCAACACCGCTGTTGAAGGCGCGGGCCTTGTCACTGGCTCGGTGGCACTCAATGACAGCGATCAAGACATCCCCGCGATCGCGACCGAGGAGCTCAACTATGCCGTCGTCGGCACCGTGCCGGCCGGACTGACGTTCGGTGCCGATGGGACTTACTCGTTCGATCCGTCGCACGCGGCCTACAATCACTTGGCCGATGGCGCGACACTTCCGGTAGTTATCGACTATCGGGTGACCGATACAGCCGGGAACACTTCCGATGCACAATTGACCATCACGGTCACAGGCACCAACGACGCGTCCGATCGCTGTCGTCGATACCGATACGGCCACCGAGGGCGGCATCGCCATCAGCGGCTCGGTCGCGACCAACGATACCGATGCCGACGATGGAGCGATCCTGACCTACACGCTGGACGCCCCGGAACCGGCCGGCCTGACGTTCAACTCTGACGGGTCCTACTCGTTCGATCCGTCGCACGCGGCCTACAATCACCTAGCCGATGGCGCGACGTTGCCCGTGGCGGTCTCGTACACCGTCACCGACGAAATCGGCGCGACCCACTCGGCGACGTTGACCATCACGGTCACAGGCACCAACGACGGTCCGATCGCCGTCGTCGATACCGATACGGCCACCGAGGGCGGCATCGCCATCAGCGGCTCGGTCGCGGCCAACGATACCGATGCCGACGATGGAGCGATCCTGACCTACACGCTGGACGCCCCGGAACCGGCCGGCCTGACGTTCAACTCTGACGGGTCCTACTCGTTCGATCCGTCGCACGCGGCCTACAATCACCTAGCCGATGGCGCGACGTTGCCCGTGGCGGTCTCGTACACCGTCACCGACGAAATCGGCGCGACCCACTCGGCGACGTTGACCATCACGGTCACAGGCACCAACGACGGTCCGATCGCCGTCGTCGATACCGATACGGCCACCGAGGGCGGCATCGCCGTCAGCGGCTCGGTCGCGGCCAACGATACCGATGCCGACGATGGAGCGATCCTGACCTACACGCTGGACGCCCCGGAACCGGCCGGCCTGACGTTCAACTCTGACGGGTCCTACTCGTTCGATCCGTCGCACGCGGCCTACAATCACCTAGCCGATGGCGCGACGTTGCCCGTGGCGGTCTCGTACACCGTCACCGACGAAATCGGCGCGACCCACTCGGCGACGTTGACCATCACGGTCACAGGCACCAACGACGGTCCGATCGCCGTCGTCGATACCGATACGGCCACCGAGGGCGGCATCGCCGTCAGCGGCTCGGTCGCGGCCAACGATACCGATGCCGACGATGGAGCGATCCTGACCTACACGCTGGACGCCCCGGAACCGGCCGGCCTGACGTTCAACTCTGACGGGTCCTACTCGTTCGATCCGTCGCACGCGGCCTACAATCACCTAGCCGATGGCGCGACGTTGCCCGTGGCGGTCTCGTACACCGTCACCGACGAAATCGGCGCGACCCACTCGGCGACGTTGACCATCACGGTCACAGGCACCAACGACGGTCCGATCGCCGTCGTCGATACCGATACGGCCACCGAGGGCGGCATCGCCGTCAGCGGCTCGGTCGCGGCCAACGATACCGATGCCGACGATGGAGCGATCCTGACCTACACGCTGGACGCCCCGGAACCGGCCGGCCTGACGTTCAACTCTGACGGGTCCTACTCGTTCGATCCGTCGCACGCGGCCTACAATCACCTAGCCGATGGCGCGACGTTGCCCGTGGCGGTCTCGTACACCGTCACCGACGAAATCGGCGCGACCCACTCGGCGACGTTGACCATCACGGTCACAGGCACCAACGACGGTCCGATCGCCGTCGTCGATACCTTCGATGCATTGGAGGAAAACGAGGCCGTCAGCTTCGACGTGTTGGCGAACGATACCGATGTGGATGTCGGGGATACCAAGACGCTGCACTCGATCGATAGTGTGAACGTCACCGGGCTCGGGGCACTCAACGGTTTTGAGACCATAACCCTGAACGGCTACTTCAGCATCGTCGGCAATGAACTCGCCTTCGATCCGGGTGCTGGCGCCGGCTTGCCGGGTGCCAACGCGCAGAGCGTGTTCGATCGCCTCGATCCTGGGCAGACAGCAACGGTTACGGTCAACTACACGATGCGCGACGCGGCAGGTTCCGCTTCGACTTCGAGCGCCACCTTCACCGTCAACGGCAACAGTGAAATCTTCCTCGGCACAGCCGATGCCGATTCGCTCACTGGAACCCAGTATGTCGATGAGATCGACGGGCTCGCCGGCGACGACACCATGTCCGGTGGACAAGGCAACGATATCTACTACGTCGATAGCGGCAACGACGTGGTAGTCGAGAATACCAATGAAGGCACCGATACTGTGATTTCGACTGCGGACTATCTCCTGTCCGCCAACGTCGAGAACCTGACCCTTACCGGGGTCGCGGTTTCCGGTACTGGCAACAGCGGTGCAAACACTCTGACGGGCAATGCAGAAGACAACGTGTTGGATGGTGCGGGTGGCGTCGACACTTACGCTGGCGGGCTCGGTGGCGACACGTACTTCGTTGATAATACCTCTGAATTGACACGCATCACTGAGAACTTCGAAGAAGGCGTGGACACGATCATTTCGCGGGTGAATGTTACATCGCTGGCGGCGAACGTTGAGAACGTTGTCCTCGAAGGCACGGCGTCCAACGCCAACGGCAACGCGCTCGACAACTACATCAACGGCAACACGCTGGGGAACATCCTCGACGGCGGCGTCGGTGATGACACCCTTGTCGGCGGCCTCGGCAACGATACGTATGTTGTCGATAGCAGCCTAGATGATGTAGTTGAAATCGGCGGCCAAGGAACTGATCTGGTGAGATCAACCGTAGCCACCTATACGCTGACGTCCGATGTGGAGAATCTTACGTTGTTGGGCACAGCCGGTATTTCCGGCATTGGCAACTCCAGCAACAACGTCGTCACGGGCAATATCGGGGCCAATACGCTCGATGGCGGCTCCGGCAATAAGCCGTTGATCGGCGGCGATGGTAGCGACACACTAATTGGCGGCTTCGGCAACGACTCGCTCAGCGGAGGTACTGGCGCCGACGTCATGACGGGCGGCGATGGCGACGACGTCTACTATATCGATGTCGCCGGCGATACAGTCTCTGAGACGAATGCGGCCGCCGGCGGCGGCGTGGACCGTGTGTTCACGAGCATCAGCTATTCGCTTGGTGCCAACGTCGAGCACTTGTTCCTGACTTTCGCACCGACTGCACTTATCGATGGCACCGGCAATTCCCTGAACAACACGATCCAAGGCAACAACGTGGCCAATGTCATCAACGGCCTAGGTGGAAATGACGTCCTGCGGGGCGGGCTCGGCAGCGATACACTGACTGGCGGAACGGGGACGGACTTCTTCATTTTCGATACGGCATTCGGGCTTTCGAACATCGACATGATCACCGACTTCGCAGTGGTCGATGACACGATCCAGCTAGAGAATGCCATCTTTACAGGGCTCGGAGTTGGCGCTGGCACGCTCGCTGCGGCAGCCTTCTTCGTCGGCGCAGGTGCTGGAGACGCATCCGACCGGATAATCTACGACAACACCACCGGCAACGTGTTCTACGATGCCGACGGCACGGGTGGCACAACGCAAGTTCAGATCGCGCATTTGGACGCAGGACTGCTGACGTCTGGCATTTCGAACTTGGACTTCCAGGTGATCTGACGAGACTACGGTCGCGGAGCCGGCCTAAATGCCGGCTCTGGTTGCTAAAATGCCTCCTGATTACGCACCATAGTCAGCCATTTTGAGATGGCTGTATGTAGCCGGTCCAGTCGTGATGGCGGCGCGGCCGAGTGACGGGATCATGGCGGCGAGATCGAAGCGGTGATTGAAGCGCCATTCGAACTCGGCGAGCGTGCGCACGAGGTGCTTTTTGCGCACCGCGCGATAGGTCGCGACGATCGCGCTCTTGATGTTGCCGAGCATGGTGTTGACCCATTTGAACGCGGGATGGCGGGCGGCGCGGCGTCCCGATCCGGTCGGCAGGGCGACGTGGGTGCAGCCGGCATCGGCGAGGCCGCGAAAGCAAGACAGGCCGTCGGTGACGACGGTCGATCCCGGCATGATGATGCGCTTGGCGAGGCCCTTGACGCGGCTGCGTTTGAAACGGGCGATGCGCCGGATCTTGATCTTCTGCGGCCGCCCGTCGGCGCTGGTCTGGACGGCCACGACGATCGGCTTTTTGCCCGGACTGCCCGGCCGCTCTTGCCACCGCTGCGCTCGCCACCGAGATTGGCGTCATCCATCTCGATGCGCCCCGACAGCCGGTCGCCCTCCGCCGAGGACCGCCTTGCAGTGATGTCGGGGTTGGCGGAGTCTGCGCGCTGATCCGAGGCAGGGCGGGATGAGGAAGTGTCCACAAAGTCGGTTATGGGCACAAGTCGGGAGCGGCGGCGTAACGGCGTGGCCGGAGGCGCTGAAGCGGGAGATCGTGGCGGCGTCGTTTGCGCCGGGCTCGTCGGTCTCGGTGGTTGCCCGGCAGTACGACGTGAATGCGAACCAGGTGTTCGGTTGGCGGCGGCGCTATCGCGAGGCGCGCGAGCCGCCGGCCGCCCGCATCGGCTCCTCAATTGATCCCGGTGATGGTCACGGCGGAACCGGAGGACGAGGCTGCGGCGTCGCCGACGCCGACCGCGTCGGAGACGATCGAGATCGATCTTGCCGGCAAGTACCGTGTCCGCGTCGGCGGCTTCGATGCGCAGGCACTGCGGCGCGTGCTCGATGTGCTGAGGCAGCGATGATCCCGGTTCCCTCGGGTGTGCGGGTCTGGCTGGCGGTCGGGCGAACCGACATGCGGCGCGGCATGAATGGCCTGGCGCTGCAGGTCCAGGAAGCGCTGCGGCGCGATCCGCACGCCGGCGATCTCTATGTCTTCCGAGGCGCCCGAGGCGATCTGATCAAGATCCTCTGGCATGACGGTCTCGGCATGTCGCTCTACGCCAAGAGGCTGGAGAAGGGCCGCTTCATCTGGCCGTCTGCGTGCCGACGGCGTCGTTGCGATCTCGGCCTCGCAATTGGCCTACATGCTCGACGGAATCGACTGGCGCAACCCGGTTCATACCTTCCGTCCGGAACGTGCGGGATAGTTGCTGCTTTTTGCGAGCGGCGCAACGACGGTCTGTGATTCTCTCGGTCATGGATTCGTCAGCCGACATCGAGACGCTGAAGCGGACTCGCGGCCGACGACACTCGAGCGGCAGGCCGAAGCCGAGCTCGCGGTGGCCCGAGCCAAGGCCTCCGACGATCAGGCGACTGATCGCTCACCAGAAACTGCGAGATCGAGAAGCTGACGCGCGAGCTCTACGGCCCGCGCTCGGAGCGCACTCGCGGCTTCTCGATCAGATCGAGTTGCAGTCTCGAGGAACTGGAGAGCTTCGGCCACCGAGGACGAGATCGCCGCCGAGATGGCCGCGGCCAAGACCACGACGGTGGCGGCCTTCACCCGCAAGCGCCCGGCGCGCAAGCCGTTCCCCGAGCATCTGCCGCGCGAGCGGGTGGTCGTGCCCGGGACCGACCGCTTGCCTCTGCTGCGGCGGCGCGCGGCTGCGCAAGCTGGGCGAGAACGTCACCGAGACGCTGGAGGTGATCCCGCGCCAGTGGAAGGTGATCCAGCATGTGCGCGAGAAGTTCACCTGCCGGGACTGCGAGAAGATCAGCCAGGCTCCGGCGCCGTTCCATGTGATCGCCCGCGGCTGGGCCGGCCCGAGCCTGCTGGCGATGATCCTGTTCGAGAAGTTCGGGCAGCATCAGCCGCTCAACCGCCAGGCCGAACGCTATGCCAAGGAAGGCGTGCCGCTGAGCCTGTCGACCCTGGCCGACCAGGTGGGCGCCGGCTGCGCGGTGCTGGAGCCGCTGCTCAGGCGTATCGAGGCCCACGTCTTCGCCGCCGAGCGATTGCACGGCGACGACACCACGGTGCCGGTCCTGGCCAAGGGCAAGACCGACACCGGGCGATGTTGGGTTTATGTGCGCGACGATCGCCCGTTCGGCGGCAGCGCGCCGCCGGCGGCGATGTTCTATTACTCGCGCGACCGCGCCGGCGAGCATCCCCGGGCGCATCTCGCCCTATGCCGGGATTTTCCAGGCCGACGCCTATGGCGGATACAACAAGCTCTACGAGGCCGGTCGCAAGCCGGGCCCGATCCTGGAGGCGGCCTGCTGGGTCCATGCCCGCCGCCCGTTCTTCGCATGGCCGATATCGAGGCCAGTGCCCGTCGCAAGGCGCAAGGCAAGACGCCGGCACCGATCTCGCCGCTGGCGCTGGAGGCGGTCCGGCGCATCGATCGCCCTGTTCGAGATCGAGCGCGCGATCAACGGGCCAGAGCGCCGACGAGCGCCGCGCTGTCCGCCAGGAGCTCAGCGCGCCGCTGGTCGCCGATCTGGAAGCCTGGATGCGCGAGCAGAGCGCCCAAGCTCTCGCGCGGCAACGATGTCGCCAAGGCGATGGACTACATGCTCAAGCGCTGGACCGCCTTCACCCGCTTCCTCGACGACGGCCGCATCTGCCTGTCGAACAATGCCGCCGAGCGCGGCGCTGCGCGGAATCGCTCTCGGAAGAAAGTCGTGGCTATTCGCCGGCTCCGATCGCGGCGGCAGCGCGCCGCCGCCATGTACAGCCTCATCGTCACGGCCAAGATGAACGACGTCGATCCGCAAGCCTGGCTCGCCGACGTTCTGGCCCGCATCGCCGAGCATCCGGCTCACCGGCTCGACGAACTCCTGCCGTGGAACTGGCGGCCTGCTGACGCGCGATCAGCCAGGCAGCCTGACCATGGCCGCCATCACCCACGTCTTCACCATCAACCATGTCGCCGAAATGCTCGGCGAGGACGAGGACTGGCTGCAGGAACTCTCAAATCGACATGGACCCCGAAGACGGCTGCCTGTGGGTCTACGGCGTCGGTGAGGACGGCTGCCCGGCCTTCACCGAATACGGCATCGAGTGCCTCAAGCAAATCATCATCGAGGAGCGGCGATCCGCATCACCTCGGCGAGCTTGGTCTTTATGTTCCAGGCCGTCGTCTGCGTGACGCCTAGCCTGCGGCCGAGTTCGATCGAGGAGATGCCCTGCTTGGTCTGGGTGATCAGGTACATGGCGCGGAACCAGGTCGTCAGCGGCACCTTGGTCGACGCGAAGATGGTGCCGGCCGTCAGCGAGGTCTGCCGCCGGCAGCCGTTGCACTGGCAGAGCAGCCGGGGGCCGACGATGCAATGTTCGCAGCCAGAGCGCTTCGGACAGACGAACCCGCGTGGCCAGCGTCATTGCGCGAGCGCTTTGCGACAGAGCTCTTCAGTGCCGTAGAGGCCCACGAAACCCGCTTCCAACAGACCCTTCTGAAACTGCACCCGATTGCGCGCCATGCCCATCGTCCCTGGCAATTGCACGAGCGCGGGCAATTGGATCTGTTTCGGACATGGAGGCGTGCCGATCCCATTCGGTTCAAGGGGACGCTGCTGCACGCTCGTGCTCTAGCGCTGACTGATTTGCCAACACGCATTAAGGGGTTCGGTCGCCGGATGAGCTAGTGGCGAGCTAGTCTTACTGTGTCATAAAATGCCGAACTCTGCTATCCAGGTGATTCGCGCTGCGGATGGTGGAGAGCGGAATGGATCAGCGAGCCGCGAAGGGGGTGGCGTCGCGTTTTGCTGAGTATATCGAACATCTGAGCGCCGTCATCGGTCACGCCGATCGACATGGTCCGCTGGCGTCATACTGCACGGGACTGCTGTTGCCTGGCGCGCGGAAGAGTGTCGAGCCGATGGCTGCGCGCATCGCGCCCGATGACGTCGGGGCAAAGCACCAGTCGCTGCATCATTTTGTTGCGAAAGCGCCGTGGGACGAGGCCGATCTCATCGCCGCCGTGCGAACTTTCGTGCTGCCGAAGATCGAAGAGCGGGCGCCGATCCGCGGATGGATCATCGATGACACCGGCATCCCGAAGAAGGGCAAGCACTCGGTCGCGGTCGCACGGCAATACTGCGGCGAACTCGGCAAACAGGACAATTGCCAGGTGGCGGTGACGCTGTCGGTCGCCAGTGACCACGCCAGCCTGCCGATTGCATTGCGGCTTTATCTTCCCGAGGTGTGGGCCAATGATGCCGCGCGCTGCAAGAAGGCCGGCGTGCCGAAGGACGTCATCTTTCAGACCAAGCCGCACATCGCACTCGATCAGATCCGGCAAGCGATCGAAGATGGCGTACCGCAGGGCATTGTGCTGGCGGACGCCGGTTACGGCAACGACACCGCATTCCGCAGCGGCCTCACCGAATTGAAACTCGACTACGTCGTCGGCATCCAGGGCTCGACGACGGTTTGGGCACCGGGAACGGAACCGCTTCCGGCCAGGACGTGGTCGGGGAACGGCAGGAAGACGAAGCTTTTGCGCCGAGATGAAACCACAAAGCCGCTCAAAGTCAGTGCGCTCGCACGCAGTCTTCCTCGCAAAGCCTGGAAGAATATCCGCTGGCGAGAGGGCACCAAAGGCGATCTCATCTCTCGCTTCGCGGCGCTGCGCGTGCGCCCATCGCATCGTGACTATTGGCGCGCCGAACCGTGGCCGCAGGAATGGCTGCTGATCGAATGGCCAGAGGACCAAGACGAACCGCTCAAATACTGGCTTTCTACGATGCCGGCCGAGACAACAATCGCATCGCTTGTCGATACCGCGAAATTGCGCTGGCGTATCGAGCGCGACTTCCAGGATCTGAAACAGGAGATTGGGCTCGATCACTACGAGGGGCGCGGGTGGCGAGGCTTTCATCATCACGCGGCCCTCTCGATCGCAGCCTACGGATTCCTCGTCGCAGAGAGGAGTCCAATTCCCCCCTCAGCACCCATCATCCGTGCGCTCAGGGGCAAAGCCGCGTCAGAAGACGAAGACTACCGTCCGCGCGGCAGTGCTGCGCCCTGAGCGCCACACGCCGAACTCGATATCCACGCTTCGAACCGCGATTGCAGTCGCTCTTGCAAAACAACTGCCGCGATGTCCATGCTGCATGCGAAAACGACAGCGGCGATTGCGCATATCGATTAGGCAGCACAGCGGTTGCGCAACGCGGCCAATGCTTCTCGTGTTAGCGACAAATGCCGGCGCATGAGCGTCACCACCAAGTCGCGCTCGCCGCGCAAAATCGCCAAAACTATGCCTTCGTGCTCGGCGTACGAACGAGCAATTCGCTCGGGAGCCTCGAGCTGCGCGCCGCGGTAGGGAGCAAGGCGGACCCGTGTCGAATGTGCGACTTCCGCGAGATAGGTGTTGGCGGCGCCCTCGTAGATCATCTGATGGAACTCGACATTGCCGGCACGATAGGCGCTCGCGTCACCGTTGCGCACAGCGACAGCCATCGCCCTGTGATGCCGTTCGAAAGCGGCCCTTTGACTGGATGTCATCGCCACGCATGCGCGCGTAGCACACAACGCTTCAAGCTCCGCCATGACGTCGAACATTGCCGCGATACGATCATCATCGATCAGCGCGACGATCGGCGCGCGATGTGGCCTCAGTTCAACAAGGCCGCTGGCAGCCAACTGCCGCAGTGCCTCGCGGACGGGCGTGCGTGACGCACCGAAACACTCGGCGACAGTTGCCTCATCGATACTTTCACCCGGCAATCGTCGCCGGCAGACGATATCATCGGTCAGCGCGAACACGATGACATCGGCGAGCATTGGCTTGGGTCTGGCGGTACGCAACTACCAGCCAATCGCTCGCGGCAGCCATGTCGCAAGGCCTGGATTAAAATAAATGATGACGAGCGTGATCAACTGAAGACCGATGAAGGGCACCACGCCCTTGTAGATCGCCACAGTCGGCACTTCGGGCGGCGCGACGCTTCGCAAGTAAAACAGCGCCCAACCGAACGGCGGCGTCAGGAATGACGTCTGCAGGTTGACCGCGATCAACGTCGCCACCCACACCAAATCAATATTCGCATTTAGAAGCAGTGGCAGGAATAGCGGCACGACGATGTAGCTGATCTCAATCCATTCGATAAAAAACCCCAGGATGAAAATCAGGACCATCATGAAAATCAAGATGCCGTTGACGCCGCCTGGCACAACTTTGAACAAATCCGCTACAAGCTGCTCACCGTGCAGGCCGCGGAACGCCAGGGCAAACACCTGCGCGCAGATCAGTATGAACATCATTCCCGCCGTAATCCGGGTGGTGGCGAGCGTGGTTTCCCGCAGCACCGACCAACTGAAGCGCCCCGACAGCGCAACGACAACGATCGAGCCCAGTGCCCCCATAGAAGCGGCTTCGGTTGGTGCCGCGATGCCACCGACGATCGAGCCTAGCACCGCAAGCACCAAGCTGATCGGCGGCACGCCAATCCGCATGGCGTTCTTGAACAACTGCCGCCGTGATACCGTTTGCCGCTCGGCCAAGGCGACCGGCGGTACCCAGTCCGGTCGCACCACGCCGAGCACCAGAAGATAGACGCAGAATATTCCCGACAACAGCAGTCCTGGTATCAAGGCTGCCGCGAACAGCGTGCCAACGGACTGGCCGAGGATGTCTGCCAACAGAATGAGGATCGTGCTCGGTGGGATGATCTGTCCGAGCGTGCCAGACGCGCAGATCGTGCCGCACGCCGTCGGCAGGTGATAGCCGCGCCGCATTAGAGCCGGAAGCGTAATGAGGCCGAGCGTGACGATCGTCGCGCCGACGATGCCAGTGGTCGCGCCCATCAGCACGCCAACCAGGATAATGCCGATGCCCATACCGCCGCGCAGGCCACCGGCGAGGTGACCGATGACATCCATCAGGTCATCAGCTATCCGCGATTTCTCGAGCATCACGCCCATGAACACGAACAACGGAATCGCAATCAGAGTGTAGTTGGCGATAACGCCATAGATGCGCGCCGGCAGTAGATCGAACAGTCCCGCCCCGAAGCCGAGGTAGCCGAAAAACAATCCACTGACCGCCAGCGTGAGCGCCACCGGCATACCGATCGCAAGCAGCACGAAGAACGAGATGATGCAGAGGATCGCGAGCGTTTCCATTCCTGCCATGTCACACCGTGTGGCTCGCCGATTTAACGGCGATGTTCGGGTCAAGGACAGGGACGAGAGCACGCAGCATCGCTGCAAGACTCTGGATCAACAACAGCGCGAAACCGGCCGGTAGCATGGCCTTGAGGATCCAGCGGTGTGTCAGGCCACCCGGATCGGGAGATTTTTCGCCGATCGAGTAGGATTGCATCACGTAGGGGATCGACAGCTTCAGCAGGATCACAACCACTGCTACCACGAGTACCGTGGAGATGAAGTCGATCACGCGTTTCAGCCGCTGGGGAAAACGACCATAGAGGATGTCGACCTGGACATGACCGTCCTTAAGGATCGCATACGATAGGCCCAGCATGCACACCGGTGCCATCAGGTGCCATTCCAGTTCCTGCATGGCGACCGAGCCGGTGCGGAAAAGATAACGGAGCAATACGTTGAAGCTCATGACCAGCACGAGAGCGAGCGCGAACCAGCCTGTGCAGCGGCCAATCCTGTCGATCAAGTTGTCCATGAGATCAGCTGCCCGAAGCAGTGATCGCGTGATTTCCATAGGGCGTGTCCTGACAGCGACCAACCACGTCAAGCCGAATCCTGACATGACGTGGCAGACGAGGCGCTAATGATAGGGATCAAATCTGGCCGCGGATCTGGCTGTAGTAGACGCCTTCCGAGATGCCCGCCCACTTGTCGACGTTGGCCTTGAAGCCAATGAAGCTGTCATGCACCTTCTTCACCAGCGGGTCCTTGGCGGCAGCCTCGTTGAGGGTCTGCAGTGTGACGTCTTTCAGCTTGGCGAGAACGTCTGCTGGCAGCGGTGCGGTCTTGACGCCGTGGTTCTTGACCAGATCCTCGAGTGCCTCGGCATTGGCCGACTCGCACCAGCTTTGGCTGATGGTATTGCAGGCGGCAGCCGCGACCTTGACGATCTCCTGCAGGTCGGGCGGCAGGCTGGCCCAGGCCTTCTTGTTGATCGCAAGCTCGGTCACGGTGGAGGTCTCGTGCCAGCCCGTCGTGTAGTAGAATTTGGCCGCTTTATGCAGACCAAGCCGTCGATCCTGGAACGGCCCAACGAACTCGGCTGCATCGATCACGCCGCGCTCGAGAGCGGGAAAGATCTCACCTGCTGGCAGCAGTTTGACGTCGACGCCGAACGTCGACAGCACCTTGCCCGCCAGCCCTGGAATGCGCATCTTCAGGCCCTTGAAATCCTCGATTTTCTCGATCGGCTTGCGGAACCATCCGGTCATTTGCACGCCGGTATTGCCCATCGGAAACGGCTGGATGTCGAAGGGCGCGTAGACTTCCTCCCAAAGCTTCTGGCCGCCGCCATGATAGAGCCAGGCATTCATGCCGAGCGCGTTCATGCCGAACGGTACGGCAGTGAAATACTGCGCCGCAAACGTCTTGCCCGACCAGAAGTAGCTGTTGGCACAATTCATCTCGACGGTGCCTTTCGACACTGCATCGAAACCTTCGAGCGCCGGGATCAATTCGCCGGCTGCGAAATGTTGGATCTTGAGGCGACCACCGGACATGGCGTCGACCATCTTGATGAAGTCAGTCGGGCTGCCCGGGCCTTGCACGTAGAACGGCGCGCCCGGTCCATAGGCATTGGTCATCTTCCAACTGAAGGTCTTGGCTTGCGCCGTAACGATGCTGGGAGCCGTAACCATGGCCGCCGAGGCTGCGGTGATGCCCGCGCCCGATTTCATGAATTTACGACAATTCATCAAGTCCCCCAATGTTTAGCGGCATGCGCCGGCATCGTGCATGTGACTAGGCAATGTTGGTGCCAACCGCTCCGATCAGCGAAGCGGCGGCCAAAGCCGTACGATTTCAAGGAGTTGAAAATTCACGGTTGCAGCATGATGAAGCTGAGCGGGCGGTATTGCTTGTCCCTTGTGCGCCGCGCACTTCCCATGCCTATTTTTCTGGCATGCTCCGCAAGGATATAATTCGTCGCTATCGGTGGTTCTGCATTATTCCGCGATGCCATGCCGGTTCAGGATGCGTTCGGCGCTGTCGTTCCACACTTGCATGTCGACGATCAGGCCATCCCGCACGACAAAGCGATCGACATAACGGTTGCCCTCGAATGCCGTGCCGTCGGGCCAGGCGCCATAGAGGGTGCCCAGATTGTAGACGATGGTTTCGGTCGCACCCGGAACGACGTCGGAGCGCTCCATTTTCTTTTTCACCCAGGCATAGCGCGTCGCATTGAACGCTGCGCTTTCGCGTGGATGATGGTAGATGCGGCCGCCAGTGAAGGTGATATTGAGTACAGGGGAAATGTATTTGGCTGCGGCCACCGGGTCGGGGATCATCGACGCTTCGAGGAAGCGCTCGACAATTTCGGCGGCGACCTCGGTCTCATCCTTGATCAACTCTGTCATTCTGCCTTCTCCTCATCGTTTGGTTCGGGTGTACTAAGCCGGCAGGGTGCAGCACGGTGCCTGAGAAATATTCTGGGATGATCCGATGATATTCGATCTCGTGTTGCACGGCGCGCGACTTCAGGGACGCGCTGACTGCGTTGATATCGGCGTGCGCGGCGGGCGCATCGCCGCCATCGAACACAGCTTGCCGCACGCGGTTCGCTCTGAAAACGCCGATGGTCACCTCGTCGTGCCGGGTCTCGTTGAAACCCACATCCATCTGGACAAGACCTGCATCCTCGATCGTTGCTCGATCTGCGAAGGGACCGTGGCCGAGGCCATACGCGAGACCGCCCGTGCCAAGCTCGCGTTCACCGAGGAGGACATCTACGTGCGGGCGCGCGGAACGCTTGAGAAGGCGATCGCCGGTGGCACCCAATACATGCGCGCGCATACGGAGATCGACCCGCGTATTGGATTGAGGAGCTTTCGCGCGCTCCGCCAACTCGCGAGCGACTACGCCTGGGCGATCGATCTCGAATTGTGCGTCTTCCCGCAGGAGGGGTTGACCAATGATCCCGGCGCCGAGGAGTTGCTGGTCGAGGCGTGCAAGACTGGGGTCGGTGCCATTGGCGGTGCGCCTTATGTTGATACCGACCCGATCGGTCAGATCGATCGCATATTCAACCTCGCCCGCCGCTTCGACCTCGACATCGACTTCCATCTCGATTTTGATCTCGATCCGAGTTGGATGCACATAGATGAGGTTTGCCGACAAACCGAAGCCCATGGCTGGGGCGGACGTGTGTCGGCCGGACACATGACCAAATACTCGGCGATGCCGCCCGAGAGACAGATCGTCGAGGCACGGCGTCTCGCCGATTGCGGCGTCGCGATCACTGTGATCCCATCGACCGATCTGTTCCTGATGGGGCGCGGCGCCGATCACAACATTCCGCGTGGCGTCACCCGCGCCGACCGCTTTCTCGATCAGGGCATGACGGTCTCGCTCGCCACCAATAATGTGATGAACGCGTTCACGCCATTCGGCGACGCGTCGCTGATCCGGATAGCGAATCTTTATGCAAACATCGCTCAACTCGGACGCCCGGCCGACTTCGACAAATGCCTGTCGATGATCGGGGCAAGTGCTGCGCGGCTGATGAATATTCAAGATTATGGGATCGCAGTCGGCAATCCGGCCGATCTGGTCGTTCTGGCGTGCGATACTGCTGCCAATGCCGTTGCACAGTTGGCCCAACCGCTCTGTGCCTACAAGCGCGGCGTTCGCACGCTGACCCGTGCGCCGGCGGTGCTGCATCGCCCCTAAGGCATGGATCGGGTCAGCAGCAGCCACAGCGTTCCACCATCCAGTCGCGCATGCCCGCTTCGATCTCGGGCCATGCCGCGACGAGCCCATCGAACGTCGGCAAGGTCTCGCGGTATTTGTCTCTCAACCCGCGTTCGACGGCGTCGAGATCGATGCCGGTCAGGCGCCCACTGCTGACAATCGTGCGGCCGGCGACGATGACATCGCGAACGTACGATTTGTTGCCGCGCGCGAACAGCAGGTCAATCGGCGGCACCTCCATCAAGTGATCGCGGTCCAGCGTCACAAGGTTGATTGCCACGAAGTCGGCAGGTGCGCCCACTGTGAGGCTACCGTCGCCTGGCGCTCCCGTTACCTTTCGCCCGGCGGCGGTCGCCGAGCACAGGAACTGCCGACGGCTCCAGGTCGCCTCGAAGCCATGACCACCGTGGACCGCGTGGGCGAGGCGCAACTCACGCACCATGTCGTCGTCCTCGTCGAAGGCGAGACCGTCCATGCCGACCGCGATGCTGCAACCACGCTTGAAAGCATCCGCGATCGGGGCGAGGCCCGACTTGATCTGCAGGTTCGAAGAACAATTGGTGACGATTGTGGTGCCTGCCGCAGCGATCATCTCGAGTTCGTCCGGCCGCGCGAAGGTGCAGTGGGCGAGTGTCAACCGGTCAGAGAGCAGCCCAATATCGCGCAGGTGCCGAACGATACCGTTCGGGAACATTCGATCGGCCCAGGCGCGCTGATAACGCGTCTCCAGCAGGTGCATATGGACACGCCGGCCGCTGTCAGCCGACGCCCGAGCGATCGCAGTGAGCAGCGCCGTGGAACACCACTGCGGCGCCGCCGGTCCATATTGCACGTCGACCATGTCGCCGTGAACGACCACTGCGATCTCTTCGACGAGGTCGAGATAGGCTTGTGGTGTCGAGGGTGGCCGCAAGAAGTACTTGGAAACTTCGGATTGGGCGGCAGGTGACAATTCGGACAGGATTTCCGCGTGTTCTCCATAGACGAGCGGCTGTTGATCACGCACCGCCAAGGCGAATGCAATCCGCACCCCCACATCGCGCGCGGCGCGAGCGACAGCCGCTGCTTCGTCCGGCAACGACAGCAAACCGCTTGGCCGCGTGTAGTGCACCATGATCGAGGCACAGCCGGACAGCGCCGCACGGGCCAGCGGCGCCACAGCGGCAAGGTAGGCATCGGGCGGCGTCGCCAACATGGAACGCAGCAACCACGTTTCGAGCGGCATGAACGCCGCTCCGAACGACGATAGTGCCAGCGGGCGGGCGTGATCATGTGCATTGGCAAAGGCTGGCAGCAGCAGCGGCAGCCCGGGACTTTCCGCCACCGGCCGGATCGACCTGATCCGGCCATGCGCGTGCGTGATCTCGACCGGCGCGGGTCGGCCGGATTCAGCATCGATCAGCCAACCGCGCGCTACTGCGTCCAACACGGGTTTTACTTCTTGACGTAGGTGAGTTCGCGTTCGGCGCGCGGCGGCAGGAAGGCGCGCGAGAACACCTGCGACGGCTCCGGCGTCTTCGGCAGCTCGTAGCCGGCGACCACCATGCCGATCGATCGTGCCAGCCGGTCATCCTTCAGGTCGCCGATGCCGATCTCCTTCATTTCCGGCGAGACGATCAATTTGTCGTAGGAATACTGCAACCGGCGCTTTTCGACTTCCATGTTGATCAGGTTGTCGAACTTCTGGGTGGCGGCCATGCCGGCGTCCTGGTCCTTCGCAACTTCGATCACGGCCTTGTTCACCGCCTTCACGAGTTCGGCCACGGCCTTGGGGTTCTCCTTGATTAGCTTCTGCGACACCATCAGTCCGTTGGAATAGAGGTCGAGGCCATAGTCGCCAAAGGCGAACCAGGCGAAGTCCTTGTCTGGATCCTGCCGGTTCAGCACGAGGTTGAAGTAGCTGGTGATGTTGAAAACCAGGGCGGCGTCGATCTCGCCCTTGATCATCATCGGTTCCTGCAGGTTGGGTGCCATGTTCGACAACTTGATCTTCGCCATGTCGAGGCCGTTGGTCTTGGCGAAAACCGGCAGCAGCCGCGTCGTCGGCGTACCCTGGGCGCCACCCAGCGTACGGCCCTCGAAATCTTTTGGACTCTTGATGCCGCTGGTGGCTTTGGTGACGATTGCGAACGGTGGCTGGTTCCAGATCTGGTAGACCATGATCGGCACGTCGGCTGGACGGGTTGCGGCATTCTGGATGATGGCGTTGATGTCGCCGAAACCGGCGTCGTAGGCGCCCGACATGATGCGCGTCACGGTCGCACCCGAGCCCTCGCCCTGGTCGATGATGACGTTCAAGCCTTCAGCCGCAAAGTAGCCCTTGTCGCGCGCGACGAAGAATGCGGCATCGCTACCCTGGGTCTTCCAGCCGAGGGTGAATTTGATCGTGGTCGGCTGTTGCGCCAGTGCCGGACCGGCGATCATGGCGGCAAGCCCGAAGATCCCGGCAAGCATTCTCATCGACATTGGTGTGCTCCTCACGTTGGTTGAAGGGTCGAATTCAGGTGGCTGCAAAATCGTTCTTGCGGGTAGCCCAGCCGGTCACGCGCCCCTCGATCAGCGAGAACAACGCGTAGAGGGCGATGCCAAGGGCGGCGAGGATGAACAGCCCGGCGAACACCAGCGGCACGTCGAAGTTCGACGACGCCGACATCATGACGTTGCCGATGCCGCGATTGGAGGCGACGGTCTCGCTCAATACCGTGCCGACGAAGGCATAGGTGATGGCGACCTTTAGCGAGGCGAAGAAGAACGGCATCGTGCGTGGCAAGCCGACGTTCCAGAGGATGTCGAGCTTGCTGGCGCCGAGCGCCTTCAGAACGTCCTCAAGCTCGGGTTCGGTTGTGGCGAGGCCGGTGGCGATATTGACCACGATCGGGAAGAAGCAGATCACCACCGATGTCAGGATGGCGGGCACCGTGCCGGATCCGAACCACAGCACGAAGATCGGCACGACCGCGACTTTTGGAATCGACGAAAAGCCAATGAGCAGGGGATAGGCGGTGTCATAGGCGACTCTGGACACCCCGACGGCAGAGCCGATCAGTACGCCAATCACAACGCCGATCGCGAACCCGATCAACGTCGTCGCAAGCGTTTGGATAATGTGCGGCCACAGCACCGGCATACGACGATAGAGGGTTTCGAACACCTGGCTCGGTCGTGGCAGCACCAGATCGGAAACGGGGATGGCGACGCAAAGCACCTCCCAAGCCAAGAAGAAGCCGACAATCAATACGATTGCAGCAGACTTTCGCCGCAGAAGTGACACTTCGGTCATGACCGCACCGAGACGGGTTGAACATCGGCTGGTGCGGCGCGGACGTGCACGATCAGCTCGCGCAAGCGCTGATTGAGCGCCACGAACTCCGGCTCGAACGTATTGGCGATGGTGCGGGGACGAGGGAAGGCAACGGCGCTGTCGTCGATGATCAAACCTGGTCTCGCACTCATCACGCAGATGCGGCTGGCTAGGAAGCCGGCCTCGCGCAGGTCGTGGGTAACGAGCAGAACGGTCGGCCTATGGGTCGACCACAGTTCCTGCATCGTCGCCCACAATTCTTCGCGAGTGAATTGATCCAGCGCGCCGAACGGTTCGTCGAGCAGCAACAGGCGAGGTTCGTGGATCAAGGCGCGGCAGAGATTTGCTCGCTGCAACATGCCGCCGGAGAGTTGCCAGGGGAAACTGGCGGCGAAACCCTTGAGCCCAACTTGATCGAGCAGCGCGTGCGCCTTGTCGCGGAACTCAGATTTGCGCTTGGCGCGATACTGCGAGCGGAACGGCTCGACGATCTTGAGCGGCAGCATGATGTTGCGCTCGATGGTCAGCCACGGCAGCAGCGTCGGATTCTGGAAGGCCATACCGATGCGCAGGGCATTGGCCGATACCTCGCGACCACCAACGATCAACGCGCCCGTCGTTGGCCTTACGAGGCCCGCCACCAGCTTCAGGATCGTCGACTTGCCGCAGCCGGAGGGGCCAACGAGTGCGACGAATTCTCCGTCGGCGATCTCCATGGTCGTCTGTCCGAGGGCGGCAACGGCTTTGTCCGCTCGGCCGAATGTCACCGACACCTCGGAGAGTTCGATCGCCGGTCTGCGGCTGCCGATGCTCGGCAACGGATTTGCCGCCGCTCGTTCATGCGCGAGAGTTGCCGCCTGATCGAGCATTCTTTGCCTGTCCTCACGTTGCCGTTAAGGATTAGCAATCCATGTGCCAGTCGCGGCTCGACGCTCGGAGATGGAGCGTCGAAGTCAAGCAAGTGCTCAAAATGCTTGGACAATTGAGCATAAGTGCTGCGGCAGCAGACCAGCAGCTGACGCCATTGCCACTGCGATCCCGATAGAAAAACAGGCAATTGCCAAATTAGACGCCGGTCGAGGCATCGAGCAACTTGCGCAGCGCGTGATGAGCGATATCACTGACACCTGGATCCTTGGTGATCATCGCCGCCACGATGGCGCCGTCCATCAGCAAGGCAATCTCGTGTGTCAGCTGGTCCGGATCGCGCACGCCCGCTTCGCCAGCCAGGGCGCAGATATGGTCGAGGACCTGTCGCTTATGTCCGAGTGCGAGTTTGCGGAGTCGATCACTGGACTTGTCGTGCTCGGCAACAGCATTGATGAAGGGGCAGCCGTAAAATCGCTTCTGCCGGAACCACTGACCAAGCACGGGGAAAATCGAGAGCAACCGTTCCTCGGCCGTCGCGCCGGACTTGGTCGTCGCAGCGATGAACCAATCGCGCCAAGCCTGACCTTCGGCCGCCAGCACCTCTTCTACCAACCGCTCTTTAGAGCCGAACAGCTTGTAGAGCGTGGTCTTGGCGGTGCCGGCCTTCTCGACAATTGAATTGACACCGACGGCGGTAATGCCGCGCTGACAGAACAACGCCGTGGCAGCCGCGAGCAGCTTGTCGCGCGGCGTGTGTTCAACGTGACGCGATCCGCCCGGCCGCATAGTTTCCAACTCCCGAAGTGCTTAGCGACACACGAGCGGAGATACGCCCGCACTTTGCAACGCGCTCAATGCAAGTGACTTGCTGCAAATTGCGTGCAGACCGGTCTGTAGCATCGGCTTTGCTGTCATGTCGATGATCGGCGATGGGTTGCTCAATTGCTGCGCTATTTTCCAGCCAGATGCCGTGAATCCCGGCAGCCGTCGCCGGTCTAAATTCGCGCAAAGCCCATAACACACGGAAATAACAGCATAATTTAATCGTTCGTTAATTGGCATAGCTCTTGCCAATACAGAACGGTCTGTTTCGTTAACAACCTCTTAACGCGCGGTGCCACGCGCAGGAGTTGCCTTCATGACCGCACAAGCCAAGACCGTCGTCACAGGATGCCTGGCGCCAGCGACCGCTCCTACTGGATGCCTCACGCCGATCGACAAGGCGGGCCTCGATAAGTTGATCGCAGCCGGCAAGGCCAATCCGGAGGTGATCAAGACGCTCAAATGCCGGACAGTCGCCGAAGGCCGTTTCAGGCATTTGAATTTCATCCGCAATCTGCCCGCTTACATTGTCGACGAACCACCGGGGCTGCTTGGTGATGACACTGCTCCCAATCCATCCGAGGCAGTACTGTCGGCGCTGGGGTCATGCCTTGCCGTCGGCATTCATGCTAACGCTGTTGCTCGCGGCATGACCGTCTACAAGCTTGAGATCGAACTTGAGGGCGACCTCAATATCACGGCCGTCTGGGGCACCGGCGATCTCTCGGAGAAGCCGGTCGGTTTCACCGACATTCGCGCCAAGGTGACGTTCGAGGCCGATCGGCCGCGCGAAGAACTCGACGCATTGATCGCTCACGCCAGGTTGTGGTCGCCCGTCGCCAACACAATGACGCGTCCGGTGAACCTCGATGTGGCGCTCGCTTGAGCAGGCAGTCAGGAGTTTCGACGATGCCCGCAACTTCCGCTATGAAGCTCACCGAAATCGAGCCGACGCCATCTCTCATGGACAGCGTTCGCGCCATTGTCCGGCAGGATCTTGCGCCAATCGTGGGTGAGATCGACCGCGATGGCGTTTACCCGGAAGGTCGTCATTCGAAAGCTAGGCGGCGTTGGCGCCTTTGATCGGCACTTGCCCGCCGGTTCGGCGCCAATCAGTCTCGACGCCGCGATCGAAGCCATGTCGGCCGTCGGCGAAGTCTGCCTGTCGACCGCATTCTGCATGTGGTGCCAGGATGCGCTCGGCTGGTATATCGCCAATTCGGCCAATGAAGGATTGAGGCAACGGCTGTTGGCCAAGGTGTCGACGGGCCAGACCCTGGGTGGCACCGGCCTGTCGAACCCAATGAAGCATTTCTTCGGCATCGAACCACTGCGATTGCGGGGGACGCGTGTTGCCGGCGGATACCGGGTCAAGGGCGCCTTGCCGTGGGTCTCAAACTTGGGCGCGGATCACCATTTTGGCGCGGTGTTCGAGGTTGAAGACAAGCCCGGTCATTTCGTCATGGCGATTGTGCCGTGTGCTGCGGACGGCATGTCGTTGACGCAGAGCACGCAGTTCGTGGCCCTTGATGGCACGCGCACCTTCGCCGTGCAGATGCGTGACGTCTTCATCTCCGATGACGTCATCGTCGCCGATCCGATCGACGCCTACCTGAAACGTATCCGCGCAGGCTTCGTGCTTTTGCAGGCCGGCATGGCCTTCGGCCTGATCGCGGGCGCGATCGAGTTGATGGAGAAGGCGCGGACGACCCTGCATCACGTCAACAAGTACCTCCCTGATCAGCCAGAGCATTTCCGCGAGCAACTCGCGGGCATGCAGTCGCAAGTCACCAAACTTTGCGAGACGCCGTTCGAGAGTGATCCTGCGTACTGGCGCAAGGTTATCGAGACGCGGCTCATCGCCGGCGATGCCACGATCGCCGCTGCCAGCGCAGCGATGCTTCATCAGGGCGCGCGCGGCTATGTTTCGACTGGCGCTGCCCAACGGCGTCTGCGCGAGGCCTATTTCGTTGCCATCGTCACGCCCGCCACAAAGCAACTGCGCAAGATGTTGGCCGAGATGCCGGCATGATTGCGCGCGCTTCGCATTGAAATCGTTCCTACGGCACCGCGAAGAGTGCCGAGCGACAAGTGGTCTACGGACCTCGAGGGAGTGGACGCCGACGCGGTGTTTCCAGGGGGTGGCACCAAACCGATCTCGCACGACACGGCAGCAGTTCGCACCCATAGGAGTTCGACGTATGAGCAGCCCGATCCTCATTACCGCTGACGAGCTTAGCGCCATGTCCGCCAAGGGGGGCACGGTGATCATCGACACCCGCGATCCGAAGAGTTTCGCCGCCGGCCATATTCCCGGCGCTGTCAACCTGCACGAGATTTTCACTTATCTTGCAACGTCCACGCCTGCGGGCATGGCCGAGCTCAACAAGAAGTTCGCCAGCGCCTTCGGTGCTGCCGGCCTTTCAGGGCCTGAGACGGCGATCTTTTGCGAGCAGTCGATGGACACCGGCTTCGGACAATCATGCCGTGGCTATTTCCTGCTGCAGCACCTGGGCTATCCCAACGCCCGTATCCTGCATGGCGGCGTCAAGGCTTGGACCGCCGCCGGCAAGCCGCTGTCGACCGCTGCGGCGACACCGGCCGCGAAAGCGTTTCCGACAGTACCGGCCATGAGCCCTGTCATGATCGATCTCGACGCGATGATGACCGCGATCGACAATCCCGCCATCGTCAAGCTCGACGTGCGCGATGTCGACGAGTGGATCGGCGAAAGTTCTTCGCCTTACGGCAAGGACTATTGCCCGCGCAAAGGGCGCTTGCCGAATGCGGTTTGGCTCGAGTGGTATCGGATGATGAAGCCGACCGGCGCCGGTCAAATGTTTAAATCGAAGTCGGAGATCCTGGCCGAATGCGCAACGGTCGGTATTGGCGCCGACACGCCGGTCTACCTCTACTGCTTCAAGGGCGCGCGTGCCTCGAACACGTTCGTCGCCCTGAAGGAGGCCGGCATCAAGGACGTCCGCATCTATTTCGGTTCGTGGAACGAGTGGTCACGCGATCCGTCGCTGCCGATCGAGGTTCCGGCTTCCAAAGCCGCTTGATCACAATTGCCACGTCTGTACGCCTGCCACAGGAGCAATGGGAATGAGCACGTTCAAGTCACCGTTCACGGCCGAGCGGCTGGATGGCAAGCCGGGCGCTTGTGCCTGTGGTCGGCACGCATCGCAGTCAGCGCACGAGGCGGAAGCTGAGATTGAAGCACGCAACGTCGCGGCCGATAGCTGCGACGCTCGCATCAACCGGGTGGTCGAGGCAGGCCTGATGCGAGCACTTTTCCCCCACGACGCGACACGCCGGGCTTTCGTCAAAGCGGTGGGTGCGGCAACAGCCGCCGCGGTGCTTGCCGAAGTGTTCCCGCTCGTCACCGCCGGCGACGTGCTGGCGCAAGGCGGCGTGCCGGAAAAGAAGGACCTCAAGGTCGGCTTCATCCCGATCACCTGCGCGACGCCGATCATCATGGCCCACCCGATGGGCTTCTACACCAAGCAGGGTCTCAACGTCGAAGTCGTCAAGACCGCCGGCTGGGCGGTGATCCGCGACAAGACGTTGAACAAGGAATATGACGCGGCTCATATGCTGTCGCCGATGCCGCTGGCGATCTCGCTGGGTCTCGGCTCGACGGCGGTGCCGTTCACGGTGCCGGCGATCGAGAACATCAACGGCCAAGCGATCACGCTCGCCAACAAGCACAAGGACAAGCGCGACCCGAAGCAGTGGCAGGGGTTCAAGTTCGCCATCCCGTTCGACTATTCGATGCACAACTACCTGCTGCGCTACTATCTGGCCGAGCACGGCCTCGATCCTGACACCGACGTGCAACTGCGCTCGGTGCCGCCACCGGAAATGGTCGCCAACCTGCGGGCCGAAAACATCGATGGCTTCCTCGCTCCTGACAATATTTGCCAGCGCGCCATATTCGATGGCGTCGGCTTCAATCATATCCTGTCGAAGGAGATTTGGGACGGGCATCCGTGCTGTGCCTTCGCAGCCAGCAAGGAGTTCGTGACAGCTGCGCCCAATTCCTACGGCGCGCTACTGAGGTCAATCATCGAGGCGGCGGCGTTCGCATCGAAACCTGAGAACCGCAAGCAGATCGCGGAAGCCATCGCGCCGGCCAACTATCTCAACGCGCCAGTCACTGTGCTGGAACAGGTCTTGACCGGCACTTACGCCGATGGCCTCGGCACGGTTAAGACCGATCCCAACCGCGTCACCTTCGATCCGTTCCCGTGGGAGAGCTTCGCGGTCTGGATGCTGACGCAGATGAAGCGCTGGGGCCAACTCAAGGGCGACGTCGACTACCAGGGGATCGCACGTGAGGTGTTCCTGCAAACCGACGCGGTGCGGTTGATGAAACAGGCCGGCCTGACGCCACCGACCGCCTCGACCAAGACGTTCTCGGTGATGGGCAAGGCGTTCGATCCGGCAAAGCCAAAGGACTATCTCGACAGCTTCACCATCAAGCGCGGCTAAAAGGCGATCAGGACGGGTGCAATGACGCGATCGATCGAATTTCGCGCTGCTGTCGTTTCGCTGGCGTTGCTGGCGGGCTTCCTGCTGTTCTGGCACCTCGCGGTGTCAGGCAGCAGCGGCGCGCAGAAGATGGACCCAGCGTACGCGAAACTTATGGGCATCACCGCGACCCAAGGAAAGTCGGCAATGCCGGGTCCGCTCGACGTGGGCCGAACCGTGTGGGGACATCTCAAGGACCCGTTCTACGTACGCGGCACCAACGACGTCGGTCTAGGGCTACAGCTCGGCTATTCGCTCATGCGGGTGCTGACCGGGTTTCTGCTAGCCATGGCGGTCGCCATTCCCGTTGGCTTCCTGATCGGCATGTCACCGCTGATGAGTCGTGCACTCGATCCCTTCATCCAGGTGTTGAAACCGATCTCGCCGCTGGCCTGGATGCCTCTGGCGCTCTACACCATCAAGGATAGCGCAATCTCGGCGATCTTCGTGATCTTCATCTGCTCGATCTGGCCGATGCTGATCAATACGGCCTTCGGCGTTGCCAACGTTCGCCGCGAATGGATCAATGTCGCGCGCACGCTGGAGGTCGGCACGCTGCGCAAGATTTTCACTGTGATCTTGCCAGCGGCGGCCCCCACCATCGTCACCGGCATGCGGATCTCGATCGGGATTGCCTGGCTGGTGATCGTCGCCGCAGAAATGTTGGTTGGCGGCACCGGCATCGGGTACTTCGTTTGGAATGAGTGGAACAACCTGTCGATCACCAATGTCATCACCGCAATTCTGGCGATCGGATTGGTCGGCATGCTGCTCGACCAGATGCTGGCCCGCGTTGGTCACTTCGTTTCCTTCCCGGAGTGATGATGAAGCAGGATCGCTATATTTCGATCGAGGGCATATCTCGGTCGTACTCTGCCCCCAACGGGGGGCGAACAACGATCTTTGACGACTTATGGCTGCCGGTCGCCCGCGGCGAGTTCATCGCTGTCATCGGCCATTCCGGTTGCGGCAAGACGACGGTACTCAATATATTGGCCGGACTCGATGTGCCATCGTCTGGCGTTGTGGTGGTCGACGGCAAAGGCATCGAGGGGCCATCGCTCGACCGCGCGGTCATCTTTCAGAGCCATGCCTTGCTGCCGTGGAAGACCGCGCTCGGCAATGTCTCCTATGCCGTCAAATCGCGGTGGCCCAAATGGTCGCGCACCGAGGTCGAGGCCAAGGCGATGGTCGCGATCTGTCTGGTCGGCCTGGAGCAGGCGGCGATGCGCAAGCCGTCGCAGTTGTCGGGCGGCATGAAGCAGCGCGTCGGCATCGCCCGTGCACTTTCGATCGATCCGAAGATATTGCTGATGGACGAGCCGTTCTCGGCGCTCGATGCGTTGACGCGCGGCACACTGCAAGACGAAGTGCGCAAGATCTGCGTCGAGACCGGGCAGACCGTGTTCATGATCACGCACGATGTTGACGAAGCGATCTACCTCGCCGACAAGATCGTGCTTATGACTAATGGTCCGGGCGCGCGCATTGCCGAGATCGTGGTCAATCCGCTTCCGGCTGCGCGCACGCGCGGCAATGTGCACCGACATCCCGCCTACTATCCGGTGCGCAATCACATCATCGATTTCCTGGTGTCACGGTCGACGAATTTCGATGCCGAGATTGCCGGCACATTATGGAATTCCCGCCAGCCGCCGCTCGTCAATCCAGCGATCCCAGAGCCGGTCGTCGCCGCTGACGGCACAACCGAAACTGCCTTTCCAGCAACCCGCATGAGGGCCACGACATGAAGCGCGAGCAACTGACCGAGAAGATCCTCGACATCAAACGTGCCAAGGGCTGGACCTGGAAGCACATCACCGACGAGATCGGCGGCATGAGCCCAGTGCTCGTGGTCGGCGCGCTGCTCGGTCAGCACAAGCTGGTGAAGCCATTGGCAAAGAAAGCAGCCGCGCTATTTGAATTGTCGGCGATCGAGGAGATCATGCTGAACGAAGTGCCCTATCGTGGCGCCGGCACCCAGATGCCGCCGACCGATCCACTGATCTATCGCTTCTACGAACTGGTGCTGGTCAACGGCCCCGCATGGAAGGCGCTGATCGAGGAAGAGTTCGGTGACGGCATCATGTCGGCAATCGACTTCGACATGAACATGGAGCGACTACCGAACGAGAAGGGTGATCGCGTAAAAATCACCATGAGTGGCAAATTCCTGCCTTTCAAATACTACGACAACGAGCAGGGCGTCCCTGCCTACGGCTTCAAAGAATAGCAGATGCTGTGATAGGCTTACCGGCTTTGGGCTCGTGATATTGGGATTGGCAAGTCGATGCGGGTCGGTTTCATCAACCGAATATATCGACCGCGACAGCCGGTTTATTGCAGGGAGCGCAAATTCGGTATGGCGGGCCGGCGTTGGGCTGCCGAGTTGGAGCCCCGCTTCAGCGATGTCAGCATTTGTCATTTGATAGTCGAACCATCTCATGGCGCAGCTTGATGCATCCTGCATGAATTCCACTCAAGCGAAGCGCACGAACCATTGTCCAGACAGCCGGACCATTTCGATATTCTCATGAAAATCAGATGATTGCCATTTGGCGGCTGCTTGGCACGTAACTTGCCATTCATTAACTTAGCGCAGCATCGCAGCTTCGTCGGCGATTGCTTCTTGGTTGGCGTGCCACCCAGCTGTTGTGGATCTTGCGATGATCGCAGTTCTCAACGGCATCGGCGTCGAAGCGCCGATGCTTATTGGTGTGGATGAACGGCCGGACGGAACCTTCATTGGGCCGTTTCAGCGTGAACTTGTTCACGGCAGTCGACACTCATATCGAGGCTCACACCCGAATTGCACCTTTCGCAGATCCCTCAGCTGTTCCCCGGCATCGACGGAGGCAATTGAGCCTCCATGTGTGCCGTCGTCACGAATGCCTCTGAGCAGGGAGACTGGAAGCCATGTGTGATCACCACGGATGTATGCATCTACCGGACTTGAAGAAGATCGATTTCAGCCGCCGGAATATTCTGCGAGGCGCGGCGGCGACAGCGATTACTGTCGCTGTTGGCCCCGGCTTCGGGGAGGCACTTGCGCAAGGCGCTGGCGCGTTGAAAGGCACCAAGGGGACCGGCTTCTGCAATCTCAACTTCTTCCTGGCGCATGCCATGCAATTCGCCAAGGCGGAAGGCATGGAACTCGTCTTCATCAACACGCCGACCTCGGCCGAGCAGGTGACGTTCCTCGGCATGGGCCAGGTCGATCTCGGCCTGATGCCATACACCAGCTTCATGGCGCTGTTCGACGCCGGCGCGCCGGTCAAGATCGTCGCCGGCGGTGGCGTCGAGGGCTGCGGTATCGTCTCGCGCCCTGGTCTCGACACGCCCCAGAAGCTCAAGGGCAAGACGCTCGCCACCTTCCAGCTCGATACGCTGGAAGTCATGCCCTACGACTACCTGAAGAAGCACGGAGTCGCCTTCAAGGACGTCAACGTCCGCTACATGGGCAACACGCCCGAAGCGGTAGAGGCATTCAAGGCGGGCGCCGTCGACTGGATCTGCACCATCGAGCCCTACGTCACGTCGCTGCTGAACGACGTCAAGGGCGCGGACATGCTCTCCGACGGCAAGGATATCTACGGCGCGGGCTACACCGACTGCGTGCTGACTTGTGGTGAACGCCTGATCAAGGAGAACCCGAAGGGCCTCAAGGCGATCATCAAGGGCATGATGATGGCGCAGCTTATGGCCGAAACCGAGCAGCAGAAGATGCTCGATGACCTCGTCGGCCAGTACTACAAGACCTCGATGGAGAACGCCAAGTACGCGATGTCAAGCAGCCGGCGATCGTCGACGCCCGCAACCAGACCAAGTTCATCCTGGAGCGCACCGACAGCGTCGTCGAAATGGGCTACATCAAGAAAAAGCCGACGCTCGCCGCTATCGACTGGGGGCCACTTGAGGAGGTGATCAAGGAGAACGCCGACCTCTACGGCAAGCTCAAGAACAAGGCGGCTTGAGATGGCTCCGTTGTGCCTGCGGGGGACGTGGGGCAGCCTGTGCCGCTCGCCGGCGGAGCGAAAGCTCCGCCGGCGAGCGGGCCGGGTTTCGCCGAGACACTGAGCCGGATTGGCTGGACGATGGCTGTCCATCGGACTGTTCGCTGGAATTTGGGAGCTATGTTGGGCGTTCGGCATTTCCGATGCCAAGCTGCTGCCACCGCCACACATCTTTCTCGGCAATTTTGCCGACCAGCTGAAGTATTTCAATACTGCCAATCGCTGGGCCATTGGCGTCAACGCGGCCAACGGTCCGACACCACTTGAGGCACTCGGCATCACCATCGCGTCGACGACGACGCGGGTGCTGGTCGGGCTGCTGATTGCCTCGGTGCTCGCGGTTACCGTCGGCGTGCTGGTCCGCTACTTTCTGATCGTCGACCGGCTGGTGCTGCCGACAGTGACACTGCTGTCGCCGGTATCGCCGATCGCCTGGCTGCCGGTCGCAATCTTCCTGTTCGGCATCGGCAATGCGCCGGCGATCTTCATGGTGGTGATCGCGCTATTCTTCCACATGGTGCTGGCAACGATCAGTCAGATCGACGGCGTCAATCGCAACCTGATCAACGTCGCGCGCACCATCGGCGCGACCAAGTGGCAGACGTACAAGCACGTCATCGTCCCGGCGATCCTGCCCGGATTGCTGATCGTGCTGCGCATGAATCTGTTCGCAGCCTGGATGGTGGTGCTGGTCGCGGAGACCACGGTGTCGGCTACGGCATGGGGCAGGTGATAATGCTGGCGCGAAACACGTTCAACCCGTCGCTCGTCTTCTTCTCCATCGCGCTGATCGGCCTGTTGGGCTTCCTCTTCGATCTGGCGCATGCGGCTCATCCAGAGCCGCATCCTTTACTGGATGCCGGAAACGACGGGGGTGCTGCGTGTCCTTTGACAAACCCTATTCCTCCGGTGATGCCGTCGTCTGCCGCGGCGTTTCAAGAGTCTGGGCGCAAGGCACCGCACGGGCGCACGAAGCCCTGCGCGACATCGAGCTCGAGGTGAAGCCCGGCGAGTTCGTGGTTTTCCTCGGGCCCTCTGGCTGCGGCAAGAGCACTTTGCTTTATCTCATCGCCGGTCTCGAACGCGAAACCGGCGGCGAGATCTGGGCTTCCAACGAGCGGGTCGACCGCGCCTTCGCCCGAGCGCAGCCTGATCTTCCAGGAGACGTCGTTGTTTCCCTGGCTGACGGTCTGGCAGAACGTGTCCTTCGGGCTGCACATTCGCGGTGCGAGCCTGGAGGAGCGCCGCACGGCAGCCAAGGAGGCGCTGCAGCGCGTCGGGCTCGTCGCCGCCATGGACAAGCGGCCGGATGAGTTGTCGGGCGGCATGCGCCAGCGAGTAGCTGTTGCGCGCGCACTCGCGATGCGGCCCAAGGTGCTGTTGATGGACGAGCCGTTCGCGGCCCTCGACGTGCAGACGCGGGCCCGCATGCAGGATTTCCTGCTCGACGTCTGGCGCGAAAGCGGTGCCTCGGTGCTGTTCGTCACGCATCATATCGACGAAGCCGTGGCACTTGCCGATCGCGTCGCGGTTTTCACCTCACGCCCCGGCCGCATCAAGACCGTCGTGCCGATCACGCTGCCGCGGCCCCGCGATCTATTTTCGCCGGAATGCGAGGGCCTGCGCCGCCAACTGACCGCACTGATGCGCGACGAGGTCGACCGTGCCTTCGCCGAGCAGGAGGCGCTGAGCGCCGCCGAATGATCCTGAAAGACAATCGAACCTTTAGAGGAGCCATATCATGGCCACTTCCTTGATCCGTAGCCGCGCGATGATTACGCGCACTTTGAGCCGCACGTCGTGGGAAGAAATCGCCGATGGCGCCATTTTGCAGGAGGACGGCGTCATCAAGGCCGTCGGCACTTACACGAACTGCATGCCGAAAATCCGAGCGTGCCGGTGATCGGCTCCGGCAACGAGATCATGCTACCGGGCTTCGTAAACGGCCACCATCATGTCGGATTGACGCCAGTGCAGCTCGGCTCACCGGACATGCCACTGGAACTATGGTTCATCACCCGCCTCGTCACCCGCATGCTGAACGTCCACCTCGACACACTCTATTCTGCCTTTGAGATGATCGCATCGGGCGTGACCACGGTGCAGCATATCCACGGTTGGATGCCGGGTACGCTGCCGGAGATCGAGGCCAAGTCGAACCAAGTCATCAAGGCCTACGAGGATGTCGGCATGCGCGTTTCCTATTGCTACGCGCTGCGTGACCAGAACCGCCTCGTCTACCAAAAAGATGAAGACTTCGTGGCGAGCCTGCCGAAGGAGATTCAGGCGCCGATGCAGCGCCACTTCGCGCGCTTCAAGGCCGGCCTCGACGACCAGATGGGCCTGTTCCGCGATCTCTACGAGCAGCACAACGCGAAATCGCGCGTCAAAATCCAGCTTGCGCCGGCGAACCTGCACTGGTGCTCCGACCAGGCGCTGACGATGCTGTCGGAGACGTCGAAGAAATACAACGTGCCGATGCACATGCACTTGGTCGAGACGGCATATCAGAAGGAATACGCGATGCGGCGTGGTAAGTGCACCGCGCTCGAGTACATCGATCGGTTCGACATGGTCAACGGACGCCTGACGCTCGGCCACGGCGTGTGGCTGTCGGCAAAAGATATAGACAGGCTCGCCGATGCCGGCGGCTGTGTCTGCCACAACTGCTCGTCGAACTTCCGACTGCGCTCAGGCGTCGCAGCACTCAACTACTTCGAGTCTAAGGGACTCAACACAGGCATCGGCACCGATGAAGCCGGCATCAACGATGACCGCGACATGCTTCAGGAGATGCGGCTCGTGCTGCGTGCACATCGCGTTCCAGGCATGGTCGACGAGGATGTGCCGACCGTGGCGCAGGTGCTGCGCATGGCAACGATCGGCGGCGCAAAGACTACGCCGTTCGGTACCACGATCGGCACGCTTGAGGTGGGCAAGAAGGCCGATCTCGTGCTGCTCGATTGGAAGCAGATCGCCTATCCCTATCTCGACACCATGACACCGCTGCTCGACGCAGTAATCCAGCGCGCCAAGACTGAAGGCGTGAAGATGACGATGTGCGATGGCGAGGTGCTCTACCAGGATGGCAAGTTCACCAAGGTCGACCGTGACGCCGCGCTCAAGGCCCTGCACGACGACCTCGACAAGGCTCTGACCGACGATGAGGTCGAGCGTCGCGACCTATCGAAGGCACTGCTGCCCATCGTGCGCAAATTCTATGCCGACTACATCGACCCCTCGAAGCACGACCCGTTCTATCGACCAAGTTCTCGCGTTTGAGGCCAGAACAGAGGCAAGCAATGGTGCGCCACCGCCTAGCTGCAACGCGTGCCACCACGCATTGGGGCTTCTTCGACGCCACCCTGCCACCGGTGCATGAGATCGAGAGCGGCGATGTCATCACGATCGACACGATCAATGGTGCTCCCGATCAATTGCCGCACCAGGGATTCGACGTGATTGCCGATTATGCAGAAATTCACGGCAATGTTCCGCAGCGACTTCCGGGCCACATCATGACCGGACCGGTCGCCGTGCGCGGCGCCCAACCTGGCGATACGCTGGAGATCGAAATCGAGGAGATAGAACTTCGGCAGGACTGGGGATTTGCTGTCATCCGTCCGCTCGAAGGGGCTTTGCCAGACGAGTTCCACAGTGCAACTCTTTCGCATATTCCGCTCGACCGGACCGCTAAGGTTGCCACCATGTCTTGGGGCGTGGAAGTTCCACTTCGCCCGTTCTTTGGCGTTATGGGAGTTGCACCACCGAAGACCTGGGGCATGATAAGTTCCGTCGAGCCGAGGCGGCATGGCGGCAATATCGACAACAAAGAACTGATCGCTGGCACCAAGTTGTTTCTACCGGTGCATGTCCAAGGCGCTCTGTTTTCTTGCGGAGACGGGCATGCGGCACAGGGCGATGGCGAAGTATGCGTTTCGGCAATCGAAACATCGTTGACGGGGCGTTTCCGGCTGACGCTGCATCGTGACGCGCGGCTTGAGTGGCCGTTTGCTGAAACGCCAACGCACATGATCACGATGGCGTTCGATCCGGATCTCGGCATGGCCGCGCGCATCGCTGTGCGCTGCATGCTTGACCTTCTTGTCGATCGCAAAGGCTTGTCGCGGGAGGACGCCTATATGCTGTGCTCGTTCGCCGCCGACGTCCGTATCACGCAGATGGTCAACAACCAGAACGGCATTCACGTGATGCTCGAAAAGCGATACTTCGCCTGATCGGCAGTCGTTGTAGCATCAGCCGACCACGTAGCCACCATCGGCAATGAGCGTGGTCCCCGTGATGTACCCGGCCGCGTCTGATGCAAGAAAAACGATGAGCTTGGCGATCTCTTCCGCTTCGCCCCAGCGGCCGAGCGGCACGCGTGCCAGCCCACGGTCGCCCTTGTAGCCGGGCGCGGCGGTCGCCTGCGTCATGCGCGTGATGCTTCTGCCTGGAGCGACGGCGACCACGCGCACGCCGCTCGGTCCCCACTCGACCGCTGCAGCCCGGGTCAACTGCGCGATGGCCGCCTTCGTCGAGGCGTAGATCGCGCGATTTTCACCGCCACTGAACGCCGTCTGCGAACTGAGGTTGACGATCACGCCGCGTTTCAGCGCAACCATCCCGGCGCCGAACGCCCGCATCAGCAGCGCCACGCCGATGAAGTCGATGTCGACCAACCGCCGGATGTCGTCGTCCGCGGTTTCGAGCAGTGGCTTGGCGATCAATATTCCGGCGTTGTTGATCAGGACATCGACGGTCCCGACCGATGCGGCAAGTGCTGCGATGGAGGCGGCGTTCGACTGGTCGAAGACATGACGTTCGGCACCGAGGCGGTCGGCCAAAGCTTCGAGCGGAACCTTCTCGATATCCGCCATCACGAGTGTGGCACCGTGGCTCGTGAGTAGTTCGCACAGGGCTGCGCCGAAGCCGTTGGCGGCTCCCGTGACGAGCACGCGCTTGCCGGTGAAATCGAGATCGCGGGCGAAGCTCATGAGGTCTTGACGCCTGTGATGCTCTCGCTGACCGCCCGTGGGTCGCGCATCGGCGACCGGCCGGCGTCGACAAGCGTTATGAAATCCTGCAGCGCCGTGTTGAAGGCACCGGCTTCCTCGATGTTGATGGTGTGGCCGGTATTCGGCACCACCAGCAATCCGGCGGAGGGTATCACACGCTTCAGGAACAGCCCGGGCACCAGGCACGGGTGATCCTCGTCGCCGGTTACGATCAGCGTCGGCACCTTCAACAGGCGCAACTGCGGTTCCAGATCGAACAACGACGGCCGCTCCTTTTGCACCCCGAGCTGTGTCATCGCCGCGCCCTTGGCCGAGTGCTCGGCCAGCATCGCCTTGAACTCGGCATAGCCGCGCGGATCCTTGTTCTCGAACTGCACGCGGGTGGGGCCGGCAGCATAGAGTTCGGCGAACCGCTGCATGCCGTCCCGCTCGAGACGTGCGGCAATTTCCGTTGCCTCGGCGCGGAACCGTTCGCGCTGCTCGCGCTCAGCGCCATAGCCAGCACCGGCAACCAGCAGGGAGCGTGCACGATCAGGATAGGTCAGGCCGAAATGCAGCGTCGCAAAGCCGCCCATCGAAAGTCCAACGATGTGGGCCTTCGCGATGCCAAGACCATCGAGCACGCAGCGGATGTCGTCACAGGCACGGCTTTGCGAATATCGGCTAACGTCGTCGGGCACGTCCGATGGCGGGTAGCCGCGCGCATTGAAGACGATGCAGCGGTTGCGGCGCGAGAAATGCCGCACCTGCGGCTCCCAGCTTCGGCAGTCGCCAGCGAACTCGTGCACGAAAACGATCGGCACGCCGCTGCCGGTTTCCTCGACGTGAAGCCTGATGCCGTCGTCCGTCGTGACATGAGCCATGATCGCGAGCGCCTTTCGGTAAGTCTTGTCCCGCAAAAAAGTAGCACGCGCCCCGCAGGTCCGGCGTGGCTTTTTCGGTAGCGCTGCACTGCACGAACGCAGAAGATCGCACACTTCCGATCGCTCGCTGAGAGAGATGACGCAATGACGCCAAGACGCTTCCTGCTGACCGGTGCGAGCGGCTTCCTCGGACAGGCCGTCACCCGTCGGTTGCACGCGGCGCGGCACGAAGTCGTCGGCCTCGACATCATGCCGGCATCAACAGCTGGCACCGCCGCCCACATCATCGACGACCTTTCCGACCCGGCGCGGCTGCAAGCGCTGCTTGAACATCATCGGCCCACATGCATCATCCACGCCGGCGGTGTTTCCGGCCCCATGGTGATGTCGGACCAGCCTGTCGAAACGCTCGTCGTAAATGTCGGCGGTACGCTCAATCTGCTGCAGGCAGCCCAAGCCGCGAAGGTGGCGACGTTCATCCACTGCTCGTCGATCTCGGCCGTCGGCAGTTATTACGAGGCCGAACCTATCGGCGACGATCACCCGTTGCGGCCGGATACTCCTTATGGTTGCTCGAAGGCCGCCTGCGAAATGCTGTTACAAGGTCTCCACGGCCGCATCGCGATGGACTTGAGCGCCTTGCGGTTCAGCACCGTTTACGGGCCAGGACGAACGACGTCGCTCGTCACCGATGCGATCGCCGATGCCGCGCTCGCCGGCGCCGCCATCGAAGTGCCGGCGACCAGCGACTGGCCCTATATCTTCATCGACGATGCGGCCGATGCGACTGTCGCCGCAGCACTCAGTTCCACGCGCACACAGCTGATGTACTTCGTTTCATATCCAGAGCAGGTCTCGGTGCAGGATCTGGCTGCGGCGGCGGCAGTGGCACTCGGCACCGCCCCGATCGCGGTGTCGATGACCGGCAACCCAACCAATCGCGGGCCGGTCGACATCGCGCCGGCCATGCGCGACTTCGGCTTTTTCGCCCAAGATCGATCATCGCGAGGGCATGAGAAGACTTGTCGAAGCGCGTCGCGTACGCCCATGATCACGTTTTCTAATTCGCAATCCAACCAAGGTGCCCATCAATGGATCTGAAACTGCGCGGCAAGCGCGTCCTCATCACCGGCGCATCCAAGGGGATCGGCCGGGCGACGGCGCAGATCATGGCCGAGGAAGGCTGCGACGTCGTGCTGGTGTCGCGCACGGCTGCCGATCTCGATCGAGCGAAGGAGGAGATCCGGCAGAAATTTCAGGTCAAGGTCGAGACGGTCGCGGCCGATCTCTCGGACAGCCGCAACGTCGACAAGCTCGCAGCGAGCTACCCCGACATCGACATTCTGATCAACAACGCCGGCGCGATTCCCGGCGGCACCCTGCTCGACGTCAACGAAGCCCGCTGGCGCGCGGCCTGGGATCTCAAGGTGTTCGGCTACGTCAACATGTGCCGCGCCTTCTACAGCCCTGATGAAAGCGCGCCAGGCTGGCGTCATCATCAACGTTGTCGGCAACGCCGCCCAGACGCACGATCCGGAATATATCTGCGGCGTCGCCGGCAACGCGGCGCTGACTGCATTTTCCCAGTCGCTCGGCAGCGTCAGCCCGAAGGACGGCATTCGCGTCGTGTCGATCAATCCGGGGCCGGTCGCCACCGAACGGCTGGTCGGACTGATGCGCAAGAAGGCGCAGGACCGCACCGGCGACGCCGAGAACTGGCAGGACCTCGTCAAGCCATTGCCGTTCGGCCGGGCCGCGACCTCGGAGGAAATCGGCGCCATGATCGCCTTCGCGGCGAGCGAACATTCGAATTACACCAGCGGATCGGTGATCATCATCGACGGCGGCTTGTCGGCGCGGGCGCAGGCGTTCTGAAAAAACGGCACGCTCGTCAGACAGCGGTGTAGCCGCCGTCGACGAGCAGATCCGAGCCGGTCACGAAGCTCGACGCATCACTGGCGAGAAACACCGCGGCAGCGGCAATCTCGTCGGGTTGCCCAAGCCGCTTCAGCAGATGCAGCGGCCCCGAGATCTGGCGCGCCGTTGCCATGTCGCCGAACCGCATCGTCATGCGGCGGGTCTCGACGGCACCCGGCGACAGCGTGTTGACGCGGACATTCTGGCTCGCGTGATCGGCCGCCATCGTCTTCGCCAGTTGGATCAGCGCGCCCTTGGTCGCGGTGTATGCCGGCCGACCGGCGGCGCCGACACGCCCCATCTGCGACGCGATATGGATGATGCTGCCGCCTCCGGCCGCGATCATGTGCGGCAGTACGGCCCGGCTCATCAGATAGGGGCCGGTGAGGTTGACGGCCAGCACCTTGTTCCATTCGGCCAGCGGCAGATCGATGATGGTGCCGGACAAATCGTCGGCCGAGGCGCTGTTGACCAGAATGCGGGGCGCGCCGAGTTCTGCGACAAAGGTTGCGACGGTTGCGGCGACGGCGGCTTCATTCGTAATATCGCACGTAATCGCGAGCGCCCGGCCGCCGGTGGCCGCGATATCCTGCGCCGTCTTGGCCGCACCAGTTTCGGACGCATCCACGCAGCCGACAGCGGCACCGACGCCGCGAAGGCCAATGCGATCGCCCGGCCGATGCCAGAGGCCGCGCCGACCACGAGCGCCGCGCGACCGTCGAGACGAAACAACCGCTCGTCCATTGCGATGTCCTCCATATCAACGCGTGGCACTACTGCCGAGGTAGGCTTCCTTGACCCGCGCATCCTGTCGCAGCGCCTCGCAGGTTCCGCTCGCCATGATGCGGCCGGTCTGCAGCACGTAGCCGCGACTGGCGGTTTCGAGCGCATAGCGCGCGTTCTGTTCGACCAGCAGGATGCTGGTGCCTGTGCGATTGATTTCGCGGATGTGCCTGAAAATGTCCTGCACGATGACGGGGGCGAGACCAAGCGAGGGTTCATCAAGGCACAGCAGGCGCGGTTCCGACATCAGCGCCCGGCCGAGCACCAGCATCTGCTGCTCGCCGCCACTCAGCGTGCCTGCACGCTGCGAGCGCCGCTCCTCGAGGCGCGGAAACATCGCGTACATCTTCTTGATCAGTGTGTTGACGCGCGCCGTTTCGCGCCGGAACTTGAAGGCGCCCATTTCGAGATTTTCCAGACACCGTGAGATAGGGAAAGGCGCGCCGGCCTTCCGGCACCAGCGCGATGCCGAGATTGGTGCGTTCATGCGACGGCAGCTTGGTGATGTCCTGGCCGTCGAAGCGGATCGTGCCGCGACGGGGAAACAACGCTCCGGCAACGGCCCGCAGCGTCGTCGTTTTGCCCGCGCCGTTGGCACCTAGCAGCGTGACGATTTCGCCGGTGCCAACCGTAAAGCCGATGTCATGACAGGCGGCCACCTCGCCATAGGCGATCTCGAGGCCTTCGATTTCCAATAGTGCGCTCACGCCTGATACTCGCCGAGATAAGCCTTGATGACCGCCGGATTGTTTTGCACGTCGGCCGGCGTGCCATCGAAAAGGGGCTCGCCGTGATGCATGACCAGGATGTGATCCGCGAGGTTCATAACCAGATCCATATTGTGCTCGACAACCAGCAGGGTCAGACCTTGGGCGCGCAGGCCGGCCAGATGGATCAGCATGCGATCGACTTCGACCGGGTTGAGACCCGCAGCTGGCTCGTCGAGGAGCAGGAGCTTCGGGCGCAGCGCCAGCGCGCGGGCGATTTCCAGCAACCGCTGCTTGCCGTAGGCGAGCGAGCCGGCGGCGATCTGCGCTTCATCTGCGAGACCGACGTAGGACAGCAGTTCCATGGCTTCGCTGCGCACCTGTGCTTGCGCTTTGCGGAAGGCGGCGCCGTGAATCACATATTGCCAGGCCGGCAGCGATTGCCGGATATGGAAGCCCGCAACCACGTTTTCGAGCACGCTCAGTTGCTTGAACAGCCGGATCTTCTGGAACGAACGGGCAAGGCCGAGGCGCGCCCGCTTGTAGGGGACCGCGTTCGGTGATATCGGCCCCGGCAAAGGTCACTTGCCCCGCATCCGGCGCATGCACGCCAGTCAGCAGGTTGATCAGTGTCGACTTGCCGGCGCCGTTGGGACCGATCACGGCGAGCACGGTGCCATGCTCGACGACGAATGACGTCGAGCGCACGGCCTGCACGCCACCGAAGCTTTTGCTTAAGCCCGACGCCGCGAGCAACGACTGACCGCGCAAACGTGGCACCGTCGGACTTGGTTGCGTGGGTGAAGTGGATGGCGCGTTCATGTCAGACCCGCCCCTGCCCGGTGATCCGGCGCATGAAGCCGCGGGCGAGTTGCACGAGGCCGCCCGGCATCAGCATGACCACGAGCGTCAGCGCGAGCCCGTACAGCACCAGGCGCAGGTCGCCGATACTGCGCAACAACTCCGGCAGAATGGTCAGCACGATTGCGCCCCACACCGGGCCGATCAGCGTTCCCATGCCACCGACCACCACCATGGCCAGGATGGTGAACAACTCGGACATGTTGAACGCATCCGGCACGAGGGTGCCGACGAAACTGGCATAGAAGCATCCGGCGGCACCGGCGTAGGCCGCGCCCACGCCGAACGCGAACACCTTCCAGGCGGCGCAATTGATGCCGAGGGAAGCGGCCGAGACCTCGTCCTCGCGGATGGCCGTCAGCGCTTCGCCGATCGGCGAGCGGACGAGGGCGACAAGGAACAAGTAGGCAGCGAAGGTGAAGCCTGAAACCAAGTAGAACATGTTCGCAGGCTTGGCGAAATCGATCAGTCCGATGCCCGGCAACGCCAGCGGCGGCGGCGGCTTGATCGCGTAGATGCCGAGCGGGCCCTGAGTGACGCTGATCCAGTTGAGGAGGATCTGGTAGGTGATCACCGCGAACCCCATCGAGGCGATCGCCAGATAATGGCCACGCAATCGCACGCCGAAGACCGACAGCAGCACGCCCGCCAGTCCAGCCCCGAGAGTGCCGATCAGAAAAGCCACCCAGTACGGAATGCCGAGTCGGGTGATCAGCAAGGTCGATACATAAGCGCCGATGCCGAAGAACGCCGATTGTCCGAGATTGAGTTGTCCCGCAAACCCAAGCATCAAGTCGAGGCCGAGTGCCAGCAGCACATGGATGGCGCAGACGATGAAGGTGGATTGCCAATACTTGTCGGTGACGACCAGCGGCAGGATGGCAATGACGACGATGGTGGCGAGCGTCATCGCCCACCAGCGCAAGGCGCCGGTGCTGGCCGGACCGGCCGCGAGTCCCGATCCGGCGGTGGCCGCCCGCTCAGACATTCTCTTCTGTCCTTTCGGCGATCAGCCCGGTCGGACGGAACGCGAGCGTCGCCAGCAGCAGTCCGAAAACCACGAGGTCGATCCAGCCGGGATCGAGGTATTGCGTCGTGAAGCTCTCGATCAGCCCGACCAGCAGCCCGGCGATGATCGTGCCTTCGATGTTGCCGAAGCCGCCGATGATGACGATCGCGAACGCCTTCACGATCACCGAAGCGCCGGCGAACGGCGTCAGCACCAGGATCGGCCCCAGCATCGCCCCGGCCATGCCGGCGAATGCGGAGGCGATCACGAATGTCAGCATGATCACCTGGGCCTGATTGATGCCCATGAGGCCCGCCGTATCGCGATCCTGGGCGACGGCACGCAGCGCCTTGCCCATGAAGGTGAAGCGCATGAACGCGTAGAGCAACCCGATCGAGATTGTCGAGACGACGATGATGATCAAGTTCTGCCAGGTGATGTAGATCCGGCCGAACTTCACGACCTCGTTGCTGTAGGGCGTGTCGAAGGCGAAGGGCACGGGGCCGAGCCACGCTAGCATGCCGTTCTGCATCATCACCGACACACCGATGGTGGCGATCAAAGGCAGTAGTTCACTGCGCGTAGAACGCAACGGCTGGAAGATCGTAGCGTTTACCAGCCAGCCAAGCAGCCCACCAACGACAAACGCCACCAAGATTGCGAGCAGATAATTGCCGCCGATGTATTGCATGAAGAAGTAGGCGACGAACGCACCGACGGTCACGATGTCGGCGTGCGCGAAGTTGATCTGAACCAGAACGCCGTAGATGAGAGTGAGCCCCAATGCCACGAGCACGTAGAGGCTTCCAAGGACGATACCGTTGAGAATCTGCTGGACGATGATCACGCGCGGTCTCGCCCGCTCACCACTTCAGCGACTTCCACGACAAGTCCGGTTGCGTCTCCATGTAGTGGATCGTGTCCTTGCGGGTATTCTGGTTGTTCGGCGCGAACTCGACGCTGCCGGTCACCCCCTCGTAGCCCTTGGTCGCGGCCAGCGTATCGCGGATCGACTGCGCGTCCTTAGCCCCGCGCTTGACGACGTCGGCGATCAGCATGATCTGGTCATAGGCGTGGGCGTTGAGGTGGCTCGGATCGGCGTTGTACTTGGCCTTGAAGGCGGCGATGAAATTCTTCACCACCGGACGCTCATCCGTCGGATCGAACTGCACGATGCGAACATAGCCAATCGCGGCCTTGCCTGCCTTCTGCTCGAAACCGAAGGGCAGCCAGATGGTGCCAAGTTGAACGGCAGGCCCACCCGCACCCTTGACGACACCGGCCTGCGCCAGCGCCTGAGTGACCTTGAGGCCTTGACCTTCGAGCGTATAGGTCGGGATCACGTCGATCTTGCCGAGGCCTGCGATACGGGTTGCGATCGAAGTAAAGTCATTCACCTCACGGCCAAAGCCGATGTCCTCAAGCACCTTGCCGCCGAGCTTGGTGAAAGTGTCAGCGAAGACCTTGGCATTGCCGATGCCGGCATTGGTATTCTCGTGCAGCAGCACCGCCGTGCGAGCGCCGAGCTTGTTGTAGGCGTTGGTCGCAAGTTCCGTGCCCTGCATCACTTCATCGGGCATGATCCGGAAGGTCCACGGATTGCCGGGCTCGGTGACCTTGATCGACGACGATCCGGCATTGAGCAAAGGTATCTTGGCCGCTTCCATCAACGGCATGGCGGCGAGCGTCGCATCCGAGCATTCTTCCCCGATCACGATGTCGGGCTTGAACTGCTCGATCAGGCGCTTGGCGGCTTGTGTAGCCGGCAAGGGACTGCAGGCGGAATCTTCATACTGGATCTGAAATTTGTAACCGTTGACGCCCGACTTGTTCAGCTCCTCAAGCGCCAATTCGACGCCCTGCTTGTCCTGCACGCCGAAGTAGGCACCGGGACCGGAGATCGGCAGCAGCCCCCCGATCTTGATGACTTTGTCTTGCGCGGAGGCCCCGCCGCTCGACACCGCCGCCACGAGAACTCCGAGCGCCAGCGCCCGACCTGCAAATTTTAACATGCCCACCGGTCCAACTCCTCGACTGCCCATGACGGGATTAAGTCAGCAAATCGTAGGCTACGCAAGGCACGGCAGATGCCCAATTCAAGAGCGCCTGCATCAACATGAGGCTGTCTGCACGAAGAGACTCATGTCCAAGAACGGCTTCAGTCTCCGTTGAACTGAGGCTCCCGTTTTTGCGCAAACGCAGCAATCCCTTCCTGATAGTCGCGGCTGGCAACGGCGTCTCTCGCGGCATTTGCAATGTCTCGCGCGCGATCGCCGATCGAACCTTCAGCCAACGAACTGAGAATAAGCTTGGCGCCTGCAATCGTGCGTGGTGCTGAGGTCGTGAAAGATTTGGCGAATGTGGTCGCCGCGCCGCCAATATCGCCGTCCACGTGATGCGTCACCAGCCCAATGGCAGCGGCTTCAGGCATCACGATCCGACGACCGGCGAACAGAATTTCGCGGGCCATGGCTTGGCCCACGGCCTGCAATAATTGCCGGGTCTCGGTGATACCGTAGACGATCCCGAGCCGGGCGGCAGGAATGGCGAAGTAAGCGGTGGCATCAGCGAAGCGGAAGTCACAGCATAGGGCCAAGCCCAGACCGCCGCCGACGCAAGCCCCGGAAATCGCTGCGATCGTCGGCTTCTTCGAACCGATGATGGCGTGTTCCGCGGCCTCGACCGAGAGATCGTAAGTCGCGCCGTCTTCTATTGTCGACCGCAGGCCGGAGAACTCCGAGATGTCGGCACCCGCGCAGAAGTTGCCGCCCGCCCCGGTCAGGACGATACTGCGCACGCTTTTGTCGGCGTCGAGGTCGGCGAACATGGAGGCGAGGCCCCGCCACATGGCGAGGCTCATGGCGTTGCACTTGTGCTGTCGGTCGATGCGTACCACGGCGATGCCGTCGGCGCCGCGCGCAACTTTGATATCCGTCGCAGTCGTCGGCATCACTTGGTCCTTGCTCTGAATTGCAGGCGAAGCGTACAGGTCCGCTTAACCGACGCATCGGACGAAAACGCGCGGGCGCCATGCACTCCTTGCGGGCGCTGCGCGCAATCGAGTTGAATAATCGATCGTGCAATGCTCGACTGCCGGTCGGCTGGTCGTGACACAGACGTCAGCCACGACGCTGCAATCCTCGAACCCCGGGAAGTCCCGCATGTCTTTCATCACTACGACCGATGGCGTAAAGCTCGCTGTGGAAATCACGGGCGAAGGGCGACCGCTGGTATTCGTCCACGAATTCGCCGGCGACATGCGCAGTTGGGAACCGCAGGTGCGCGCGTTCTCGCGAAAGTATCGCTGCATTACCTTCAATGCACGCGGCTACCCGCCATCCGATGTCCCAGCCACCGTCGAACACTACTCGCAGATGCGCGCGGCCGAAGACATTCGCGATGTGATCGATGGTCTGGGGCTCGGCAAGGCCCACGTCATCGGGCTGTCCATGGGCGGCTTTGCCACGCTCCATTTCGGCATGAAGTTCGCCGATCGCGCGCTATCACTGGTGCTGGCTGGCGCCGGTTACGGAGCCGAGAAGGCCAAGGCCGAGGAGTTCCGCGCCGGCGCGCTGCAATCGGCAGCGCAGTTCGAAACTCTAGGGGCGGAGAAATTCTCGCACATTTACGGAATGGCAGCGGCCAGAATTCCACTGCTCATAAAGGATCCGCGCGGCTGGGAGGAACATCGCAAGGTCCTAGGTGAGCATTCTTCGCTCGGCGCTGCGTTGACACTACGCGGGGTCCAGGCGCAGCGCCCCTCGATCTACGACTTCGAAACGCAGATGCGCGACATGAAGCTGCCGGTGCTCGTGGTCAGCGGCGACGAGGACGATCACTGCTTGCAGCCGGCATTGTTCCTGAAGCGCAACATCTCGGCCAGCGGCCTCGTCGTGCTGCCCAAGGTCGGCCATGCGATCAATCTGGAAGAACCGGCGCTGTTCAACGCGGCGGTTGCCGACTTCCTGGCGCAAGTCGAACTCGGCCGCTGGCTGCCGCGCGATCCACGCTGTGATCCCAACGAAAGCGTCAAGACGCGATGACCGCGAGGGCCTCGGCGACCGAAGCCGCCCACTCGTGCCGAGCCCTGCGCGATCGCTTGCGCGCGTTCGTCGATATCCCGGTTGTGCCTTTGGCAGGCGCATCCGGCGGCGCACTCGGCGGGCTGCCGATCGCGATCAAGGACATGATCGACATTGCCGGTCGCGCACCGACCTTCGGTCTCGCCCAAGCGCCGCGACACGTGCCCGCCCGCAACGCTCGTGTTTTCGATATGCTGTCGAATGCCGGCGCCGTAACTGTCGCATTCGCTCAGATGTCGCCGCTGGCATATGAACCTTCGGGCGTGAACCCGCATCGCGGACGCCCACTAAATCCATGGAATGAAAACTATATCTGCGGCGGCTCGTCGTCCGGACCAGCGGTGGCGGTGGCATCCGGTTGCGTGCCGTTGGCACTCGGCTCCGATACTGCCGGATCGCTGCGAATTCCGGCTCACTGCTGTGGCATCACTGCGTGGAAGCCGACCTACGGACTGGTGCCGATCGAAGGCACCATGCCACTGGCGCCGAGCCTCGATGCGATCGGTTTCCTGGCGCGCGCTGCCAGCACGCATCGCGCCGGTCGCTGGAATATTCGCGGATCGCAACGCCCCCCGCACGATGCGCCGCATCGCGGTGGCACATGATCTGACGCGGCGATCGTCTGCCAGCATCCAGGGTGCCGTCGCGGCCATGGAGCGGACGCTGCTCTCGATCGGTTGTTCGCTCGGTTCCGTTGCGCTGGAACCATTGCTGACTGCAACCGATGCGCCGGTCATGACCGTCCTGATGGGTGAAGCTGCGCGAACTAACGCGGATCTCATGGGCTCGGGTCTACTCGACCGCGACCTCAGGGCGCGCCTGGAAAAGGGGATCGCGATTTCCGACGCGCAGCTCGACGAAGCCCACTGCGGGCTCAAACAGTTGGCTGCGATCGAGATCGGAAGGCTGTTTTCTGCCACCGACGCCGTCTTGCTACCGGTGATGCCAATCAGCACGCCGCTGGTCGTGGCCTGCGAACCATCAGGGCCAGCGTTCGCTCCGCGCACGCTTTATGCACTGTCGAGCTTCACTCGCTTCGTCAACGCACTGGGGCTGCCGGCTGTTTCGGTCCCTGCCGGCGTCGACGAACACGGCCTTCCGATCGGCCTGCAATTGGTCGGACCACCAGGCAGCGATCGGGCTCTTATCATGCTCGCTTGCGAAATCCAGCGTGCTTCCCAATGGCATCGTCGCCTGCCGCCTGTGAGAGCGGACTAAAAGAAATACCACCACCACATCGCGAAGATATGCGATGCGTGAGAGCGTTCGGGCGTGGTGACGGGCGACTATTTGTTCAGGTCGTCCAAGAAAAGACCGGTACGCGAGTGTGGATTCCGCTGCACCGCGATTTGCGAGATTTCCTTGCCTGCCTTGAGCGCCGCTCGATACACATCCTCACGGGTGAGCGCGGTCGGCCCTGGAACTCGAGAAGGGTTCAAGACAGTCTGGCAGCGACAAATGGAGTTGGGGAAACTATGAAGGGAGACTGCCACGGGTTGGTGCCACATGGACCCCGTAAGTCAGCGGTGTGTTTCCAACCTGAGGCGGGCTGTACGACCGCTGAAGTTGCCGCCATTACCGGGCCGACACTCGAAATGGTCGAGCACTACGCTGCTGATCTCAACCGCCAACGGCTTTCTGCCCAAGCCATTGCCAAGTGGGAGCAGAACGCATCAGGATCATCGAATGGCGCCCGATTGTACAACGGCCGTCCATAATTGTACAACGTGACTGGCTCTATGAGCCTAAATCATTGATTTATATGGTGCCGCAAGAGGGACTTCGAACCCCCGACCCCATCATTACGAATGATGTGCTCTACCAGCTGAGCTATTGCGGCCCGAACGTCATCTTTGATGACATTCTGGTCGGTCGTCTACCTTGAACCGCCGCTGCTGGCAAGCGGCGTTCGAAACGCGGCCACGCGTCGGTCAGGAAATACCTGTTTAGGCGGCGCGGTCGGCCAATTGGGCGAGCGTCGCAAAATGATAGTCCGGCGTAGTTTCGGCGATAGCCTTGATCGTGCCACCGGCACTCAGCCCTTGGCGGCGCTCAATCCAGCAGGTGGTATAGCCGAGACACTTGGCGACGCCGATGTCGTGATACTGACTCTGCGCCACATGAAGAATGTCGCTTTGCACGAAGCCGGAGCGGCTGATCCGCCCGCGTGCAAAGCCGAAATAGACCGGATCGGGCTTCTCGGTGAGCGCCTCGTCGACGCTGATGCTGTCCCAGAACGGGTGACCGAGCGTGCGCGCGAAGTGGTCGAGCGCCCACCGCTGGGCGTTGGTCATGGCGACAAGGCGATAGCGCTGCGACAACCGCTTCAGCGCCTCGACCGAGTCGGGAAACGCCGGCCAAAACTCAGCCGAATCGCGAAAGCCGCGAGCAAAGACGGCTCCGTCATTGAGACCCGCATGGCGCACCAGATCGCCGTAGCAGCGCTCAAGGTCATCCGGGTAAAGCTCCGTCTTCTCGGCGCCGCGGGCGTTGCGATAGACGTCGAGGATCATCTGGTCGCTGATCGAGTCAGGCGCCGCGCCCGACTTGCGCAAGTAATCGAGCATGCCCGTTTCGAAGTCGATGAGGGTGCCGACGACATCGAAGGTCATGACCTTAAATGATGTGATCGGCTTGGGAGTGGACATGGCGAAGCTCCAGCAATGGCTGCGAATTGCGATTCCGAGCCTACACGGGTGCCGGCAAGGGCGAATACCTCTTTGGTCATGTTAGCGCGGTGGATTGCGAAAACGGCGTCGCCAACGGTAGACGCGACGGTACCAAATAGCGAACTTTAGGCTGCCACGGCAGATCGTACCGCGCCGCAAGATTGCGTTATCCAAGGGCCTGATTGACCAGGCTGAACATTGTCACGGAGGTGCTCGTTGACGGCACCGGACCTCGTACCATGGTGATGGCTGGGGCGATGGCTGCAAGTCCAAATTCTTCGAGCCAATTTGACAGGCCCGTTTCGACAGCTACGTCGGCGCGCAGGAAGGCGCCGGGCTTCGCCTTGATGAAATTCGCAAACAGCGCTCGAGCCTGCGCGGCATCCGGCGCAACAACTGGCCCGACGACGTAACCGCGACCGAACCGACGACATGCCGCGAAGCCCACGACCGTACCGCACTGCTCAAGCACTACGACTTCAGCATGTTCCGCCAAATGGGCAATCACCAACCCGCGTCGCACGCCAACTGCGTCTGCATCGAGCGCGGTGACGGCTTCGAGATCCCTTCCTTCAGCCGATCGAATACTGTTGTTGGCCATAGCATCGGCAGGCGGTATCGCGGACGGCACGCCCTGAAACTGCATGATCTCGGCCACCACCTCGAATCCCAGACGCCGGTAAAGCGGTTCGCCAACGGCGGTTGCGTTGAGAATTACCGTTGGCACATCGATGGAACTGAGCGCCGCCGTCATCAAAGCCGTGCCAATGCCGGCACCCTGCAATAACGGATCGACAATCACCATACCGAGCCTTGCGACCTTGGCTTCGTAGATCCACCACATCACCGTGCCAACCACACGATCGTCGAAAGTGGCGACGAGACCGTCGCCGACACTGAGAACAAACCGCCAATCCTCAGCGCGATGCGGCCAACCGACGGCACTGGACAATCGATATGCGTCGGCGGCATCGGCCAACGTTATCGGCCGCAATCGGTACCGGCCTGCCATATCGTGCGCGATCAAGATCCAATCCCTCGATTCCAAGAGTTACCGGCGATAAATCTGCCCGGATCAGACGGTGAACCCCATGGTGGACCACTGTCGACCCAACAAAGCCTGCCGAGTTGCGCCCAATAACGGCATAAAATTCCGATAAGCGATCACAGTAGCGAGCGACAAGCGGCTGAGATCGTGGCTCAATACCCAAAGAACGGCGCGTCTTGTGCCAGCCAGCGGGAAGCAGTCCATGTCGACCTTCAAACCGAAATTCATCACCTTCGATTGCTATGGCACCCTGACCCGGTTCCAGATAAGCGACATGACTCGGATCATTTTCGCAGACCGTATTCCAGTCGACAAGATGGACGCCTTCATCCGCGATTTCGCCACCTATCGCCTCGACGAGGTGCTGGGGCCCTGGAAGCCATATCGTGACGTGATCGTCAACGCACTGATGCGCACCGCCAAGCTGTGGGGCATCAAGTCGAGCGAAGCGGAAGGCGAGAAGTACTATCAAGCTGTGCCAACCTGGGGACCACATCCAGACGTCGCGGCGCCACTCGCGCGGATCGCCAAAAAGATCCCGCTCGTCGTCCTTTCGAACGCATCGAACGACCAGATCCAGAGTAACGTCGACAAACTCGGCGCGCCGTTTCATGCTGCGTACACAGCTCAGATGGCGCAGGCCTACAAGCCGCGCATGCAAGCCTTTGAGTACATGTTCGATCAGCTCGGTTGCTCACCCGCGGACGTGCTGCATGTATCGTCCAGCATGCGCTACGATCTGATGACCGCACACGATATGCGAATTGGCGGACGCGTGCACGTGCTGCGCGGTCACGAGCCTTCGGCGCCATATTACGGCGCGACCGAAATCAATGATATCGGCGGCCTGCCGGCACTCGTCGGATTATGAAAAGGCGCAAGCAATTCGAGGCGGGGGTGCCGACATGAAACCGGTTTCGTTCTGGCTCGATACCGCAGCCCCGTTCGCGAACGCTATCGCGACGCCGGTGCAGGGCCGGACGGATGTCGCCATAGTCGGCGGCGGACTATGCGGATTGTCGGCCGCCCTGACTCTTGTCCGCAAGGGCATTAATGCCGTTGTTCTTGAAGCAGGTCCGGTCATGGGCGAAGCGTCGGGGCGCAATGGCGGGCATTGCAACAACGGCTTGTCGCACGATTTCGTCGGTGTGCGCGATCGCTTCGGCGTCGAACGGGCACGCGAGATGTATCGCGCTTTCGACGCAGGCGTAGACTTGGTTGAAGCCATTTCTCGCGATGAAAATATCGACTGCGACTTTGTCCGCTCAGGCAAGTTGAAGCTTGCTGCCAAGCCCGAACATTTCGATAAGATCAAGCGAAACCAGGAAATCCTGGCAAGGGAAGTAGACAGCGATACGGTGCTGTTGTCTCGCGCGGAACTCGCCAGCGAGATCGGCACGCAACGCTATCACGGTGGTGTCGTGCAGCGACGAAGCGGCAACTTGCACGTCGGCCGCTTCGGCATCGGCCTCGCTGAGGCAGCAGCACGTAAGGGTGCGCGAATTTTCGAGAACGCGGCGGTATCGAATGTCGTCCGCAAATCGCCCGGCCGATTCCAGATCACAACCACTCGCGGGATGGTCGAGGCGAGCCACGTGATCCTTGCCTCCGGAACTTCGCGCACAGGGCCATTCGGCTGGTTCCGTCGCCGCATAATTCCGGTTGGCAGCTTCATCGTAGTCACCGAACCACTCGGCCGCGAGCTGGCAAAATCGATCATGCCTGGTCGGCGCAACTGCACCACCAGCCAGAACATTGGCCACTATTTCCGGATGACCGCCGATGATCGCCTGGTGTTCGGCGGTCGCGCCCGATTCGCCATGTCGAGTCCGCGTTCCGACCTCAAGAGTGGCCGCGTGCTCGAACGCAACATGCGGGAGATCTTCCCGCAGTTGGCTGACACGCGCATCGACTATTGTTGGGGCGGCCTCGTCGACATGTCGAGCGATCGACTACCCCGCTCGGGCATCACGCCATCGGGCATGCATTACGCCATGGGCTTCAGCGGCCATGGCGTGCAGATGTCGACCTACATGGGCAACCTGATGGCGCGCAGGGTCGCGGGCGAAGCGGTCGCCAATCCCTGGCGCGATATCGACTGGCCGGCGGTGCCCGGTCACTTTGGCACGCCTTGGTTTCTGCCGGCGGTCGGCGTCTACTACCGCCTCATGGACCGACTTCACTGAGCGACTGCGACAACACCTGAGCAAACGGAGAATGTACGATGAAATGTAAAGTACCTGCCTCCCTCGACGCGCTGTCACTTGCTGATCGCGAGCGGCTCTTGGACGCGGTGCGCCGAGGCGCGACCCGTCGCGATATGCTCGGTTTGCTCGGCGGGCTCGGCATTACCGCTGGCTTTGGCGGTGGCCTGATCGGTCAGGCGTCGACGGCCTGGGCGCAGACTGCGAAAAAGGGAGGCCGCATCAAGGTCGCCGGCTTCTCTACCTCGACCGCCGACACACTCGATCCAGCCAAACAATCGCTGTCGACCGACTATGTCCGCTGCACCATGTTCTACAACGGCCTCACCGAACTCGCGCCTGATCTGTCGCCGAAGTTGGCACTGGCTGAAACGATCACACACGACAAGGCAACAGTGTGGACGATCACGCTGCGCAAGGGTGTGCAATTCCACGATGGCAAAGCATTGAACGCCGAGGACGTAGTGTTCTCCTTGGCGCGGCACAATGATCCAGCCACCGGCTCGAAGGCCAAGGCGCTCGCTGGCCAGATGAAGGAAATCAAGGCCACCGGTCCGCTTGAAGTGCAGATCACCCTGACAAGCCCGAATGCCGATTTCCCGGTGGTACTCGGCACCTACCACTTCCTGATCGTCAAGGCCGGCACCACCGACTTCTCGAAGGCAATCGGCACCGGGCCCTATCTTTGCAAGGAATTCACGCCGGGCGTGCGCTCGATCTCGGTGCGCAATCCGAACTATTGGAAGCAGGGCGGCGGCCCCTACCTGGACGAAATCGAGTTCATCGGCATCCCCGATGCCGGCGCTCGCGTGAATGCGCTGATCTCGGGAGACGTCGACTTCATCGGCTCGATCAATCCGAATGCGGCGAAGCAGATCCTCGCCGCCAAGGGCCTTGAGATCTTCGAGACCAAGGCCGGCAACTACACCGACCTCGTCATGCGGATGGACAGCGACCCGGGCAAGAACGCGGACTTCGTTCTCGGTATGAAATACCTGTTCAATCGCGACCTGCTGAAACGCTCGATTTTCCAGGGCTACGCCGAGGTGGCCAATGATCACCCTGTGCCGCCACTCAATCGCTATCATGCCGCCGACATCCCGCAGCGCCCGTTCGATCCTGACAAGGCCAAGTTCCACCTCGGCAAGGCTGGCGTCCTTGATACGACCATTCCCATCGTCACTTCGCCGGCGGCGTCGAGTTCGGTCGAGATGGGTCTGGTGCTGCAGCAGGCGGCGCAGAAGATCGGCCTCAAGATCGACCTCAAGCAGGTACCCGCCGACGGCTACTGGTCGAATTACTGGATGAAGGTGCCGGTCGGCTTCGGCAACATCAACCCGCGCCCGACCGCCGACATCCTGTTCAGCCTGTTCTTCAAATCGGATGCGCCGTGGAACGAGTTCGGCCTGGAAGAACGAGAAGTTCGACCAACATCTGGTAGCAGCGCGCGGTGAAACCGACGAAGCCAAGCGCAAACAGATGTATCGCGACATGCAGGTGATGATCCACGAACAGTCAGGCATCGGCGTTCCCGTGTTCATCAACAACCTCGACGCGCACACCTCGAAGATCAAGGGCCTGAAGGCAAGTGGACTCGGCGGCATGATGGGCTACTCGTTCGGAGAGCACGTCTGGCTGGATGCGTGAGGTTGCACGGCGCTCAGGCATTTTACCTGGCACCACTGCTCAGACGGTGCCAGGCTAGATCCTGAGCACCGTTATTCGATGGAGGCCACTGGTGAACGCGACGATTGGCAGGCTGCTCATCACCCGCCTCGTGACCTCGGCGCTGACCATCCTGTTCGTCGCCACCGCCGTATTCGTGATCACCAACTTGCTGCCCGGCGACGTAGCTCAGAACATGCTCGGTCAGTCAGCGACGCCAGACGCCGTTGCCGGCCTGCGCAAGGCGCTCGGCCTCGATTTGCCGCCGCTGCAGCGCTATTTGAACTGGCTCGGCGGCATGCTGCATGGGGATGCAGGCAAATCACTGGTCAATGGCTTGCCCGTGACGCAACTGATCGGCAGCCGATTGGGCAATTCTCTGCTGCTCGCAGGCATCACCGCGGCGGTCGCAGTGCCGGTGGCACTGCTTCTCGGGATCACCACGGCAGTGGCGCGCGGTTCCCGCTATGACCGCATGGTTGGCTCGGCCACAATCTTGGTTGTTTCGGTCCCAGAGTTCCTGGTGGCCTCCCTCGCCGTGCTGGTGTTCGCGGTGAAGTTGCGTTGGTTCCCGGCGCTTTCCCAGGCATCAAACCTAAAATCCACCTGGGACGTGGTCCGAAACTTCGCGCTACCGGTGATCACATTGACGTTCGTGATCGTTGCGCAGATGGCGCGCATGACAAGAGCAGCGCTGATCGACGCGCTATCCTCGTCATATGTCGAGATGGCGGTGCTGAAGGGCGCGAGTCCTTGGCGGATCGTCATGCAACACGCGTTGCCTAACGCTATTGGACCGATCGCCAATGCCATTGCTTTCTCATTGTCATTCCTGCTCGGCGGCGTCATCATCGTCGAGACAATTTTCAACTATCCCGGTGTCGCCAAGCTGATGGTGGACGGGGTGGCCACCCGCGATCTGCCATTGGTGCAAGCCTGTGCCATGATCTTTTGCGCGGCCTACCTGCTGCTGGTGACTGCGGCTGATCTCGCGGCGATCATCGCCAATCCCCGTTTGCGGCACGGATAGCGCGATGACGGATCAACCAGCCCCTGCCCACAGCCGCCGCCTGCCCCGCCCGTCACGGCGGATGATCGCGCCAGCAATCGTGCTGTTCTGGATCGTAATGGCTTTTATCGGGCCATCGGTCGCTCCCTACGACGTCGGCGAGATCCTCGATGCCGAGATATTTGAAAGCATGAGCCGCAAATACGTCTTCGGCACCGACTACTTCGGCCGCGACATCTTCTCGCGCATTCTGGCCGGCACGCGCTATACCGTCGGCATCGCGCTCGCCGCCACCGGCATATCTGTGTTGACCGGCTCTCTACTGGGACTGGCAGCCTCGGCCATCGGTGGCTTCTTCGATGCGGCACTGAGCCGCTTCCTCGATGCGCTGATCTCGATTCCGAGCAAAATGTTCGGCCTCGTCGTGGTGGCGGCCTTCGGTTCGTCGCTGACGGTGCTTATCCTGACATTGGGGATCATCTACCTGCCGGGATGCTACCGCATGGTGCGCTCGGTCGCGGTCAACATCGCCGCCCTCGATTTCGTCACCGTTGCGAGGGCGCGCGGCGAAGGCACCTTCTACATCATGACTCGCGAGATCCTGCCGAATATGATCGGGCCGGTGCTCGCCGACTTTGGATTGCGCTTCGTTTACGTTGTATTGTTGCTGTCGAGCCTGAGCTTCCTGGGACTTGGCGTTCAGCCACCGGAAGCTGACTGGGGCTCGTTGGTTCGCGAGAACCTGGCCGGTCTACCTTATGGCGCGCCAGCGGTGATCATGCCGGCACTCGCGATCGCGAGCCTGACGGTCGCGGTCAATCTCAGTATCGATATCCTTTTCAGTAGGCAACGCTCGTCGATTGGAGGCCATTGAGATGGCGCCGCTGGTCGACATCCGCGATCTGCGCATTGTGGCCCGCGCCGACAACGGGATCGAGACCGAGATCGTCAAGCGAGTGAGTTTCAGCGTCGACAAGGGAGAGGTCGTCGGCTTGATCGGCGAGTCGGGCTCCGGCAAGACCACGATCGCCCTGGCGGTACTCGGCTATACACGCTTCGGCTGTCGCATCGCATCGGGTTCGGTTAGGATCGGCGAAACGAACGTCACCGAACTCGACCGCAAAGGTCTGGCCAGCATCCGTGGCCGCCGCGTCGCATATATCGCACAGAGCGCCGCTGCCTCGTTCAATCCTTCGCGATCGATCATGGCGCAGGTGATTGAGAGCGCTTTGATTCACGGCACCGCGACGCAAACGGAAGCTGAGGCCAAGGCACGCGAATTGTTTCGGGCACTCGCGATCCCTGAGCCCGACGCCATCGGATCGCGTTATCCGCATCAGGTGTCCGGCGGACAGCTGCAACGCTTGATGGCGGCGATGGCGCTAATCACCGACCCGGAAGTCGTCATCTTCGACGAACCAACAACCGCACTGGACGTCACCACCCAGATTGAGGTGCTGAAGGCGTTCAAGTCGGCGATCCGCAACCGCAACACCACCGGCATCTACGTCACGCACGACCTAGCTGTGATCGCACAGATCGCCGACCGGATCGTCGTGCTGCGCGACGGCGCGGTGCGCGAGATCGGCGCCACCGCTAAACTGATTTCCAAGCCGGTCGACGACTACACCCGCAGCCTACTGGCGGCCGCCGAGCCGGCACGCCGCGACCTCGCACCTGCCAGTGCGCCAACAGCGACAACACTGATCGAAGTGGCCGGTCTGGTAGCTGGCTACGGAGGCCACGATGCCAACGGCAATCCCCGCTTGCCGGTGTTGCGCGACGTCAGCCTATCGATTGGTCGCGGCCAGGCGCTTGGCGTGATCGGTGAGTCCGGCAGCGGCAAGAGCACGTTGGCACGTGTCATCGCCGGACTGACTCCGCTGTCGCGCGGCACCGTGATGCTCGACGGCGAGTTGCTGCCGCCGGTTGTGCGTCAACGCAGCCGCGAGCACCTGCGCCGCGTGCAGATTGTTTTCCAAATGGCCGACACCGCGCTCAATCCGATGGTGAGCGTAGCCGAGATAATTGGCCGGCCGCTCACCTTCTACTTCAATATGAAAGGCGCCGAGCGCGAAGCCCGTGTGAGCGAATTGCTCGACCTAACCCGCCTGCCATCATCGATCCTGCTCCGGCGACCGAGCGACCTCTCTGGCGGACAAAAACAACGGGTCAATCTGGCTCGCGCGCTCGCAGCCAAACCCGACTTGCTGTTGTGCGACGAGGTCACATCAGCACTCGACACCGTCGTCGCCGAAGCCATCCTGGATCTGCTGGTTGAACTTCGGCGCGAGCTGGGCCTGTCCTACATGTTCATCAGCCACGATTTGAAAACGGTGCGCGCCATCTGCGACGACGTGATGGTGCTCTATGCCGGCCGCAAGGTCGCGACGATGCCGGCTGACAAGACCGACGCGCCTGAGCAGCACCCCTACAGCCGCCTGTTGCTGAATTCGGTGCCGGCCCTCCAACAGGGGTGGCTTGAGCGCACCGGAATTGCGGCGCTTGCCGAAGAGCCAGAAGGCGGGTCGGCGGGGACCAGCAGCTGTCCGTTTTATCCCCGCTGCCCAATCCGCATGCCCGGCACCTGCGACCACTCGATGCCACCCACGCGCATCGTCGACGAGCGCACGTCGCTGGCATGCTTTCGCTCTGCAAAGGAACTCATCGCCTGACTGGGGCTGCCATCGCCCGCCGCGACAATTGACCTGAAATCACCGGTGAAGCATCCCGATCCTGTCAGCTTGCGGTAACGCGGCGGGAGCTATGTGTCGTGCACTGCATCAGGCGGATGCGTGAACGATCGAGTCCGGGATATGACGGTTCAGCTTCTAGACCCAATACAGTCGGACGAGCCGCGCCCAGGCGATGAAATCGCCGTGTGGGATATCGGCGTACGCCTTTTCCACTGGTCATTGGTGATCGTAGTTGCAACCGCGCTTGCCACCGGCTTTCTCGCCCCGCGCAATTGGATCGACATCCACGTAATTGCCGGCACCGTGATCGCCGCATTGCTGTTGTACCGGATCGTCTGGGGCTTCCTCGGCTCGACCTACGCTCGCTTCGGCAGCTTCGTCGTCGGCCCCATCACGGCCGTGCAGCATGCCTTTGATCTAGCACGTGGCCGCGGGCATCGGCATGTCGGACACAATCCCGTTGGCACCATGATGATCCTTGGACTGCTCGCCGCCGTATTGGCGCTGACGGTGACCGGAGTCCTGGCTCTCGCGGGTGTCATCAAGGAAGGCCCGCTCGCGCCATTCACGTCATACACCGCCGGCAACATCGCCAAGGAAATCCACGAACTCTTGGCGTTCGGGCTGCTGGGGCTGATCGGCTTGCACTTGATTGGCGTCGTAATGGAGAGCCTACGGACCCGCGAAAATCTAGTTCGCGGCATGGTGAACGGTCGCAAACACGTGACCGCCGACGATCATAAGGCGGCTGCGGTCGAAGCACGACCAATGGCAGCCGGCATGCTTGCCGTCATCTCGATTGTGGTCGTTGGCGCCGGGGTTTGGCATTGGTCGGCACAACCGGCACTAGGCGTGCCGATGGTGGCGCTCGATCCTCTGTATGTGAAGGAATGTTCCGCCTGCCACACCGCCCACCACCCAAGCCTGGCACCAACATCGACATGGAACGCGATTATGGCCGGGCTCGGCGACCACTTCGGTGACAACGCCACCCTCGAACCGGCACAAGCCGACGCGATAGCGGCATACCTGTTCCGCAACAGCGCCCAAGCGTTCGACACCAAGGCAGCCAACCGCCTGCGAATGTCTGATCCAGCCGGCTCATCACGACTTACCGAGACGCCTGGTTGGAAACGTTTGCATCGACACGTCGACGCCGCGGCATTCAAACAGCCGAAAGTGGCCGGCAAGCTCAACTGCGCCGCCTGTCATGGCGATGCCGCCAGCGGACGCTTCAACCCCAGATCGATCGCAATACCAAAGGAGAACTAGAATGACTTCGAGATCGCTTCCATTGCTCACGGCCAGCATTGCACTCGCCGCGACCACCATCGCTGCCGTCGCCGCTATGTCACCGGCTCAAAAGTCGGTTTTCGACCAACATCTCGCAACCGCAAAGGCCGCCAACCCGGCATTTGCAGGATTCTCGGCCGAACGGGGACGCGCCTTTTTCCAGGGCAACCACATCGGCGGCAAACCCAATTCGCCGTCGTGCACATCTTGTCACACCGCCAATCCCGCCAAAGTCGGCAAGACGCGCGCCGGAAAGACGATCGAGCCGATGGCCGCGTCCGTCAATCCGAACCGGTTCACAAACCCGGCCGATGTCGAGAAATGGTTCAAGCGCAACTGCGGCGATGTGCTCGGTCGCGAATGCTCGATTAACGAGAAGGGTGACGTCCTCGCCTACCTGCTCGGCCTCTAACCATCAGCAATACCCCGAAGGACTACGATCATGATCACCACCAAGCGACACGCTGCCCTTGTCGCCGTTATCGGCGCCGGCCTAGTTCTGCAATTCAGCTTACCGAGCCTTGCCGACGGCATGCGAACGCCGCCGGTGAACAATGCCGTGGTCGCCAAGGAATGCAGCGCCTGCCATATGCTCTACCCAGCAGGCCTGCTACCGGCTCGGTCCTGGGGGCTACTTGTGCGTGATCTCAAGGATCACTTCGGCGACAATGCCGAACTCGACGCCGAAACGTCACAGCAGGTGCTCAGCTATCTTGCCGCCAACGCCGCCGATCAGACGGGCCGGAATCCGAAAGTATTGCGCGGCCTGCCCACTGCCGCCGAACCGGCACGGATCACCGATCTGCCTTGGTGGAAGCGCAAGCACGAGAAAAAGTCCCGCACATCACCTGCAACGCTCACGCGGAAGGGCGCAAAGTTCAAGGGCGACTGCGTCGCGTGCCACAAAGAGGCCGTGCAGGGCTTCTTCGACGAGGATTGATCTAGTCGAGTGCTCGAGCCAGCGGGATCGAAATATGCACTGACAGTCCACCGATTGCGGCACGATCGAGCCTGATCGTGCCGCCGTGGGCTTCGACCATCTTGGTCACGATCGACAGGCCAAGACCGCTGCCTGCGGTCGTTTCGTCAAGCCGACGACCACGCTTCAAGGCAGCGGCCTCGGTACCAGGCGCAATCCCGGGACCATCGTCGTCAACGGTCAATATCAAGGCGTGCCCGTGAGATGCAGCCTTTATCACCACCCGGGATGTCGCCCACTTCGCGGCATTGTCGGCCAGATTGCCGACCATTTCGAGCAGATCGTTCTCGTCGCCCGGAAACACTGTGGCCGGATCGATATCGTTCTCCCAGCGCAACCCGCGATCGGCCGCGATCCGCTGCAATGCCCTGGTCACGCGATCGACGATCGGCTTGACCGAGATCGACGCACGGCCAACTGCTGAACTGCCAGCCGTTCGCGCCAAAGCCAACTCGCGCTGGACATGTCGGCTCATTACGTCGACCTGAGCATCAATTTCCTTGGCATTGTCGCTGCGGCCATCCCGGGCGAGATCTCGCGATACCGCCGACATCACTGACAGAGGCGTCTTAAATCCGTGCGCCAGATCGCTCGCCCGCTCACGCGCCCGCTCGATATTGCGCTGCTCGCGTTCCAGCAGCGCATTCATGTCGTCAACCAACGGCTTCACTTCGGTCGGGAATTGCCCTTCCACGCGCCGACTGCCACCCTCGCGCACCTTGTTCAGAGCGCTTCGAAGTGCCGCCAACGGCCGCAAGCCGACCTGTACCTGCAGCCACAACGCGGCCAGTAGCGCGAGCCCAAGGACCATCAGCGAAGTGAAGAGTACTTTGCGAAACTCGGCGCCGGCCTTCTCGATTTCGCTGCGATCAAGGGCGACGCTCAATCGAACCGATTGCGGTCTTGAATCCGGACCAATGGCCAGCGCCCGCTCGATCAGTCGCAGTTGTGTATGACCGGGGCCAGGCACTTCATGCCGATGAACCACGCCATCGGGCAAATGATCATCCGGCAAGATCAAGACCTGATCCCACAAAGAGCGTGAGCGCTGTCTGGTGCCGGCTGGCTGATCGACCTGCCAGTAGAGCCCGCTACCCGGCACATCGAACCGCGGATCGGCGGGCGGCACGACTACCTGCAATGATCCGTCTGGCCCGAACTCAAGTGCGGCGGCGATCTGGTTCAGGTGATTCATCAATTCGGCATCGGCGCGAACCTCGACGTGCTGGGTGAAAATTCGAGCCAGCATGACCCCGGAAATCGCTAGCGCTATCGCAACCCCGCATGCGGCGGCGCCGATCAACCGGAGGCGCAGCGAGCCGATTGCCAAAGCCTATTCGCCCCCTACCATGTAGCCGTGCCCGCGTTTCGTCTGAATGAAGTCCGCGCCAAGCTTTTTGCGCAATCGGGCAATCAGCACCTCAATGGCATTGCTGTCGTGCTGGAAATCCTGAGAATAGATGTGCTCGCTCAATTCGCCTTGCGACACCACGCGCCCGCGATTGTTCATTAGATAGCCAACACAGCGAAACTCAAGTTGGGTCAACGTCTGTTTGCGACCATCGACCGTGACGTCGCGCTGTCGCGTATCGAGCGTCACGTCGCCAACCTTGATAACCGCGTCAGCATTCCCAGCGGCACGTCGGATGATCGACCTAAGACGGGCCAGCAACTCCTCCATCCGGAACGGTTTGGTCAGATAGTCATCAGCGCCTGCGTCAATGCCATCGACCTTGTCGCGCCAGCTGTCGCGCGCGGTCAGCGCCAGAACGGGCATCGTTCGATGTGCCTCGCGCCAACGCCGCAGCACAGTCATGCCGTCGAGTTTCGGCAACCCCAGGTCAAGCACGACCGCGTCGTAGTCCTCAGTGTCGCCCTTGAACCAAGCGTCCTCGCCGTCAGCAGAGCGCTCGACAACATAGCCGGCGTCCACCAGCGCGCGCTGCAGGTCGGCCGCGATCACATCCTCGTCTTCGACGATCAGGATACGCATGCCGCCTACTCGACCTTCAGCACTTCAAGCGATCCAGCATCGATATAGATCTCGCGCACGCGCCCCTTGTCGGCGATGATTTTCAGTTCGTAGATGACCCTGCCGCGCTTGCGGTCGACTTCGATGCGAATCACTCGGCCCGGCATGTTCCGTTCGGCAACCGCCAATATTTCCGCAAGCGGGCGAATTTCACCTTTCTTGACTGCTTCGAGCACTTGATCCTGATCAAATTTCGACGGCTTGCCATCCGCCAGACTCGGCGCCGCAAAAATAGCCACCGCGACGAAGAGCATCGCGATCCTGGCGACAATATAACGCTGTGCAAGTACGGTCTTCATTTTGGCACACCTAGCCTTCCCAAGCACTTACCATTCCACAAACTTGCTGACACGAACATTACGCAATCGGTCCCGACTCCAGTATTCGGCCACCAAGGTATCATCAACAGCGAAAAATGCCGCGCATCGGAACCGCCGGCCCCGTCAATTGCACATCGGACATAGTCCAAAGGCAGCCATTGAACGGGTTCGGGTTTCGGGCTAACGAACCCTGGCAAACTTACCTTCCAGCGCTTGGCGATGCCGCCCGCGGGGCCGCATCCAGCGCAATTCTCAGGAGAATGACGCCCATGGCTCGTACCAAGATCGCACTGATCGGCTCCGGCCAGATCGGCGGCACGTTGGCCCTTCTCGCCGGCCTCAAGGAACTCGGCGATATCGTCATGTGCGACATGATGGAAGGCACCGCCAAGGGCAAGGCGCTCGACCTGGCTCAGACCGCCGCCATCGAAGGCTTCAATGCCAAGCTGTCAGGCGCTGGCGTCGCCTCCTACGAAGCGATCAAAGGTGCTGACGTCTGTATCGTCACCGCTGGCGTGCCACGCAAGCCCGGCATGAGCCGCGACGATCTGATCGGCATCAATCTCAAGGTCATGGAGCAGGTCGGCGCCGGCATCGCCCAGTACGCGCCCAACGCCTTCGTGATCTGCATCACCAACCCGCTCGACGCCATGGTTTGGGCGCTGCAGAAGTTCTCTGGGCTCCCCGCCAACAAGGTCGTCGGCATGGCCGGCGTGCTCGACAGCGCCCGCTTCGCCTGTTTCCTGGCCGAAGCCGCCGGCGTGTCGATCGAGGACGTGCGGGCAATGACGCTCGGCGGCCACGGCGACGACATGGTGCCCATGGTGCGCTACTCGACAATCGGTGGCGTGCCGTTGCCCGATTGCGTCAAGCTCGGCATGTTCAGCCAGGAACAGCTCGACGCCATGATCAAGCGCACTCGCGGCGGCGGCGGCGAGATTGTCGGCCTGCTCGGCAACGGCTCGGCGTTCTATGCACCGGCCGCCTCGGCGATCGCCATGGCCGAGAGCTACCTCAAGGACAAGAAGCGCGTGCTGCCCTGCGCCGCCCATCTAGACGGCCAGTATGGCGTCAAGAACATGTATGTCGGCGTGCCGGTTGTAATCGGTGCCAACGGCGTCGAGCGCGTGCTCGATCTGGCACTGGATGCCGGCGAAAAGGCGATGTTCGAGAAGTCTGTCGCCGCCGTCAACGTGCTGGTCGACGCCTGCAAGGCCATTGCTCCGGCTTTGGCATAAACGCCAAAGCCTTTTCCTGCTGGTCGCGGGCGACTCCCCTTGGCTGGGGAGCCGGCCGCCCGCGACGGGACGTTGCAACGAGTTCGAGTCAGGAGTTTTCCTATGTCCAAGCGCGCGATCGAGACCCCGAAGGCAAAGGCTGTCGGTCCTTATTCGATGGCCATCGAGGCCGGTGATTTCGTCTATCTGTCGGGCCAAACACCGATGGACCCGGCAACTGGCAAGCTCGTGCAATCCGACATTGGTGCCGAGACCAAGCAGTGCCTGGCAAACTTGCAGGCCGTACTTGAAGCCGCTGGCCTCGACTTTTCGCACGTAGTGAAGTCCAACGTTTTCTTGACCAACATGAGCGACTTCGGCGCCATGAATGACGTCTACAAGACCCATTTCCCGGCACCGTTCCCGGCCCGCTCGACGGTCGCGGTCGCAGCCCTGCCGCTCGGCGCCCGCGTCGAAATTGAACTCGTCGCCTACCGTGGCAAATGAGGCTGCGATGAAGCGTCTGTCCGCTGCGGCGCTTACAGTCCTCACGTTAAGTTCGACGGCTGGCGCTGCGGACTTACCGCAATGGGTCAAAGGGCCGGTCTCCGGCCTCGTGTTCGGCTGCGAGGAAGCCAAGCAGAAGGCGCCGAAGCCGGCAGCCTATGTCACCCAAGGCGACCTCGACGGCGACGGCAAGCCAGACTACGTCGTCGAAATCGCCAAGGGTTGCCAAGCCAATCGCGACCTCTATTGCAACGACGAAGGTTGCCTGATCGACCTCTACGTGTCGACGAATTACGGCCAGATGGGCTCGTTCAAGGTCAAGTCATTCAAGATCGGCCGCCACGGCACCAAGCCAGCGTTGTACATCATCAAAGCAGGTGCCGCCTGCGCCAAGGAACCCAGCGGCGTTTGCAGCGAGACGCTGATCTTCAATGGCGAGAAGTTTACCAAGGCGCCATGAATTCGCGCCAAGCTTCTTCGCGCACACCATGGACTTTGCAATCGATTTGCCTGATGCTCCCCATCAACGGACCGCGCCAAGCGGCATAACCGGTGCAAAGGGACGAGACCCAGGTGGCTGCAGTCGAGTTGCGCGGACTCTCCAAAAAGTACGGTGACATTGCCGTCGTCGACACCGTTTCCCTGCGCATAGAGCATGGGCAAATGGTGTGCCTACTCGGCCCTTCTGGTTGCGGCAAGACGACCACTTTGCGTTTGATCGCGGGCTTTGTGGAGCCGAGTGGCGGCGAGATCCGAGTCGGTGACCGCGTCGTCTCGTCGGCCGCGCGCACGCTGCCGCCCGAGCAGCGCAACATGAGCATGATTTTCCAGAGTTACGCGCTGTGGCCACATATGACGGTGGCCGAAAACGTCGCGTATGGCTTACGTCTGCGCAAAATGGATAGCGCGACGATTGCCGCCAAGCTGTCGAAGATCCTCGGCAGCACCCGACTAGAGGAACTGGCAGAACGTTATCCCGGCGAATTATCTGGCGGTCAGCAGCAGCGCGTATCGCTCGCCCGCGCTCTCGTCATCGAACCGGAGACATTGCTGCTCGACGAACCGCTGTCGAACCTCGACGCCAATCTGCGCGAGGAAATGCGCTTTGAAATCCGCCGCCTGCATGACGCATTCCGTTACACCACGGTCTACGTCACGCACGATCAGGCCGAGGCGATGACCACCGCCGACCTGATTGCAGTGATGAACGCTGGCCGCATCGAACAACTTGGCACGCCGGAGGAAATCTATGAGCGCCCGGCTTCCGAATTCGTCGCCCGCTTCATCGGCGCCAGCAACATTCTCAAGGGCCAGCCGCGCGACGCCCACAACATCACTCTGGCCGGCCAGACAATCGCGTGCGTCGGACAACCTATGGTGACCGCGAGACCGGCAGTCATTTCGATCCGGCCGCACAACGTATTGCTGCAAACCACCCCGCCAGTCGCAGGCGCCGGCAACATACTCCCAGCAACCATCATGCGGCACATTTTCCTGGGTTCATTCAGAGACTACATAGCGCGCCTCGCCGACGGAACCGAACTCAGGGTCACCGCACCGCCATCGCAAAGCATACCGGAGGGTACATCGATCCAAGTACACCTGCCGCGAGAGCACTGTCTGGCTCTCGCGAGGTGACCCGAAATACCGACCAGAACCGCAGCATCATCGGAGGAGCCCGGACCATGACCAAGGCCATCGCTAACCGACGTGACGTACTTATTGGTTCCGCTGCATTGGCGACGACACTTTCGATTCCACCGCTGATTGGGACGGCCAGGGCAGCAGCACCTGAGCCGTCGACAATCACTCCAGCTCTGATCGAGGCTGCGAAGAAGGAAGGCAAGATCGTATGGTATACTGCGGTCGACATCAACGTTGCGGAGGCCTTGGCGAAGAAGTTCGAAGCGAAGTATCCAGGCGTCGCCGTCAAGGTTGAACGCACTGGAGGCGAGCGCATCTATCAGCGCGTCGGCCAGGAGACAGCATCGAAGATCTACGCCGTAGACGTACTGCACTCGTCTGACGCAGCCCACTTCATCGTTTGGAAGCGGGATGGGCTGCTGACGCCATTCGTCCCCGAGGATGTGGCGAAGCATTTTCCCGCCGAACACAAGGACCCCGACGGCATGTTCGCGTCGTGGCGGGTTTATCTCAGCGTCATCGCCTACAACACCAATCTGGTGAAGGCGGAAGATGCCCCCAAGAGCTATGCCGATCTGCTTGACCCGAAGTGGGTGGGCAAGATGGTAAAATCGCACCCGGGCTATTCGGGTTCGACCATGACCGCGACCCACCAGATCAGCCGCGATCTGGGCTGGGAGTATCTGGAAAAACTCTCGAAACAGAAGATCATGCAGGTGCAATCGGCGTCCGACCCGCCGAAGAAGCTCGCGCTCGGCGAACGCGCAGTTATGGCCGACGGCGTCGACTACCTGCTCTATCTGATGAAGGACAAGGGCCAGCCGGTCGAGGTGGTGTATGCCAAGGAAGGGACGCCGCTGATCATCGGGCCCTCGGGCGTGGCGAAGAATGCGCCCAATCCGAACGCCGCTCGCCTGTTCCACCTTTGGTCATTCACGGCCGAGGCGCAGCAACTCAACGTCGATGTCGGTGGCCTATATTCGGCGCATGCGCTGATCAAGGATCGCCCAGGCCGCAAACCGCTGAAGGACATCAAAACCTTCAAGGACGACCCGGCCGCCGTTGAAAAATTGGCCGAGGAAATCAAGGAAAAGTACGCCAAGCTGTTCAAAGTTTGATGGGGAAGCGCGCCATGCACCAGCCATCGAGGCGAACAATACTGAGTGGCCTTGCCGCAATCACGGCCGGCCCATTCGCCACCCGTGTAGTGGCGGCGGCACCGCCGGCGGAAGCGATCACGCCGGCGTTGATCGAAGCTGCAAAGAAGGAAGGCGTCGTCAATTGGTACACGGCGATGGATCTGCCCGCCGCCGAAGCCATGGCCAAGGCGTTCGAGGCCAAGTTCGCCGGCATCTCGGTCAAAGTCGAACGATCGGGCAGCGAGCGCGTGTTCCAGCGGATCGCCCAGGAATACGGCAGCCGCATTACTCAGGTCGACATCGCCAGCAGCGCGGATGCGGCGCACCTCATCGCTTGGAAGCGTGAAGGTTGGCTGCAACCCTACATGCCCGAAGACGTGGTAAAGCACTTCAAACCCGGCACGTTCGACGCCGACGGGTGCTTTGCCACACACCGCGTGCATCTGAGCGTGATCGCCTACAACACCACTCTGGTGAAGCCCGAGGATGTGCCGAAGAGCTTCGCTGACCTGCTCGACCCGAAATGGTCGGGCCGGATGGTCAAGGCCAATCCGAACTATTCCGGCACCATCCTGACGGCCACCTTCCAGATGGCCCGCGACCTCGGCTGGGGCTACTTCGAGAAGCTCGCCAAGCAGAAGATCATGCAGGTGCAGTCTTCGACCGACCCGCCGAAAAAGATCGCCCTCGGCGAGCGAGCGTTGATGGCCGATGGCAACCACTACAATGTTCTGCAGCAGAAGGACAAAGGCGCGCCGCTCGAAGTGGTATTCCCGCTTGAAGGTTCTCCCTACGTTTCGAACCCATCCGGCGTCTTCAAGTCGGCGCCGCACCCGAACGCCGCGCGCCTCCTGCACAACTGGATGTTCTCGGGCGAAGGCCAGCAGATGATCATCGACTACACCGGCATGTACTCGATGCATGCGGGCGTCAAGCCGAAGCCGGGCCGCAAGCCATTGTCCGATATCAAGACCATGAAGGAGGACCCGGAAGCGGTGCTGGCCCAAGCCGACGACATCAAGGCGAAGTACACGCAGTACTTCAAGGTGTAACGGGATTGGCGACGCGATTGGAGCCTCGGCCTCGTGGCTCCAATTGCGCCCTTTGACGACCAATTTGTTCCCGCCGACAAATTCGATTGGAAGACACCAACCTTGTCCCTGACCACTTCCACTTCTCGTACCCGCTTCGACGCCTCGATGCCGATCCTGATCGGCTTCGCCGTCGTCCTGGTGGTCCTAATCGTGGTGCCGATGGCGTGGCTCGTCGTCTACGCCTTCACCGACAAGGCCGGCAACGCCACACTGGCGAACTTCCTGCGGCTTCTCACCGATGACAGCTTCTTCGAACCGCTGCTGACCACGCTGACGATCGCGTCGAGCGTCGGTGTTGCCTGTTGCCTGATCGCAGCCCCAATGGCATGGCTCGTCGCGCGCACCGACATGCCGCTGACGCGAACGATCCGAACCCTCATCATGGCGTCGTTCGTAACGCCGCCGTTTCTCGGCGCCATCGCCTGGGAACTGCTGGCGGCGCCGAACAGCGGCCTGCTCAATCAAGCCTATCGCGGGCTGACCGGCGCGTCCGCCGACGATGCACTGTTCAACATCTATTCGCTGGGCGGCCTGATCTTCGTCATCTGCTGCTACACGTTCCCCTACGTTTTCGTACTCGTTGCCAACGCGCTCGACCGCATTCCAGGTGAATTGGAGGATGCGAGCTCGATGCTCGGCGGGCGCGCCTGGGTGACGGCTCGGCGGATCACCATTCCGTTGGCGCGGCCGGCGCTGCTGGCGGGCATGCTGATCGCCTTTCTGCAGGCCATGAACCTGTTCGGCTCGCCGGCGATCCTCGCCATTCCGGCCGGCTTCAATACCCTGACGACAAAGATCTGGACCCTGTTCCAATTTCCGCCAAAGCCGGAGCTTGCCGCCGCCGCATCCTTGCCGCTGTTGCTGCTGACCGTCGTACTACTTCGCGCGCAGGCGCGGGTGCTGGGGCGCGGCGCGTATACGGTGGTCGGCGGCAAGTATGGCTCGCCGCGACTGGTGCCGCTCGGCTGGATGCGCTGGCCGGCGGTCGTCGTGTGCTTCGCGATGTTGATGCTGCCGGTGTTCCTGCCCTACGGCGCGCTGCTCAATGCGGCCTTCTCCACGACCGCTTCACGATTGATTTCAACCGAAACGTTCACGCTGCACAATTTCTACTTCACGTTCTTCGAATTGTCGCAGACGCGTCGGGTGATGCAGAACACGTTCCTGCTGGCGGCGCTCACTGCCACCGCTGGCACCACATTGGCGCTGGTGATCGCCTATCTGACAGCGCGCAAGGCAGTGCCGGGGCATCGCATCCTCGGCGCACTGGCAACGGCGCCGATTGCGATCCCCGGCATTGTGCTCGGTGTCGGACTGTTCCTATCGTACACCCGGCCGCCACTGGTGCTGTACGGCACGCTGTGGATCTTGGCCATCGCCTACGTCACGGTGGAACTGCCGTCGGCTTATCAGCAACTGCAGTCGGCGTTCCATGCGGTGCATCCTGAACTAGAGGAGGCAAGTCGCATCCTCGGCGCAACACGATTGCAGGCGCTGCGGCAAATCACGGCACCGCTACTAAGGACCGGCGTGATCGCGACTTGGTGCTTCATCTTCGTTGCCGTGGTACGCGAGTTGTCGGCAGCGATCATACTGTTCACCTCCGACACCAAGGTGATGTCGGTGCTGATCTTCGATCTCAAGGAGAGTGGCGATCTCGGCGCCATAGCGGTGCTCGGCCTCGTCATGCTGCTGATGAGCGCCGCGGTCATCATCGCCGCCAATCGAATTCCGGGCTTTGGCTCAGGCGCGCGACTTAGGAACAACTGAGCAATGCCGACAGTCCCAGCCGTCGCCGAGCAACTGGCCGCGCGCATTTCTGCGATCGATCCAATGCAACTCCCACCACCACTTCGCGCCATGGTCGACAAATTGGTTGTCGACATCGTCGGTCTGTGCGTTGCCGCGCGCAACGAGGACTACGTTGCCAGTGCCCGTGCCGGTTTCGACGATGCCGGCGCGGCAACAGTAATAGGGCATGCGCGACCGGCAAGTACTACCGCCGCCGCCTTCATCAATGGCGTCGCCGCCCACGGCGAGGACTTCGATGATACCTTCGAGGGTGGCCCGGTTCATGCCGGCGCGGTCATCGTGCCGGCGGTGCTCGCGATCGCGGAATCCGAAAATCTCGACGGCATGGCGGCGCTTCTCGGTATTGTCGTCGGTGTCGAAGTGATGTGCCGCCTGAGCCTCGTGAAGCCCAAGGCGATTCACAAGGCGGGCTTTCATCCAACGGCAGTACTCGGCGCCATCGGAGCGGCTGCCGGCGTCGCCACGACCTTACGACTCCCGCCCGCGCAGATCGTCAATAGTCTCGGCATCGCCGGCAGCATGGCCAGCGGCATCATCGAGTACCTGACCGACGGCACCTGGACCAAGCGACTGCATCCGGGCTGGGCGGCACAATCGGGCATTCGCGCCGCCATGCTCGCACGCGCCGGTTTCAACGGTCCGCGCACCGTGTTCGAAGGCCCGCACGGGCTGCTGCACGGCTTTGCAAATTCACGCGATGGCGACTGGAGCCAACTGCTCGAAGGGTTCGGTCAACACTGGCTCGCCGAGACGCTCGCCTTCAAGCCCTATCCGTGCGGGACGATGGCGCATCCCTATATCGATTGTGCGCGGCGGCTTTCGAAGCGCGGTATTCCCGTCAGCGAGATCGCCTCGATTACCTGCGAGACCGCCGAAGGTTTCGTGCACCGGCTGTGGGAACCGCTTGCCGCCAAGCGCCTGCCGCCGAACGGCTACGCGGCGAAGTTCTCTATCCCCTATTGCGTGGCAGCCGCGATGCTGCATGGCGATATCGGGCTCGGCAGTTTCACCAATGAAGCAGCAGCGGACGAAGCCGTTCGCGCCCTCGCGGCCAGGGTCGGTTACGTCATCGACCCCGACAGCGAATATCCGCACAACTACACCGGTCACCTTCGTGTTTTGCTTCACAATGGCCAGGTGATCGAGGAACGACAGCCACATTTACGCGGTGGCGCCCGCGAACCGCTGACCACCGCCGACATCGAAGCCAAGTTCCGCCTCAACGTTAGTTTTGGCGGCTGGGACGAGGCTCAGGCGACCAGCGCCATCGCACTCGCACGCGGCCTCGTTTCCCGCCCCATCGATCTCGCTCTCCTCAGGCAATAGGCAATCTCCATGACCACCACCGCGCAGGAACTACAAGGCCGCGTCGTCCTCGTTACCGGCGCCGGACGAAACATCGGCCGCGAGATCGCGATCACGCTTGCGGCGGCTGGTGCCAACGTTGCCGTCAATGCGCGCTCGAACAAGGCCGAAGCCGAAGCAGTCGTCGCCGAGATCACAGCCGCCGGCGGCAAGGCGATTTCGGTGATGGGAGACGTGGTTGATCCCAAGGCCGTCGCCGCGATGGTCGAAACCACGGTCAAGCACTTCGGCCGGCTCGACATCCTGGTCAACAACGCCGCGATCCGCAAAGAGGGCGCGCTCGAAACCCTGTCCTATGAGCAATGGCGGGAAGTATTGGGCGTTATCCTCGACGGAGCGTTCCACTGCACCAAGGCAGCGCTGCCGCATCTGAAAGCCAGCGGCGCGGGTGCCATTATCAACATCGGCGGCGTCTCGGCGCACACTGGCGCCAAAGGTCGCGTCCACGTTGTGACCGCCAAGGCCGGGCTGATTGGCATGACCAAGGCACTGGCGCACGATCTGTCAGGAGACAAAATCACAGTCAACTGCGTGGTGCCGGGCCTGATCAATACCAATCGCGATCCGAACGCGGCCCTGCCGTCACACCACAACGTCAATCGCACCCTCGTTGGGCATCTCGGCGCGTCATCCGACATCGCCAATGCCGTGCGCTATCTGGTCGGCCCCAGCGCCCGCTACGTCACCGGCCAGACGCTGCACGTCAACGGCGGCGCCTATCTCGGTTAGACAACCTTGTCGGAAATCTTCTGCGGAACGGGACGCGAATTCCTGAAACGAAGGACGCGCCTCCATCCGGTCGCTATGCGCGGCGAGCCCGGGGTACTGTTCGCGCCACTCCATCTGTGGCCAACGCACCGAAATGTAGCCGACCACAGTTGCCGCCGCGATGTCGCCGAGACTGAAGCGATCACCAACGGCGAATTCGCGATTGCCCACCAGCCGCGCAATTTCCTTCAAGCCGCCGTCGACCTTGCGCTGCTGCCGGGCCGTCCATTCGGCGCTCTGCACGGTCTCGGCCCGCATCTTTTCGAAGAACATCAGCACCAGCGCATCGCACACGCCGTCGCACAGCACTTCAAGGCGCTTGGCGGCGAGGATGCCGGCTATGTCGTTGGGAAGCAGTGGCGGCGTCGGGTGTGTCAGTTCGAGATATTCCAGAATGAAACGCAACTCGTACCAGGTGCTGCCGTCATCGCAGATCAGAACAGGTAGCTTCTCCAACGGATTGTACTTTGGCGTGCTGGTGGTCTTGTCCCAAGGCACCTCGGTAAGCAATTCGAACGCAATGCCCTTTTCGGCGAGCGCGATCCGCACCTTGCGCGCGTAGGGGCTCGGCGTCGCGCTGATCAGCTTGTACATGCGTAGAACCTCCAGATCAGGCCGCGCAGATTTCGGATTGCGGGTTTTCGTGCGATGTGAGATCGAGGATCGTCGGCTTGGTGCCGGACAGCGGATTGTCCGGGTCCCAACGGTATTTCAGCGTCTCGAATCGGGTGGCGCGGGCGTCGTACATCAGCAGCCGGCCGGTCAGCGGATCGCCGACGCCTGTGATCTCTTTGAGGATTTCGACCGCAGCCAGCGTGCCGATGACGCCAGCCACCGCGCCAAGGATACCGACCTCGGCGCAGTTGGCGACCGTGCCCGCGGCCGGCGCTTCCGGAAACAGGCAGCGGTAGCTCGGCAATGGCTCGCCATCCGGACCTTTGGCGAATGGCTTCAAGGTGGTGACATAGCCGTCGAACGGCCCGAGCGCCGCAAACACCAACGTCTTCTTCGCCAAATGACAGGCGTCGCTGACCAGATAGCGGGTGGCGAAATTGTCCGAACCGTCGATCACGATGTCGTAACGGCCAATCAGCTCCATCGCATTGCCGGCGTCGATGCGGCAGCGGTGCGCGTCGACTTGCACATGCGGATTAAGCGACTGGATGCGATCGCGCGCGCTGTCGACCTTGGGCCGACCGATATCCGGCGTCGCATGCGCGATCTGCCGCTGCAGGTTATCGAGCGACACCGTGTCGTCATCGACAATGCCGATGGAGCCGACACCGGCCGCCGCCAGGTACAGCACTACCGGCGAGCCCAAGCCGCCGGCGCCGATTACCAGCACCTTCGCGGCTTTGAGCGCCTGTTGCCCCTGGCCGCCGACCTCGCGCAGCACCAGATGCCGTTTGTAGCGCTGGATTTCATCAGGCGAAAGCGCCACCATTCGAATGTGTCCTTCAAGCCCAGTCGATCTCATGGAATGCGTCGCGCAGTTTGCGTCCGCGCGCCGGATTCACGGATTCCACCCAAGATATACGCCCATCGAGGTGCGCGCGAAAGTCCGTGACGGCGGTGAGGTTTTGGGTGCGCCAACCGCGCGTCTTGCAATTATGTAGGGTTGCTTTCAGCGCATCAAAGGTCGGCCGGGCGATGTTGATGCCGTTGTTGACGACAAGGCCGAGCACCTGCTGCCGCTCGGACGCCCGCGCGATGCGGGTCTTGGCTGCATTCAGGCTGAAGCCTTCGATCCTCGACGATCGTCGCAATGCCGTCCAAAAATCCGGCGCGGCCGCGATCGAACGCCTGATCGCCGGAGAACGTCAGGTCGTCGGCGTAGCGCGAGTAGTTGGCGCCATAGTTCTCGGCCAAGCCCTGCAACCGGGCATCCAGCCGATGTGCCGCGAGATTGGCGAGCGCCGGCGACGTCGGGCTGCCCTGCGGCAGGTGGGCTGCAGCGAATTGTCGGCGCGTTCGAAAGTCTGGTCGCCGCTCGGCCGGCAATTGGTCGAACACCGACAGCGTCACCCGCCCGCTGCACAGTCCGGTGAGCGCGCGGGCAACGCTCCAGGGATAACCTAGCCGCCGGAACACGTGATGCACCACGTCCATGCTGATGGTCAGAAAGAAGTCTTTCAGATCGACCGTCATCACGACATGCTCGCCAGCGTGGATCTGGGCGGCCGTACCGATTGAACGCTTGCGCACGAAGCCGTGCACTTTCTCGTGCACCGGCGCGGGGTTCAAGATTTCATCGAGGATGCGCCGCTGCATGGCTTTCAAGCGCGGCTTCGGCTCCTCGATCAGCCGCAGTGCGCCGGACGCCTTCGGCACGAAGCGGTAGGAATAGTGATGCAGGTTGCCAGAGCTGGCGCTGGCATTCTGGCGCCTCTCGTCGGCGTACCAGTCGAGGTGCGCGGGCGTGATGCCGAGCCAGGCGGCGAGATCGCCCAGGGTCGCAATTGCTGGAATACGCAGATGGGCGAAATTCGGGCGCGGGCGCGAAGCGCGGCGAAACAAAAGTTCGTGGCTGGCTTTCGCCGGTGAACCCGATGATCTCCAGCAACTCGCCAAATCGAGAAGAGCCGACGAGGAACCTCGTCAGGCTGTTTGCCGAAGCCAGATGCGCTGCGGGAAATTTTCTAAAAATCGAGTTGATCAACGCGCGTCGAAGTTTGGGCTCGGCGGAACCAAGCACTTCCTCCGACCGCGCCAGTGCCGATTGCGGTGTCCATACGCCGCCCAGCAGCGCCAGCGCCAAATTCCGGGCAATCCAGCGCTTCTTGACCATCACCACATCCGAGCGAAACCAAGCAGGCGGCGGCTCCAACCCATCTTCTTCCGCATGAGAATCAGTAGGTGAAGCCTACCGCGTCTCATGCAGTGTCTTGCTTAGTCAGAACGTCAACCCACGGGGTAGCCCCGCAGATCCCGGACACGCGCCGTGAAGCACATTTCAGGGACGTCTTGGACGCCGCCGCCCACTTGAAACGATATTGACACGAACGCGACCGTCCGTGTCAATCCGAAGTCCGATACGGGGTTAGCGATTTCCGCCATCAACCTCACGCCGGCAGGAACAGGTCGGAGGTGTAATACCGCTCGGCCGACGAGGGCGCGAAGGTGACGATCGTCTTGCCCGCGTATTCCGGCCGCTCGGCGACGGTCAGCGCGGCGGCGAGGTTGGCGCCGGTCGAGATGCCGCCGGGGATGCCTTCGACCTTGGCCAGCAGCCGCGATACGTCGAACGCCATGTCGTTGGTCACTGTGATGACTTCGTCGATCAGCGAGCGGTCGAGGTTTTCGGGTGCGAAGCCGGCGCCGATGCCCTGGATCTTGTGCGGGCCTTTCTCGCCCTTGGACAGGAACGGGCTCGCGGTCGGTTCGACGGCGAAGATCTTGACGTTCGGGTTGCGCGCCTTCAACACCCGGCCGACGCCGGTCAACGTGCCGCCGGTGCCGACGCCAACGACCAACGCATCGACCTTGCCGCCAGTGTCAGCCCAGATTTCCTCGGCCGTGGTGAGGTGATGCACTTCCGGGTTGGCTGGGTTCTTGAATTGACTTGGCTGCACGGAGCCGGGCGTCGCCGCGATCAGTTCGTCGGCCTTGGCGATGGCCGCGCCCATGCCGCCGGCGGCGGGGGTCAGCACCAACTCGGCGCCAAGGTGGGCGAGCAGTTTGCGTCGCTCGACCGACATCAATTCCGGCATGGTCAGGATCAGCTTGTAACCGCGCTGCGCCGCGACGAAGGCCAAGCCAACGCCGGTGTTGCCCGAGGTCGGCTCGATCAAGGTGGTAATGCCCGGCTTGATCTTGCCTTCCGCTTCGGCGGCATCGATCATCGACACGCCGATGCGGTCCTTGACCGAGTTCAGCGGGTTGAAGAACTCAAGCTTCATCAGGATCTCGGCAGTCGAGTTCGCTGCCTTGGTCATCTTGGACAGCCGCACCAGCGGCGTCTGGCCGATGGTCTCGGTGATGTCATTGTAAACCTTTCCGCGCCCCCAGCTTTTGGTGGCTGCCAACGTCTTGATCTCGATTGCCATGGCGGGTCGTCCTTTTTGAAACGCTAAGCGAGATAGATCGGACCGTTTTGGGCCGAGCGCAAGTCGCCGATTGGAACCGCAATTGCTGTTGAAGGGGCACCAAGGAAACACGCCTCGCGCGACACCGGCCTATTTCGCGCGAACTTTGCCCATCTTGGCGGCGGGAAGCACGGATTTGCTCTTTTTGGTCGTTTTGGTCGCTTTAGTCCCCGTCGAGCCGAATCCGCCGGCACCTCGCCTGGTTGCCGATACGGCCTTGATTTCAGTGATGCTGGCGCGGCTGACCGGCGCGACAATCATCTGGGCGATCCGCATTCCACGCACGATCTCGAACACTTCCAAGCCGAGGTTGATCAACAGCACCTGCACTTCGCCGCGATAGTCACTGTCGATGGTGCCGGGGCTATTGAGTACCGTGACGCCATTCTTGAAGGCGAGGCCGGAGCGCGGGCGGATTTGCGCCTCGAATCCGTTCGGCAGTTCGATGGTGAGGCCGGTCGGCACCAATGCGCGCTCTCCCCGCTGCAAGCGCACCGGACTGCTCTCGGGCACAGCCGCCGCGAGGTCCATGCCAGCGGCGTGCTCGGTCTGGTAGGCCGGCAGGGCCAAGCCCTCGGCATGAGCCAGCCGCAGCACCTTCAAACGCGTGGATTTCGGTCTCAACGCCATGTCAGACTTCCACCTGGGTTGCGGCCATGTGCCCTGCCGCGCGCTCGACGAGGCGGCGGGCGACATCGGCCTTCGCCAAGTCGGGCCAACTTTCGACGCCGTCGGCTGTGATCAGGTGCACCGTGTTGCGGTCGCCGCCCATGATGCCTGTCTCATGTGAAACATCGTTGGCGACGATCCAGTCACAGCCCTTGGATTTGCGCTTCCGGGTCGCGAATTCGACGACATTCTCGGTCTCGGCGGCGAAGCCGATCACCAGCGCCGGCCGGTGGGCGTTACGTTTCGACATGGTCTTCAGGATGTCGGGGTTCTCGGTCAATGTCAGAGTCGGCGTGGCGCCGGCGCCCTTCTTGATCTTCTCGCCAGCAGCGGTTGCGACGCGCCAGTCGGCGACGGCGGCGGCGAAAATGCCGATGTCGGCGTGCGGTGCGGCCTGGACGGCTGCGAGCATTTCGGCCGCGGTCTCGACCCTGATGACGTTCACGCCGGCCGGATCGGGCAACCCGACCGGACCAGAGACCAATGTAACGTCGGCGCCGAGCGCCCGGGCGGCGGCGGCGATGGCATAGCCCTGCTTGCCGGATGAGCGATTGGCAATGTAGCGCACCGGGTCGATCGGCTCGTGCGTCGGCCCGGCGGTGATCAAGACATGCTGGCCGCTTAGCGGCCCCTTGGTAGCGCCCAGCGCCTTGTCGATTGCCGCAATGATTTCCGGTACCTCGGCCATGCGGCCTAAACCGGCCTCGCCACGCTCGGCCATCTCGCCGGCGTTGGGACCGATGAAGGCGATGCCGTCTCCCGTGAGCATCGCGACATTACGCATGCAAGCCGGATGCGACCACATGCGCGGGTTCATTGCTGGCGCCACCAGCACAGGTTTGTCGGTCGCCATCAGCACAGCGGTGGCGAGATCGTCGGCGTGGCCGCCCGCCATCTTGGCCAGCAGGTCGGCGGTGGCCGGCGCCACCACGATCAGATCGGCCTCGCGCGACAGCCGGATGTGGCCGATTTCGCGCTCGTCGTTCAAATCGAACAAGTCGGAGAATACCCGCTCATTGGTCAGCGCGCCTACCGACAGCTGCGTCACGAACTGGGTGGCGGCTCGGGTCATGACGCAGCGAACCTTGTCGCCGCGCTCGCGCAGCCGCCGGATAAGGTCCAGGCACTTGTAGGCAGCGATGCCGCCACCGATGATCAACAGGATGCGTTTGGGGGCTTGGGCGGTCATTTCACCACGAACTCTGGTCTGGTCTTGCGTCAACGGATCGGGACGGCGGGCCGTCCTGGTGCGCGCGGTCGATTTGGGTGACACTCGCAAGGCCTGACCGACGGCACAAGAGCAGGATACACCATGAGCGACGAGGGCAGCACGGAAACAGGCGCAAAGCGTGAACGGCGCGGCGGCAGAAGCGGCCGAAGCGCGCGCGCAGATGCCAGCGGCACCGTCCAGAAGCCGTTCCGCCAGCCGCGCCGGTGTTTCCCACCGACCGAGGTTGTATCGGCGGACCAGCTGGAGGCGATCCACAACGCCTCGCTGACCGTGCTGGAAGAGATCGGCATGGACTTTCTCGATGCCGACGCCAGGGCACTCCTGAAAGCGGCCGGAGCCGATGTCCGGGAAGGTAGCGAGCGCGTGCGTTTCGATCGCGGCTTCATCATCGAGAAAATCAAGACCGCGCCGGCCGAGTTCACTCTGCACGCCCGCAACCCGGCGCACAATCTGCGCTTCGGCGGCGACAATGTGATCTTCGCCCAAGTGGCGAGCACGCCGAACGCCTCCGATCTCGATGGCGGCAGAAGACCGGGCAACTACCGGGACTTCCAGAATCTCGTGCGGCTGGCGCAGAGCTACAACATCATCCACATGACCGGCGGCTATCCGGTCGAGCCGATTGATATCCACCCCTCGGTGCGACACCTCGACTGCCTGTCGGACATCGCCAAACTCACCGACAAGGCATTTCATGCCTACTCGCTCGGTCGCACCCGCAACCGCGACGCGCTCGAAATCACCCGCATCGCGCGCGGCATTTCCAATGCGCAGCTTGATTGCGAACCATCGCTGATATCGGTGATCAACTCGTCGTCGCCGCTGCGCCTCGATGCGCCGATGCTGACCGGCATCATGGAGATGAGCGCGCGCGGCCAGGTGATCATCATGACGCCCTTCACGCTCGCCGGTGCGATGGCGCCAGTGACGATCGCCGGCGCGCTCGCCCAGCAGAATGCCGAGGCGCTGGCCGGCATAGCGCTGACCCAGGTGGTCAAACCCGGTGCGCCGGTCGTGTACGGCGGCTTCACGTCGAACGTCGACATGAAGTCGGGCGCCCCCGCCTTCGGCACGCCGGAATACATGAAGGCGCAATTCGTCGGCGGCCAACTCGCCCGCAAGTATAACATTCCCTACCGCACATCGAACACCTGCGCCGCCAACACCGTCGACGCGCAAGCCGCCTGGGAGAGCACGTTCTCGCTGTGGGGCGCGGTAATGGGCGGCGGCAACTTCATTCTGCATGCGGCCGGTTGGATGGAAGGCGGGCTCACGGCTTCGTTCGAAAAAACCATCGTCGACATCGATCTGCTGCAGATGATCGAGGCGTTCCTCGAACCGCTCGATGTCTCGGCCGATGCATTGGGCCTCGACGCGATGCGCGAGGTCGGTCCCGGCGGCCATTACTTCGGCGCCGCGCATACACAGTCGCGATATCAGAACGCGTTCTACGCGCCGCTGCTGTCCGACTGGCGCAATTTCGAAAGCTGGGCAGAGGCTGGCAGTCCGACCGCGATGCAGAAGGCCAACACGGTGTGGAAGGACAGTCTCGCTCGTTACCAGCGCCCGCCATGGATGCGGCGATCGAGGAAGAACTCGATGCTTTCGTTGCCCGTCGCAAGGCCGAGGGCGGCGTCAAGACGGACTTCTGACGCCATCACCGGCACGCGCGATGCGAGTGCCGGTGATGCAATTGTCTGTCCGCAAGAGATCAGCCCTTGTTGTTCTTGTTCTGCTCGATCGTCTCCTTCACGCTGTCGGCCGGATTGACGCTGCCGTTGTTGTAGCCGCCTTGGTTGTTGCCACCGTAGTTATTGCCCCCGGATGGCGTCGACTCCTTCTGATTGGCGATGCCGCCGCCATTGTAACCGGCCGGCGATTGGACTGGCGCCGCGCCGGTCGAATAGCCATGCGGGGGCGGCGGCGAGCCGACCTTGTAGCCCTGCGGCGGTGCAGGCGGATTGACATGGCCGGTCGCATAACCCTGAGCCGGATTGCTGCCCTTGGCATTGCCGAAGGCAGGGGCATTGCTGCCCTGACCGTTGCCAAAAGCCTCGGGTCCGTTGCTGCCCTTGGCATTGCCGAACTTCTCGACGTTGCTGCCGCGGCCGTTACCGAAGCCAGCCTGCTTGCCCGGCGGGGTCGCAAGTTCCACCCCGGACAACCCGAACAGATTGGCGGCGCAGCGCTTGCGATCGTTGCGGCAGACGCCGTCGTTGGACTTCGAGCTGACGATGGTCTTCTTGGTTGCCTTCACCGGCACGCGCACCTGGCGCTGCTCGGCGATTTTTTTCGACGTCGTGACCGGCGCGATCTGCGACTTCTTTGCGGTTTCGGCCTGGGCCACCGCCGCGCTGGTCATTGTCGCGGCAATCAGCGAGAGGGTGAGAGCGATCTTGTTCATGGCTGGGGAGCTTTCCTTGAAGGCTGGTTGATGTCTCCGGCGGGGCTGCCGTCGACACCGCCAAGATGCGCCACGCTCTGACCTGCCGCTGTGCTGTGCGGCACAGGCGGCAATAGACATCAAACTGTTGATACAACTTATCTCATCCGATCAACAGCAATTCGCCGGCCGCGCTCTTTCGAGCGAGGGGTGCGAGGTGGCCGGAAGCCGCGAGCGGTCTTCCGCAAGGGTAACAGAAGCAGCAACGGGCCACCTCACGACAGGATTTTAGGCATACTGGCAGCATTCTTCCGGATTACGCCCGGACGACGGGTTCCACGTCGCTGCTGCCACGAGCCTCGGTAGCCAGGGGCGCGTCCCCTGCTGTGCCTACCGACCTGTAACCGACACGCCTTCAATGGTCGCCACCGGTTGACGGCCCCTCTTTCGTAGCGGTCGAGGGGTAGAATAGCGCGGGTTGCGTGACCGTGGATAAGTCGGTGGCGCGAGGCCGATTTCCTGCAATGATGCGCCAATGCCAGAATTGATATCTTCCCTGATATCTTCCCTCGTTACCAGCGCCCGCCATGGATGCGGCGATCGAGGAGGAACTCGATGCTTTCGTTGCCCGTCGCAAGGCCGAGGGCGGCGTCAAGACGGACTTCTGACGCCATTTTGACCGCGCTTTTTTCGTCCGACGGCCGGCGCGCTACACCATCCACATGGCCTTCCATCGCACCGATTCGGATGCAGAACGGACCGCGCCACCGTCGCCAACGGATCGCGGCGCGGATCCCGCACCAGCATCTGGCCTGTCGGCGAGGTTCGACGAGTGGTTGTACATGCTGGCGATCGCTGCCTGCCCGGCGGCGTCAACGGCAACAACATCGCCGACAGTGAGGCCGCGCCGTCGCAGCCACCGCTTCGCTCGCCGGCCATCACCTATGAGTATCAGTGAGACGATGGTTGCCGGCAATGTCGGCGGGTGACCTTCACGGGAAAGCGCGAGAGAATGAGTGAGCCTCGCTGCATCAACACCAAAATTGTCATCCCGGCATTTATTGCCGGGACCCATCGTGCCGCATCTCGCAATCCGCGGGCGAGGCACGATGGGTCCCGGGGACAAGCCCCGGGATGACACCTTTGTGGTGGTGATACCTAGACATGCATATCGGAAGCGGTCTGCAAGGCTAGGTTCAGTGGATCACGACCGGCGACAGCCGGGCATGATCCGCCCAAATCTCCGTCACGCCCGCGAAGGCGGGGGCCCAGCCAAGCCGATGGCGGGAGCAGTGTCGAAAAGGCGAAATCGGTATACTGTCACTGAAATTCCCGATCGGGTTGGAAGCGCCGCCGTTTCCACCCCACAGCCGTCATCCCGGCGCAGGCCGGGACGATCGACAACCATCAGCTAGCGCGATTTATCGGTGTGCGCGGACGCTGCCAGAGCCCATCACGCCGCTGAAAGACAGCCTGCGGACGCTTGTCGTGTGTCCCGGCCTGCGCCGGGATGACGGCACTGGGTGGGCAATCGGTTTGCCGGGCCCGGGCGATCGGATCACGACCGGCGACAGCCGGGAGTGATCCGCCCAAATCTCCGTCACGCCCGCGAAGGCGGGGGCCCAACCAAGCCGATGGCGGGATCAGTGTTGAAAAGGCACAATCGGTAAACTGTCACTGAAATTCCCGATCGGGTTGGAAGCGCCGCCGTTTCCACCCCACAGCCGTCATCCCGGCGCAGGCCGGGACGATCGACAACCATCAGCTAGCGCGATTTATCGGTGTGCGCGGACGCTGCCAGAGCCCATCTACATCGCTGAAAGACAGCCTGCGGACGCTTGTCGTGTGTCCCGGCCTGCGCCGGGATGACGGCACTGGGTGGGCAATCGGTTTGCCCGGGCTCGGTCGATTGGATCACGACCGGCGACAGCCGGGAGTGATCCGCCCAAATCTCCGTCACACCCGCGAAGGCGGGGGCCTAACCGAGCCGATGGTGGGATCAGAGTTGAAGATGGGAAATCGGTGTGCTGCCCCTGGTATCCAAGTATTTGCTATGCACGTGAAATCTTGCCCTCCCAGCGAACACAATGGCCCACTGCCGCGCCAATTCCCCAGAAATCCGTCGTACTGCTATCTGCTGCAAAACCTTCGAAAAACGCTTCGGGGCGTGACGCATTGTGACTTTGATCATTTTGACAGACGAGTGCATAGTGGTAGTCAGTAAACATAGTTATGTAGATACAATTCATCTAGCGCATGAAGCTCAGGCCTGGAAGCACCGACGACCTCAAGAAGTGTTCGAACTTCCACTTCGGCAGGGTCGATGCCGAAATGACGGGCACCGACAACTTTTTCGTGGCCAAGAGAACTCAAGAACCGCTCTATCGCCAAGACTAGAGCCGGGGAATACTCACCTTCGCTTGGCACGCAAATATTATTGATTTTGCAGCACTGCAGTAGCTTTTGCGTGTCTTCGGAACTTGCGAGGCTCGAAACGATCCGTTTAGATCCCGTAAGTCGTAAAGCCCGGTTCACTCGTTTCGGCAATTCCAGTCCGCTAAGCAGTCCAACTTCCGCCCAAGAAACTCCTGCCGCCGATGTAAAACCCTGTCGCCTCGCTGCTGCCCACAGATCACCAGGCAAGCACTCGGGGTCCCACTGATGGCCGCATTTGCCTGCGCGCAAGAAGGGGTTAAATGCAACAAAGACATGACTGAAGGTCGGCGCGAAGTGAGCCAAATATGGGATGGTGTCGTCTAGCGGATAGCATACGGGCAAATTCTTCACTGGCCATCAAAACTCCAAATCTACAAGCTGGAGCTTAGCTCAAACAACGCACACACACCACTGTTCATGATGGCCGTTCTTGGCCCGATGTCGGAAGTCGCTCACGGGCAGATGGCACGAGGATTGCGGCGGCAGTTGTCAGGATCGATTGCGGCAGGTCAATCCCACCAAGCGGCCGACGTCCGCTCCATCCGCATTTTACCACCACCCCCCTCAAATCTTCTGCCCCGTCTTCTTCCAGTCGGCCATGAACTGTTCGATGCCTTTGTCGGTCAGGGGGTGTTTGACGAGGGCTTTCAGGATCGCCGGCGGCACGGTGACGACATCGGCGCCGATCAAGGCGGCGTCCTTGACGTGATTGACGGTGCGGATCGAGGCGGCGAGGATCTCGGTCGTCAGGCTCGCGTAGTTGTCGTAGATGGTGCGGATATCCGAGATCAGCTCCATGCCATCGATGCCCTGGTCGTCGAGCCGGCCGACAAACGGCGAAATGAACGTCGCGCCGGCCTTGGCCGCCAGCAACGCCTGATTGGCCGAGAAGCACAGCGTGACGTTGACCATGGTGCCTTCCGCCGTCAGCGTCTTGCAGGCCTTCAAGCCCTCCCAGGTCAGCGGCAGTTTGACGGTGACGTTCTTCGCGATCTTGGCCAGCGTGCGGCCTTCGGAGATCATGCCGTCGTAGTCGAGGGCTGCAACCTCGGCGCTGACCGGGCCCGGTACGATGGCGCAGATTTCCTTTATGATGGTCTTGAAGTCGCGGCCGGCCTTGGCCACCAGTGACGGGTTGGTGGTGACGCCATCCAGGAGGCCGGTTGCGGCCAGATCGGCGATTTCGGCCACATCCGCGGTGTCGACGAAGAACTTCATGGTAACAGGCCTCCCTGGCGCCTTGAGGCCATCGCAATCCGTGGCCAAGGCTGAGCATTAATTGATTCGACCCTTGTAATCCGGTGGTTAGCGGTTTGAACAGTCTGTTCGATGATATGGCGCAAACAGAAGCAAGACCGGCAACCGTGCCGGTGCTGCTGCCGGTGGCGCTCGACCAGACCTACGACTACCTGCTGCCGGCGGGGCTGGAACTCGAAGCCGGCAGCTTCATCATCGTGCCATTCGGGCCGCAGTCGCGCATCGGCGTGGTGTGGGACCGGGTGCTCGGCGACAACGACAAGCCGTTCAACCTCAAGAAGATGAAGACGGTAACGGATCGCATTGATGTGCCGCCGCTGCCGGCACTGTCGATGCGATTCGCCGAGTGGATCGCGAAATACACGCTGTCGCCACTCGGCATGGTGCTGCGCATGATGATGGGGGCGCAGTCGGCGTTCGAACCGCAAAAGCCACGCACCGGGGTGCGCCTGGCCGAGGGCGCGCACGAACCACCGCGCATGACGCCGGCCCGCCTGAAGGCACTGGATGTCGCGAGCGACGGGCTGATCCGGGCGAAGTCGGCGCTCGCGGCCGAAGCCACGGTCTCGACCGGCGTGGTCGATGGCTTGGTCGAAGCCGGACTGCTGGTCGAGGTGCAGATCCCGGAAAAGACCTACCGCACGCCGCAGCCCGATCACGCCAGCCCTGAATTCGGCGAGCATCAGATGCCGGCGGTCGAAACACTGCGGTCGGCGATCGACGGCCGCAATTTCTCGGTGTCGCTGCTCGACGGCGTCACCGGCTCGGGCAAGACCGAAGTCTATTTCGAGGCCGTCGCGCGAACGCTGGCACAGGGCCGACAGGCGGTGATCATGCTGCCGGAAATTGCTCTGACGAGTCAGTTCATGGATCGGTTCGAGCGCCGCTTCGGCTGTCCACCGGTGGAATGGCATTCGGCACTATCAGGGCCAGAACGCGGCCGGATCTGGCGAGCGGCGGCGACCGGCGGCGCGCGTGTGGTGGTCGGCGCGCGCTCGGCATTGTTCCTGCCCTACGAGAACCTCGGCCTCATCATCGTCGACGAAGAGCACGACCCTGGCTTCAAGCAAGATGATCGGGTCCACTATCAGGCGCGCGACATGGCGGTGGTGCGCGGCAGCATCGGCAAAATTCCGGTGATCCTGGCCAGCGCCACGCCGTCGATTGAAAGTCACGTCAACGCACGCACCGGACGCTATCGCCACATCATCCTGCCCGGAAGGTTCTCCGGTGTCGAAATGCCGGAGGTGTCGGCGATCGACTTGCGCCGCGATCCGCCCGAGCGCGGCCGCTGGCTGTCGCCGGTATTGGTCGAGGCGATGAAGGAAGCCCGCGCGCGGGGCCAGCAATCATTATTGTTTCTCAATCGTCGCGGCTATGCGCCGTTGACGTTGTGCCGCTCCTGCGGCCATCGCTTCGAATGTCCGCAATGCAGCGCGTGGCTGGTCGAGCACCGGTTCAAGAAGCGCCTCAATTGCCACCACTGCGGCTTCTCGCTGCCGCTGCCGGAGAAGTGCCCGAAGTGCGGCGAACCGGACAGCCTCGTCGCCTGCGGGCCGGGGGTCGAGCGCATCGCCGAGGAAGTCGCCGAGCGGTTCCCGGATGCCCGATTGGCACTGCTGTCGAGCGATCTCATTCCTGGCCTCGTCGAAATGCGCGAGGTGATCCACCGCATCGAGCGCGGCGAGGCCGATATCATCGTCGGCACCCAGATTGTCGCCAAGGGCCACAACTTCCCGGACCTCAATCTCGTCGGCATCGTCGACGGCGATCTCGGGCTCGGACAAGCCGACCCGCGCGCCGCCGAGCGCTCGTTCCAGCTCATGCATCAGGTAACGGGGCGAGCCGGCCGCGCGCTCGCCAAGGGCCGTGGCTTCGTGCAGACGCACATGCCCGAACATCCGGTTATGGAGGCGATCATCAGCGGTGATCGCGATGCGTTCATCGAGCGCGAGATCAAGCAGCGGCAACTCGGCATGCTGCCTCCTTATGGCCGACTCGCCGCTCTCATCGTATCGGCGCGCGAGAAGGAGGTCGCCGAGCGCTTTGCCCGCGAGATTGCACGTCGCGCACCACCGGCCGAGCGCATCGAACTGCTGGGCCCGGCCGAGGCGCCGATTTTCGTGGTCCGCGGCCGGCACCGCTGGCGGCTATTGCTGAAGGCGCCGCGCGAGATCGATATCCAAGCCTATCTGCGCGCCTGGCTTGCGGAGATGCCCGAAACCAAGGGCGATCTCCGTCTCAGTGTCGACATCGATCCCTACAGCTTCATGTGAGCGAACTCACCAGTGACGATGATGGTGCCGATGATGCCGATGCCGCACCACGTAACGACGCGGCGCGTAGCTGTAATAGCCGTAGGTCGGACGGTAGTAATAGCCATCGTCGTAGTAGCGATGGCGACGATACTGGTTGGCCAGAATGCCGCCGACGATCAGCGAACCGATGCCTAGTGCCAGCGCACCGCCATGATGGCGGCGATAACGCGCCTCGGCCGGTGCGGTGGTGATGACGCCAACGAGCGTCGCTAGAGCGATTGCCAGTATGGCTGACCGCTTACGTATCGAACCAAACGATTTCGCGTCGGACATGTTCAAACTCCTTCACGCGGCTCACATTCATGCAGAAGACGTACTCCAGGCTCGCCTTGACCTCGCAACGTGCGAGCAAACTCCACGCACCCGGCTAGTGTAGACAACGTGGCACGCAACCGATTGTTCCGAGGCCGGTTGCCGGGATTCGGTATTCATTCGAGATACGGACAAAGTTCGCGATCGCCGTCGCTGTTGATGATTGTGCCGCTGTCCCAGTCGAAACTTTCGAAGTCGTTGGCGCAAGCTTCGGCATCGCTCGGACGCGAACGGACGAGCCCGCTGCCAACGATGATGGCACCGGCGGCAGCCGCGCCGTAACCCCAGGGACGCCAGCCCCAACCGCGACGCGGCCCATCGTGATGACGGCGAGGCGCGGGAGCAACATATCGGACAGGCGGCGGCGCGAAGTGGCGCGGCGCCGGTCGCACCCAATGCGGCATGGTATGAGGCTGCCGCGAAATGCGTGGCGCGCTCAGCGCACTCGGCCGGGCCTGCGGCGCCACGAGCCGGACATGCGGCGAACTCGGCCTGGCCAGCGGCGCCGGCCTCGCGGATTGCGCGCCGTGCGGGCGATGCTTCGAGTCAGGCTGCTGCGCCGACGCCGAGTTGGCGACCATCGCCAGATTCGACAGCAGCATGCTCGCCACGACAGTGGAAACACCAATCTTGCGCTTGAACGACATTTTCAAACCCCATGCCCCATTGGTGACGCCGCGAAAGACCTATCCGCGCGCTAATTGATCAGTCTATTGCAACGTTCTTGAACGCACTTTGAACGCACCTTGCAGCATTCGTTCATGTTGTGCCGCGCGCTGGTGCCGCGTGCCCCCCTGCTAAATGCGGCATCAAGTGCGCACAACACCCTGTTGATGCCCTGCGCGACCCATGCTAAGGCGAGCCCAACTTGATGAAGAAGCCGGTCGGTGCCATTTGCGCCGCCTGAGCTTTTTTTGTTGAGCTGGGGCCGCGCGGGCAACCGCCGCAGAATGACCTTCCCTCCCGAAAAGCTTGAACTTAGACCTCACGAGAGCGTTCGAAGTGGCGAATGATGACCCGATGATGGCGAGTGTGGCCGGTCGCTATGCGTCCGCGCTGTACGATCTCGCAACCGAGCAAAATCAAGTGAAGCCGGTCGAGCAGGCGATTACCCAGATACAGAGTTTGCTCGATTCCAGTGACGATCTACGCAACTTGGTCCGCAGCCCGGTATTTTCCGCCGACGAGCAGGGCAAGGCGTTGACCGCAGTCATGGAAAAGGCCGGCATAACCGGCCTGACCGCAAATTTCATCAAGTTGATCGCCAAGAACCGGCGCTTGTTCGTGCTGCCGGAGATGATCAAGAATTACCACGCGCTCGCCGCTCGCGGCCGTGGCGAGATGCAGGCCGAAGTGACCTCGGCCGTCGCGCTTAACGAAGCGCAGATGCAGCAGCTCAAAGACACGTTGAAGGCCTCGGTCGGCAAGGACGTCTCCGTGACATCCCGCGTTGATCCGGGCCTGCTCGGCGGCCTGATCGTCAAGGTCGGCAGTCGCATGATCGACAGCTCGCTTCGTACGAAGCTGAATAGTCTCAAGATCGCCATGAAAGAGGTTGGCTGATGGAAATTCGCGCCGCTGAGATCTCCTCAATTCTGAAGGAGCAGATCAAAAATTTCGGCAAGGAGGCGCAAGTCTCCGAGATCGGTCAGGTGTTGTCCGTCGGTGACGGCATCGCCCGTGTCTATGGCCTCGACAACGTCCAGGCCGGCGAGATGGTTGAATTCCCGGGCAATGTCCGCGGCATGGCGCTGAACCTCGAAGCCGACAACGTCGGCGTCGTGATCTTCGGCGACGACCGCGCCATCAAGGAAGGCGACACTGTCAAGCGCACCGGCTCGATCGTGGAAGTTCCGATCGGCAAGGGTCTGCTCGGCCGCGTCGTCGACGCGCTCGGCAACCCGATCGACGGCAAGGGCCCGATCAAGTCGGATACCAAGTCACGCGTCGACATCAAGGCGCCCGGCATTCTGCCGCGCAAGTCGGTGCACGAGCCGATGGCGACCGGTCTCAAGGCGATCGACGCCCTGATCCCGATCGGCCGTGGTCAGCGCGAGTTGATCATCGGCGATCGCCAGACCGGCAAGACCGCCGTGGCGCTCGACACCATTCTGAATCAGAAGTCGCTGAATAAAGGCACCGACGAGAGCCAGAAGCTCTATTGCGTCTATGTCGCAATTGGCCAGAAGCGTTCGACCGTCGCCCAGTTCGTGAAGACGCTGGAAGAGAACGGCGCGTTGGAATACACGATCGTTGTTGCAGCGACCGCCTCCGATCCGGCACCAATGCAGTATCTGGCGCCGTTCACCGGCTGCACGATGGGCGAATACTTCCGCGACAACAAAATGCACGCCGTCATCATCTATGATGACTTGTCGAAGCAGGCCGTTGCTTACCGCCAGATGTCGCTGCTGCTTCGTCGTCCGCCAGGTCGCGAAGCCTACCCCGGCGACGTGTTCTATCTCCATAGCCGCCTGCTCGAGCGCGCCGCCAAGATGGGCGATGCCGCCGGCAAAGGCTCGCTGACCGCGCTGCCGGTCATCGAAACCCAGGGCAACGACGTGTCGGCGTTCATTCCGACCAACGTGATCTCGATCACCGACGGCCAGATCTTCCTTGAAACCGACCTGTTCTACCAAGGCATCCGGCCAGCCGTGAACGTCGGTCTGTCAGTGTCGCGCGTCGGTTCGTCAGCGCAGACCAAGGCGATGAAGAAGGTCGCCGGCAAGATCAAGGGCGAGCTGGCGCAGTACCGCGAAATGGCGGCGTTCGCCCAGTTCGGTTCCGATCTCGACGCCGCGACGCAGAAGCTGCTCGCCCGTGGTTCGCGCCTGACCGAACTCCTGAAGCAGGGGCAGTTCTCGCCGCTGAAAATGGAAGAGCAGGTCTGCGTGATCTATGCCGGCGTCAACGGCTATCTCGATCCGCTGCCGCTCGACAAAATCAAGCCGTTCGAGGATGCGCTGCTGGCCAACCTGCGTTCGTCAGGCACGCTGCTCAGCAGTATCCGCGACAGCAAGGACCTCTCCGACGCCGACGCGAACACGCTGAAGGGCGTGATCGAGACGGTGGCGAAGCAGTTCGTTTGAGATCGAGGAGCGGGTTAGCGCTGGCTTTAGCCTGGCACCACTCCACGTGCAACCGAGTTGCCAGGCTAGAAGCCAGGCACCGTCGACCCACGGGTTAGAGATCGATGGCCTCCTTAAAAGATATGCGCAACCGCATCGCCTCCGTGAAGGCGACGCGCAAGATCACCAAAGCCATGCAGATGGTGGCTGCCGCCAAACTGCGCCGGGCACAGGAAGCTGCGACCGCCGCCCGCCCCTATGCCACGCGCATGGACGCGATGCTGGCCAATCTCAACGCCCGCGTCACCAACAAGGACGGCGCCTCGCCGTTGCTGGTCGGTACGGGAAGCGACAAGGTCCATCTGCTGGTCGTCATGACCGCAGAGCGCGGCCTATGCGGCGGCTTCAACGGCAACATCGCCAAGCTCGCCCGTGCCGATGCTCAGCGTCTGGTGCGTGAAGGCAAGACCGTGAAGTTCATCATGGTCGGCAAGAAGGGCGCCGACGCGCTGCGCCGCGAATTCGGCAAGATGGTCGTCGACCGCGTCGATCTCAAGGCTGTCAAGCAGCTCGGTTTCGCCAACGCCGAGGAGATTTCGGGCAAGATCCTGAAGATGTTCGAGGCCAAGGAATTCGACGTCTGCACGATGTATTTCTCGGAATTCAAGTCGGTGATCGCGCAGAAGCCGACGGCGCTGCAGCTGATCCCGGCCAAGGTGCCCGAGGAGAAAGCCGCCGCCAAGGATGGCAAGGCGATGGCGGTCAACGAATACGAGCCGGGTGAGGACGAAATCCTCGGCGTGCTGTTGACTCGCAACCTGTCGACACAGGTGTTTCGCGGACTGCTGGAGAATTCCGCTTCGGAGCAGGGCGCGCGCATGTCCGCCATGGACAACGCCACCCGCAACGCCGGCGACATGATCAATAAGCTGACAATCAAGTACAACCGTCAGCGGCAGGCCAACATCACCCGCGAACTCATCGAAATCATCTCGGGCGCCGAAGCGCTCTAGGATTGCAGGAAACGCAGGTTGGGTTGAGCGCGGAAATTCGCGCTTAACCCAACAAGGACTGGAACGAGATCATGTTGGGTTACGGCCTTGTCGGCCTAACTCAACCTACAAGTCGCAAACGAGGACGAGAACATGGCTGCGAGCAACAAGGTCGGTAAAATCTCCCAGGTGATGGGCGCCGTCGTCGACGTGAAGTTCGACGGCCATCTGCCGGAAATTCTGAATGCTCTCGAGACCCGCAACCAGGGTAACCGCCTGATCCTTGAGGTGGCCCAGCATCTCGGCGAGAACACCGTGCGCACCATCGCCATGGATAGTTCCGAAGGCCTCGTTCGCGGCCAGGAAGTGACCGATCTAGGTTCACCGATCTCGGTGCCGGTCGGCGACGAGACGCTCGGGCGTATCATGAACGTGATCGGCGAGCCGATCGATGAAGCCGGCCCGATCAAGACCGCCGGCACCCGCGCCATCCATCAGCCCGCGCCGTCGTTCGCCGAGCAGTCGACCGAAGCCGCGATCCTGGTCACCGGCATCAAGGTCGTCGACCTACTCGCCCCCTACGCTCGTGGCGGCAAGATCGGCCTGTTCGGTGGCGCCGGCGTCGGCAAGACCGTGCTGATCATGGAACTCATCAACAACGTCGCCCGCGCACACGGCGGCTACTCGGTGTTCGCCGGCGTCGGCGAGCGCACGCGTGAAGGCAACGATCTCTATCACGAGATGATCGAGTCGAACGTCAACATTGACCCGAAGAAGAACAACGGCTCGACCAAGGGCTCCAAGTGCGCCCTGGTGTACGGCCAGATGAACGAACCCCCGGGCGCCCGCATGCGCGTCGCCCTCTCCGGTCTGACCGTCGCCGAGGACTTCCGCGATAAGGGCCAGGATGTGCTGTTCTTCGTCGACAACATCTTCCGCTTTACCCAGGCCGGCTCCGAAGTGTCGGCGCTACTCGGCCGCATCCCTTCGGCGGTGGGCTATCAGCCAACGCTCGCAACCGACATGGGCGCGCTGCAGGAGCGCATCACGACCACCCAGAAAGGCTCGATCACCTCGGTGCAGGCGATCTACGTGCCGGCCGACGACTTGACTGATCCGGCACCCGCCACCTCGTTCGCCCATTTGGACGCGACCACCGTGCTGTCGCGCTCGATCGCCGAAAAGGGCATCTACCCGGCGGTGGACCCGCTCAACTCAACCTCGCGCATCCTGGAGCCGCGTGTCGTCGGCCAGGAGCACTACGATACCGCCCGCCGCGTCCAGCAGGTACTGCAGAAGTACAAGTCACTGCAGGACATCATCGCCATTCTCGGTATGGACGAACTGTCGGAAGAAGATCGCACGACGGTCGCCCGCGCCCGCAAGATCGAGCGCTTCTTGTCGCAGCCGTTCTTCGTTGCCGAAGTGTTCACCGGATCGCCCGGCAAGCTCGTCGACATCAAGGACACCATCAAGGGGTTCAAGGGCCTCTGCGACGGCGACTACGATCATCTGCCGGAGCAGGCTTTCTACATGGTGGGAACCATCGAGGAAGCGATTGCCAAGGCCGAGAAGCTGGCCGAAGCTGCGTAATAATCCGGCCGAATGGCCGCACATTGAACGCATGCAAGGGCACATCCCATGGCTGATCAAGTGACTGCGAAGGCGCCATCCAAGTTCGGTGGTTGCTGCACTGAACTCAAGGAAGCGATGGCGGGCGAGGACTTCGACCCGCTGATCACCGAAGGCGACGATCAGGTTCTTTACATGGCCGTCGGTCTGATCGACCTCGAAGAGGAAGAGCCGGGCCTCGTCGATCATCCGCTATTCTTCTGCCCGTTCTGCGGCACCAAGCTGCAGTCCGAGGAAGAAGTGAAGGCAAAGGTCGCCGCCGAACCAGACGCGAGCTAAGTCGATCATAAGGCGGGAGAGCGCAGCGTAACCCGCCAACTTCTGCTGCTGCCGCACCATGGCGGATTACACTTCGCTAATCCGCCCTACAAGATCGAACGGAACGAAAGACTTAGCGATGGCAGGTACATTCAAGTTCGAGCTCGTTTCGCCAGAGCGCGTTTTGCTGTCGGCCGATGCCGAGCAGGCGATCCTGCCGGGCGCCGATGGCATCTTCACCGTGCTCGCCGGCCACGCGCCGGTCGTCACGACGCTGCTGCCAGGAGTGGTTCGCATTACGCTCGCCGGCGGTATCAAACGCATCTACGTCAAGGGTGGCTTCGCCGAAGTTGGCCCGGACAGCGTCACCGTGCTCGCCGAACGCGCTTTCATCACCGATGAGGTTGACCCGCGGCAGATCGAATCCGAACTCGCCTCGGCGCAGAAGTCGCTCGACAATGGCCTCGACGACGACGCCCGCCTGCACATCACCCGCGCCATCGACGAGTTGCGCGCGCTGGTCGGGAATAAGGTCACGCCGTAGTTGGCAAGTTTTGGGTGGAATGCGTCAGCTTGGTGGCATTCCCGTAGGTTGGGTTAGGACGCCCTTCGCGTCCGTAACCCAACGACTTGGTGGTGCCCGTGAAGTGTTGGGTTACGCGCCGAAGTGGCGCTAACCCAACCTACAAGCGCCCCGTTCAACCCGCCGCCAGATGTTGGAACTCGCGCACCACCGTCAAATAGGTCTCGCGTTTGAACGGCACGATCAGCTTCGGCACCCGCTCGATGTCGACCCACTTCCACGCGTCGAATTCGCGCTTGTGATTCTTGCCACCCGAGATGTCGATCTCGCGGTCCAGGCCGGTAAAGCGCATGGCAAACCAGCGCTGCTTCTGACCGCGAAAGCGACCCTTCAACGCCACGCCCAGCAGATTTTCCGGCAGCTCATAAGTAAGCCAATCGGCAATCTCGCCGATGATCTCGGCGCTGCGAATGCCGGTTTCCTCGTACAATTCGCGAACTGCGGCGCGCTCAGGTGCTTCCCTCGGATTTATGCCACCCTGCGGCATCTGCCAGATCGGCGCCGCCTTATTCGCGAGCCACTTCGGCGAACGCCGGCCGACCCACACTCTGCCCCGGCCGTTGATCAGCATGACGCCGACACACGGACGAAGGGGCAGAGCCACGGGTTGTATTTGCGATGTTCGGGCCAAATCAGCTTCAATCTTCGAGTTGGTTGGAAATTGAAAGCAGACACTGCTTACGTTGATTCCGCTATGCTTTTATGACCGATCTGCAAATTTTTTCTATTCCGCGCGGCCTCGCCGCATCAACGCCGGCCGCCACCTCAAATTCGGGCTAGATGAGCGAACTCTGCCAAAATCTGGGTATAGACGTCGCGCTTGAACGGCACGATCAGCGACGGCAGATCGGCGGCCTTCGCCCAGCGCCACGCAACGAACTCCACCGCATGACCGGGCTCGGGAACAATGTTGATCTCGGTCTCTTCGCCCTCGAACCGCATCGCGAACCACTTCTGGCGCTGGCCACGGTATTTCCCGCCCCACGCCTTGCCGATCAACTCGGCCGGCAGGTCATAGGTCAACCAGTCCTTCGACTCGGCGAGCGGCGTCACCGTGCGCATGCCGGTTTCCTCCCAAAGCTCGCGTAGCGCCGCCTTGGCCGGATCCTCGCCCTCGTCGATGCCACCCTGCGGCATCTGCCACCAGGCGCCCGGGCCTTCCGGATCTGCAGGAGTGTCCTTGCGGCTGCCCACCCAGACCAGGCCGTCGCGGTTCAGCACCATGATCCCGACGTTGAGCCGATAGCCAAGCTTGGAAGTGTCCATGTCGTGCCTTCGTACAATGCTGGATGATGCCGAAACGACTTGGGCGCCCGTCGAGGCGCCCAAGCTGAAGTATTGGTTCGTCTCGACGCGCACTGACGCCTATTCGGCCTTCTTTTCCGGTTGAGCGGCAGCAGCGGCAGCAGGCGCCGTCGGTGCTGTTGGCGACGCCGTATCAGTGCCATCGCGCAGCATCTTCAGGGCGTATTGCAGCTGGACGTCCTTTTCCGGCTCACGCGGCACATAGGCCGACGAGCCCGATTGTTCCTTTTCCTTCGGATCGTTCTTCAAGTGGCCGCGCAGGCTCGACTCGCCACGCGGCTTTTCCTTGCCCTTCAGGTCATCAGGCAGCTCTTGCTCGACAATGATGTCCGGATCGATACCCTTGGCCTGGATCGAACGGCCCGACGGCGTGTAGTAGCGCGCCGTGGTCAGCCGCAACGCGCCGTTGGCGCCGAGCGGTATGATGGTCTGCACAGAGCCCTTGCCGAACGAACGGGTGCCGATCACCGTCGCGCGCTTGTGGTCCTGCAGTGCGCCGGCGACGATTTCCGATGCCGAAGCCGAACCGCCGTTGATCAATACGATGATCCGCTTGCCATCGGTGATGTCGCCCGGGCGGGCCTGGCTGCGCTGCGTCTCTTCCAGGTTGCGGCCCTTGGTGAGCACGATCGCGCCCTTCTCCAGGAAGTCGTCGGATACCGCCACCGCCTGATCGAGCAATCCACCCGGATTGTTGCGCAGGTCGACGATGTAGCCCTTGACCTTCTTGGTGGTCTGCTTCTTCAGCGCATCGACCTGCTTGGCGAGATTGGTGTGGGTCTGCTCGTTGAAGGTCGACACCTTGGTGTAGATCACCTCGCCGTCGGCCTCGAGCCGCGACTTCACCGCGTTGATGCGGATCACGTCGCGCGTCACTTTGATTTCGAATGGCTCATCGCGGCCCTTGCGCACGATTGTCAGCGTGATCGGCGTGTTGACCGGGCCGCGCATCTTCTCGACCGCCTGTTCGAGCGTCAATCCGACGATCTGGTCGTTGTCGAGATGGGTGATCAGGTCGTTGGCCTGCACACCGGCCTTGTAGGCTGGCGTCTCGTCGATAGGTGACACCACCTTGATGACGCCGTTCTCCATCGTCACCTCGATGCCGAGGCCGCCGAACTCGCCACGAGTCTGCACCTGCATGTCGCGGAAATGCTTCGGCGACAGGTAGGCCGAGTGCGGGTCGAGAGCAGTCAGCATGCCATTGATGGCGTTCTCGACCAACGAGGCATCCTCGGGCTTCTCGACATAGTCGGAGCGCACCCGTTCGAGTACGTCGCCAAACAGGTCGAGCTGCCGGTAGATTTCTGAATTAGGCGTCGTCGCGGAGTAGGTGCGGCTGACGTTGAATACGGTCGTCACTCCGGCGAGACCCGCCATCGTCATGAACGACCAGAATGCGAAGTCTGATTTGCGCGTCATCCTTGCACCTTTTTCGAACCGTCGGCCCACCAGGGCTCGGGATCCACAGGACGCCCCTCTTTACGAAACTCGACATACAGGACGGGGGCACTGTCCTGGGATTTACCTTTGGGAGCGGCACTCATCGTGCCGACCGGTTCGCCGGCAAGTACAAACTGGCCGAGTTGAACGTCGATCTGTGACAGACCCGCGACTACCACATGGTAGCCATTGCCGCCATTGATGATCAAGAGTTGGCCGAAAGAACGGAATTCGCTGGCATAAAGCACCCAGCCGTCACATGGCGCGGTGATCTGCGCGCTGTACCGGGTCTCGATGACGATGCCTTTCGAAACACTGCCCGATGGCATGCGTTCGCCGAACGAGTGCACGCGCTTGCCCTGCGCGGGCAACGGCAGGTGTCCCTTCGCCTGATGGAATGGAATGGCCGGCATCAGGCGGCTGGGATTGGCCGACAAAGATCCGCCCTGCGGCGCGATCTCGAATGCTGGATTGCTGGTCTTCGGCAGCGCCGCGACCACAACTGGTGCAGATTGATCGGCTTTCGGCGCTGCCACCACAGCCGGCGGCGCCGGCGTGGTGATGGGCGCTGGCACAACGGCGGCCGGAGGCACGGCTGCTTGCACGGCGGCCTGCTTCTCATATGCGCCGAGCGAGGTGTTGTCCGCGACCGTCTTGTCGAGCTTGGTGATCAATTCCGACAGGTCGGTGACGTTCTTCGAGATCTCGGCGGCGGCTTTGCGCACCTCATCAAGCTGCTCCTGCCGCTCGGACAGTGTCTGGCGCTTGGTTTCCATCAGGCTCGCGAGCCTGAGTTGCGCGTCCTTGAGCCGGCCGGTTTCGGTCGCAAGCTTGTCGCGTTCGCTCTTGATGTCGCCCATGACGCGGGCGAGTTCGGTCAATCGGCCGCCGAGTTCCTCGGCCTGACTGCGCAATTCCGGGAACGCACGGGCGAGCAGCATGGCGCTGCGCACCATTTGCAGCGCATCTTCGCGCTTGGTGATGATAACCGGCGGCGGATTACGCCCCATGCGCTGCATCGCCGACAGCAGACTCGCGATTTGGCCATGCCGCTGGGCGAGCGAACCTTGCAGCAGCTTCTGCTGGCTTTCGAGTTCGTCGCGTCGCGCTTCGATCGCCGTCATCTGGCCTTCCGAGCGCTGAATCAGCCGGGCTGTATCCTGCAGCTGGGCATTGAGGCGCGCGCGATCGACATCCATCAGCGCCACATCGGCCTGCAGCGCCTTGGCCTGCCTTTCGGCCGCTTCGAGCTTCTGCTGGTTGGCCCTCAGCGTTTGGCTCGTGTCCTGAGCGCGGACGCCGGACACCGCCAGCAGGGCCACAAGTGCGCACGCCGATACCGCACCACTCCGGCCGAGCCGGTTGAGGACGATGGTTCGGACGATCTGCGAACTCGGCATTTTCCGGGCAAGATCCAACAATAACGGAGCAACGATGGTCAGAAAGCGTAATCGGTTCCCTGATTCTCCAAGGACGCCAGGATTAAGGCAATTGTTTTGCAGTGCAACTCACAATGCCGCGTTCTCGCCGAACCTTGCCCAGGCGTGCTGGTCCAAGTTCCGCCGATTGGCGTTTGCATTGGATCGGGGGCAGGCTAAACACCCGATGCTTCGTCATTCGTCGGGATTAGCATGAGCTTCGTCTTCTACCACCTTACCACCATCGCCGCGATCGCCGTGCTCGTGGTCCTCGGCTTCGGTCTGCGCACGATGATGACCGGCGAAAGCCCCAATCTCAGCCAAAAGCTCATGCGGTGGCGGGTTGGACTGCAGTTCGTGGCGATCATTATCATCATGCTGGCGGTCTACTTCCGCCGCTAACAAACGTGAGACGGCCGTGGTCAAGCTCAACAAGATCTACACGCGCACCGGCGATGACGGCACCACGGGCTTAGGCACCGGCGAGCGCGTCCGCAAGGACAGCGCTCGAGTCGCAGCCTACGGCACGATCGACGAAACCAATGCCGCCATCGGCATGGCGCGCATTCACCTTTCCGCCGCCGATACGGCAATCGACGCCATGCTGGCCCGCATCCAGAATGACCTGTTCGACCTCGGCGCCGACTTGTGCGTGCCCGATCGCGGCGAGAAGCTATCCTACGAGCCGCTGCGCATCACCGCCGCCCAGGCGAGCCGGCTGGAAACCGAGATTGACCAGCTCAACGCAGAACTGAAGCCGTTGAACTCATTCGTGCTGCCCGGCGGTTCGCCAGCGGCGGCGGCGCTGCACGTTGCTCGCACGGTGGCACGGCGCGCCGAGCGCCTGATCGTCACCTTGAAGGCCGATCCCGCCGAGCCGGTCAGCGAACCAAGCATCACCTACGTCAACCGCCTGTCGGACTTCCTGTTCGTCGCCAGTCGCTATGTGAACGACAAAGGCCACAAAGACGTGCTCTGGGTACCGGGCAAGAACAGGTAGACTGGTGGGGTTGCGAGGCCCACGGCAGGAGGAAGCCGCCTAGTGTTCGTACCGGTCTATGACGACAACCCGCTGCGCGGCATCCGCTTCCAGTTCGTTACGGTGGCGCTGGTGGCAATCAATCTTGCCGTTTTCCTGTTCCAGTTGACGGGCCTGCCGATGCAAGCAGTGGCGAGCTTTGGCATCGTGCCGGCGAAACTGCTTGCAACGCCGTTGTCGGCGGGCGCGGTGTCGTTGCCGGCGAATTTCAATGAGTTGCCGCAGTGGGTGACCTTGATCACCTACATGTTCTTCCATGGCGATATCTGGCACATCGGCAGCAACATGCTGTTCCTTTGGGTATTCGGCGACAACGTCGAGGATGCGATGGGGCATTTGAAGTTTCTTGGGTTCTACCTCGCATGCGGCATTTTCGCAGGTTTGGCCCATGCCGTGATGCAGCCGTCCTCGCCAGTGCCGCTGATCGGGGCCAGCGGCGCGGTGGCCGGCGTGATCGCGGCCTACATCATGCTTTATCCGCGCGTCATGGTGTGGGTTTTGGCGTTCCGCGTCATTCCGCTGCACATCACCGCCGGTTTCGCAATCGGCGCCTGGATCCTGACCCAGCTCGTTATGGTGTTCCTGCCACAATCCGGACCGGTGCTGCCGATCGCCTGGTGGGCGCATATCGGCGGCCTAGTTGCCGGCGCACTGCTGGTGTTGGTGCTGCGCCGTCCCGGGGTGCGCTTGTTCGCATGACGCGGCGCAACGAATGTGCCCGAATTTTTGGCAGGGCTGCATTGTTACATTTGGGCCATTCGCCACGATTGACACCGCTGGACCTCATGCATACGCTGCTTCTCGCAGATGCGAAGGCCGCTTGGTCGGCGCGCCTATAAGACAGTCACATGCAATCCTTTGAGACAAAAATGTCTCGGCGCCACAGGTTTTACCGGCAGCGCGCGTTCGCGCTGTGCCGGTTGAAGTTCAGGGCGTTCAGGAACAATCCGGCTTTGGAGCAGCGCTGAACCATGAAAATCCTCGTGCCCGTCAAGCGCGTGGTCGACTACAACGTCAAGATTCGTGTCAAGCCAGACGGCACCGGCATCGAGTTGGCCAACGTTAAGATGTCGATGAACCCATTCGACGAAATCGCCGTCGAGGAAGCCATCCGGCTCAAGGAAAAAGGCGTGGTGACCGAGATCGTCGCGGTCTCGATCGGCTCCACCAAGTCGCAGGAAACGATCCGCACCGCGCTCGCCATGGGCGCCGATCGCGGCATTCTGGTCGAAACCGGTGACAACGACACGGTCGAACCGCTGGCCGTCGCCAAGCTGTTGCAGGCGATCATCGCCGCCGAGCAACCCGGCCTCGTGATCCTCGGCAAGCAGGCAATCGACGACGATTGCAACCAGACCGGCCAGATGCTGGCAGCCCTCCTGGGTTGGCCGCAGGCGACCTTTGCCTCCAAGATCGTCATCGACGGCGGCGTCGCGCAAGTGACCCGCGAGGTCGACGGCGGCCTCGAGACGCTGAGCCTCAAGCTGCCGATGATCGTCACCACCGATCTGCGTCTGAATGAGCCGCGCTACGCTTCGCTGCCGAACATCATGAAGGCGAAGAAGAAACCACTCGACATCAAGAAGCCAGCCGATCTCGGCGTCGACATCGCGCCGCGCCTCAAGGTGCTGAAGACGACCGAACCGCCGTCCCGCAAGTCGGGCGTCAAGGTCGCATCGCCGGCCGAACTCGTCGGCAAGCTGAAATCCGCGGGAGTTATCTAAATGGCGACACTGCTCATTGCCGAACATTCCAACGACGCACTGAATGCCCTGACCGCGAAGGCGATGACCGCCGCCGCAGCCCTCGGCACGGAGGTTCATGTCCTCGTCGCCGGCCATAACTGTAAAGCCGCCGCCGAAGCAGCGGCCAAGCTGCAAGGTGTGGCCAAGGTAATCGTCGTCGACGCCCCGCAGTACAGCCATCAACTGGCCGAGGAAGTGACCGCGCTCGTTGTGCCGATGATGGCGAACTATGGTGCCGTCGTCGCCGCCGCCACGGCGCAGGCCAAGAATTTCATGCCGCGCATCGCAGCTACCCTCGATGTGATGCAGATCTCTGAAATTACGGCGGTGAAGTCAGCCGACACCTTCGAACGGCCGATCTATGCCGGCAACGCCATCCAGACTGTCCAGTCGGGCGATGCGAAAAAGGTGATCACAGTTCGTTGCGCTTCGTTCGCGGCAACACCTGAAGGTGGCTCGGCAGCGATCGAAAATGCCGCAGCGCCGGCCGTCGTCGGCCTATCGACGTTCGAGAAGTCCGAGATTGCCCGCTCCGACCGGCCTGAGCTTGCTTCCGCCAAGATCGTCGTCTCCGGCGGCCGAGGCATGGGCTCGGGTGAGAATTTCAAGAAGTACATCGAACCGGTCGCCGATCGCCTCGGCGCCGCCATGGGCGCCAGCCGCGCCGCCGTCGACGCCGGCTTCGTTCCGAACGACTATCAGGTCGGCCAGACCGGCAAGGTCGTGGCGCCGGAATTGTACGTCGCAGTCGGTATCTCGGGCGCGATTCAGCATCTCGCCGGTATGAAAGACTCGAAAATCATCGTCGCCATTAATAAGGATGCGGAAGCGCCAATCTTCCAGGTCGCCGACTACGGTCTCGTCGCTGACCTGTTCCAGGCTCTTCCCGAACTCGATGCCGAGTTGCAGAAGGTCGGGCGCTGATTGCCCGGCCAATTCCGCACCGCAAAACCCAAGGATCCCGCGACCATGGATGCCGCCGTGAAGACTAAACCAGCGCCAACTGATGAAAAGAGCACGAGCATCAAGCTCATCGGCATCATCGGTGCCGGTCAGATGGGTAGCGGTATCGCCCATGTGATCGCGGCGTCGGGCTATGCCGTCGCGCTGAACGACATCGAGAAGGCCCGGGTCGACAAAGGGCTGGCCGCGATCGAAAAGAACATGTCGCGACAGGTGGCGAAAGGCATCCTCAAGGAAGCCGACGCCAAGGCCGCCCTAGGCCGCATCAACTATGCAGCCGGTTATGCCGACCTCGGCACTTGCGACCTTGTGATCGAGGCTGCCGTCGAGGACGAAGGCATCAAGCGCAAGATCTTCGCCGAACTTTGCAAGCACCTGAAGCCTGGCGCCATGCTGGCCTCGAACACCTCGTCGATCTCGATCACCCGTCTCGCGGCCTCGACCGACCGACCCGAGTTGTTCCTCGGCATGCACTTCATGAATCCGGTGCCGCTGATGCAGCTCGTCGAGCTGATCCGTGGCATCGCCACCGACGACGTCACCTTCACCGCCGCCAAGCAGTTCGTCGGCAGCCTCGGAAAGACAATCGCTGTTTCCGAGGATTTTCCAGCCTTCATCGTCAATCGCATTCTGCTGCCGATGATCAACGAGGCGGTCTACACATTGTACGAAGGCGTTGGCACGGTCGAAGCCATCGACAAGGCGTTGAAGCTCGGCGCCAACCACCCGATGGGCCCGCTCGAACTCGCCGATTTCATCGGGCTCGACACCTGCCTGTCGGTGATGCAGGTGCTCTACGAAGGCCTCGCGGACAGCAAGTATCGTCCCTGCCCGCTGCTGGTGAAGTACGTCGAAGCCGGTTGGCTCGGCCGCAAGACCCAGCGCGGCTTCTACGACTATCGCGGCGAAAAGCCGGTGCCGACGCGGTAAGCGACGAACGGGGTTACCGCGCTGCGGCATATCGATATCGCAGCGCAGTCGCGCTCGCACATCGTCGATCAATTCTTTTGGCGACGGCTATTTCCGAGCATGTGAGGCCTTGCCAACTATCTCCGGCGGGCGGATGCTCAGGGCAGTTGGCGGGTGCTTGTCCGGCACGTGGATAGCCGACGACAACTCTGCCATTGCATTTGATTCAGCGGCCGACGGTTGCCGCAAGATCGGCCGCTATCCTTCCTGATTCAGGAGGTTGTCATGGCTGTGATCGCAATGACCCGTGAAATGGCGACGCTGGGCAAGGACGTGACTTCGGGCCTCGCCGAACGCCTCGGCATCGAGGTCGTACACCACGAGCTCGTGGAGCACGACATTGCCGAACGATCCGGCATGCGCGAGAGCGAGGTGCACCGCTTCCTTGAAGGCGAAGCGTCATTGATCAGCCGCTGGCGCATCGACCGCCACAAGATGTCGCGCTATACCGCACAGGAAGTCCTGGAGCTTGCTGCCAAGGGCAACGTGCTAATTCGCGGCTGGGGTGCAACCTATTTGCTGCGATCGGTGCCCCACGTCGTAAACGTGCGCATCTGTGCGCCGATGCGGTTCCGAATGCGGGTACTGATGAAGCGGCTGGGCATTGCAGACCCGGCCGCGGCGCAACGTGAGATCGAACGCAACGATGCCGCCCATAACGGCACCATGCAACGCATGTTCGGCATCGAGTGGATGGATGCCTCACTCTATGCTGTCACGCTCAATACCGCGCGCATTCCGACTGAGGATTGCGTCGAGCATATTGTGCAGTTGTGCGAAAGCGAAGCGTTTCGCGAGACCGAACAATCGCGCACCGAGCTGATGGACCAGCTGATCGAGGTTCGAGTTCGGTCGATGCTTGACCGGCACTTCGCGGCAAATCTGCACGTCGTCGGAATCGATGTTCGAGTCAAGGACAAGGTGGTCGTGCTTTCAGGCGCGATCAGCGACGAGAACCTGATCGCCGAAATCGTGCGCAAGGTCCATGGCGTGGATGGAGTAGCCCGCGTCGAAAGCCAAATCCGGTACTTGGCATTCGCGCGCGGTATAGGATAGCCGACAACAGAACACGGCAAAACGGAGTGTTCATGAGCGTGACGGGGACTTGAGCAAGGGGGCTAACCTTAGGAGGTTCCAATGGCGACTTTTATCATGCTTGCCAATTTCAGTGACCAGGGTGTCAAGACTGTAAAGCAATCGACTGAGCGCGCCGAAGCCTTCAGGCAGATCGCCGCCAAGGCCGGCGCGACCGTCAAGGAAATCTACTGGACACTCGGCTCACACGATATTGTCGCGATCTGCGACGCTCCTGATGACGAGACCGCAACGGCGCTGTCGCTCAGCATCGCATCGCGCGGCAACGTGCGCTCGGAAACACTCCGTGCCTTCACAGGTGATGAAATGAAGAAAATTCTGGCCAAGATGGTCTGACACGATCGAGCGGATCGATGAGGTTTCAGCCGGCGTGGCGTGTTCAGTGCTAATGAACGCGCGCGCCGGGTTGCGATCGATCAGGTTGCGGCTACCCGCAACCGCATCAACCAGGCGGTGCTCAACACCGCCAGGGCGCCGGCCGCCGCTTGCGCGCCGATCGCTTCCCAACTCGGATTGAGGCCAATATCGATCAGCCCCTGCGGCAGGGGCACCGAATGCACCGGAAAGGATACCTGTTCCTGGCATTCCTGAATCGCGGGGCCAATAAATCGCAAACCCATGATGAAGAGCAGCGCTGAAGTTGCAATGAAAACCGGTTTCAGTGGCAGCTTGAATGCCAGTCGCTGCATCATGGCGAATAGCGCCGCGATCACCAGTATCGCCTCAAGCCCTTCCCGAAGCAGGATCGAACCGGATTGAAAGGCAATGGAACTGGTGTTCATATTTCGGTTCCGCTGTCGCTTCGAGCCTTCACGACGGCGTTAGAACAATTCCATATCACCAGCGCAAAACGTCGCGCATCGCGCGCATAACAGTTGGGAATTGTTATAACTTCAAGGTGCGAGCAGGAGTTTTCGACCGATGACCACGATGCAGGCATTGCGACAACCGGCACCGGCGTTCGAGCGGTTGGCAAGCTTCTGGGCTGAAACACGCTTTGCCGGCATCCCGCCGGCCGTCGCCGATTTTGCCGCCTTGCTGATCCTCGATTTGATCGGCGTGGCGGCAGCGGCGACCCGAATGCAGGCCGGCTTGATCGCCCGCAATCACGCGGTGATGCACTGGGCGGCCGGTCCCGGTGCGCCGAACGCACGGCTGTTGTTCGATGGCCGTCGCACGTCACTGCCTGGGGCCGCGTTCGCACTCGCCACCCAACTCGACAATCTCGATGCGCATGATGGCTGGCAACCATCGAAGGGCCACGCCGGCGCGGCATTGTTTCCGACATTGGCCGCCCTGGCCGATGCGCGTGGCGACGTCAGCGGCCAGGAAGCGATCGTCGCCATGATCCTAGGCTACGAGATCGCCTATCGGGCGTCAGCGGCGTTGCATGCGACCACCGCCGACTATCACACCTCTGGTGCCTGGAACGCCCTCGGCTGTGCCGCGATCACGGCGCGCCTGCGCGGCATGACGCGCGACCAGTTGCGTCATGCGCTCGGCATCGCCGAATTTCACGCGCCGCGCAGCCAGATGATGCGCGAGATCGCCAATCCGACCATGCTGCATGATGGTACCAGCTGGGGCGCGCCGACCGGCATTGCCTCGGCGCTGATGGCTGAAGCGGGTTTCACCGGCGCACCGGCTGCTCTAGTCGAGTTCGATGATGCGGCGGGCATGTGGGCAGATCTCGGCCAGCGCTGGCTGACCACCGAGCAGTACATCAAGAACTATCCGGTCTGCCGGTGGGCGCACGCGCCGATCGACGCGGCTCTGGCCTTGCGCGCCCGGCACGACATCAAGCCGGCCCGCGTCGAGCGTGTGGAAATCTCGACCTTCAAGTACTCGGCGCAGTTGTGGAACGACATCCCGACGTCTTCACCGGTGGCGCAGTACGCACTCGCTTGGCCGGTGGCCGCCGCCATCGCGCGCGGTCGGGTAACGGTCGACGAGGTGCTGGAAGCGAGTTTCAGCGACGCCGAGATCGGCGGCTTGGTGAAGGCGACCCAAGTCACCGTTGACGACAAGCTAGAGGCTGCCTACCCAGCCCAGCGTCTCGGCCGCGTTGTGATTACGCTCAAAACCGGCGAGCGGTTCGACAGCGGCGTGCACGAAGCGTCCGGCGGTCCGGTGCCAGCACCGACAAGGGCGCAGGTCGTCGCCAAATACCGGGCCTTCGCCACACCGGTGCTGGGCGAGACGCGGACGCGCCGGATCGAGGAAACTGTGCTCGCGCTCGGCTCGCCCGGCGCACGGTTCACCGATCTGCTCGATCTGATCACACCGCCGGTCGATTGCGCGCCGTAACTCTCAGCCGACCACGCCCCACAGCAGAATCGCTACACCGGCAACGATGAGTGCCATGCCAGCCTTCTCGCGCATGCTGGTATCCTGGGCGAACACCTTCTTCGACATCGCCTGCGCGAACAGAACCTCGATCAGCGCCAAGGTTCGCACGTTGGCGGCGTTGGTCAGCGCGAATGCGATAAACCAGCACTGCGAAGCGAATGCCCCCATGAAGCCGGCGAAGATCGACTGCCGCCAGGCGCCGAAAATCTTCATCAGCAGCGGTCGGTCAAACAACAGCATCCACGCAATGATCAGCGCCGTCTGAATGGTCAATCCAAGCACCAGCGTCGTGGTCGCCCGCACCAGGAACGAACCGTCGACCAGATTGACGATGCCGCCGCGAAAACCGATCGCCGAGACAGCAAAGAACGAGCCGGCGACGATGCCAAGCACGGCTGAGCGCCAACTGCCGGGCTGCGATGCGGAACCGGGCTTCCAGGACATCAAGCCGACCCCCACCGTCGCGACGAGGCAACCGAGCGCGCCCAGCGGCGTCATCGGATCACCAAGCACCGCCAGCCCGAACAGAGCGACCTGCACCGGTTCGGTCTTCGTATAGGCCGTCGTTACCGCGAAACTGCGATCTTGCATGGCGGCGAGCATCAGCCCGGTGGCCAGGATCTGGCTGACCGCACCGATAACCGTGAAAGCGATCGAGCGCGTCGTCATTGCCGGCACGGCGGCGCCCGTGACCAGCAGCACCGCCGCCAGGAACAACAGCCCGAACGGTAGTCCGTAGAGAAAGCGTACCTGCGTCGCGCCGACAGTGCCGAGCGGCCCCGTCAGATGCCGCTGCATGGCGTTGCGCGCAGTCTGCGCCGCAGAGGCGACAACGGTCGCCGGAATCCAGAGCAATGTCAGCATGGGCGGAGGATCACTTCGAAGTGGGTTGGGCGAGGCGGGAATTGAGGTCGTCGAGGAATCCGAGCAGATCCTCGGTCATATGATGGACGTGCGCGGGCGGTGCGGTCCAGCTTTTGATTTTCTGCTGGATCGGATGATCCATATAGCTCGAATGCACGAGCACCGTCGTCATTCCAAGCACGTGTGGTTCTTCGAGGTTATGTGGCATGTCCTCGAACATCGCTGCCGACGTCGGCTCGAAGCCATGCGCCTTGACGAAGCCGTCATAAGCCGACGCGTGCGGCTTCGGCACATAATCGCAGGCGACGATGTCGTGAATGCCGTCGAACAGGTGCAGGACGCCGAGCTTGCTGGCGACCCGTTCGGCATGGCGCACCGAACCGTTGGTGAAGATCAGCTTTCGACCCGGCAGCTTATCGATGGCGGCGGCAAGCGCCGGGCTTTCCTTTACCGGCGCGAGGTCGATATCGTGCACGTAGTCGAGGAAGGGCTTCGGCTCCATGCGATGGACCTTCATCAGGCCGGACAGCGTAGTGCCGAACTGGCGATAATAGCTCTTCTGCAGATGGCGCGCGTAGACGTAAGGCACGCCGAGGAACTTGGCGACGTACTCGCCCATGCGCCTGTCGACTTGCGCGAACAGGTCGCACTCGGCCGGATAAAGCGTGTTGTCCAGGTCGAACACCCAGGTGCCGGTTCGCTCGAAACCGCGTGTTGTCATATCGCCGATGCTCAAGGTGCCCCGCCCGCGTGTGTGGAAGTCGCTGGGTAGGGTTATATCCGTTGGTCTCGTGCGCAGCCATCCTTCGGGCAACAGGGCAGACCTAATGAAAAGCTTTAACCATCGAGAAGTAGACAATCCATGCAACCCCGCTTAACTCCCGGCCCCATGATCAAACGCCTCTACGACTGGATGATGGGCCTTGCCGGCGACAGCCGCGCGCCAACTGCCTTGTTCTGGGTGTCGTTCGCCGAAAGCTCGTTCTTTCCGATCCCGCCCGACGTGATGCTGGTGCCGATGATCCTGAAGGATCGCGCCAAAGCCTGGCGCTATGCGGCGCTGGCGACAGTCGCCTCGGTGATCGGCGGCGCTTTCGGCTACGCGATCGGCTATTTCCTGCTCGAGAGCATCGGCATGCCGGTGATCAATTTCTATGGCCTCGGGGCCAAGTTCGAGACGGCAACCGCTTGGTTCCGCGAATGGGGCGTGCCGATCCTGATCATCAAGGGCATGACGCCGATCCCCTACAAGCTGCTGACCATCACCGCCGGCGCCGCGCACATGAATCTGCTCGCATTCATGGGCGCGAGCGTAATCGCCCGCGCCATGCGGTTCTTTCTGGTGGCCGGCCTGCTCTATTGGTTCGGCGAGCCGATTCGCGATTTCATCGAGCGCCGGCTGACACTGGTCACGACGGTTGGCGTCGTTTTACTGGTCGGCGGATTCGTCGCCGTCAAATACCTGGTGTAAGAAGCGGGCCGCGACCTATCCGAGAGTACCCGCGTGCCATGATCCTCGCCACCGCATCACTTGCGCACAAGCATCCGGCCTATCGCTGGGCAGCAATGACCCTGTTCGCGGCACTCGCCGGCATCGTCACCGCACTCGGCTTCCAGTACATCGGCGGAATGCAGCCCTGCCCTCTGTGCCTGCAGCAACGCTATGCCTATTACGCCGGCATTCCCGTGCTGTTCGCGGGGCTCGTGCTGTTCGGCGCCGGGCGCAGGAAAGAAGCGGCGTTGCTGTTCTTCCTGGTGGCACTGGCGTTCCTCGCCAATGGTGGTCTCGGCGTCTATCACGCCGGTGCCGAATGGAAGTTCTGGCCGGGACCGGATACTTGCGCCGCTGGCGCCCCTGGTCCGGCCGCTGGCGGAAATCTGTTGTCGCGCCTGCAGACCGTCAAAGTTATCCGCTGCGACGAGGCCGCCGGCAGGTTCCTAGGCCTCTCATTCCCCGGGTGGAATGTGTTTCTCTCCATCGCGCTATGCATCGGCGCGCTACAGGCTGCGTTTTCCACAGCGGAAAAAAACTAGTCTTTTCAAGAAGTTGAAACTTATTCCCGGGCGCTAGATCAAATTTTGGCCAATTCTGCAAGCACATTTATGTAACGACCGAAGTTTCTCCCCACCACTGTCTCAATCCCGCCACCGTCCAGGTATTAATTCTCCCTTGTTCGCGGAACACAGGGCGAACGGGTGAAACGAAGACCGGCAGATCGAGTGGCGTAACAGTGTCGCGTACTGCACGAGTACAGGTCCCAGATTTTGCCCCGGCCAACACGGCCCTTGTCGGAAGCGTCTCCTCCGGTGCCCCTTCAGTAAAGCGTTGCGTACCCGTTGCGTCCGTAAAGCGTCAGTTGCGTACCGTTGCGTCCCAATTTGTTGCGTCTGCGTCGCCGAGGGATGTTCTCAAGAACACTCTCCATGAATGCAGGCGAGCCGCTGCCACGGTGAAGTTGAAGCGTACGTTGGAGCGGCTCGCCAAGCCCTCGGGTTCCAGTTTCGTTGCGTTGAGTTCGCCGCCTTTGCGTACCGTCGTGTTGCATTGAGTTCAGTCTCGTTGCGTTGGTAGCGTGCTGGTTGAGTTGCCCAGTTGAGTACCGAGTAGCGTCCCTGTTGCGTACCGCTCAGTTGAGTGCCGTCAGTTGCATACCCGTCGCGTTGTGTCGCGTACCCGTAGCGTCCCCCCTAGTTGCTTAAACTTCACGTTCGTCGCGTCAGTGTTTCCCGTCGAGGAATGAGTCCCATGTCATCGAGCTTCCGTTCCGTCGCGTCAGTCCTTCCGTTCAAGTCCGTTGTGTCGCCTGTTGCGTCCGGCCCGCTGCCGGCAGTCGCTTCCGATGATGGTGCCGAGTGGCGTTCGTTGGGTGGCGTTGCATTTGCGATCCTGGCCGATCTCGATCGCCGTCGTCCGAAGCTGGTGGACTCCCCTGCCGCCCGGCAAAAGACGAAGGCAGCCTGAAGAGCGAATATCTGATGAAGAACGACCCCATGGAATTCGGCAGCGCGCCGCCTAGCAATTCGGGCGCGTGCCAACCAGCAGGCAGACGTGTCGAGTGTTACGGACCTGTAGTCCAGCAAGACATCACTGTTCATGGTTCCGCGTCGTGATGTTGCAGCACTGGATGCGTCTGCCGCCTTCGTGAACCGTTTGTTGCGTGCCGCGTTTGGTACCTATGAGTTCAGTCGTTCGAGTTGCGTTGGTAGCGTTTCAGTCGCGTTCGTTGCGTCGAGTTTGTCCGTAACCCCCGCGTACCCCGTCAGTCAGCGTTCGATGCTGCTTCTTGTCGTGGTCTTCCAACCAGTCGAGGCACCCCATGCTCCAGAACCATCTCAATCCCGTGCAGTGGAATCAAGCCCAGGGCCTGTCGCGCCAATCGTGCGCGCGCATCTTCCGCGATGGCGGCAGCCCGGCCGATGCGCTGGCCGCGTTCGGCCTCGGCGCCTCCGATACGGTCGATTGGAGCAAGGCGGTCGACCTGATCGCGCAGCAGTTGTGCGCCGCCACGCCCCGCGCCATGCGCAAGGCGGCGTGAGGCCAAATTCGAAACACGAGTTGCCCCGTCAGTACCCGCGTACCCTCTCTCTAGACCCCAACGACTTCATCCCCCGGTGCGACCGCATCGGGGGAATTTTTTGTTGGTGCCACTCCCTACGGATCCAGTTCGGTATCCCAGTAGAGATAGTCCATCCAGCTTTCGTGCAGGTAGTTGGGAGGGAATAGGCGGCCGTTGCGGTGCAGTTCGAACACCGTCGGCCGGTAGGGATGTTGCATCGGCCGCATGCCGGCCTTTTCCGGCATATCGCTGCCCTTGCGCAGATTGCACGGCGAGCAGGCGGTGGTGACATTGTCCCACCGCGTCATGCCGCCGCGCGCGCGCGGGATCAGATGATCGAACGTCAGATCATGCTTGCAGCCGCAGTATTGGCAAACGAATCGATCGCGCAGGAACACATTGAACCGAGTGAATGCCGGATACAGCGCCGGCTTCACGTAGGTTTTCAGCGACACGACGCTCGGCAGCCGCATCTCGAACGAGGTGCTGCGGACGCATCGATCATATTCGGAGACGATATTGACCCGGTCGAGGAACACGGCCTTCACCGTATCCTGCCAGCACCACAGCGACAGCGGATAGTAACTGAGCGGCCGGAAGTCGGCGTTGAGCACCAGCGCCGGACATTGATCAGGTATCGTGGCGTGAACATTCACGTGCAAGAACCCCGTCGGTTTCCCAACGGATCGGTCTCGCACATCCCGACCCAATGCGACTGATACTAGCCGCCTGTGTCCGTTCTGTGAAGCACCCTGAGGTTTTCCGCCACACCACGAGATTTCAGCGCTACATCAGCCGGTTACCCCCTCTCTCTCCTTCACCGCCTTGTAGTAAGTCCACAACATCCGGGCGGCAATGCCGCGCCAGGGGCGCCAACGCTCGGCGATTTCGAGCAGTTCGAGCGCGTTCGGGCGTGATTCTAACCCCATCACCATTCGCGCCGCCTCCTGCAGCGCCAGATCACCAGCCGCGAAGGCATCGGCGCGGCCGAGGCAGAACAGCAGGAAGATGTCGGCGGTCCACGGCCCGATGCCCGATACGCGCGTCAACGCCTCGTGCACCGCCGCCTCGGCAACTTCATCGAACTGATCGAAGCGCAAGCCGTCATGCACGACGGCGGTGGAGATCGCCCTGAGCGTGCGCACCTTTGGTCGCGACAGACCTGCTAAACGCAACTCGTCGTCGGTCTTGGCCAGCACGACGACCGCCTCCATCGGGTCGACCGCCCGCGCGAAGCGGGTCCAGATGGCATTGGCACTCGCCACCGATACCTGCTGCGAAATGATGATGCGGGCCAACCCCTCGAAACCCGGCTCGCGCCGCCGCAGCGGCGGATCGCCGGCCAGATCGTGCATGGCGCGGATATGGCAGCACTTGCGGCGAAGAACCTTGAGCCCCACGCGTACATCATCCTCGGTTATGATCAGTCGGGCGGGCGGGCTTCCGGCGCGGCGGCATGACCTCGATACCTCTTCACGTCACACGATATGTATTTCACGACTTATGCTCGCGGCAGTAGATGAAATTCGCCGCGCATTCGCTATCTATAACGACATCCGCAATGTGTGACCGGGTGCGTCCATGCCCAAGCGAACCGCCAAATCACTGATACTGCTTGCCGCCGCCTTGCTTATGGCAGGCACCGCCGTTTCGACCGCAGCCGAGGTGGCCGAAACCCAGGGTTGGGCGACCTACAAGAACGAGCGCTTCGGCTTTCGGCTGAGTTATCCCGACGGCCTGTTCACGCCGAAGGCAACGCCCAACAGCGACAGCGGCGCCGTGTGGACCACGGCCGATGGCGCCCGGCTGCTCGCCACCGCGACGCAGAACGAATCCGCCGAGACGATCGAATCCTACAAGGAATTCGTGATGCGGGAGAGCTACGCCGACGCCAAGTTCGACTACACGCCGGTGAAAGGCACTTGGTTCGTGCTGTCGGGCCAGAAGGGCGACACCATCTTCTACGAGCGCATCACCTTCGTTTGCCAGGGTCGCTACATCTATGGCTGGCAGGCGAACTACCCGGCCAGCCAGCGGCGCAAGTACGACGCCATCGTTGAAGCGATCCACCGCAGCTACAAGCCCGGTCGCGGCGAGAGCGGTGACTGCGCACAGCCAAGCCAGTGACGCCCCGGCCAGTGATGCCGACGTTTCGATTCGCACCGAGCCCGAACGGCCGCCTGCATTTGGGCCATGCGCTGTCGGCGACAATCGGTTTCGAGATGGCGCGCCAGGCCGGCGGACGTTTCCTGGTGCGTATCGAGGATATCGATACCGCACGCAGCAAGCCGGAACTGATCACCGCCATCTACGAAGATCTGCGCTGGCTCGGACTGACCTGGCAGGAGCCGGTACTGCGCCAGTCCGAGCATTTCGCGGTCTACCGCGCCGCCGCCGACCGGTTGCAGTCGATGGGCCTCCTCTACCCGTGCTTCGCCACGCGAACCGAGATCGCCGCCGCGCTGTCGCCCGGGCACAAGCTCGATCCCGACGGCGCGCCGATTTATCCAGGACTGCATCGGTCACTGGCGCCGACGGAAGTCGAAGCAAGGCAAGCGCGGGGCGAGCCCAATGCATTGCGCATCGACATGGCCAAAGCGATCCACCAAGCGCAACGGATGACCGGCGGCGCGGTGCTGAACTTTACCGCATTCGACGCCAATTGGCGCACGACCGAGGTCGCAGTCGACCCTGCTCGCTGGGGCGACGCGGTGATCGTGCGCAAGGACACCCCCGCGAGCTACCATCTCGCCTGCGTCGTCGACGATGCCCGCCAAGGCGTGACGCATGTCACGCGTGGCCTCGATCTAGTGGCCTCGACCGATATACACGTTCTGCTGCAGGTCCTGCTCAAGTTGCCGCAGCCACTCTACCACCACCATCGCCTGCTGACCGACCGGCAAGGCCGCAAACTGGCCAAGAGCGCTGGCGACGTCAGCCTCGCCAGCCTGCGGGCACAGGGGACGACACCGCAGGAGATCCGCCGACTGTTCTCGCTTTCAGAGTAAATTCAGATTCTCAAATGTAGACTGATGAAAACACCTTGTTCATCAGCCGCTTCGCGGCATAAACTAACGTGCGAACATATCGTACCGCTTCGCTGAGGGCTGATTCGAGTGAAGAAGCGCGGGAAGGCTAAGCCAAGGACGCAGAAGGTGCCGCATTCCCGGCAGTCCGACAGCTTGGCCATGTCCGCGCGGACTGGTGGCGGCCGTCACGCGCCGATGCCGGCGAATGCACGGCTCACAAACGCCAGATCCGCGCCGCCACGCGCCGTCGCCCTCACGCCGGCGTACGCGTCCGACGAGCGGCGCGCGCTCGCCTTGCTGCTGTTGCCGTTCCTGATCGTCGCCATGGCGCTCGGCTTGAGCCAGACCCTGAAGCCGATGGGCCGACTGATCGAAGTCGCGCGCCCGAGCAAAGAGAAAATCGAGCCGGCGACACCGGTCGGGTCGATAGCACTAGCGCCGATATCAATGCCGGCTAGCGTCCCCGCCGCCCTGCGCGCCCCCGAGCGCATCGTCCTGACGACACCACTGGCGCTGCCAAATCAGGCACCGTTGATACCGGTGGCGTTGATCGTGCCGAAACTACCGATAGACGTTGCACTTGTACCACCGGCCGAACTTGCCGTTGTCGTCGTGCCGCCGCTGCCTATTATCGTGCCATTGGTTCCACCGACACAGCTCACCGCGTTGATCGTGCCGACACCGCCAGTGACACTGCCCTTGACGGCACCGAATATACCGGCGCCTGCAGCCATCCCGGTGTCGCCCGAAACGCTTGCCTGCCTGCCGACACCCAAGCGCGTTGCCTTATCCTCCCCGCCGGAACCATCCGAATTCGGCGGCAAGCTCGCCCAAGCTGCCCAAGCGCAAACTAACGATTTCGTTATCTACAGCGCCATCTATAAGCGCATTGCCTATCCCATGGGTGACGTGCCGTCGCTGTACGGCGCCTGCTCTGATCTCGTTATTCGCGCCTATCGCGCCCTCGGCGTTGATCTACAGGATCTTGTGCAGCGCGCCCGCGTCGGCCGTGGCGACCCGAATATCGATCATCGCCGCACCGACACCCTGCGCGCGTTTTTCACCAAGTATGGCGAATCTATTGCTCCCTCGATATTCGGGGAGGATTATAAACCAGGCGATATCGTAACCTATTATCGTCCCTACAGCCGGGTGTCGCGCGCCCATATAGCAATCGTGTCGGATGTCATTGCTCCATCAGGCCGGCCGATGATCGTGCACAACCGAGGTTGGGGCCCACAGATTGAGGACGCACTGTTCGTCGATCGCATCACCGGGCATTATCGATTTACTGGCGCACCGCAACTCCTTGTTCCATCCGGGCGCATGGTAGGTGACAATCAGCGCGAACCAAAACTGACGCCGCGCCTGCCGTTGCCGAAAGCAGTCACAGCGCGGCACGTCGAACGGGTCGGGCAATTGCGCTGAATTCCAATCACTGGCTTGAGTTTTATCGGAAACCAACGAATTAACCACTTCGCAAGGTTTTTGATTGCACGATTGTTACCAGTTGTCGGCAAATTCGCTTTCGCGGCATAATTTCAAACACGCACCATCTTGTGGATAACCGCGAATAAGTGCACCTTTATTCGAAGCACCTGATCCGCGAATACCTGCCGGCGCATTCCACCCACCACTTTCGGCGAAACACATGGAAACGCTATTCGTCCTCGCCCTCTTGTTCGCGCTCGCCATGGCAGCCTATGCCGCGAGCCGCATGCTCATGGGCGGCGTAACCTGGTTGCGGACCGAGGGGCCGAATTGCCGTCCGGCATTTCCGGCGCCGATGTCATTCCAGGATCATTGGTCACGCGCGGCGAGCGTGGTCGAGTTGTCGCTCAATCGTGCAACCGACATGGCAGCCCACCATGCCAATGCCACGCGGCAACTCGAAGCCGCTGACTACGCGTTGCACGTACTTCTCGGCGATCTCAAGCAAGTCATGGCGACCACGGTCACGTCGCCGCTAGTGCAGAAATCCCGACCGGCGACCACCGCCGCGCATATGCCAGCAGCGCTGGCCGCCTAGCGAATTCCCAACGCCGACACGATGATCGATGCCGTGACAACCGCGAGCGCGGTGCCGAGCGCCACCGCACCCGAGGCCGAATTTGCGCCGCGCCCATCGCGCCCGGCGAACACGTAGGCGTTGGCTCCGGTCGGCATCGCCGCGAACAGAACCACCACCGCCGCCGCCACTGGCGCCAACCCGAGAACGTGGATCGCGAGCATCCATGCCAAACTAGGCATGACGACAAGCTTCAGTGCCAGGATCGTGGACAGCGTCGGCACCTGCCCCTTGATCTCGAAATTGACGAGGCTCAAACCCAGGCCAACCAGCGCGGTCGCGACGCTCGACTGCCCGAGCAACAGCAATACCCGGTCGATCGCCGGATGCAGTCCGAGGCCGGTAAAGCGCCACAGCGTGCCGGCGATGATCGCCAGGATGATGGGATTGCGAACCAGTTCGGCGCCAAGTTCGCGACAGATGCCGGCGAGCGTTCGTTTGCCGTTCTCGGCGACCATTGTCTGATGCAGAGTGCCGACCAGGAATAGCATCGGCGTGTGCAGCGAAACCAGCATCGCCGCAGGCCCGCCGGCCGCCTCGCCAAATGCTGCGACCGAGATCGGGATGCCGAGCATCACAACGTTGCCGAAGCACGAACTCATCGCGATCGACGGTGCATCGACCGCGGGCCGGCCGAGCAGTCGCGCGACCAGAACGGTGGCAATGATCCATGTGGTCGCGGCGGCACCAAAGAATGCCAGCCACATATTAACTGGCACTTCCGTCAACTCGACCTTGGCCATGGTGCGGAACAGGAATGCAGGCACCGCCAAATAGAAGGTATAGTCGTTGATCGACTTCACTGCGTCGCCGGCAAAATACTTGTAGCGACCGGCAGTCCAGCCGATTGCAATCAGCGCGAACACCGGCAGCACGACTGTAATCACGCTCGACATTGCGGCCCTCGAACCCTACCCGACCATCGCACGGAGGAAGTACAGGACCACCCCGGTCGTGACCACCGCAATCGCCGTCGACACCGCGATCGCTGCCGACACCGAATGCACCGCCCGTTCGTAGCGAGTTGCGAATAGGAATGCATTGGCACCGACCGGCATTGCCGCGAAGAGGATCATGATGGCAGTCCACAACGGCGGCAACTCGAACACCCACACCGAAAGTACGTAGGCAACAATCGGAAACAACGCGAGCTTCAGCAGCACAATCAACGACAACGTTCGCATTTGGCCTTTTATTTCATATGCGGCAAGCGACATGCCGAGCGCGAACAGCGCCGAAGGCACCGCCGCGCCACCGATAATTTCGAGCAGTCGATCGGCGAGCTTCGGAATGCCGAGGTCGGTCAACCGCCACAGCGAGCCGATGATCAAAGGCAGCACGATAGGATTGCGCGCCAAATCGACGACAACCCCGCGCAATGCCGCCAGTGGCGACACGGCGCCGGCGCTCTCGGACCTACGCACGGCTTCGATATGCATGGTGGCGATGATCCACAGCAGTGGCGTGTCGACCGAGATCAGCAGCGCGATCGGCGCCGCCGCTTCTTGCCCGAACGCCGTTACCGCGAGCGGCACACCCAGCATCACGGTATTGCCGAAGCAAACACCCATGAAAATCGATGGCGCATCAATCGCCGGCCGGCGCAACACGAAACGCGTGGCGAGCGTCGTCAGCGTCCAGAGGATAGCAACCGCCGCAAGATAGGTCGCGATCAGTCGCCACGGCGAGCCCGGCAGGGGACCAATCGCCAGCATGGCGCGGAACAGCAGCGCCGGCATCGCCACCTTGAAGGCGAACTCGGCGATCACCTTGGCGGCGCCGTCGGATAGGTAGCGCCAGCGCGCGGCCAGGAACCCCAGCCCCATGATGCCGAACACCGGGGCAACGATATTGATGATGGCCAGCATGCGGGGAGAAGTTCCTAGTGCATTTTTAGTTGTGAATGAACGGTCGTTTCATTGGCGCGCTCGCCAGCCTCCCCACCCACGTCATCCCCGCGAAGGCGGGGACCCAGTCAAGCTTCAGGCGAGGCGGTGATTGCTGCACGGCCCCGCAATCGGCAAGAAATTACTGCATCCGCAAACAAAAGTTCGCGGATATTTGTCTGGGTTCCCGCCTTCGCGGGAATGACGTTCGTGGGTGGGTTCATCCGCGAGTATGGTTCCAGATCAGCCGGGAAGACCCTATATCTGGCCGGCAGGCGCGTCGGCGAGCACCCGTTCGAGCGCGCGCTTCAAGTCGTCCTTGGCCGGCGCGGCGGCGGCAAAGATATCGTGGATGCGGGTGAAGTCCATGGTGCCGAAGGTGCCGACCGAGGGACGAATGAATATGTCCGGCGCCCGCTGCTTGAGCTTTTCGCGCGTCACCGAGCGGAACAGAACCTGGGTGCATCCGACCCATGCGTCGAGCGTGCTCGGCAACGCATCCGGCGCCCCTAGATCAGTCTGGCCGGTGACATCGACTGCGACCGTCACGCCGACGTCATCGCGCGACTGCACCACGTCCCACGGCGTAGGATTGGCGTAACCACCATCGACCAGGATGCGCCCGCCGATGGTGACCGGCTTCAGGATCGTCGGCAACGCGCTGCTGGCGGCGATCGCCGGGATCACCGGTCCGTGCTCGATCACCACCTGATCCATCGCGTAGTAGTCGACCGCCACGGCCGCGAACGGAATTCTCAGGCTGGAGAAATCGCAGCGCAGTTGCTGTGGCATCAACAGCTCGAACAAGGTTACGCCATCGACCACCGACGGGCGCTTGAAGCTCCACAGCGAAGAAAGTCCGCCGTATGACTTGGCGAGCCGCAAAAAAACTTCCGAGCGGCTCGACAACAATTCCTCGGCGAAACTGCGGATCTCGGCCGCCGACATGCCGGCCGCGTACATGCCGCCGATAATCGAGCCTATCGATGTGCCGGCGATTGCCACTGGCTTCACGCCGAGTTCGTCGAACACTTCGAGCATGAGGATGTGTGCGAGGCCTCGCGCCGAGCCGCCACCGAGCGCGAGCCCGACCCCCGTTGCCTTGCGCGGCGTATCGCTCATGTCCGCTTGCCCTTGTGATCCGTCGGCCGCTTCGGCTCCGCGACCGGCAGCGTCTGCGCACCGAGCACGCGGTCGAGCTGGCGCTTCAACCGGTCCTTGATCGGCGTGGCCGCCTCGATGATTTCCCTGGCGCGATGGAATTCCAGCGCATGGAACTTGTCGACCTCGACGTCGATATAGATGTCCGGCCGGATGTGCTGCAGCTTTTCGCGGGTGATGCTCTTTTCCAGGATCTGCAGCGACTGCGCCGCGACCACCAGCGCCGACGGCTGCACGCCGAGATCAAGCTCCGACGCGGTACCGCTGACATCGATTGCAACACAGATATCCGCGTCCTTGGTGACGAGATCGAACGGCAGCGGATTGACCAAGCCGCCATCGACCAGCGTCCGTCCACCCATGATCACCGGCTGGAAGAGCACGGGAATGGCGATGCTAGCCGCCACCGCCTGCCGCAACGGACCTTCCGTCATGACGACGGCACTACGCGATCCGAGGTCGGTCGCGACCACGCGCAGCGGAATGGCGAGCGACTTGAAATCCTTCGCCACCTGGCTTGGAAAAATCAGGTCGATGACGGATTCCGCCTTCAACAGCGACGTGCGCAGCGGAAACAGGTTGAGGAATTTCTGCACCGGATCGGATCGCGCCGAGAATAGCTGCCGCACGATGTCGATGCGGCCGGCGAGCGTTTCCTCGGTCAGCGCGCGAATGTGCTTGGCCGATAGCCCCGAAGCATAGGCGGCACCGAACAACGCACCGATCGACGTGCCGGCGATCACCTTCGGCTTGATGCCGAGCTCGTCGAACACCTCAAGCACCAGGATGTGGGCAAGGCCGCGCGCGCCACCACCACCGAGCGCCAGCGCGATGGTTGGCTGCCGGACCGGCAGATGCTCTCTTGTGGTGACGAGTGCCTTACGCATGAGGTTCAGGGAGCAGTCAGGAAGGAGACCAATGCACGAAGTGTATCGTCGGGGTTTTCCTCGGCCAGAAAGTGGCCGGACTTGATCTCCGTGCCGATGACGCCGGGCGCCCAGCGTCGCCAGACTTCCAAGGGGTTCGACGCCCCCTTGCCGATATAGTCGGAACCCCACAGAATCATCGTCGGGCACTTGATCTTTTGGCCGTTGGTGACGGATTCCGCATCGGCGAGCCGGTCATAGGTGGCGCCGGCGCGATAGTCCTCACACACGGCATGAATGCGTTCGGGCGTCATCAGCGCGGCCCGATAGTGCCGCAGTGCTTCGGGTGAAAAAGCATCCAATGTCTTGCTGGCCGTCCATCCCGCCAAAGTGTGGCTGACATAATATGCCGGGTCCGCCGCGATCAGCGTCTCGGGCAGCGGCGCTGGCTGGGCTAGAAACGACCAGTGATAGGAGCCAATCGCACTCGGCCAGCGCAGAGCGTCCCAGACCTCGACGGTTGGCAGAATGTCGATCGGGATCAGCCGTGACACGGCTGAAGGGAAATCGAGCGCGAGGCGATAGGCGACCCGGGCGCCGCGATCGTGGCCGGCAACCATGAAGCGGTCATGACCCAGCGCCGCCATGACTTCCCTCACGTCACGGGCCATGGCCCGCTTGGAGTAGACCTCGTGATCGGGATCGCCTGCAAGCGCGCTCGGCGGACAGGAACTCGCGCCATAGCCGCGCAAATCGGCAATAATAAGCGTCACATGCTTGGCCAACTCGGGCGCAATTTTGTGCCAGCACACATGCGTCTGCGGATAACCGTGCAGCAGCACCAAAGGCTGCCCCGAACCTGCGATCCGGCAATGGATTTCGGCGCCCTTGGTCTTGATGCGGCGCGTTTCGAAGCCGGGGTAGAGGTCGGGCAACGTCGTCATTTTTTGTGCGTCTCCCGAGCGATCGCGCGCCAGCCGATGTCGCGACGGCAAAACCCGCCCGGCCAATCGATGTTGTCGATGGCAACGTAGGCGCGTCCCTGCGCCTCGGCAACCGTGCGGCCGACCGCGGTGACATTGAGCACGCGACCACCGTCAGCCTGGATCTGGCCGTGGTAAGCCTTGGTGCCGGCATGGAAGATGGTAACGCCCTCGCTCGCCGACGCCACTTCGAGCCCTTTGATCTCGCTGCCCTTCTTCGGTTTTTCAGGGTACCCCTTGGCGGCCATCACGACGGTCAGCGCTACCTCGTCGAGCCATGCAAGGTCGACCATCGATAGCTGGCCTTCGGCGGTCGCGAGCAGCGCTGCCAGCAGATCGGATTTCAGGCGCGGGATCAGCACCTGCGTTTCGGGATCGCCGAAACGGGCGTTGTACTCGATCAGCTTCGGCCCTTCGGCCGTGATCATCAGGCCGGCATAAAGCACGCCTTTGAACGGACAGCCACGCTTCGTCATGCCGGCGACGGTCGGCAGAATGATTTCGTCCATGACGCGGGCATTGAGTGCCGGGGTCATCACAGGGGCGGGCGAGTAGGCCCCCATGCCGCCAGTGTTGGGACCGACATCACCATCGCCGACGCGCTTGTGGTCCTGGGCGGTGGCGAGCGCGAGGGCGTGGCTGCCGTCGCATAGCGCGAAGAAGCTCGCTTCCTCACCGTCCATAAATTCCTCGATCACCACCTCGGCGCCGGCAGCACCGAACGCACCAGCAAAACAGGCGTCGATCGCGGCATTCGCCTCTTTGTTCGACGTGGCAATGACTACGCCTTTGCCAGCAGCCAGACCGTCCGCCTTGACGACGATCGGCACCCTCTGCCCGACAAGGTAGGCCTTGGCGCTGTCGGCATCCTTGAAGCGACCGTAGGCGGCAGTGGGAATATTGAACTCGGCGCAGAAGTCCTTGGTGAAGCCCTTCGAGCCCTCCAAGCGGGCGGCCGCCATGCTCGGTCCGAACGCCTTGAAGCCGGCGGCGTTCAAGTCGTCGACGATGCCGGCGACCAGCGGTCCTTCCGGCCCGACCACCACGAAGTCGATGGCGTGCTCGCGGCAGAATGCCACCACCGCCCCGTGATCAGTCAGGTCGAGGGCAACGCAGTGAGCAACGTGGGCAATGCCGGCGTTGCCCGGCGCGCACCACAGCCGCGTCAGAGAAGGGCTCTTGGCGATCGCCCACGCCAGCGCATGTTCGCGACCACCGGAGCCGAGAAGGAGTACGTTCATGCCATGAATTCCCGACACTTGTCTCATTCGTGTGGTCCGCGTACGGCGGCAACCCCCTGCAGGGGAATCGCCAACGCCCCACTGATTAAACGTCCACGTTGGCCGACAGGGCGTTGGCCTGGATGAATTCGCGGCGGGGCTCAACGACGTCCCCCATCAGCTTGGAGAAGATCTCGTCAGCTTCGCTGAGGTCACCGACCTTGACCTGCAACAGCGTGCGCACGTCGCGGTCGAGCGTCGTTTCCCATAGCTGTTCCGGATTCATTTCGCCGAGGCCTTTGTAGCGCTGTAGCGACAAGCCCTTGCGACCGGTATCGAAAACCGCCTTCAGCAGCGATAGCGGCCCGTAGATCGGCACATTGACGTCCTTGCGCTTCAAGGCTCCGACGGTCGAATAGACCTCTTCCAAGTGCGCATGCCGGTCGTGCAGCTTGCGGGCGTCGAGCGAGGCCAGGAATGCGCGATCGAGCGTATGCGCCTCGCGAACGCCGCGCTTTTCGCGCACGAACACGATACCTTCGTTGTCGGCAAGCTTGCCGGTCCAACCGCGTTCAGTCTCTTCCGACACGGTGTCGAGGCGCTTAGCCACTTCATGGGCGCGCTTCTCGGCCTCGGCACGATTGCCGAGCAGTTTGGCGTCGAGGGCGCCGCCGATCGCCGCCTGCTCGACCACGAAGCGGGCGTAGCGTGTGTGCAGCCCATCGAGGATGCGTTGCACGGTACGCGCCTGATTGACGATGTCGCGCAAATCGCGACCGGTCCGCACTTCACCGTCGTTGACGGTCAGCACCGCGTCTTCGAGACCGACATCGATCAGGTAATCATCGAGCGCCGTTTGGTCCTTGAGATAGCGCTCCGATTTGCCCTTCGAAACTTTGTAGAGCGGCGGCTGGGCGATATAGAGGTGCCCCTTTTCCACCAACTCCGGCATTTGCCGATAGAAGAACGTCAGCAACAACGTGCGAATGTGTGCGCCGTCGACGTCGGCGTCGGTCATGATGATGATCTTGTGGTAGCGCAACTTCTCGATGTTGAAGCCAACCTTCTCGTCCTTCCCGATGCCGGTGCCGAGCGCGCCGATGATGTTGGTCACCTGCTCGGACGACAGCATCTTGTCGGTGCGCGCCCGCTCGACGTTGAGGATCTTGCCACGGATCGGCAGCACCGCCTGATATTCTCGCTTGCGGCCCTGCTTGGCCGAACCGCCTGCCGAGTCACCCTCGACGATGAACATTTCGGTGTTGGCCGGATTTCGGTCCTGGCACTCGGCGAGCCCGTTGGGCAGGCTCAAGCCGTCGAGCGCACCCTTGCGCTTGATCTTGCGGGCCTTGTCGGCGGCTTCGCGCGCCTGCGCTGCCTGCACGATCTTGGCCATGATTTCCTTGGCCTCGCGCGGGTGCTCCTCGAACCAGGCGGAGAGCTGCTCACCAGCCGAACTCTCAACCGCCGACTTGACCTCGGATGATACGAGCTTGTCCTTCGTCTGGCTGGAGAACTTCGGATCAGGCACCTTGACCGACAGCACACACGTCAAGCCTTCGCGCGCGTCGTCGCCGGTCAGCGCGATCTTCTCGCGCTTGGAGATGCCGCTTTCCTCGTAATAACGATTGATGACGCGGGTCAGCGCGCCGCGCAGGCCGGCCAAATGCGTACCGCCATCGCGCTGCGGAATGTTGTTGGTGAAGCACAGCGTGTTCTCGTGGTAGCCGTCGTTCCACCACAGCGCCACTTCGACGCCGATGCTGTCCTTCTCGCCGCGAATCTGGATCGGCTCGGGCAGCAGGCCCTTGCGCGAACGATCGAGATAGCTGACGTAGGCTCCGAGTCCACCTTCATAGAACATCTCGGCGCGCTTCTCGTCGGCATGGCGCTGGTCGGCGAGCACGATCTTGGAGCCGGAATTGAGGAACGCCAGCTCGCGCAGACGGTGCTCCAGCGTCTGGTAATCAAACTCAACCTTGGTGAAGGTTTCCGGGCTGCGGCAGGAACGAAACGCGGGTGCCGCGCTGGTTCGGCTTGGCCGGGCCGACGACTTTCAGCGGCGCGACCGCATCGCCATGCTGGAAGCGAACGAAGTGCTCCTTGCCCTCGCGCCAGACGGTGAGGTCGAGCCATGTTGACAGCGCATTGACGACCGTGACGCCGACGCCGTGCAAGCCGCCCGACACCTTGTACGGATTGCCGTCCTCGCCCTTCTCGTTGAATTTACCGCCGGCGTGCAGCTGGGTCATGATCACCTCGGCCGCCGACTTGCCTTCGCCTGTGTGCATGCCGGTCGGAATGCCGCGGCCATCATCGGTGACGGTGCAAGAACCGTCGGCGTTGAGAATGACCTCGCACGTGGTCGCATAGCCGGCCATGATTTCGTCGATAGCGTTGTCGACCACCTCGTACGCCATGTGATGCAAACCGGAGCCGTCGTCAGTGTCGCCGATGTACATGCCCGGGCGCTTGCGAACGGCGTCGAGGCCCTTCAGCACCTTGATCTTGTCGGCGTCGTAACTGTCGACGATTTGCGGTTGGATTGCTGGCTGCGCGCTCATTACGAACCCATTCCTGGAGGTCTGCTTTTTGTGATCCAGAAGTGTAGCACAGAAGCGCCCGGAGCAAGCCAAGATTCGGCTCGATCAGATAGACTTTCCAGGATATTTTAAGCGCGAAAAATCAAAGACTTGAGACTGCGCCCCGCGCACACGCAGCGACCTCAGCCCTGCACCTCGGCGCGGCCATCGTCGACGGCCACGAACGTGGCGCGGCCCGACAGTGCGGCAAAGGCATGTCGGTCGGTTCCGGTCATCCACGCCTGGAGGCCAAGGTTGAGAATTTCTTCGAACAACGCGGCGCGCCTGATGTCGTCGAGATGGGCAGCAATTTCGTCGAGTAGCAAGATCGGTGCGCCCCGGTCACGGCGCTCGGCCAACATCTGCGCGTGCGCCAGTACGAGGCCAATCAGCAATGCCTTCTGCTCGCCGGTGGAGCACAGCCGCGCCGCCTGCCCCTTCGGTCCATGCGCGACCACGAGGTCGGTGCGATGCGGTCCGTCGAGCGTACGGCCGGCCGCCCGATCACGCTCGCGACCGCGCGCCAGCATCTGGGCATAAGCATCCTCGACCTCGATCGCCGGACGTTCCTGCAACATGCGTTCGAGTTCGCCATCGAGCGCGATGTCGGCCCATGGAAACGGCGAACTGGACTTGCCATCCCGTCGCACCGCGATCGTCGCGACCAGTCCGGCCACGGCTTCGGCGCGAACAGCGGCGATCGCAACGCCGGTCTCGGCGATCACCTGCTCAAGGCCGTTGAACTGCGCCGCTTCGCGAACGCCGTGCTCCAGCAGGCGATTGCGTTGCCGCATGGCGCGCTCGAACTGGGCGGCACGGGTGCGATAGCCCGGATCGAAGCACAGGATCAGTCGGTCGAGAAAGCGGCGGCGGTCGCCGGCCGGTCCAGTGAACAGACCGTCCATCGACGGCGTCAGCCAAGCCATGTCGACATAGTCGGCGAGCGCGCCCGAACCCGACTGCGGCACGCCGTCGATACGCACGATGCGACCGGTCACCGGCGGCGCAGCCGTTGTCGTCGGCTGCACGCCGGTGCCGATATCGACCGCGCCATCCTGGATCTGAATGCGAGCGGCGACCGCCCAGTCGCCATGCCCACCGGCGCGGGCGAGATCGGAATAGGCTGCCCGCCGTAATCCCTGCCCAGGCGCCAACAACGACACTGCTTCGAGAAGATTCGTTTTGCCGGCACCGTTGTGACCGAGCAGCACGACCGGCGCCGCGGATACGCGCAATTCGACGGCGGCATAGTTGCGAAAATTGGTCAGGCTGAGCCGCTCGACCCACGCGGCGGCAGCGGCATGCGACGGAATCGCCGCTGCGGGCGCACCCATGCTCGGCGAAAGCGCGCTCACACGCGCATCGGCATCAGCACGTAAAGTGCGGTCTCGTCAGCGCTGTCACGCACGACCGTCGGTGAACCGCTGTCGGCGAGCTTGAACACCACTTCGTCGCTTTCGAGCTGGCCGGCGATGTCGAGCAGATAGCGCGCATTGAAGCCGATTTCCATCGGAGCCGCGGCATAGCCGACGTCAATTTCCTCGGTGGCACTGCCGCCTTCCGGATTGTTGACCGACAGCGTCAGCCGGTCGGCGGTAAGATTGAGCTTCACCGCCCGACCACGCTCGCTGGCGATCGTCGAAACGCGGTCGACCGCGCTCTTGAACGCGGCGTTCGAAACGTGCAGCTCCTTGTCGTTGGCCTGCGGGATCACCCGGCCATAGTCGGGGAAGGTGCCGTCGATCAGCTTAGAGGTCAGCGTCACGGTGCCAATCTCGAAACGCACCTTCGCTTTCGACACGCCAACCTGGACGCTGGCGCCAGTATCTTCCAGCAAACGATGCAGTTCGTTGACGGTCTTGCGCGGCACAATCACGCCCGGCATGCCCTCGGCGCCGGCGGGCGCATCGAATTCGACCTGGGCGAGTCGATGTCCATCGGTGGCGACCGCGCGCAACGCCGTGCCGTTCGGCCGGCTCGCGGTGTGCAGGTAGATGCCGTTCAGGTAATAACGGGTTTCTTCGGTCGAGATCGCAAACCGGGTCTTGTCGATCAGCCGCTTCAGCTCAGCGGCGCCGATCTCGAAATTGTGCGTCATCTCGCCCGGCGTGAGATCCGGGAACTCCTCCGCCGCCAGCGCTTGCAGCGCGAATCGCGACGAACCCGACGACAACGTCAGTCGATCCTTCTCAGGCTCGCGCTTGAGTTCGACTTGAGCACCGTCCGGCAGTTTGCGCACAATGTCGTGCAGCATGTGCGCCGGCACCGTCACCGCCCCTGGCTCCAGAACCTCGGCGTTAGCGTGCTCGACCACCTCGCGCTCAAGATCAGTGGCCTTGAACTCGACGGCCGAACCGGAAGCCTTCAGCATCACATTCGACAATATCGGAATGGTGGTACGCCGCTCGACCACGCTGGTGACGTGCCCAAGGGCCCGCAATAGCTCGCCACGTTCGATCACCAGCCGCATGTCGACCTCTAACCTCCACCAAGGACAGTTCTGGGGTTGTAGCATCAGCAATTGACGAAAAGCGAGTGATGACCGGTCGGCCAGCGCCGCAGTCCCCAGAATCCGGTTACCGCCAATGACTGGATTCGCGCGCAGTTACAATGTGCGAACCGGTATCGGATGAAGTGTTATTCGACCTTGACCTGGGCTTGCTTGACAACTGCGGCCCACTTTTTCAGCTCAGCCGTCAGGTAGAGCTTAAAGGCTGCCGGGTCGCGCACGTTGACTGCGATGCCCTGCTTTACAGCGCTGGCGGCGACCGCCGGCTTGGAAATCGCCTCGATGATCGCCTTCGACAACGCTGCCAGCACCGGCTCGGGCGTTTTGGCGGGTGCGAACAGGGCCAGCCAGCTATCGGCTTCGCCACCGATAATTCCTTGTTCTTTCAGCAACTTGACATCAGGCAATTGAGGAGCGCGAGCATTGGACGCAATAGCAATGGCCTTCATTTCCCCGCCCTGGACCTGTCCCAGAACCGACGGCAACGTCGCGAATGCCACGTCGATGCGGCCAGCAACGACTTCCAGTGCCATCGGCGCCGCGCCTTTGAACGGGATGTGCACCATCTGCGTGCCGGTGATGGTCTTCAGCAGTTCCATGGCGAGGTGAGAGCCCGAGCCGGTGCCGGTCGAGCCGTAGTTGAGCTTGCCGGGATCTTTTTTGGCCAGCGCCACCAGGTCGGCGACGTTGAGACGCCGAGATCCTTGCGAACGACCAGCGCGTGCTGCAGGTCCGCTAGACCGGCAAGGGGCGCGAAATCGGTGACCGGATCATAGCCCGGCTCCTTCAACAGGAATGAATTTGTGGTGTGGGTCTGGTTGTTGCCGAGAATGATCGTATGTCCATCGGGTTCGGACTTGGCGACCTCGCGACTGCCGATCGCGCCCGACGCGCCGGGCTTGTTCTCGACGACGATGGTCCAACCCTTGGCCTCGGTTAGCTCCTGCGCGATGATGCGGGCCAACGCATCAGTCGGCCCACCAGCCGGGTACGGCACGACCAATCTGATCTGCTTCGATGGGAACGTCTGAGCCGACAGCGGCGCGGCGGGCAGGACTGCGATTGCCAACAGCGTGGCACACGCCAACCGGCGGCTGAACATCATCAAGCGTCTCCCATGAAGTCTCTTGTGCTACTATTCCGCAGCCAACCGCACGGTCGCGCCGTTAGCCATCGGGCATTCCATCCATAGCGCATTCAATGCGGCGACCAAACGGTCGATTTGCGCGTCGGTGTGCAACGGCGTCGGCGTAATGCGCAGTCGCTCGGTGCCGCGCGGCACGGTTGGATAATTGATCGGCTGCACATAGATCCCGTAAGTGTCGAGCAGAGTGTCGCTCACCGCCTTGCAATGCACCGGATTGTTGACCATCACCGGCACGATGTGGCTCGGGTTGGCGAGCACCGGGATGCCGGCCTCGTTGAGGCGGCGCTTGACGGTGGCGGCACGCTCCTGATGGCGCTCGCGCTCGGCATTGCTGGTCTTGAGATGGCGGATGCTGGCAAGTGCGCCGGCCACCACGACCGGAGCGAGTGAGGTCGTGAAGATGAAGCCCGGCGCGTAGGAGCGGATGGCGTCGCAACAGTTGCGGCTGGCGGCGATGTAGCCGCCCATCACGCCGAAGCCCTTGGCCAGCGTGCCGTTTATGATGTCGACCCGGTCCATGACTCCATCGCGTTCGGCGATGCCGCCGCCGCGCGGGCCATACATGCCGACCGCATGCACCTCGTCGAGATAGGTCAATGCATTGTACTTGGCGGCCAGTTCGCAGATCGCGCCGATCGGCGAGATGTAGCCGTCCATCGAGTAGACGCTCTCGAACGCTATGATCTTGGGCGTGGCGAGTGGCACTGCCTTGAGCTTGGCTTCGAGGTCGGCAATGTCATTGTGCTTGAAGATCACCTTCGGCCCGCGACCATGCCGGATGCCGGCGATCATCGAGGCGTGATTCTTCTCGTCGGAGAACACCACCGCGCCGGGCAGCAGGCTCTGCAGCGTCGACAGCGCTGCGTCATTGGCGACGAAGGCGGAGGTAAAGACGAGCGCCGCTTCCTTGCCGTGCAGGTCGGCGATCTCGGCTTCGAGGTCGACGTGATAGCGCGTGGTGCCGGAGATGTTGCGGGTGCCGCCGGAACCGGCGCCGACGGTGTCGATCGCCTCGTGCATGGCGGCGAGCACCTTGGGATGCTGGCCCATGCCGAGATAGTCGTTCGAGCACCAGACCGTCACATCGGACAGACTGCCGTCACGCCGACGCTCGGCGGAAGGGAAATTGCCGCAAGCGCGCTTGATGTCGGCGAACACCCGATAGCGGCCCTCGGCATGCAAGGCCGCGATGTGGGCGTGAAATGCCGACTCGTAAACAGAGCCCTCGGTCACCATCGACAGACGCGACGTTTTTTTCTGCTCGCTCATCGTGCTTCCTCGCTATATGCGCGCTCTCGTTAATTCGGTTTGCACCTGCATATCAAGCCTGCACCCGCTCTCCATTGATATGGATCAGCGTACGCTGCGGCATTCGGTAGGCAACTGGCATGACATAACCAAAGTGACAACGACCTGACGGTCGATGAATTCCCCGAAATAGCCCTCAGCCCCACGAATCGCCTTGATTTCGGTGAGCAATCTTCATTTTTCCTGCGTTGACCAGTGGCAACGACCGGATTATACGCTTGTGCACTGTTGCCTGGAGCGATCTCGCCCCGGGCAGCTTGCGCATTCATCGCTTCGATCGCGCGCCACGGACATCGATGCCGCGGTCTTCCAGAAGCGGGACGGCTCAGAATCAGATCAGCACCACAAAGGACAAAGCAATGGCGAATACCAGCTCGGCGAAGAAGGCGGCCCGCAAAGCCGTTCGCCGCACCGAGATCAACAAGGCCCGACGCTCGCACTTGAAGACGGAAGTCCGCAAGGTCGAGGAAGCAATCTCCTCCGGCGACAAGGTCGCCGCCGTAGCCGCAATGAAGATTGCCGAGCCGCTGCTGGTTCGCACCGCTCAGAAGGGCGTCCTGCACAAGCGCACTGCCGCCCGCAAAGTCTCGCGCCTCACCGTCCGCGTCCAGGCGCTCAAGGCCTAAGATTAAACTCCCAAAATGTAGGCCCGGTCGTCCAATTCCGAGCGTGACGATAATGTGACACTCAACTTTCGATATCCGTGACTATTGAACGTCGTACGAAATTCGAAGCAACTGGATTCCCTATCGTTTTGAATTTGGACTCGATCTAGGCAGACACCGCAAGGGACTCCGACAGCCACTATCGCGCAACCAAAAAATGCCCCATCGGCGCCCTTCATCGGGGCGCCGATTTTGTTTCCGCTCCCCCGGCCGTCAATCTCAATTTTTTCCGATTCCTCAATGACTTTGTCCCCAGGCAGCTGCTCGCCAATCAACCTTTCCACTGGATCGGTGGAAATCGCAGGTCGAGCCTGTGGACGACATGAGTCATTAACCTTCTATTGATTACCGCCAGGGCCTGTGTTTAAGTCCCTTCCATGAGAGAGCGAGTATTGTAACCTGTGAGTAACCCGCCAGCTCTCATCGTCATCGCACCGAGCATAACTCGTATTTAGTTCTCGGTCGCCAAGCACAACCAAGTATGAAGGCGAGAATCTTATAGCAATGTTGCCAGCGGACTTGAGGCATTTATTGCACTCGCCCGCTGAGGTTAGCTGACACCGAATGTGGGCATTTAGTGTCAGTGCGTAACTCGAAAGGGATTTGTAGTGGGGCAGTCAAGGCAAGGGCATGTCGACGACGTCGACGTGGCCGAGGTTTGGAGTCGTTTGCGGAACGACCCCAGCTCGGTGCTGATAGATGTACGTACGCGTGCGGAGTGGGCTTTCGTCGGCATTCCTGATCTGACCGGTGCGAACAAGCAACCGGTGCTGGTCGAGTTGCAGACCTTTCCGGACAACCGCGAAGATCCGCGGTTCGGTGAAAGGCTGATCGCCAGCTTGAAGGAGATGGGCACGTCGACCGACGCCGAGCTGTTCTTCATTTGCAGATCGGGCAGCCGCAGCAAGCGCGCCGCCCAGGCCATGATCGCGGCGGGATACACCCGCTGCCGTAATGTGGCCGATGGTTTCGAGGGTCCCCTCGATTCCATGCACCATCGCGGTCGCGTCGGTGGCTGGAAAGCCGCTGACCTTCCCTGGTCCCAGGGCTGACCTGGAATTCTTTGACTGCGCAGGCGTGCGCAGGTTTCTCGAGGCACCGCTTGAACGGCCGCTATGCGGGCGATCGGGAGAACGTGTGCCGTTTGGTCGCTTAGAGGGCGGCTGTCTTCCAATTGAGTGGGGTAAAATTCGACATGACTATCAGCGAAGTAACGAACGGCAATCGGTCCGGTCTCGCAGGCTCGTCAACTCAAAAGCGCGTCAAGCGTTCAGACGATGTGATGCACGAGGAGCATGTCGCCCAGGAATCCCCCGTCAAGGAAGAGCGCAACAGTCCGACCGCCTTGACGTCGGCACTCGGCGCCATGCCGGCTGGTGGCTTGGAGACGTTCAACATCCGAATCCGGACGATGTTGAAGGCGCGCCTCGGTGACGAGATCTTCAATAGCTGGTTCAACTCGCTCGAGATCGAAGCCTGCGAGAATGGCATCGTCCGCGCCAGCGTGCCGGTGAAGTTCCTGCGCAATTGGATTCAATCCCACTACTCCGACGCCCTGCTCGCCTGCTGCAAGGTGGAATTTCCCGATGCCGAGCGCGTCGACGTCGGCCTGCGCCAACCGGCTGGACCGGCATTGCGCATCGGCCAGGATGCCGGCCTGCGCGACACCGGCGGCCACGCCTCGCAGAACTCGCATCAGTCTTCGAACACCGGATTGCGCCCAAATGTCGCTCGCACCACGCAGCCGGCACCCGGCCGCACCCAGGCCGGCGGCTTCGAGGGCTCGCCGTTGGATCCGCGCTACACTTTCGACAGCTTCGTAATTGGACCGACGAACCGCATGGCGCATGCCGGCGCGACCCAGGTCGCCGAGACGGTGCTGAGCGACATTCGCTCGTTCAACCCCCTCTATATCCATGCCTCGGTAGGCCTCGGCAAAACACATCTGCTGCACGCCATCGCTTGGGATGTGAAACAGCGGGCACCGCATGCCCAAGTGCTGTATCTAACCGCCGAGCGCTTTCGCTATCAGTTCGTCGAGGCGCTGCGCAGCTCCGACCCACTCGCGTTCAAGGAGAAATTCCGCTCGATCGACATCCTGTTGATCGACGACCTGGAATTTCTGCACGGCCAGCAGACGGAGCAGGAGTTCGACCACATCATCAATTCGCTGCTCGATGGCGGCAAGCAAGTGGTGGTGGCTTCGGCACGGGCGCCAAATCACATCGAAAAGCTCAACGAGCGGATGCGGTCGCGGCTGCAGCGCGGTCTCGTCACTGAGCTCGGGGCGCTCGATCACGATCTTCGCCTGCGGGTTCTGGAAAAGCGTGTCCAGGAGAAGCGCCAGCTCGATCCGTCGTTCGAGATCGGCCGTGACGTGCTCGATTTGCTGGCCGAGCGACTGACCGAAAGCGGTCGTGAACTTGAAGGCGCAATCACCCGCCTTCATGCCACCTGGCAATACATGCGCACGCCGATCCGACTCGACATCGCCGAGACCGTGGTTCGCGATTTGGTGCAGGGCATCGAGCCCCGGCGCATCAAGATCGAGGACATCCTTAAGACGGTTTCGCGCCACTTCGGCGTGTCGAAGGGCGACATTCTTTCACAACGCCGGCACCGTTCGGTGGTGTGGCCGCGACAGATCGGCATGTACCTCGCAAAGCAGCTGACCAGCCGTTCGCTGCCCGAAATCGGCCGCCGCTTCGGCAACCGGGATCACACCACCGTGCTGCACGCGATCCGCAAGATCGAAGGTGAAATCACCAACAGTGCACGCCTCAAGGACGAAATCGAGGAGCTGAAGAAGCAACTCGGCCACTGAGGCGATGCGCTTGAATCGTCCGCCTCTCCAGGGGGCTGCGAGAGATGGACGATGTGTGGGGGACGGAGCGGCACTGCATGTGCCGCTCCGAGTCGTTTGAGGAAGGACTCGATCAGCGGCCGTTGCCGCCTCCACCGCCGCCTCCACCGCCACCCTTCGGCTCGAACACAGTCGCCATCCATTCTGGCTGCTTAACGCTCTTTACCACCGGTGGTTCATCGGTCGGCGGGATCCTGATCTCGATCTTCTTCTTGTACTTCTGCGGATCGTTGCCACGGCAGCGCTCGAAACAGGCAGCGCTGGAGCTGTCGGCGCATACGGCCTGACAGTAGCGTACACTTGCCGCATCGCTCGGGCTGGAGCCGGCCAGCATCACCATCGCGCTCGCCGCAATGCCGAACGCCGCGATTGCGAAGTTACGACAATACATTCGACTCAGAATTCGATGACATGGTGCTGCTCCTGGCACTTGGGTTATGAATGCGCGAGGCTGGCGGCTCATTGCTGGGTCTCTACGACCAGCCCCTTGCAGGTTGGTCGCGGCAGCGGACCAAAAGGTTCATGCTGAACCCAAGCTTTGTTGCGTCATTCCGAACAATTTGGAGCCCGCGTGTCGAAACCGATTGCCGAGGTCCTGTTTTATCATCTGGAGCGCCGCCCGCTCGACGAGGTGCTGCCGATGCTGGTCGAGAAGACCGTCGAGCGCGGATGGCGGGCCGTCATACAGGCCGGCAGCGCCGAGCGGCTCGAGGCGCTCGACCAACTGCTATGGACATACCGTGAAGGCAGCTTCATACCGCACGGCACCGCGAAAGCGGGAAACCCGGACCGTCAGCCGGTTTTCTTGACCACCGCCGAAGACAATCCGAACCAGGCGACCGTACGCTTCATGGTCGATGGCGCCCAGTTCGACGCTATCGACAAGCAACTCATGGCATACACGCGCGTCGTGTTCATGTTCGACGGCAACGACAGCCATGAACTGGGCCTCGCGCGCGGTGCCTGGAAAGCAGCAAAATCGGCCGGCGCCGCCGCCACCTATTGGCAGCAGGGCGAAAGCGGCGGCTGGGAAAAGAAGGCATGAGAAAGACAACTGGCACGCCGGCATACGGCCTCGACTTCGGCACGTCGAACACGTCCATTGCCTGCTTTTCCGGCAACGCACCCCATCTCGTCGAGTTGCAGGCTGGCCGCAGCTCGATCCCGACCGCGATCTTCTTCAGTTTCGACGACGGCCACGCCTATTTCGGTCGCGATGCCGTCGAACGCTACCTGCTCGGCGACGAAGGCAGGTTGTTGCGCGCGCTGAAAAGCATCCTCGGTAGCGCACTCTACGACGAGACCACCTACATCCGCTCCCAGCGCGTGAGCTTCGCCGACATCCTGACTGCCTTCATCGGCTTCGTCAGACGCTCATCCGCCGAAGTCGACAGCGTCGTCATGGGCCGTCCGGTCCATTTCGTCGATGACGACGCGGCGGCCGACTCCCGCGCCGAGGACCAGTTGCGAGATGCCGCCCGGCAGGCCGGCTACGCCCATGTCGAATTCCAGTTCGAGCCGATCGCGGCCGCCCTCGACTACGAGCAGAGCGTGCGCACGGAAGAACTGGCGCTCGTCGTCGACATCGGCGGCGGCACCTCGGACTTCTCGATCGTGCGTGTGTCGCCGGAGCGGGCCCGGCGACCAGATCGCAAGGCGGATATTCTGGCGTGCACCGGCGTGCACATCGGCGGCACCGACTTCGACCGGCTGCTCAGCATGTCGACACTAATGCCGCACCTGGGGTTTCGCAGCAAGCTCAAGACCAAGAACATGAACCCGCCGTCCTGGTACTACCATGACCTGTCGACGTGGCAGCGCATCAACGTGCTCTACGACAACAAGGTGGTGTCGGAAATCATCGGTGTTCGTCGCGACGCTTTGGAGCCGGAAAAACTCGATCGTCTGCTGCGCGTGATCGAACTGCGCAAGGGCCATGAATTGCTGGGACAGATCGAGGAAACCAAGATCGCGCTTTCGAGCGACCTTGAGGTCAAACTCGCCTCGGTGGCATTCGCGCGCGGCCAGCAATTGAAGGTGACGCGGGTTCAGTTCGAGCGCGCGGTGGCCGACGCGATGGCGCGTGTCGGGCGAAAAATCGACGAAACGGTTGCGAGCGCCGGCCTGAAAGCCAGCGACATCAGCACTGTGTTCGTGACCGGTGGTTCGTCTTCGATCCCGATCCTGCGCAAGCTGATCGCGAACGCCTTGCCGTCGAGCCGGATCGTCGAGGGCGACGCCTTCGGCAGCGTCGCCACTGGCCTCGCCATCGATGCAAGGCGCAGGTTTGGTTGATTTTGACCCACTCCCCCGGACGGCGGGGGAGTGGGTCGGTTTCAATTGCCGCCCAGCGCGTGCGCTTCGGGGAAGAACATATCCTTCCACGACTCCGGCTTATTCTTGATCATGCCGATGCGGTTCATGAACTCGGCGAACTTGCCGACGGTGCTCGGCTTCTTCGAAAATGCGAAGCCCGGTTGGGTCATCAACGCGTGCAGCTCCTCGACCGTGCTCTTCTTGTCCTTCGAGACATCGATGTAGACTTGGGCCGCGCGCTTTAGATCGGCGTTGGTGTAGTCCATCGCTTCGTCGAACGCCGCCTTCACGATCTCATAGACCTTTGGGTTTTCCTTGCGGAACTTGTCGGTCGTGACGAAGGTCAAAATGGTGCTCTGACCGCCAATCGCGTCATAAGACGACATGATGGTATTGAAGCCGGCCTTCTTCTCGACCTCATGGAACGGCGACGTGGCGAAGTGTGAGGTAATTTCGCCAGCCGGGTTCAGCACCGCGGCAACAGCGTCAGGATGCGACAGCGCCACCACCAGATGATCCATCGCGGTGTGCTTGCCCGGCCCGAACAACTTCTCCGCCGCCATCTGCAGGTAGAGCGCTTGGCTCGACACCTTGATCGATGGAATCGCGATCCGGTCCTTGTCGGTGTAATCCTTCAGCGACTTGATGTTCGGGTTGCGGGTATTGAGATAGATCGGACTATCGTTGACGGCGGAGATTGCATGCACCCCGACGTTGGTGCGAGTGCGGTCCCACATCAGCGCCATCGATGGCACGCCCTGGGCGGAGAAATGCAACGAGCCGGACAGCATGGCGTCGACCATGACGGCCGGACCCGCCAATCGGCTCCAGGTGACTTTCAGTCCGGGCATGCCGCGCGCGGCGGCCTGCTTCTCGATCATCTTCTGGCTTTCCATCACCATCAGTGGCGTGAAGATAATGCCGAACTGCTGGGCCAGGATGACTTCGCCTACTTCGGCGCGCGCCGGTGTCGGCGCGGCCAAGCCAGCCGACAGCATCAGCGTCATGGCTAGGCCGGCGAGTTTAGATTTCATGGATCGTTTCCTCTGGAGTCTTGGTTTTATGACGGCCGGATGGTAGCCGGATCGGCCGGCGGGGCAAGTTCAAAGGTGGCATGGCTGCCAAGGTGGGCAGCCAAGGCGGGCGGCCTACGCCATCGCGAAAGGAATGCGCATATGATCGCCGTGATTTTCGAAGTCTGGCCGGCCGAGGGTCGCAAGGACGACTATCTGGCAATCGCGAAGCAGTTGCGCGAGGACCTCGTACTGGTCGATGGCTTCATCTCGGTCGAGCGGTTCCAGAGCCTGACCGACCCCGACAAGCTGTTGTCATTGTCGATTTTCCGCGACGAAGCGGCGGTCGCGACCTGGCGCAATCTGCACCGACATCGCTCGGCCCAGGCGGAAGGCCGCGACGGCGTGTTCTCGAATTATCGGATTCGGGTCGCCTCGATCCTGCGCGACTACGGCATGACCGAGCGCCGCGAGCAGGCACCGGGTGATAGCCGCGCGCGGCACGGCAGATGACGCGCAATTTCCTCGCACAGTCACGCTTCGATGGCAGGTTCCAGCCTGAGGAATTCGCCATCGGCACTGATCTCGCCGGATTTCTGCATGGTAGCCAAGGTACGGTACAGCGCCTCATGGGTGATTCCCAATTCGGCAGCCCAGTCCTTTTTCGTAATCGCGAGTTGGAGTACGCCTGCAGCACCCTCGGTTTCGATGAAATGGATCACCCGCTCTCGCGCTGTCCGTAACGTCAAGCGCTCGCACTGCGTTCGAGACCTGCGAAGTTCGCGGCCAAGGTGCCCAAACCATTTCACGCGAAAGCCCTCGTCCGCGAGTGCCGCGCCAAACGCCCCGCGCGGAATAGCCAGCACGACCGAAGCGACGGCGGCAACCGCGTCACAATGATAGGCGCCATGCGCAAGGCTCGCCTCGGCGAAGAATCCGTTGCGGGTTCGCTGGAGCACCACCATTCCGCCAGCACGCGAAAGTCGAACGAGACGGACTTCGCCGGACACGACATAGAACATTGCATTTACCGAAGCGCCGGTCCTGAAAAGGACGTCGCCACGATCAAGCACGGTCCGCCGCAGCTTGCCGCGGGCCTCGGGCGGCAGGGCTGCAAGAACGGGGGACATCGCCAACAAGCTCTCTTGTTCCAGAATTTTCGATGACCTTTCAGAGTATGATCACAATCATACAGCAGGGCTCCAGTACCAGTCTATTGATTGGCCGTCCTCAAGAGGTATCGGATCACCCCATGCGCTACCCGCTCGTTGCCACACTTTTTGCAATCGCCGCAATGCTTGCGGGCAGCACAGGGCATGCCCAGCATGCCGGTGCGCCAGCCGCAAAGCACGGACAGTCCACTTCGACCGATGGTCGCGAACTTGTGCATCTCCCGCCGCCGATGGTCGACCATATGCTTTCGAACATGCGCGATCACCTCCAGGCGCTGCAGGAAATGTTGGATGCCATGGCCAAGGGCGAGATGGACAGAGTGGCGGAAATCGCCGAGCGGCGGCTAGGCATGACATCGCTGCAGCTGCATGGCGCGCACGACATGTCGAAATTCATGCCCAAGGGCATGCAGGACGCCGGCTCGGGCATGCATCGCGCGGCCAGCCGGCTTGCAGTGGCCGCGAAAGATGCCGGCGTGACTGGCGACCTGAAGCCGGCGCTGGCGGCAATGGCGACGGTGACCGCTCAGTGCGCCGGATGTCACGCAGGCTACCGGGTGAAGTAGCTGTCAGGCGCCGCGCGTGGCGCGGCCGGCAAGATAGCCTTCAGTGCGCATTTCCATCAGGCGCGACACCGTCCGTTCGAACAGGTTAGCGCCGTCGCCGGCGACGTAGAGTTCGGCCGGCTCCGCCTCGGCCGAGGCGATCAGCCCGATCTGGTTATCATATAGAGTGTCGATCAGGTTGATGAAGCGGCGCGCTTCGTTACGCTTCTCGCGGCCGAGCACCGGTATACCTTCGACGATCACCGTGTGGAACGTGCGCGCGATCGTCAGATAGTCGCCGGCACCGAGTGGCGCCTCGCACAGCTCGGCGAATGTGAACCGTGCAACGCCGTGCGCTGACTGAGGTACGTGCAGCTTACGCCCCCCCTTGACCTCAAGGTCGGTTGGCTTTCCCGTCCAGATACCGGTGAGCCGGGTGAACGATGCGTTAAGAGCGCGGCGCGCGGCTTCATCGAGCGGCGTGAAATAAAGTGGCTGACCGGTCAGGCGCTCCAACCGATAGTCCTTTGCCGCCACCAGTTCGATCACGTCGAGCTGCCGCTCGATCAGGGCGATGAAGGGCAGGAAGTTCTCGCGCTGCAAGCCGTTGCGATAGAGTTCGCGCGGCGCGGCGTTCGACGTTGCAACTAGGACGACCTGCGCCTCGAACAGCTTCTTGAACAGCCGGCCGAGGATCATCGCATCGGTGATGTCGGTGACATGCAACTCGTCGAAACACAGCAACTGCGCGCGCCGCGCAATCGACGCCGCCACATGCGGGATCGGATCCTCTTCCACCGTCGCCCGAGCTTCGGCCATCAGTTCATGCACCTCAGCCATGAATTCATGGAAGTGCATGCGGCGTTTCGGCTCGAAATCAGCCGACCGGAAGAACAGATCCATCAGCATGGTCTTGCCGCGGCCGACCGCGCCGTGGATGTAGATGCCACGCGGCGCCTCGGACCTGGACCCAAACAGATTTGCCAGCCGCCCGTTGCCTTTTGGCCGCCATGCTCGCAAGGCGGCCGCCAGCGCGTCGAGACGCACGACCGCCTCGGCCTGAGCCGGATCGCCCTCCATTTCCCCCGCGGCGATGCGTGCCCGGTATCGTTCTAACGGTTGCCCCTTCATCGGCGCCCCCGCTACACGTAGCGCCCATGGCGGGTCAAGCTGGGCATTTGACCTAGCTGCCTTGTGCATTGGCTGCGATTTGCACTAATTGCCGCCTTATTCAGCACGAATGCGGCAATGCAACACAGAGCCTATCCGATTGATAACAATAGGGATCATCTGTTATGATGCGGTCATGTGATGCATGCTATTGTGCATTGCACCCAAAGGCCTATCTTATCCGAGCCAGCCAACGCGCTGGTCGCAAGTACCACACAACAGGTGTGGCCAAAAAAACAAACCATCGAGAACTGAGCAACCAACGTTGCAACTAAAAACGGGCAATGGAGGTCGTGATCATGAGCGATCATAAAATACGTGAAGGCAGTATCCGTAAGATTTGGTCGACCGAAACGGATAAGTTTCGCGACCACTTGTTGCGGCTCGACAAGGACAGCCGCCGCATGCGCTTCGCGCATGGCGTGTCGGACAGCTTCATCGAAGATTATGCCTCTCGCATGGGCGATATGGGCAGCGTCGTTTATGGCTACTATGTCGACGGTGAAGTTCACGCCGCCGCCGAATTACGCAAGCTGGGCGACAGCTGGGGTCCGGAGGCCGAGGCCGCGTTCTCGGTCGAACGTGCGCATCAGGATAAAGGTGTCGGCAGCGATCTGATGGGCCGCGTGATCCGCGCCGCTCGCAACAGAGGCGTGCAGCGTCTCTATATGAGTTGTCTGGCGGAGAACTCGAAAATGCAGGCAATCGCGCGCAAGCATGAAGCCGATCTCAAATTCGAGTACGGTGAAGTGATCGGCGAGATCGTGCCGGTCGAACCCAACTACTTCTCGATCCTGCAGGAAGCCGTTGAGGACCGGGTGGGTTACATGATGGCCGTCCTCGATTTGCAAAACAGGATGGTGAAGGCGGCGTGATTGCGATCACGCCGCGGCGGCCGATGCTTCCTCGGCAAGAAATCGATCGACGTTCATCCTGATTGCATCGAAGACCGCGCGGAACGCCGCCATGCGGTCTTCGAGCGTGCCAACGGCGAGCGTTGGATCGGGAATCGGCCAGTGCAACATGCGCGGCGTGCCGCGCCAAAGTGGGCACGCTTCGCCTGCCGCCTCTTCGCTGACGGTGATGACGACTTCCATCAGCGGCCCGCCAGGCCCGGAAAACTCGGTCCAGCTCTTCGAGCGTAGTGAAGGTCGCAGATCGAACTCAGCCAACGTTATTGCGGCGAGCGGGTTGATCCGACCGGCTGGCTGAGCCCCAGCACTCGCCGCCTTCCAGGCGCCCTCCGCAACCGAATTGACGTATGCCTCGGCCATGATGCTTCGGCCAACATTACCGGTGCCAACGATCAACAGGTTGCGTGGCTCAACGTTGTTCATCCCTGGTCCATCCTCATTTGTCGATCAGCCAAGATGCGGGGCAGGCAACGCCATTCCACAATACCGCGAGTCGCACAAAGCCTTATAATTCGGCCTCTGTGACGATGATGTGGCGCTTGCCAATTGGGTTCGACAGCGTTCAACGTCGAAGCCACCGCCTGGTTCCCTTGGAGCAAACGCATGACCCACCGCAGCCTGGCGTTCCTGGCGCTCCCGCTACTCTCTATCGCCTTGGCATGGCAGCCCGTGACAGTTGCAGCCGCCGAAATTTCGACTGAGGTCGGTGCCGGAGGACTGTCGTTCGCAGCCAACCCTTCAATTAAAATCGAGCAGCAGGATGTGCTGATCACACCGGACCGCATCACTGTCACTTATACATTGCGCAACGAGGCCAATTCGCAGCAGTCGATCTATGTATCGTTTGCACTTCCCGACCTCGATGCAAACGCGGTCATCGAAGGTGAGGTGGCGCTGGCGGCGGCGGACTCGATCAACTTTGTTCAGTTTGCCACCACGGCTGATGGCCAACCAATCACCGTCCTGACCGAGCAGCGCGCAACAGCGCTCGGACTCGATGTCACCAACCTGCTTTCGGTTTCGGGTATCCCGCAGATGCCGACCGCCGACGGTCTGCCTGCACGGCTGGAAGCTTTGACCGAGGCCCAGCGCATCGGCCTGCTCGAACGTGGTATCCTGAAGGAAGACGGCACCTCGCTCGTACCGGCGTGGTCTGTGAAGACCGTGGCTTACTGGCGCCAATCGTTCGCGCCGGAACAGACGACTACCATCCAGCATAGTTATCGGCCGATTGCCGGCATCTCAGCCTTTAGAACCGATGCACTTCCGAACTTGCGAAAGCGCGCGTGCATCACCGCCGCGCACGAGACCGCAATCGCGAAGCTGCCATCGTCAGCCAGCGGCGCACCGACACTCACCAGCATCACTTACGCCGCGACGTCGAGTGCGGATGCGCTCGGACCGGCCCGCCGCTTTCGCTTGATCGTCGAGAGCGGCGATCCGCTCACGGTCATCGCAACGTGCCGCGATGGTTTGAAACAGACCGGCCCGATGCAGTTCGATTGGAACGCCAACGACTACGTCCCGGAAGATGATTTTCAATTCGTTTTTGCGCGGTAACGAACCCGCAGTTGGAACGTCGCGCTCAACTTTGATATCGGCATTTTACTATAACGGCTTTCAAATACTCGGATTTTGATGATTTCATGCAACACAATGGAGCAAATACAGAAGTTTCTAGGGGGCGAATCCATTTTTGCTGTCAACAAATCAGATGAACTTGCACATGCTGAATTTGTTCGAGCTGATTCGAACTACAGAGGGAGATAAGACGATGGCTAAGGCAGCAGTGAAGGCGACCAAGAAGGCTCCGGCGAAGAAGGCCGCGACGAAGACCGTGAAGAAGGCCGCCGTGAAGGCCGTGAAGAAGGCTCCGGCCAAGAAGGCAGTTGCCAAGAAGCGGGCGGCGTAAGCCGGCGTGCCACCTCGGGTTTGGGCACCTGAGGGGCGCACCTGAACTTCGACAGCGGGCCTAAGCGCCCGACTGTTTCCAGACCGGAGGATCGCGCAAGCACCTCCGGTTTTTCTTTGCTTGAATTGCTTATACTACCGATCGCGAAAATTTCATTACGGCGGTGCCCCTAAAGTCACAATTCAAGATACAGACATCCTGGAAACAAAACGGCCGCCGCGCCGGAATATTCCAGCGGGCGACCGGTTAATACGCAGAGTGTGGCCGTCAGACCCGCCGCTCGACCATCAGCTTCTTGAGCTCGGCGATCGCCTTGGCCGGATTGAGGCCTTTCGGGCAGGCCTTGGCGCAGTTCAGAATTGTGTGGCAACGATATAACCGGAAAGGATCCTCTAGGTTGTCGAGGCGCTCGCCGGTGGCTTCGTCCCGGCTATCGATCACCCAACGGTAGGCCTGCAGCAGGATCGCCGGGCCAAGGTAGCGATCCGAATTCCACCAGTAGCTCGGGCAAGAAGTCGAGCAACAGGCGCAAAGAATGCATTCATAGAGGCCATCGAGCTTTTCGCGGTCGTCGCGCGATTGCCGCCACTCCTTCGGCGGCATTGGCGTTTCGGTTTTCAGCCAGGGCTCGATCGAGCGATGTTGGGCATAGAAGTTGGTCATGTCAGGCACCAGATCCTTGACTACCGACATGTGCGGCAGCGGGTAGATCTTGACTGCTCCCTTGACGTCGTCGATTGCCCGCAGGCAAGCGAGGCCGTTGGTGCCGTCGATATTCATGGCGCAACTGCCACAGATGCCTTCACGGCAGGAGCGACGGAAGGTGAGCGTCGAGTCGATTTCACCCTTTATCTTGACCAGCGCGTCCAGAACCATCGGACCACAGGTGTCGCGGTCGACCCAATAGCTGTCGACATGCGGGTTCGCTCCATCATCTGGATTCCAGCGATAAACCTTGAACTCTTTCCACTCGCCTTTGCCAGTTGGCTTGTTCCAGGTCTTGCCGGTCACAACCTGGGAATTCTTGGGGAGCGTCAGCTGAACCATGGGAAGGGCGTCCTAGACGATTTGTGCATGTGCTAACTATCACATGAAAGTCTAAGACACCGCTGTCAACGCCATCCTTTGGCGGACGCCCAGGTATGCGGCACAATATCCGCGATCCCGTGCCCCCGCCGATCCATCCGGAGACCTTTCAGCCATGGCCCTTCGTCCCCGTCGCAGCGCTCTATATATGCCAGCGTCTAATGTACGCGCCCTGGAGAAAGCCAAGTCCGTCGCCGCCGACGTCGTCATAATGGACCTCGAGGATGCAGTCGCGCCGGACGCCAAGGCCACCGCACGCGCGCAGGCGATCGCCGCCATCGATGCCGGTGGATTCGGCCGCCGCGAGGTGGTGTTGCGCATCAACGGACTGGATTCCCCTTGGGGGGCCGACGACCTCGCCGCCGCGTCCCGTTCGAAAGCGGATGCCATCCTGGTGCCGAAGGTTTCGACGCCGACCATGATCGCGGACGCGGAGCGTGGCATGACCAGTGCACCAGCCACCATGCAATTGTGGGCGATGATCGAAACACCGCTCGGTATTCTCAACCTGCGTGAAATTGCCGCCACCGCGTCGATTGCCGGCAGCCGGCTCGCCTGCTTCGTGATCGGCACCAACGACCTCGTGAAGGAAACCCGCGCCGAACTCGACGCCGACCGCACCGCCGCGCTCTATTGGCTGTCCGCGATCATGACCGCCGGCAGGGCGCACGGACTGGATGTGCTCGACGGCGTCTACAACGACTTCAAGGACCTCGACGGCTTGCTGCGCGAATGCCGGCAGGGCCGCCAGCTCGGCATGGATGGCAAGACCGTCATCCATCCCGACCAGATCGCGACCGTCAATGATGTGTTCCGTCCCTCGGCCGACGAAATCGCCGCGGCCGAGAAGATCGTCTCAGCATTCGAACTGCCTGAGAACCAAGGTCGTGGCGTGATCACCATGAACGGCCGCATGGTCGAACTGCTGCATGCCGAAATGGCCCGCCGCACGCTCGCCGTCGCCCGCGCCATTGAGGGCTGACGGACAGACACCACATCGCCGCCGCGTTTCAGACGGACACACGCCTTAATCCTTGGCTAACCCGCTTCAGGTACCCTTTGCCGGTGCGCGTATGCCTGTCCTCGTAAAGGGCAGGGCCCAGGGGATTTGTCATGGTACGGTTGGTCGCGGTCGCGATTTCGGCATCATTGGTTGGCGTGGCGCTGTCGGCTTGCGCGCCATATCAGCGGCAAGTCGAATTCCGCACGCCGCCCGGCCCACGCGGCCTTACCTGCGATACCGCCAGCGGTCAGGTGCTCACCTTCGGTCGCGCAACCGCCAAGATGTATGCCGACATCGCCTTGAAGCAACAGATCTCGGACCTGCGCGGCCACATGTTCGCATCCGGACTGCGACGCATCCAGCTGGTGCAGCAGACTAGCGAATGCGTACCCGCGCCGGCCGGCGGCGTCGTCGGCAGCCTCTACCAGTGCACCGCACGCGCGCAGATGTGCGGCAGATAGTCGACACGCGCCTGTTGCATTGAAGCTGGGGTATGCGCCAAACATGGCGCTCGATCCTTCTGGCGAACGGCATGGCAGGCATGAGCGAACCAAAAACCACCAGCGGCAACTTCTTCGAGGATTTCCGTCTCGGCCAGCACATCGTTCACGCCACACCGCGAACTGTAACGCACGGTGACGTGGCACTTTATACTGGCCTTTACGGCAGCCGCTTTGCGGTCCAGTCCGCCGATCCGTTCGCCACCGCTATCGGCTATCCGCGATCGCCGGTTGACGACATGCTGGTGTTCCATGTGATCTTCGGCAAGACGGTGCCCGACATCTCGCTCAACGCGGTCGCCAATCTCGGATACGCGGACTGCCGGTTCCTGGCGCCGGTCTTTCCTGGCGATACCCTGTCCGCCGACAGCGAAGTCATCGGCCTCAAGGAAAACTCCAACCGCGAAACCGGCGTCGTTTATGTCCGGTCGAGCGGGCGCAATCAGCGCGGCGAGACGGTCTTGAGTTATGTTCGATGGGTGATGGTGCGCAAGCGCACCAAGGACGCCGCCGTCCCTGCCACCGAAGTTCCGGCACTGCCGTCCCGCGTCGAGCCGTCGTTGCTCGGGCAGGCGGTACCATCGTTGAAGTACTCGGTCTGGGACAATGCCAGGTCCGGTTCGCGATTTCGTTGGGGCGATTATGCCGCTGGCGAACGCATCGATCACGTCGACGGCATGACCATCGAAGATGCCGAACACCAGATCGCGGCCCGTCTCTACCAGAACACCGCCAAGGTCCATTTCAACCAGCACACCGAAGGCAAGGGCAGGTTTGGCAAGCGATTGGTCTACGGTGGCGTCGTGATCTCACTCGCCCGTGCCCTTTCGTTCAACGGTCTTGGCAATGCATTTCACATCGCGGCCATTAATGGTGGCCGTCATGTCGCACCGGCCTTCGCCGGCGATACGGTCTATGCATGGTCACAGGTGCTTGAAGCGGCCGAAATCCCAGGTCGGCAAGACGTCGGCGCCCTGCGCATCCGTACTTTCGGCCTGAAAAATCGATCTGGAGCGGAGTTTACTGGCGTTCACGATGATGGCAGTCATGGCGAGGGCGTAATTCTTGATCTAGACTATTGGGCGGTACTGCCGCGCTGAACGGCAGAAGACGGGGGCGGCACGTTCCGAATCCAGGCGCTGCGACAGCGATGGGCGGTCGAGCAGGGGAAACATCATGCCGGTGGTTGCTGTGACGGTGGTCTCGCGCAAAATTGCATTGCTGGCGCTGTCGAGCCTTGCCGGTCTCCTTGCCGTGAGTGGCACATCGCACGCACTCGGAGAAAAGGCGCGGGCGGAGATGAAGTCGCGCGATGGCCGTGACCTCGGCCGTGTCAAGTTGACGGAGACGACATCGGGCGTACTTTTGCGACTTCGCCTCAAGGGTCTGCCGGCCGGCAGCCACGGCTTTCACATTCATGAAAATGGCAAATGCGAGGGCGACTTTGAAAGCGCGGGCGCGATCTTCAACCCGCTTGGCGCCAAACATGGCTACCTGAACGACGAAGGCCCCATGGTTGGCGACCTGCCCAACCTGTTCGTACAGTCAAATGGCGAAATTGAAGTCGACTTCCTAAGTCCATTCGCGACGCTGACCAAGGATGCGGAGGACACGCTGATCGACGCCAATGGCGCAGCCTTGGTGATTTTCGAGAAAGCGGACGACTATACGGCCGATCCCGAGGGCAATTCGGGAGGCAGAATTGCCTGTGGCGTCATCGTCGCAACCAAATGAGTTACGAAACTTAAGGATCCAGCAGGCTGCGTTAACCGTACGTCATCCCTCCGGGCTTATGGTCTAAGCTGCCGGAGCCGATGGTCCAATGCCAGCGAAGCGCCGGGGACGGAGGCATTGCGTCGAATTCGGTTGAGGATTTGAATTGACACATCGCGTGGCAGTCATTGGCGCCGGATTGGCCGGCCTATCGTGCGCAAGAGTTCTGCGCCGCGCGGGTGCATATGTCGAAATCTTCGAACAGGAAAAGGTAATCGGTGGCCGCGTCGGCACCGCGCGCATGGGCATCGTTCCGTTCGACCACGGCGCGCAATACATCACCGCCCGCTCAGAGCGGTTCAAATCCTACATCGAAGAATTGGCAAGCACCGGCTATGCCGCCCGATGGACGCCACGCGCAGTGGCCGGCGAAGAAGGCGGCGGCCAGATGCTGCCCTGGTATGTCGGCACCCCCGGCATGGCGTCGATCGCACGGCCGTTGGCCGAGAGTGTACGTATTTCCACCGGGCGTCGCGTTCATACGATTCAGCGCCTCGAAAAAGGCTGGCATCTCTGGTTCGACGACCAGACTTCAGCCGGGCCATTCGCACAGGTCGCGGTTGCCGTACCGGCGCCCGAGGCGCGGCTGCTGCTCGGTCGCCTCGACGAGTTGTCCGAGCCTTTGTCGCGCGTGCGCATGTCGCCGTGCTGGGCGCTGATGGTCCGGATCGATGAGCGCGTCCTTCCAGATCAGGACGTATTCTCGGACATGAGCCAGGTGGTCCGCTGGGTGTCGCGCAACAATTCCAAGCCCGGTCGCACAGGGCGCGGCGAATCGATCGTAGTGCATGCCTCGCCGGTATGGACCCGGGAGACCGAGGACGCCGACCCGGAAGCCGTCGCCGAGGAACTGTGGGGCGAGGTCAGCCACGTGCTTGGCCTGCCGCCGATCCGCCCAGCGCAGATGGTCGCGCACCTCTGGCGACACGGCCTCGTCGATGCCCACCTCGGCGAAACCTACCTGTTCTCACGCGAGCACATGGTCGGCGTTGCCGGCGACTGGTGCCTCGGCCGGCTGGCCGAGCACGCCTTCGACAGCGGCGCGCTGCTCGGCAAGGCGATGATGGAAGCGATGAAATAGAGGCGCCCGCCTCGCATTCGGCCGTTTTAGTCCCCTTTGACGCAGCTGATGCGCCGAACGGTGCATTGCCGGTTATGGTGCAGCGCGCTAAAAGCCCACCAGCATCACTGGAGATTCAACAAAAATGGCGCACTCGAAGTCTGCCGCCGGCAGGCCTGTCGCGCGGCCGCTATCGCCGCATCTGCAGATCTACGCGAAGCCGATCAACATGGTGATGTCGATCCTGCATCGCATCACCGGCGTGGCGCTGTACTTCGGCACGTTGCTGCTGGCCTGGTGGCTGATTGCCGCCGCGACGAGCCCGGCTTATTTCAACTTCGTCAACGGCCTGTTCGGTACATGGCTCGGTCGCCTCGTTCTCTTCGGCTACACCTGGGCACTGCTGCATCACATGCTCGGCGGCATCCGCCATCTGATCTGGGACACCGGCCGCGGCTTCGACCTCAAGACTGTCGACCGCCTCGGCTGGGGCACCATCATCGGCTCGGTTGTCTTGACCATCCTGGTCTGGATCGCAGCCATGGGCAGCCGAGGGATCCTGTGATGTCCGACAATCATGCAACGAACATGCGCACACCGCTAAAGCAGGTGCGCCGCCTCGGTTCCGCCAAGGAGGGTGCCACCCATTTCTGGCAGCAGCGGGTAACCGCCGTCGCCAACATCTTCCTGTCCCTGTTCCTGGTCGGACTGGTGGTCAATCTCGCCGGTGCCGACTACGCGGTCGTCAAGCGTGCGCTCGCCAATCCGCTGATCTCACTGGCATTACTGCTGCTGATCCTGTCCGGCATCTACCACATGCGTCTCGGCATGCAGGTGGTGATCGAGGACTACGTTCAGTCCGAAGGCAAAAAGATCGCGTACCTGATGCTGAACACATTTTTCGCAATCGTCGTCGGCGCCGCCTGTTGTCTCGCGGTGCTGAAGCTGAGCTTCGGAGCTTGAAGACATGGCCGCGCACGCGAACGGACAAGCCAATTCCACGGCGAACGGGGCAGCGAAGCCCGCAATGAACGGCAATGCCTACAAGATCGTCGATCACACCTACGATGTCGTGGTCGTCGGCGCCGGCGGTGCCGGTCTGCGCGCCACCCTCGGTTGCGCCCAGGCCGGCCTCAAGACCGCCTGCATCACCAAGGTGTTCCCGACCCGCTCGCACACTGTTGCGGCCCAAGGTGGCGTCGCCGCCGCGCTTGGCAACATGGGGCCGGACAACTGGAAATGGCACATGTACGACACCGTCAAGGGCGCCGACTGGCTCGGCGACCAGGACGCGATCGAGTACCTGTGCCGCAACGCGCCCGGAAGCGGTGTTCGAACTTGAGCACTATGGCGTGCCGTTCAGCCGCACCGAGGACGGCAAGATCTACCAGCGTCCGTTCGGCGGCATGACCACCGAGTTCGGCGAGGGCCCGCCGGCCCAGCGCACCTGCGCCGCCGCCGACCGCACCGGCCACGCCATGCTGCACACGCTATACGGTCAGTCGCTGCGCCATTCGGCCGAGTTCTATATCGAATACTTCGCGCTCGACCTGATCATGGATCAGGAAGGCGCCTGCCGTGGCGTCATCGCCATGTGCCTCGACGACGGCACCATCCATCGTTTCCAATCCAAGAAGACCATTCTCGCCACCGGCGGTTATGGCCGCGCCTACTTCTCCTGCACGTCGGCCCACACCTGCACCGGCGACGGCAACGCCATGGTGCTGCGCGCCGGCCTGCCGTTGCAGGACATGGAGTTCATCCAGTTCCATCCGACCGGCATCTACGGCGCCGGCGTGCTGATCACCGAAGGCTCGCGCGGCGAAGGTGGCTATCTCACCAACTCAGCCGGTGAGCGCTTCATGGAGCGATATGCACCGCACGCCAAGGATCTGGCGTCGCGCGATGTCGTCTCGCGCTCGATGACGATTGAGATCCGCGAAGGTCGTGGCGTCGGCAAGGACAAGGATCATATTTTCCTTCACCTCGATCATCTCGACCCGAAGATACTGGCCGAACGCCTGCCGGGCATCTCGGAGAGCGCCAAGATCTTCTCTGGCGTCGATGTACGTCGTCAGCCGATCCCGGTGCTTCCGACAGTGCACTACAACATGGGCGGCATCCCGACCAACTACCACGGCGAGGTGCTGACGCTGAAGAATGGCAACCCGGACACCGTGGTGCCGGGCTTGATGGCAATCGGCGAGGCCGCCTGCGTGTCAGTACACGGCGCCAATCGCCTTGGCTCCAACTCGCTGATCGATCTCGTTGTGTTCGGCCGCGCCGCCGGCCTGCGCGCCGCCGAGACGACCGAAGCGGGCGCCGCCCAGCCGCCGTTGCCGGCCGACTTCAGCCGACCTCGCGCTGTGGCGCCTCGACACTACCCGCAATGCCAAGGGTGGCAGCACCACCGCCGAACTGCGTCTACGGATGCAGAAGACGATGCAGACCAACTGCGCCGTGTTCCGCGATGGCCCAGTGCTGAAGGAAGGCGTCGAGAAGATCAACGAGATCTGGAAGCAGTCGGGCGACATCAAGATTTCCGACCGCTCGCTGATCTGGAATTCGGACCTTGTCGAAGCGCTCGAGTACGACAACCTGATCGCCCAGGCCGCGGTCACCGTGGTCGGCGCCGAGAACCGCAAGGAAAGCCGCGGCGCTCACGCCCGCGAGGACTACGCCAAGCGCGACGACGTCAACTGGATGAAGCACTCGCTGGTGTGGGCCGACGACGCCAAAAAAACCTGCACCATCGACTACCGCCCGGTGCACACCAACACCATGACCAACGAAGTCAAGTACATCGAGCCGAAGGCGCGGACGTATTGAGAATAGTGGTGCCGCGCAGGCACCGCTAACGACCAGCAGTGGGTCCGAGGCAGCACTTGGGTATGGCGTGCGCATTTGCTACAAATGCGCTCCCGACTCTGTCGCCACCTGGATCACCTGATTTTGGCCCAACCTCCCCGTTCCAGTCCTGAGCCGACCGAACCCGATGCCGACGCCCGCATCGCGCCTGACCCGTTCGCGGCTGTGCTGCCAGCGATCGCGGCGCTTGGCGCCATTTCCTCGATCGCGGCAATCAACTGGGTGGCGCAGGAGAAAACCGTCTCCCGCCCCAAAGTGAAGCGCAAAGCCGGCATGGCATTGCGCGACCTGGAAAGTTGCTGCCTCGGCCTCATCGAGATTTTCCGCCGCTTCCACAAGAACCCGCGAATCTTTGCCGGCGAAGGCGCAACCTCGTCGCCCATGAAGTTTGGCGTGCACGGGCCCCGCATTGACGAGGACGGCGCCCGACTCTATCGCGCCTTGATCAACGACACCGCCTCCATGCTGGTGCTGGCCTCGCAGAACGCCTTCGACGTTATGGCGGCGATCGAGGATGGCGAAATCACCGCGCCCGAGGAGCTCTATTTCGGCTTCGGAGAAGTGCAGGAACGGTTGAACAAATTGATCAAGGACCGTGCCACCATCAGGGCTTGCGTCGAGACCGGCCTCGATTCCTCCGAGCGCCTGACAATCCTCGTCCGCGAGTTGAAGCGCCATAGGATTGAATAATCGCATGACAACATCTCAGGACTTAGGCGCCGATGTCGTGATCGTCGGCGGCGGCGCGGTCGGCAGCGCCACCGCCTACTACCTGTCGATGATGGGCAAATTCGCGCCCGGCCGCATCATCATCGTCGAACGTGATACGAGCTACGCCGAATGCAGCACCGCACGCTCGGCCGGCGGCATTCGCGCCCAGTTCTCTACGCCACAGAACATCGCCCTGTCGAAGGTGACGCTCGACGTCATCCGGAACCTGAAGCAGGTGTTTGGGCCGGATGCCGACGTCGGCTTCAAGGAGCAGGGCTATCTCGTGCTGGCGTCGAGCGACGGCGCCGAAACGCTGCGCGCGAACCACGTGGTGCAAACCGCCAACGGCGGCGACATCGAATTGCTCGACCCTGATTGCCTCGCCCGCCGCTTTCCCTGGCTCAACGTCGACGGCATCGCGCTCGGCGCCTTCGGCCGCAGCGGCGAAGGTTGGCTCGACCCGTCAATCATGATGGGCTTGTTTCGCAAGGCGGCGCAGGCGCGCGGCGTCACTGTGCTGAACGATCAGGTGGTCGGGATCGAACACGACGCAACCAAGCTGTCGGCCGTCCGCCTCGCCTCGGGCAGGCGCATCGCCTGCGGCGCGCTCGTCAACGCTGCGGGACATGCCGGCGGCAAACTCGCCGCTCTCGCCGGCATCGAATTGCCGGTCGAGCCACGCAAGCGCTTCGTCTATGTCATGGATTGCCGGGAGGCTACGCCGGCGCTGCACGGGGCACCGCTGACCACTGACGCGAGCGGCGTTTGGTTCCGACCCGAGGGCCGTCAATTCATCACCGGCATCTCGCCAGACGACGCCGACGAACCACCGATCGGCGATCTCGACGCCATCGATTACGGCCCTTACGAAAACGTCGTCTGGCCGGGTGTCGCCCACCGCGTGCCGGCGTTCGAGGCGGTAAAGATGACCGGCGCCTGGGCCGGCTACTATGACTACAACACGCTCGACCAGAACGCGATCATCGGGCCGCATCCGGAGCTGGCGAACTTCTACTTCGCCAACGGTTTTTCCGGCCACGGCTTCCAGCAATCGGGCGGCACCGGACAGGCGATCGCCGAGTTGATCGTGCATGGTGGCTATCGCGCCATTGACCTTGCCTGCTTTGGCTACGAGCGCATCCGTCGCAAAGAACCGCTGTTCGAACTCAACATCTTCTGAGGCAGCACGTGGCGCGCTACCTCGTCATTTCCAGTCAGGTGGCGCACGGGCACGTTGGCCTGTCCGCCATCGTGCCGACCTTGCAAGCACTCGGGCATGAAGTCATTGCGCTGCCGACGATCGTGCTCTCGAACCATCCGGGGCATGCGAAGGTCGCCGGCACGCGGATCGATCCGGACGTACTCGGCCAGATGATCGATGCGCTCGAAGCCAATGGCCGGCTCGACAACATCGACGCGGTGCTGACGGGCTACTTGCCGACCGTCGCGCATGTCCAGTTCGCGGCCGATACCGTGCGCAGGCTCTGGGTTGGCATGCCGAACACCGCAGGTAGTTACTTTTGCGATCCAGTACTCGGCGATGATCCCAAGGGATTGTACATCGCGGCCGACGTCGCCGGTGCCATCAAGGATCTTCTACTGCCGCTAGCGCACACAATTTCGCCAAATCGCTTCGAACTCGAATGGCTGAGCGGCCGGCCGGTCGCTGATCTGTCGGGAGCAGTTGCTGCGGCGCGCACCCTTGGCTCCGAGAAATTCGTCTGCTCGACGTCCGTTCCGGGTGCCGCGAATTCACTTCTCACGCTGGAAACAACCACCGACGCGACTGGCGCCCATGGCGGCAAGGTCTGCCGCGTCCAACGGCGCGATCACGTACCACACGGCACCGGCGACCTGCTGTCGGCGCTACTATTAACTCCATTGTCGCTCGGACAGGCCGTTGGCTGCGTCGACGCCGCGATCGAAGCCAGCCAGGGCCAAGACGAGTTGCAGTTGATCGGCAATACTTCCCTTTGGCTCAATGCAGCTCCAGTGACCGAACACTCGATCGAGGCGCTTAGCTGATGCCGATTGCCACCATGATGCTGCTCGTCGTCACCATGGTCGCAACGGCGTTCCTGTCGGGCATCTTCGGCATGGCCGGCGGGTTGGTATTGATCGGTGTGCTGTTCGCGCTGATGCCGGTACCGGAAGCGATGGCGCTGCACGCGGTCACGCAGATGGCGTCGAACGGCTGGCGCGGCGCGCTGTGGATCAAACACGTGTCCTGGCGGGCGGTGGCGGCCTATCTCGGTGGTTGCGTGATCGCCTTCGCGGCCTGGTCGATGCTGCGCTACGTGCCGTCAAAGCCGGTGGCGCTGCTGGCCCTCGGCATTACGCCATTCCTGGTGCGACTGATGCCGCGCAACCTGAAACCCGACCCGCAGAACTTCGTGCACGGCGGCATCTTCGGTACCATCTGCATGACCCTAATGTTGCTGACCGGTGTGACCGGACCGATCCTCGATACGTATTTCCTTGGCGGTGGGCTTGAGCGCAGGCAGATCGTCGCCACCAAGGGCATCTGCCAATTGTTCGGCCACTTCGCCAAGTTCATCTATTTCGGCGGTCTGGTCACCCAAGGCGCGGCAATCGATCCGGTAATGGCCGGCCTTGCTGTCGCTGCATCCATCGTCGGCACCACCGCCGCCCGTCCCGTGCTCGAGCGCCTGACCGATACCCAATACCGCACTTGGACGTGGTACATCATCACTGCGATTGCGAGCTTCTACATCTGCCAGGGGCTATATTTGCTACTGACACAATAGACGGTGGTCAACCGGCCGTGACCGGTTTGCCGAATAGCCGAGCGCGAAGCTCGACGCCGCTGCTGCCAATCGGCTCGCACTTGTGTGGGCCGTCGATGATGTGAGCATGGGCGCAGCAGTCGTTCGTTTGCGGGATCATGCCATGAACCGTGATGGCGACAAACTCGACACCGACCGCCGTGCCTTCCTGTCGCCGGATCTGGCATTGCGCATCGAGTTTCTCGCCTTCGACGTAGAGCCGGAAGTTACGGCGGCATTGAAATGGCGCGTCAAACTCTAGCAGTGCTCCCATCCGCGAAATGTTCTTGATGGCGCACCTCACCGCACCCCGCCCTGGCGCGACCGCCAAAGCCTCGACGTGGGTCTCTTTGCGACCAAACTTGCGGCGCTCGGCACCGTGGCCTTGGGTCATTGGTCTTGGCGAATCCGACGGTTGCTGGTCCCGTTCGGACCGATCGCCCGGGGCAAGCATCAAGCATACCCTTTATCGCCTAATTATTTACTTAGCCGTGCCGAACGTCGCCGTGTAGCGGGCGACGAATGCCGGCCAGACCTCCGGATTGACCAAACGCGGCGGCTTTTGGCCTTTCAGGAGATGCACGATCTGGTCGGCGGCCCAACTGGCGACATTCTTGCGCGCCTGATGGGTAACACCGGCGGTATGGAAGGTCGCGACCACATTCGGCAGGGTTAGCAGCGGATGGTCCAGCGGTGGCGGCTCTAGTTCCCAGACGTCGAGCCCGGCACCACCGAGGTGACCCGACAGCAGCGCGTCATACAACGCCGCCTCGTCGTGAATGCCGCCACGCGCGGTGCTGACGAAAATCGCACCCGGCTTCATGGCGGCGAATTCACCCTTTGAGAACATGTTGGCGGTCGTCTTGTCGAGCGGGCAATGCACCGAGATCACGTCGGCAGCTGTGAGCAATGCCGCCATGTCGACCGGCTCGGCGCCGCGTTTGCGGATCTCGTCTGCGGTAAGCAATGGGTCGAATGCCAGGACCTTCATACCGAAGCCCTTGGCGATCATTGCGGACCGCGAACCGGTGTTGCCGATACCGATCAACCCCAGCGTCGAGCCACTGACCTCGGTGCCCATCAGCAACTCGCGGGAGAAACCCCGCTCGGTATGCAGCAGGCGATCCGACGCTGGGATCTTGCGGGCGACCGACAGCATCAGGCCGAACGCGAGTTCCGCCACCGATTGGGCATTGGCGCCGCTCTGATTGACGACCGCGACGCCGGCCTTGGTGCAGGCTTCGATGTCGACGGTATCGAGCCCGGCGCCACCAGCCGAGACGCAGAGCAGGTTCGGGCAGCGCTGCAAAAGCGGTTCGCGCACCTGATAGGGCTTCGGCAGTTCGTTGATCGCCGACGACACCTGATAGACGTGGGCGCGAGTCAGTACGTCCCACACCTCCGCCTCGGGGCCCTTGGCCGCGCCGATGCGCAGTTCGATGTCGGACTCGGCCTGCAGGCGTTCGTTGAACACCGGATTGAGCCACAGATCGAGCCGTCCAACCCGCTTGATGTTCGCCGCCATGACTGAGTGTCCCGTCCCGAGATGATTGTTGGCCGGCACAGTACAGCGATACGGAGCGCTGTCAGCCGGGCGCGGCGCAACGCTGCAGGTGGAAAACGGCATGCTGAAAATCCATTGCCGTATATGGCTCCTTCAACAGGAGCCGCCACTTGGCCTCACCCATCCATCCGAACTGCCACGCCCGCCGCCGCGAGGTGCCGTTTGGCCTCGCCAATGGTGTAGGTGCCGAAGTGGAAAATTGATGCGGCCAGCACCGCGCTGGCGTGGCCTTCGCGGATGCCGTCGACCAGGTGATCGAGCGTGCCGACGCCGCCAGACGCGATCACCGGCACGGTGACCGCGTCGGAGATCGCGCGGGTCAGTTCGAGATCGAAGCCAGCCTTGGTGCCGTCGCGGTCCATCGAGGTCAGCAGCAATTCGCCGGCCCCGCGGGCCACCACGTCTCGGGCGAACTCGATCGCGTCGATCCCCGTGGCATTGCGGCCGCCGTGCGTGAAGATCTCCCAGCGCGACGCTTCGCCCGGCTTCGACACCTTCTTGGCGTCGATGGCGACGACGATGCATTGGGCGCCGAATTTTTGCGACGCGGCATGGACGAAGTCGCGGTCCTTTACGGCGGCCGAGTTGATCGACACCTTGTCGGCGCCGGCATTCAGAAGCGCGCGGATATCGGTCAGCGCCCGCACGCCACCGCCGACGGTCAGCGGCATGAAGCAGCGCTCGGCGGTACGGGTCACGATATCGAAGATTATGCCGCGGTTTTCGTGGGTTGCGGTGATATCGAGGAAGCAGAGTTCGTCGGCGCCGGCCGCGTCGTAAGCCGCCGCGATCTCGACGGGATCGCCGGCATCCCGCAGGCCGACGAAGTTGACGCCCTTGACGACACGGCCGTCCTTGACGTCAAGGCAAGGGATGATGCGTGTTTTTAGCATGATCTGATCTCCGCCGCATCCGGCCGGTTCCGCGACAGCGGAGTCGGATGCGGAAACTAAAGTGACACGCTCCGCGCAGCGGCGGCGGATGCGGCCATCAAAGCCAACGCCTTCACCGGATCGATGCGGCCATCGTACAGCGCCCGGCCTGTGATGGCACCCTCCAGCACTGCATTTTCGGACCGAAGCAGTGCTTCGATATCCGTCATCGAAGCGAGCCCGCCCGACGCGATCACCGGGATCGAGGTCGCTTTCGCCAGCGCCACCGTGCCTTCGAGGTTCAAGCCGCCCAACGCACCGTCGCGCCCGATGTCGGTGTAGATGATCGCCGCAACGCCAGCGTCCTCGAAACGGTGGGCGAGGTCGGCCGCCATGATGTTCAATTCTTCCGCCCAGCCGGCGACCGCGACGCGGCCCTCCCTTGCATCAATGCCAACCGCCACCCGGCCGGGAAATTTCCGGCAGGCTTCGCGCACCAGCGCCGGCTCGCGCACTGCGGCGGTGCCGAGGATCACGCGTCGCACGCCCTTCGTCAGCCACATCTCGATGGTGCCGAGATCACGAATGCCACCGCCCAACTGCACCGGGATCTTCACCGCCCCGAGAATCGCATCGACCGCCGCGCCGTTGACCGGCCGGCCGGCGAAGGCGCCATTGAGATCAACGATGTGCACCCAACTGAACCCCTCGGCAGCAAATTTTGCCGCCTGCGCGCCAGGGTCATCGTTGAACACCGTCGCCGTGCCCATGTCGCCGTGCTTCAGGCGAACGCATTGTCCGTCCTTGAGGTCGATCGCGGGGAACAGGATCATTTGCTTAACTTTTCCGGCAGCCCATGACGGCGCGCCATCGTGTTGCTATGGTTTCGTGGCTTCAATCAGCCTCGGCATCGCCCGTCAAGCAGCGCAAACGACATGATTTACTCGCCCGACCATCCCACTGCCGCCGGCGCTGCCGGTAACACCCCTTCGCGCCCGCTGACGGACGCCGATGCGATCGACATCTGGATCGCGCGCTGGTTGCGGGTGCCGCGCAAGGAATTGTGCCAGCGCTATAATTGCGACCCGCGCCGGCTGTATGAAATCTGGGAGGGCATACGCTTTCCGACGGCACAATCAAAGGCGCGCGCGCTGTTCGCCGAGCGCTATCCAGGCATCGTCGACCGCGTCGACTTTGGCCGTCATCGCCGCCTTTCCCGCGCCATCGACCCCGATCAAATGGGCTTGTTCGATTGATATGTTCTCCCTTGCCGCTGCATGGGGAACAAAATAGAACAAACACACAACATTTGCTTTACAGCGCCCCTGAACTCGTGGCATGTTCTTTTAACGTTCTTCTCCCGCCCCGGAGGAAAACGGGCGAGCCAAAGACACCTTAAGACCCCTCTGGAGGTGTGGTTTGCGTACCCGATGACCCCGAGTGACTGCCCCGTCCTCGGGGTCACCCCTTTGCCCTTAGTGTTGCCCCTGTTCACAGCCATAGTACCCGCGTCTGGAGTTCTCGTAATGCGTACCGACCAGCCCCCACTTCTGCCCCCGAGAGAGAGCCACCCATGCGCACGTTCCTCATCTCCTACGACCTTGCCCATCCGAACCGGAACAAGCACGTTCTCGCCACCGCGATCATGAGCCTGGGCACGTCCTGGGCCCGCCCGCTAGAGCAGACGTGGTATGTGCGCGCGGACGCCGCCGAGATCGATATCCAGGATCGGCTCGCCGGCTTGCTCGACGCCGATGACGGTCTGATCGTGCAGTCGGTGAGCGACGACGCGCAGTTGACCAACACCAGCCTGCGTTGGTTCCGTCAGCGCCGCACGCAGTTCGACATCGAAGCTTCGACCAACATCATCGCCTTCCCGCTGCTGGGTGCGGTCGCGGCCCAGGCCGAGCTGCCGCTCGCCCAGGCGGGCTAACGGACTGGCCACGAGATGTGAACGGGCATTGGAAGCCTCAAGGCTCCCACTGCAAGAAGTTTGCGATCAGCTTCAAACCGAGTGCCTGGCTCTTTTCGGGATGAAACTGGGTGCCGGCGATGTTGTCGCGACCGACCATCGCCGTCACCGCCCCGCCGTAGTCCGAGGTTGCGATCACCGTGTCGCGGCTGGCGGTCGCCAGATGGAAAGAATGCACGAAGTAGGCGTGTAGCCCTGCCGGCCCGGTTTCGATGCCGGCCAACAGCGCATGTGGCCGGACAACGTCGATGGTATTCCAGCCCATGTGCGGAACTTTCAGCGTCGAATCAGACACTTCGATCGCGCGCACGTCGCCGGCGATCCACCCGAGGCCCGGCGTCACACCGAACTCGAGGCCGCGCGACGCCAACAACTGCATGCCGACGCATATGCCGAGAAATGGCCGGCCCGCGCGAATGACGGCACTTTCCAATGCCTCGCGCATGCCGACGACGGCGTTCAGTCCTTGCGCGCAATCAGCAAACGCGCCGACGCCGGGCAGTACAATCCGGTCGGCACTGGCGACATAGGCCGGGTCCGCCGTCACCGCGATTTCGGAAGCAACACCCGCCTCACGCGCCGCGCGCTCGAAGGCCTTGGCCGCCGAATGCAGGTTGCCCGAACCGTAGTCGATGATGGCGACGCGCTGTGCCACTGGAATGCGACCCTTCAGAAAGTTCGTCGATACGCCAATCAGCGTCGCAGTAAGCGGCGCCAAAGAGGCCGATCGGAGCCCTCGGACGGTTCTGAACCGGCGCTACCCTGCGTGACGGCAAATGCCTGATGCTCGGCGGTAGCCGGCGCCGCCAACACCGCCGACCGGCGCAGCACCGGCTGGCCAACCAGCCAGCCGTCGAAAAAGCGCCGCTCGCATTCGGCACGGTTGCGGCCAACGACGGTTCCGATCTCACTCCAATCGCGCCGTCCGAGTGTCCACCGCTGCAAGCTCGACGCCTCAAAGCCAATGACCACGTTGGCGGCGAGGTTGATCAGACCGATCAGGGTCTTGTCGACGCCCATCATTGCCAGCGCGAGGCTCAAGCCGGTTGATGCCAGCAGATACAGCAGCAGCGTGATCCACAGCCGGTGCATGACCATCCACAGCGGCGGAACGGCAGCGGCAATTGCTGAAAACCCATCGCGCACGAACTCCAACTGTTCGGCTCGCTCGATACGGTCGACCGGCGGATTCGGCGGTTCATGGACGGTGAAGACGATGGTGCGCAACGTTTCATTCCTCGTGGCACGCTGAAACTTCAGACGCTCAGGCTGCCCTTGGTCGACGGCACGCGTCCCGACTGTCGCGGATCGACCGTCAGCGCCACCCGCAATGCCCGCGCCAGACCCTTGAAGCAGGTCTCGGCAATATGGTGGTTATTGGCACCGTAGAGGTTGGCAACGTGGAGCGTAATGCCGGCATTTTGCGCGAACGCCTGGAACCACTCGCGGAACAACTCGGTATCCATCTCGCCGAGCTTCGGCGCCGTGAATGTCACGTCCCACACCAGGAACGGCCGGCCCGACACGTCAATGGCGACGCGGGTCATGGTCTCGTCCATCGGCAGATGCACGTCGGCGTAGCGGGTGATGCCGGCCTTGTCGCCCATTGCCTTGGCGATCGCCTGTCCCAGCACGATGCCGCAGTCCTCGGCAGTGTGATGAAAATCGATATGCAGGTCGCCCTTAGCCTCGAGCTTGATATCGATCAGCGAGTGGCGTGCCAGTTGCTCCAGCATATGGTCGAGAAAACCAACGCCGGTCGAAATTTCGTAAGCACCGGTGCCATCGAGGGCCACATGGGCCTTGATGTCGGTTTCCTTGGTCGTGCGGGCGATCGTCGCTGTGCGGGCCACGGGCTCTTCCTTGCGTCGGGAACGATGCGCATCTATCACCCTGGGAGACTTGAGAAAAGGGCTTCGAGCCAGGAAAGGGTATGCGATGAGCGGCAGTCACGGCAGCGAGACCACCTGGTATGGCACCACAATCCTCACCGTCCGCAAGGCTGGCCGGGTCGTAATCGCCGGCGACGGGCAGGTAACGCTCGGCCAGACCGTGCTCAAGGCCAACGCCAAAAAGGTGCGCTCGATCGGGCGTGGCGACGTAATCGGCGGCTTTGCCGGCGCCACCGCCGACGCATTCACCTTGTTCCAGCGGCTCGAAGCCAAGCTCGAACAATATCCCGGCCAACTCACCCGCGCCGCCGTCGAACTCGCCAAGGACTGGCGCACCGACCGCTACCTGCGCCGGCTCGAAGCAATGATGCTGGTCGCCGACGCCGGCACCACCCTCGTGCTCACGGGTACTGGCGACGTGCTCGAACCCGAACACGACGTGATGGGCATCGGCTCCGGCGGCATGTATGCGCTGGCCGCCGCCCGCGCCCTGCTCGATACCGACCAGACGGCAGAGGCGATTGCCCGTAAGGCGATGGGTATCGCCGCCGACATCTGCGTCTACACTAACCGCAATCTGGTGGTCGAAAGCCTCGACAGCACCCGCTGACAATTGAAAGAGCGACTGACATGGCCTGGATCACGCTACTTCTGGCCGGCCTTTTCGAGATCGGCTTCACGACCTCGATGCGCTATACCGCTGGCTTTACGAAGCCATTGCCGACCGCGATCTTCCTGGTGTTCGCCAGCCTCAGCTTCTACCTGCTGACCAAGGCGGCGGAGACAATCCCACTTGGCACGTCCTACGCGGTGTGGACCGGCATCGGCGCCGCCGGCACCGTGCTGATCGGAATATTTTGGTTCGCCGAACCGGCATCGGCTTTGCGCCTATTGTTCCTGGCCACTTTGATCGGTTCGATCATCGGCCTCAAGGTCCTCGGTTGAACGCCAGCGGAACGATACCGTTTCAACGGCCTTCATTTCCTATAAGCTCGTAGCTGGTCGCACCCCCAGGTGCAGCAGACCGGTTTCTTGCACGAGGAGGCATGCGATGGCTGACGATCGAGCATCGATCAACCGGCGAACATGCCCTGTCGTACTCCTGCTGTTGTTCGCCGCGTTCGCGCTGATGTTCACATTCACGGCACGAGCGCAGTCGCGCGCCGAGGAACTGCAAACGCGCTTCAATCAGTTTTATAGCCAGGGCCGTTATCACGACGCCATTCCACTCGCCCAGCGGCTCGTCACTGAATTCAATTCGCAGCACGGCGCGCGTAGCAGCCAACACGCTGCCGCGCTGTATCAACTAGGCAATGTGCTGATCGGCGTCTCACGACATGAGGATGCTGAGGGCAAACTGCGTCAGGCGCTGTCGATTTTCGCCGCTGAGCCGCGGTTCAAGCAGCAGCAACTGCAGGCCGAAGTGATGCTCGCAACCGCGCTCGTCTTTCAAAACAAGCTCGGCGAGGGCGTGCCGATGATGCAGCGCGCCGCCTCCGCCTTCGAGGCGGCGTTCGGCCTGGCCGACCCGCGCACAATCACGACATTGAACAATCTGGCACAGACACTTCAGGTCGTCGGCCGCAACGGCGAGGCCGAGCCCATATACCGCAAGTTGATCGCCAGCATCGATCCGGCTCAACCCGCTGCATGGACCAACCTCGGGACGCTGCACGGCAACCTCGGCGCCGTGCTAACCCAGCTCGGCAGGCCCCAGGAGGCGGTGTCGGAAGCGCGCAAATCGATCGACTATCTGCGGCGGCTCGGCAACCCCGATCACCGGTTCCTGCTGATTGCGATCAATAACCTCGGCAAGCTTGAACACGACGCGGGCAACCTGGCGGCCGCCGATGCCCTCTATCGCGAAAGCCTCGCCGGGACCGAGCGCAGCTTCGGCCGCCGTTCCGAGATTTACGCCACCGGGCTCGTCAACCTCTCGCTGTTGCAGCGTGAGATGGGCAAAACGGCCGAGGCCGATGCGACGGCGCGCGAGGCAGTGCCGCTGCTTGAACAGACGGCGGGACCGCAGCATCCAAGGACCGGAACGGCGATCAACAATATCGCCTGGCTCGCGGCGGCGCGCGGCGACTGGCGTGAGGCGATGATGCTGTATGACCGGGCGACGGATATTGCCGTGCGCAATGCTCGCTTGCTCGGCCTCGATGATGGCCGCCTTTCGAATTCCGTCTATGGCCTGAACCCCGGCGACTTCCCATCCCACCTGCGCGCCATCCACCGTGCCGCGCGCGACGATCCTGGCCGTCGCGCCCAAGGTTTCGCGCTGGCACAGCGCGCACTCAACTCGGGCACCGCCGCAGCCGTTGCCCGCATGGCGGCGCGCGCGGCGACCGAAGGCAGCCCACTTGGGGCACTGGTTCGGCGCAAGCAGGACTTGCTGCGCGAGCGAATTGCCGCCGATCAGGCGATCGTGGCGCTGCTCGCCGCCAAAACCGATCCTGCCAGCTACGGTCGCGCTGAAGCCGAATTGCGCCGGATCGAACGCGATCTGTCCGACGTGGATACCCGGTTCAAGCTTGATTTCCCCGATTACAACGCCCTCGACAGCTCGGAACCGGCTGAACTTGCCGACGTGCAGCGATCGCTCAAGCCCCACGAGGCACTGGTTGCTTTCGTCGACGTCGCCGGCAGCCCGGGCATGGTGGGTGAAGTCCACGCCTGGGTGGTGACAACGCAAGATGCGACCTGGACGCGGCTTGACGTAAATCCGGAAGTAATCGCGTCGCGCGTGGCGTCGTTGCGTTGCGGCCTTGATGCCGCTGCGTGGCGCTTGGCAACCAGTGCCGACGCCTGTGTGCGGTCCGCCGGGCGGCCGCTCGACCCACAGGCGCCGCACCTGCTGCCGTTCGATTTCGAACAAGCACATGCGCTGTACAACGAGCTGCTAAATCCACTCGAAACGAGCTTGAAGACGCCCGATGGCACGTGGCGCGACCTGCTCGTCGTCGCCTCGGGTCCGCTATCCATTATTCCGCTGTCGACGCTGGTGACGGCACCACCGCCTTTGCGTCATGCGGGGGATCTGGCGGACTACCGCCGCGTCCAGTGGCTGGGCATGCGTCATGCGATCACAATTCTGCCGGCTGTTTCTTCGATCCCCACGCTACGGCGAATTGCCAAGCCGAGTGCAGCCACCCGCCCACTTATCGGCTTTGGCAATCCGCTGCTCGACGGCGCCGAAGATGCCGACCGACCGGCTGCCGAAGAGTCGCGTCGCAAGCAATCGTGCGGCGACACGCAGGGCACGCGATTGGCGGCCGTTCCGCGGTCACACCGACCGGCGGGAGCAATGCGGATGATTTCCGGTCTTGCCGACACCGCCAGGATCAGGATGGCGGCGCCATTGCCGGAAACGGCCGACGAGATTTGTGCCATTGCTGCCGCCTTGAAAGCCGACCCCGACGACATGCGTCTTGGCGCCCGAGCAAATGAAACAGCGCTCAAGGAGTTGAGTACCAATGGTCGGCTAGCTTCATACCGCGTACTGCATTTCGCGACGCATGGTGCGTTAGCCGGTCAACTGCTGGGCGAACCGGGCTTGGTAATGACGCCGCCCGCGACGCCAACAGCGCTCGACGACGGCTTCATTTCTGCCAGCGAGGTCGCGGCGCTGAAGCTCGACGCCGACTGGGTGATCTTGTCGGCATGCAACACCGCCGGCCCGGACGGCAATGGCACGGATGCATTGTCGGGTTTGGCGCGTGCGTTCTTTTACGCCGGGGCGCGGGCGATGCTCGTCTCGCACTGGGAAGTCGATTCGCCAGCAACGGTGCGGCTGGTCACATCCGCGGTCAGCGCCATTGGCCGCGATGAAACCCTCGGCCGAGCGGCGGCAATGAAACGAGCGATGGCGGAAATGATCGAACACGGTGCGCCACATCATGCCCACCCGGCCTTTTGGGCGCCCTTTATCGTAGTTGGCGAGGGCGGCCGCTGATGAAGCGGAGCGTTATCTGCGCGCATCGCATATGCGTCCGCTGTTCGGCCCCCCTTGGCATGCGGCCGGAAATCGGTCTGTAGTGGTCAGCGCCCAACGAGGACCACGCCGCCATGATGCCCGACACCAAGCCGATTTCCGTCGCCGAGATCGCAGCCCACATCCCCGATGGCGCGATGATCGCCATCCCGCCAGACTATTCCGGTTGCGCCATGACGGCGGTGGCTGCGCTCATAAAACGCCGGGCCCGTAACCTGCATCTCGTCGGCGTGCCTTCCGGTGGCCTACAGGCCGACTGGTTGATCGGCGCCGGCTGCGTCAAAACCATGGAAGCCGCCGCCATGACGCTCGGCGAGCTTTCGATGCCGCCTCGCTTCGCCGCCGCCATGAAGGCCGGTGCAATCGAGATGCGCGACGCAACCTGCCCAGCGATCCATGCCGGCCTAATGGCTGCCGAAAAAGGCATCCCGTTCATGCCATTGCGCGGCATTCTGGGATCGGACCTGATGAAGATCCGGCCCGACTGGCAGGTGATCGACAATCCGCTGAGCGAAGCGAGCGACCCGATTGTCATCATCCCAGCGATCCGCCCGGATGTGGCTCTATTCCATGCCCGCTATGCCGACACGCGCGGCAATGTCTGGATCGGTATCCGGCGCGAATTGATGCTGATGGCGCATGCCGCGCGCGAGACTTATGTCACCGTCGAGGAAATCGTCGACTCCGACTTCCTGACCGACGACAACAAGGCGGCGGGCACGATCCCGGCGCTTTACATCAGCGGCATCGCCCATGCGCCACGTGGCGGCGATCCAGTTGGCCTCGCCGGCGCTTACGAACCGGACCGCGCGGCCCTGAAAGACTATTTCCGTGCTGCCGCCACGCCAGCCGGCTTCGCCGAATGGATGGATGAGAACGTGCTCGCCAAGGTGCCCGCGTGATGACGACCAACGCCGTATCGACGCCCGAGATCATGATCGGTGCCATTGCGCGCATGCTGGAAGGTTTGCGCCATGTAGCGGTCGGCGCGTCGTCGCCGATTCCCGGCTCGGCGGCGCTGCTCGCCCGCGCCTTATCCGGTGGACGCATGCGCGTGTCGCTGCTCGGCAGCGAGGAACACAATCCGTTTACGGACGGCGGCAAGGAGTTGTTCGATTGCGCTGCTCAAGGCCGCATAGACGCGTTCTTCCTCTCCGGCGGCCAGATCGACGGGCAAGGCAATATCAACCTGATCGGGCTTGGCGAACATGCGCGGCCAAAGGTGCGGTTTCCAGGCTCTTTCGGTTCGGCCTATCTCTACAGCATCATACCGCGCGTGATCCTCTTCCGCGAGGAGCATTCTCCGCGCACGCTTGTTCAGAAGGTCGATTTCGTCAGTGCCGCCGGCTCGTCACCAGCGGGCGAATTCCGGCCGGGCGGGCCGCACGCACTTATCACCGGCCTGTGCGCCTTCGACTACGATAAGCCACGTGGCGGCTTTACCCTCAAAAGTGCGCATCCTGGCGTCACCGCCGCTGATGTGAAAGCGGCCACCGGCTTCGCCTACGCGCAGCCGACAATAGTCCCCGTCACGCCGTCGCCGTCGGCCGAGGCACTGACGATGCTGCGGACACGCGTGGCACGCGAAGTCGCCGAGACCTATCCGGGTTTCGCGAAGTCCCAATGGGGCGTGTGACGACGCGCCGGGTCTTGATTTCAGCACCACTCCCGCCGATCGACCGGAGCCGCCGACAATGCCGAAACACACTGCCGCCATTGCCGGAGCGACAGGCGCCATCGGCGGCGCGCTCGCGGCCCATTTGGCGACGCTGCCGGATTGGCGTGTGCTCGGCATCTGCCGCAAGCCGGCGACGCGACCGATCGCAGGCGTCGAATACGTCTACGCCGACCTGATGGATGCGAAGGCAGCCCGCGCGGCGCTTCAACCACATGCGGCCATCACCCATGTTTTCTTCTGCGGACGCGCGCCGCACGACGATCGCGGGCGGGAAAGCATCGAGAACAATGTCGTCATCCTCGCCAACCTGATCGACGCCGCCGAGGCCTCATCGAAGCACTTGCGCCATGTCAATCTGGTGCAGGGCGGCAAGTATTACGGCGTGCACGTTGGCCCATTCCCCAACCCGGCGCGCGAGGACGACCCGCGCACGATCACGCCGAACTTCTACTACGATCAGGAAGATTTGCTGCGCGCGCGCGCGCCGGGAGCGCAATGGCAGTGGTCAGCGGCGCGGCCAAACACGCTGCTGCACTTCTCGCCGCACAATCCGCGAAACTTGGTGAGTACGCTCGGCGCTTACGCAGCGCTTTGTCGCGAGATCGGCATGCCGCTCGACTTTCCCGGTACCGACGGCGCCTACACCAGCCTCGTACAGGTGACGACGACCACCCTGTTGGCGCGCGGCATGGCCTGGATGTCGACCGACGAGAAGGCCGGCAACAACGCCTTCAACATGACCAACGGCGACGTCTTCCGCTGGTCCCGGTTGTGGCCGCGCCTGGCCGCGACATTCGAAATGCCCTGTGGCACACCTCGCCCGGTGGTGCTCGCCGACGTGATGCCGGAATGGGAACTGGCGTGGCGGCGCATCGTCAAGAAACACAACCTCGTCGACCAGCCGCTGTCGGCAGTTGCCAACTGGGCCTTCGCCGACGCCACTCTGATCCGCTGGTGGGACGAGATCATGAGCACTAACAAGGCGCGTGACTTCGGCTTTCACGACTGGGACGACAGCGAGCGCCGTCTACTTTCAATCGTGCAGCAATATCGCGACGCCCGGATCCTGCCGTAAGCGGAACGCCATGACGGCAACGCCGCTATTGCTCCTTCGGCTCGTCTTCCGGTCGACCGCCGTCGTCAATCGGCATCACCACGACGACGCGGCCGGCGGCGATATCGACCGTTGGTACATTGGCGTCGGTGAAGGCGATGAACTCGGTCTTGCCCGAACCGGCATGCGCTATTTCGAGTAAGTCGCCAGCACCAAAGTTCTCGACCGCCTTGATAGTGCCGATCGCGGTGCCGTCGGGTGCAACAACCACCAGCCCAATCAGGTCGGAATAGAAATATTCGCCTTGCGCCGCCTCGCCCATGGCGGCGCGCGTGACGTGGAGCGCGGTGCTCTTCAACGCTTCAGCCGCATTGCGGTCAGCGACGCCGGCGATGCGGGCGATGACGCCCTTGGGCGTGACCCGCACGACTTTCAGCTTGTAGGACTTGGTCCCCGTGACGTCGGTCAGCGGCCCGTACGCCGCGATGTCTTCCGGCGCGCCGGTATAGGTTTTGACCAGTACCTCGCCCCGGATGCCATGGGCACCGGCGATATGGCCGAGCAGGATGAGCTTTTTGCTCTCAGGCATTTTTCACCGGCGCCGACCAAACGGGCTGATTGCACGACTCCGTCAGATCCAAATCTCGGTGTCATCCCGGCATTCATTGCCGGGACCCATGGTGCCAGTATTCGGCCGTCCAAGGTCGAGGCTGGATGGGTCCCGGGGACAAGCCCCGGGATGACAGTTGTGGGGTGGTGGCACCGCAAGTTCGCAACTGGTGCCGAACAACTCTTACGCCGAAGCGGCTTCCTTGGCCTTGGCGTCAGCCTTGGCGGCTTCGGCCTTCTCACGCTCGACGCGCTTCTTCTTCGGCTTCGCCTTGTCCGGGTTGTTGGAGGCGACACGCTTCATCAGACCGGCGGCATCAAGGATGCGGGCGACGCGGTCCGACGGCTGGGCGCCGACCGACAGCCAATGCTTGGCGCGCTCGGCGTCGAGCTTGACGCGGGTTTCGTCGGTCTTCGGCAGCATCGGGTTGAAAGTGCCGATCTGCTCGATGTAGCGGCCATCACGCGGCGAGGCGCTGTGGGCGACGACGATGTAGTAGTATGGGCGCTTCTTGGCGCCGCCGCGCGACAGGCGGATCTTGGTCGACATTGGTAGTCTCCGGTTTGGGTTTTGCGATTGAGGTTTAGGGTTTCGTCACTTCTTTTTACCGGGAAGCCCCGGCAAACCTGGGAAACGGGCGCCACCGAGGCCGGGCAGACCACCGCCGCCGAGACCCGGCAGCTTCGGCATTCCACCCGGCATTTGCGGCATACCTTTCGGCATCTGGCCCTTCTTCAATTGATCGAGCATTTCCGGTGTCACGCCTTCGGGCATGCCGCCGCCACCGCCCATGCCGCCACCGCCGCCGAGGCCCATCATGCCGGCCATCTTGCCCATCAGCCCCTTGTTCCGGCCCATTTCCTTCATCAGGTCGGCCATGTCGCGGTGCTGCTTCAAGAGCTTGTTGATGTCCTCGACCTTGGCGCCGGCGCCCGCGGCGATGCGGCGCTTGCGCTTGCCGTCGAGGATCTTCGGGTGCGCGCGCTCTTTCTTGGTCATCGACATGATGATGGCGTGCTGGCGCTTCAGCTTCTTTTCGCCGTCGGGCAGGCTCGCCATCGCCGACTTCATCTTGGCGACGCCGGGCATCATGCCCATGATGCCACCCATGCCGCCGAGCTTTTCCATTTGCTTGATCTGGTCGGCCAGATCCTGCAGGTCGAAGCCGCCCTTTTGCATCTTGGCGGCCATCTTCGCCGCCTGGTCGGCGTCGATCGACTGCGCCGCCTTCTCAACGAGGCTAACGATGTCGCCCATGCCGAGGATGCGGCTGGCGATCCGGTCGGGATGGAAATCCTCGAGCGCGTCCCACTTCTCGCCGATGCCCATCAGCTTGATCGGCCGGCCGGTGACGGCGCGCATCGACAACGCCGCGCCGCCGCGACCATCGCCATCGACGCGAGTCAGCACGATGCCGGTGACGCCGACCCGGGCTTCGAAGGCCTTGGCGGTGTTGACCGCATCCTGGCCGGTCAATGCATCGGCGACCAGCAGGGTTTCATGCGGCTTGGTGTCGGCCTTGACCTGGGCGACTTCTGCCATCAGCGCTTCGTCGACTGTGGTGCGGCCGGCGGTGTCGAGTAGCACCACGTCGTAGCCGCCGAGGCGAGCAGCATCCATGGCGCGCTGCGCGATCGCAATCGGCTGCTGACCAGCGATGATCGGCAGCGTATCGACGCTCGTTTGCTCACCCAGAACGCGCAACTGCTCCTGCGCCGCCGGACGACGAGTGTCGAGCGACGCCATCAGGACTTTTTTCTTGTCTCTGTTGGTCAGGCGGTAGGCGATCTTGGCGGTGGTGGTGGTTTTGCCGGAGCCCTGCAGGCCGACCATCAAAATGGCGACTGGTGGCGTCGCCACGAGATCGATCGGCTGGGCGTCTGAGCCCAACATCGCGACCATTTCGTCGTGGACGATTTTGATCACCATCTGGCCGGGCGAGACCGACTTGATGACGTTTTGGCCGACGGCCTTGGCCTTGACCTTGTCGGTGAAGTCCTTGACCACTTCGAGGGCGACGTCGGCCTCGAGCAGGGCGCGGCGAACCTCGCGCATCGCTTCCGACACGTCGGCTTCGGTCAGACTGCCACGGCGGGTCAGCTTGTCGAGGACGCCAGATAGGCGATCGGTAAGGGATTGGAACATGAGTTGTTAAGCTCCAGGAACCTTCATGGCCTCGAAGCCGACCATGACATGCGCCTGATATGGGGTACGGGCGGTCAAATGGCGGTACCAGTGCTCGACGTTGCCGAGCGTCGGTCGTTCGATTGGCAACGTCATATAGCGATACAACAGCGAGCCGACGGCGATATCAGCCATCGACAGCTTGTCGCCGCAGATGAAGGCGCGGCCGTCGAGCTGGCGGTCGATGAGGCTGAGTTTTTCGCCGGCACGCTTGGCGGCGGCGGCAATGGCAGCGTTGTCACGGTCCTTGGCGGCGGTGCGGATCAGACCCAGGAAGCAAACGCCGATGATGTCGCGGTAGAGCTCGTTGGTCGCCCATTCCATCCACTGGTCGGCGCGGGCATAGGCGAAGCGGCCGTCGGGGGCGAGCGAGCCGCGGCCATAGCGCTCGGCCAGATAGCGCACGATCGCGTGCAATTCCCATAATATGAAGCCCTTGTCGTCCAGCACCGGCACGAGGCGATTTGGGTTGAGCGCGGCAAACTCCGGCGTATCAAGCTTGCCGAAAGCGGCGCCAGCGTCGATGCGCTCATGCGGCAGGCCGAGCTCGCCGACCGTCCACATCACCTTCTGGACATTGACCGAAGTCTTGCGACCCCAAATCTTGAGCATGCTGGATCCAATCCATGACGCTGTGACACAAAGCAAATTGGCACCCGCGAGCGCAACGCGCCGGCGGATGTTGACCCCTCTGCCTCCCGGACGGCCCTTTCAGGCGCAACCATGTGCGGAGCGGCGGCTCGAAGGATCGGGCCGTGCTGAGTTGAGGCAGCTAATGCGCTCCTGCTGGCCGGTTGTCAAATGGTAGGTAGTCCGGAAACCGCTTGCCGCTGCGCGAAAAGCGACGGAAACAAGGCAAAGGATACGTTTACACTATTCAGACGCAGCCAGATTGGGGGCTAGCCATGACCCGACGCAACACGCGCATTCTCTGGGGTTTGATCGGCGCCTGCCTATTCGCCAGCGTGGTGCTGACGCTGGCGGTGCTGGTCGGCCCGCCGGATTGGATCCGCGCCCAGGACGTGAGGCGGCTTGAAGTCCTGATCGACATCATGGCGCTACTCTTCTGGATGCTCATTTTCGGCTTCTACTGGACGAATAAGAAGTGAGCCATTGTCAGGGCTTGCCGGTAAGTAGTTGCCTGAGCTTGAGCTTTTCTGCGAACTTCTGCACCGTTTCGGGCTTCAGATTGCGTCGAATGTGATTGCCATCGCGATAGAGGAATTCGCCATTCAGCCAGGTCAGGCAGCGGCCTTCCCCACAAAGGTAGTCTTCCGGCGAATGGGAAACTGTATTGGACGTCTCACCGGCAATGGACCGCAATAAGTCGTGGATCGGTTTCCCGACGGTGGTGAGGTTGGTCCATGCGGCCCGTTCGAGATCGCACGACGTCGCTCTTGGAAATATCAGTCTGCCAGCACGCAATTGACCGGATCACCTGCCCGGCCAGCGGCGAACACGTTCGGGAAATCGTTGAACAAAACGATACGGCGGTTGGGTGCGCTGATCCTTGTCAACAGCGAGCCCACCCCGACCCTCAACAACTCCATGCCGCGTTGCGTGGATCTTGTTTCAGACTTGTCGATATAAAGTTTCCTGGGAATATTAGACCACGAGGATGCCAGTATTATTAGCGATATGTCCGGGTTGCTTCGAATGTGATCGATGACTTTATCTTGGATGATGGTACAGTTCTTCATGTAGAATACGTTGAAGTTATCGTCGAAACTGACGACGTCACGATGCGCAATGGAGTTGCAGGGAGCGATGGTGGCAATTGCAATGTTTTCGTCGCGCGCCACAGCGTCGAGGAACGGATACAAGTGCTGGGAGTTGCTGTCACCCCAGAGGATGCCGCGGAGTTTGGCCGTTTCCCATTTGGCACCCAGCACACAGGGCTTGAGTGGCAAGTCGGTGTTGTAGAAATTAGGAAACGAGAATTCGGCCTCTTGCGGGCAGGCCCATTCCCACATGATCGCCTTGTCGCCCATGGCGCGCTGATCGGCCGGCAGGCGCTGCGGAATACCGCCACTCCAGAACACCGACCCTGCGATTGCCGCGACAGCGGCCGACGCCAGCCCGGCCGTGCCGAAAATCGCGCCGCGGGACAACTTCGAATATCGAAACGGCATTTCGACCAATCGCCACGACAGCCATGCGGCGATGAACGACGCGGCGACCAGTACCGCCATCTCGACCGATGAAATCGGCGCGCCATTGGTATAGTGACGCCAGTAAACGATCAGCGGCCAATGCCACAGGTAGAGTGAATAGGAAAGCTTGCCGACAAACACCATCGGCGGCAGCGAAAGCACGCGGCCGACCAGGGTCGTTGCGCCGCTCTGGTAGATCAGCAACCCGGCACCGATCACGGGTGAAAGCGCATTGAGGCCGGGATAAGGCTGCTTGTTCGACAACATCAGGCCGGCCCATATGATCAGGCCAAGACCGACGCAGCCGAACGCTTCCGCCACCAGACGTCGCCGGATGCCGGCAGGCAAGGGCGGTGCCAGCACCAGCAGCGCGCCGAGTGCCAGTTCCCAGGCGCGCGCCAGCGGAAGATAGAACGCGGCCGTCGGTCGGATCTCGATCTCGTGGAGGTTCCAGGCAAAGCTCATGGCGATGACAGCGGCAATCAGTAACCGAAGGCCGGCGATCCGTCCGCCGCACAGCCTGTATCCGAATGCGAGGAACAGTGGCCAGACGAAATAGAACTGCTCTTCGACACCCAGCGACCAGGTCTGCAGGAGCGGCGCCGATTCGGCGGTGCCATCAAAATAACCGGTGTTGAAATAGAAGTAGAAATTCGAGATCGCAACCACCGCATGGAATCCGCTGTTGGCGGTAGCCTTGAGGTCGCCGGGGATCAGCAGCACATAGCCGCCGGCCAGCACTGCGGCGATGATCAGCAGCAGGGCGGGCACGATGCGCCGCACCCGGCGCTCGTAGAAGCCGACGCTGGCGGTGCTGGTCGGCCCGCCGGATTGGATCCGCGCCCAGGACGTGAGGCGGCTTGAAGTCCTGATCGACATCATGGCGCTACTCTTCTGGATGCTCATTTTCGGCTTCTATTGGACGAACAAGAAGTAAACCGTGGCTTTTCGCGTTCAATTGCCGATTGTCATGGCGACGGTGGTTCGCCATATAACGCGTCATGACTTTACCGACAGCCAGCGCGCCCCTGTCCTTTCGCAAGATGAACGGCCTCGGCAACGAGATCGTGGTCGTGGACCTGCGCGGCCAGAAGCGCATTCTGACACCGGACGAGGTGCGGGCAGTAGCCACCGATCCATTGTCGCGGTTCGACCAGATGATGGTGCTGCACGAACCGACGACGCGCGGCACCGAGGCATTCGTCAGGATCTATAATACCGACGGTTCGGAGGCACGGGCCTGCGGCAACGGCATGCGCTGCGTCGGCTGGTGGTCGTTTCAGTCGCTGAAGCGCGAGCGCATGAAGTTCGAGACCCGCCCGGGCGTGCTCGACGTCGTGGTCGCCAGTCAGGACCACATCACCGTCGACATGGGCGAACCCAAGTTCGCCTGGGACGAGATCCCGCTGGCCGAACCGTTCCACGATACCAAGCGGATCGAACTGCAGATCGGGCCAATCGACGCGCCGATCCTGCATTCTCCGTCGGTGGTCAACGTCGGCAATCCGCATTGCATCTTCTGGGTCGACGACGTCGCGCCCTATGACCTCGGCCGCTTTGGGCCGCTGCTCGAAAACCACCCGATCTTCCCCGACCGCGCCAACATCTCGCTTGCGGCGGTGACCTCGCGCACATCGATCAACCTGCGCACCTGGGAACGCGGCGCCGGCTTGACGCGCGCCTGTGGCTCGGCCGCGTGCGCCGCCGGCGTGCTCGGCGCCCGAACGGGGCGCACCGAACGCAAGGTAACGGTCAACGTGCCGGGCGGACCGCTGTTGATCGAGTGGACGGCCACCAACCGCATCTTGATGACCGGCCCCGCGACCGACGAATATGCCGGCGTGTTCGACTTCGAGCGCGGCAACGCGCAGCGGCTGAGCTGACCGATGGCCGAGCCGACCGTGATCACGCTGGGTTGCCGTCTCAATGCCTATGAATCCGAGGTGATGAAGGCTCACGCCCAGGCGGCTGGCCTCGATGACGCGGTGATCGTCAACACTTGCGCGGTGACGGCCGAGTCGGTGCGGCGGGCATCACAGACCATCCGCCGGCTGCGGCGTGAACGTCCGACCGCGCGCATCATCGTCACAGGATGCGCGGCGCAGATCGAGCCCGAACGATTCGCCGACATGCCGGAGGTCGACCACGTCATCGGCAACGACGACAAGATGCATGCCGCGACCTTCCAGGGCCTGAGCCTCGTCGACAGCGAGCGCGTCGTGGTCAACGACATCATGAGCGTGCGCGAGACCGCAAGCCACGCCATTGACGGCTACGGCAGCCGCTCGCGCGCGTTCGTGCAGGTGCAGAACGGCTGCGATCATCGCTGCACATTCTGCATCATCCCGTTTGGACGCGGGCCGTCGCGTTCGGTTCCGGCCGGCGAAGTGGTCGCGCAGATCCGCCGGCTTGTTGAAGGCGGGTACGCCGAAGCGATCCTGACCGGCGTCGACATCACGTCCTACGGTCCCGACCTGCCGGGTGAAATGACGCTTGGGCGATTGGTCCGCCAGATTCTGAAACACGTACCCGAACTCAAGCGTCTCAGGCTGTCGTCGATCGACCAGGTCGAGATCGATGCCGACTTGCTGCGCGCGATCGCCGACGAACCGCGATTGATGCCCCATTTGCATCTGTCGTTGCAGGCCGGCGACGACATGATCCTGAAGCGCATGAAACGCCGGCATCTGGCAACCGATGCGGCGCGGTTCTGCGCCGAGGCACGTCGACTGCGCCCGGATATGGTATTCGGAGCCGACTTGATCGCCGGCTTTCCGACCGAGACAGAAGCCATGTTCGAGAACAGCCTTCGGATCGTCGACGATTGCGACCTGACCTACCTTCACGTGTTCCCGTATTCGCCGCGCAAGGGTACGCCAGCCGCGCGCATGCCACAGGTGCCGCGACAGGAAATCAAGGCGCGGGCGGCGCGCCTCAGGACCAAGGGCGGACAAGTATTGAACGACTATTTGCGGACACAGGTCGGGCTGGATGTCGAGATCATGATGGAACGAGGCGGCATTGGCCGCACGCCCCAGTTCGCCGAGGTCGAAGTTGCTTCGGCTGCGGTGCAAGCGCCGGCATCGGTATTTCGGACTCGCATCATCGGCCAACGTGAACAACGACTTTGCGCCGAGGTGGCGCTGTGAGTGAGACGCCCAAGAAGACTGGGTTCATGGGCCGGCTATTCGGCCGCGGCAAGACGACGGCCGAAACCGAAGCGGCGGTCGAACTGGCCAGCGAAGCCGCGCCCTTCGAAGTCGCTCAAAACGAAACGGTCGCACCCGCTGCGATCGAACCGGTTGAAAGCCAACCCGCTGAACCGGCACCGAAGAAAAGTTGGCTGGCTCGCCTGACTTCCGGTCTCGCCAAGACCTCGACCAAGCTCACCGAAGGCATCACCAGCATCTTCACCAAGCGCCGGCTCGATGCCGAGACGCTTGGCGAACTCGAGGACGTGCTGATCCAGGCCGACCTCGGCATAGAGACGGCCGACCGCATCACTCAGGCACTTTCGAAGAACCGGCTCGACAAATCGATCTCACCCGACGAAGTGCGGGCGGTGCTCGCCGCCGAAGTGGAAAAGGTTCTGACGCCGGTGGCGAAGCCGTTGCTGATCGACGCGTCGCGCAAACCGCACGTGATCCTGGTGGTCGGGGTCAACGGCGGCGGCAAGACCACCACCATCGGCAAACTCGCGAGCCTTTACCGCGCCGAGGGCCGCAGCGTGATCATGGCGGCCGGCGACACTTTCCGTGCCGCCGCCATCGATCAGCTGAAGGTCTGGGGTGATCGTACCGGCGCAACCGTCATCGCCCGCAATGTCGGTGCGGATTCGTCGGGCCTAGCCTTCGATGCGCTGAAGCAGGCGCAGGACGAAGCTGCCGACGTGCTGATCGTCGATACCGCCGGCCGACTGCAGAACAAAGCGGCGCTGATGGACGAACTCGAGAAGGTCATTCGCGTAATGCGCAAGATCGACCCGAGCGCGCCACATGATGTGATTCTCGTTCTGGACGCGACCACCGGCCAGAACGCACTCAATCAGGTCGAAGTGTTCCGCGACCGGGCAGGGGTCACGGGCCTTGTTATGACAAAATTGGACGGTACCGCGCGCGGTGGAATTCTCGTCGCCATCGCGGCCAAGCACGGATTACCGGTGCATGCCATTGGTGTTGGCGAGGGCATTGACGACTTGCAAAGCTTCGATGCCGCGGAATTTGCGCGCGCGATCGCGGCGGGCTAGTACGCATGACTTCGCCGGGGGAGCGCCGGACCTCGCGAGAGACGAGCGCCGGTATCAAAGGGGACGAGCGGGTAAGATGAACTGGATCAGACGGCACTTTCCTTTCAATGCCGAACAGTCGGTCAATATTCTCAGCGAGTTTGGCCCGCTGATCACCATGTTCGTGGTCAATGCCGCTTACGGCATTACCGCCGGCACCTATGCGTTGATGATCGCGACGGTGGTTGCGATCGGAACCATGCTGCTCATTCTCGGCCGCCTGCCGGTGTTTCCGCTGATCGCCAGCGCCGTGACCATCACCTTCGGAATGCTGACTCTGGTCACTGGTGACCCAATGTGGGTGCAGATCAAGGTCACAATCTTCAATTTGCTGTTTGCACTGTTCCTGTTTTATGGACTGTGGAGCGGCCGCAACTTCTTCAAATACGTGTTCGACAAGACCTTCCACTACACCAGGGAAGGCTGGGACAAGTTCACTTGGAACTTCGCCTGGTTTTTTGTGTTGACGGCGGTTGCCAATGAAGCGGTTCGACAAGGCTTCGCGCACGCCGACTACAGCTTCCACGGCTATAAGCTTGACGGCGTCAACATTTGGATTTTGTTCAAGTTGTTCATTGTGATGCCGCTCAGCGGACTATTCGCCTGGTGGCAGACTTCGATCATGCAGCAGTATCGCCTGCCGGCACCGACCGAACGTGCGACGGCGGAGTGAGGCGGCCATCTCGGACGCTTGCCGAACGAGCCGAAGTACGCTCATTTCTGAATTGCCGGGCCGGCATGCGAGCCGGCATGCGAGGACCGATTGATGACTGATCCCAGCCGCAAGCCCACGACCGCCGATACCACGCCCGCGGCCCCCGCACCGGAAGCGGACAAGGGGCAGCTACTTAAGATGCTGGTCGAGATCGGCCCGCTGGTGGTATTTTTCGCCGTCAACTATGCGACCAAGAACCTGTTCCTGGCGACCGGCATCTTCATGGTCTCGACCGCGATCTCGCTCGGCGTCTCATATCGCATGTTCGGCCGGCTACCACCGATGCTGCTGGTTTCCAGCGTCTTGGTATTCGTGCTGGGCGGCATGACGCTATGGCTGCAGGAAGCGACCTTCATCAAGCTCAAACCGACGATTGTCTATTCATTGTTCGCCATCGTTTTGCTGAGCGGCCTCGCCTTCGGCAAGCACTATTTGCGCCTGCTGATCGGGGAGGTCTTTAAGCTATCGCCGCAGGGATGGAAAATTCTGACGATCCGGTGGGCGGCGTTTTTCCTGGGCATGGCGGTGCTCAACGAAATCGTCTGGCGGAATTTCTCCGACGACTTCTGGATCGCTTTCAAGCTCGTCGGCGCGATCCCGCTGACAATCGTCTTCGGCGTCGCCCAACTTGGTCTGATGAAGCGCTATGCAGAAACCGACGCCGCCGTGGGCTGAATTGCTGGCAGGCACCGCGATCGTTCGATTTTGCGACACACGGTCATTTGTCTGAAGAACATTTTCCCGGTTTGCGCCAAAAACTGGTTGCGTTTCACTGGACGCGGTATTGAAAATCAGCTTTCCTGCGACGCACGATTGTCCTTCTCCAATTTGGAATAAGTCTAAACTTGGGAGAAGACGCCGTAAACCTCTCTGTTTAGCCACGCCTCACAAGTGCCCCGGGGCCCAAGGGAAAAGATTCATCGCATGTCAAAAGACAAATCAGCTGAAAGATTGGAGCGCTCACCGATCCACCTGTTGCATCGTGCCGGTCAGTGCGCGGGCGACATATTCCAGTCGGAAATGTCAACAGGAGATCTGACGCCTCGCCAGTACGCTGTGCTGGTGACGGTGGCGCACAATGAAGGTCTGAGCCAGACCAATCTGGTTGACCGCACCGGCATTGATCGCTCGACCCTCGCCGACATCATCCGTCGGATGCTCAAGAAGGGTCTGATCCAGCGCCGCCGCACGAAGGAAGATGCCCGTGCCTATGCGGTTAAACTTTCCGAGGAAGGCTGGCGCACGCTGAAGTCGGCGGAACCGCTGGCAAAGCGTATCGACGACAAGATCATGGCGGCGCTGCCAGGCACGAACCGCGACCGCTTCATCCAGGATCTGAACGTCATCGTGGCGGCGCTTGGCGCGAACCCGCCGGCTGCCGGGACCAAGTCCAAGAGCTGACCGTCTTAGGTTATAGCGGGTTCAGTTCGTGGTGATTGTCGATGGCCCGGTCAGGCCGTTGGCGACCGATTTGACAACGAACTGAACCTGCCTCTCGGCCTCCGCCAGGTCGAAATCGCCGAGCTTCTGGTCGAGCGAGATGGCGACAATGCCGTGCACCGCGGAGAATAGCGCGCGGGCGGCGCTGCCTCGTGCCGCCGGATCTGCCACGACATCTTTCAACAAAGATTCAATGAGCGCAAACAGGCCGCCCTGCCGTTCGCGATACCAGGCTGGGACTTCGGTTCCTGGCGTCATATGGTGTTCGAACACCGCCCGCCACGCCTTGCTGTTGTCGTTGGCAAACCGCAGGTATGCATTGGCCAGCGCCAGCAACCGTTGAGCCAGCGGCGCCGCCGGATTGCCCGACGCCGCATCGGCTTTTGCCAAGGCCTCCCCCAGCGTCGCGAGGGTGGCGGCGTTGGCCTCGATGATCAAATAGTCGAGGCCCCCGAAGACATTATAGAGTGTGCCAACGGCGCAGCCCGCCTCTTGCGAGATGCGGCGCGCCTGCACCGCCGCCAATCCCTCCTCATTCACGATTCGGCTGGCAATCATCACCATGCTGTCGCGCATCTTGGTGCGATAAGGTGCCTGCATCACAATTATTCCCCGCAATCAAATTGCGCGCGATCAGGCACTCGACGCCCCGCGCGACAGCATCTTCTTAACCCAAATATACCGGGATGTGAACTGAGTTCATAAATTGATTGCGTGAGCGCTGTTCATGAGCTATTGTCTGACGGTGAACTTAGTTCATGTCAGAAATCCACAGCAGAAAGGAACCAAAATCGATGTTCAAGCTCCTGAATACACTGGTTCGCGGCACGGTGGCCGATATCGAGGAGACGGTGTTTGACGCCAATTCGATCCGCCTGCTCGAGCAACAGATCCGCGAGGCGGCAACCTCGCTGGAGCACGCGCGGCGCGAATTGGCTTGCGCCATGGCTCACCAATCGTCGGAATGTCGAGCGGTGGCAGCACTGACCGCCCGCATCGCCGAGTTGGAGATGAGTGGCGTCGCGGCACTTCGCGATGGCGCCGATGCGATGGCCGGCGAAGTCGCTACCGTGATTGCCGCCACCGAGGACGAACGTCGCGAGCGCAAGGAGGCGGTCCATCGCTTCGACGACGATATCGTCAGACTGCGCCGGCTTGCCGACGAGGGCCGGCGTCGACTGACTGATCTGCGCCGAGGCCTCGAACTCGCCCGCGCCCAGGAAGCGCTCAACCGCGCAGGCGCCTCCGGTCGGCGCGCCATCGCCAGCGGCACCGGCGCCATTCGCGATGCCGAAACAACTTTGGCGCGCATCCGTGAACGCCAGGCCGGTTCGCGCGATGTCGACGCAGCCCTCGATAGCCTGGAGCGCGAAGCGGCTGGCAAAGGTCTCGATGAGCGTCTCGCCAAGGCCGGCTACGGCGGACGGCCCGCCACGCGCCCCGACAGCATCCTCGAAAGGATGCGGCGGCAGGTGATATCTGAACCGCCGACTTCGTCGACACCGAGCGCAGGCTGATCGCCCATGGAACGGACCCCGCGCAATTTCCGCCCCAGCCCACAGCCCCAACCGCTGCCAATTCATCCCCGCATTCAAACCATCAGGAGCCTTCCCATGAACCAGTTGAACACACCTGCCTGGGTTACCTTCACCTACGTTTCGTTCGGCGCTGCCGTCGCCATGATGGCGGTCGGTATCTGGGCGCTACCAGTCGAATTCTGGGCCAAGGGCTACCTCGGCATGGCGATGGTGTTCCTGATCGGCTCCGCATTCACGCTGGCCAAGACGCAGCGCGACGAGTTCGAGGCCAAGCGTCTCACCAATCGCCTCGACGAGGCCAAGGCCGAGAAGCTGCTCATGGAAATCGATCGCGCTGCTTGAGCATTCGCTGCATTGACGCTGAGGCCCATCTGCGGGATCGTCCCACGCAGATGGGTTTTCTGGTCAATCGGGGGCTGACATGGCGGCTGCAAAAACTGCAAGATCGGGTGGTTATGCCGCCGCGACGAGCGCGATCAACAATGCGATCGCGTCAAACAACGGCAGGCTGCGCGCGTTCGTGCGGCCAACCCCAGATACCGCGCTCGCCGAGGCAGAAGCCGCCGACAAGCGTGCAGCGGCCGGTGCGCCGCCGCGTGCCCTCGAAGGTCTCGCCGTTGGCATCAAGGACATCATCGATGTCGCTGGCTTGCCGACCGGCGCCGGTTCGTTGACGCGCGAAGGCGTCGCACCGGCCACGTCGGATGCGCACGTGGTGACCAGGCTACGGGCGGCTGGTGCCATCGTCCCGGGCAAGACCCACACCGTCGAATATGCCTTTGGCGGCTGGGGCACCAACCTTACCGTCGGCACCCCGTGGAACCCGTGGGATGCGAGCACCCACCGCGCACCAGGCGGCTCATCGAGCGGCTCCGGCGTCGCGGTCGGCGCTGGCGTGCTGCAGGCCGCGCTCGGCACCGACACCGGCGGCTCGGTAAGGTTGCCGGCGGCCTTCTGCGGCTGCGTCGGCCTCAAAACCTCGATCGGTCTCGTCAGTCGTTCCGGTGTCGTACCACTGGCCCTAACCTTCGATACGATCGGGCCCATCACACACGACGTGAAGACGGCCGCCCGCATGCTCGCCATTATGCAGGGAGAAGACCCCGACGACGCGACAACCGTCGGCATCAAGCGCGCCTGTCCGCTCGAAGGGTTGGAGCGCGGCGTGCGCGGATTGCGGCTCGCGCGGCTCGGCGACGGCGACATGCCGGTCGCAACCACGGCGGTGCGCGTCGCCTTCGCCCAGGCTATCGACCGGCTGGTGGCGCTCGGTGCCGTGGTGGTGCCGATGAAGCTGCCGGCACCACTCGCCGACATCACGCGGCACTGCGGCGATCTGATGAGCGTCGAGGCGTACGCCGAATATCGTCGGTTCGTCGACGATCCGAAGTCGCCACTGCACGGCAACATTCGTGGTCGCATGCAGGTCGGCGCCAAGGTACTTGCCGCCGATTGGCTCGCCATGCGCAAGGCTTGGCAGGCGGAGGGCCGCCGGTTCCTCGCCGCGATGGACGATGTCGATGCGCTACTGCTACCCACCACGCCGTTCACGGCGCAACCAGTCGCTACCGTCGACGAGAGCGTCAGTCCGGGCGCGCACACCCGATTCGTCAACTACCTGGAACTTTGCGGCCTGTCGGTACCAATGTCGGTTGCCTCCGATGGATTGCCGACCGGCCTGCAGATCGTCTGCCGCCGTCTCGACGACCCGCTGGCGCTGCGCATCGGCTACGCCTTCGAGCAGGCACGAGGGGCCTTCCCGAAGGCGCCAATGGGCGTGTGATCACGATATTATCATGAGCCAGCGTGTTCGATCGCACGGTCCCGTACGTATATCGTGTGGGCCTATGTCCTGATCGAGCCGAAATCGCATGACGGAACGCGCATCGCCTTTGTCATTTTCGACCATCCTAAGCGGCCTCGTTTCCGAGAGCGGCCTCGTCGTCGACCGCGACCGGGCCTATGGGCCGCATCGGCGGCAGACGCTCGACATCTACCGTGCCGGACGGGAGGCAGAGAACGCGCCGCTCGTACTGTTTTTCTACGGCGGTGGCTGGACCTCCGGCGACCGGGCGACCTACGCCTTCGTCGGCTCGGCGTTGGCTGCGAACGGCGTGACCACGGTGGTCGCCGACTACAGATTGTTTCCCGAAGTCCGCTATCCGGCCTTTTGCGATGATGCGGCGCTGGCCTATGCCTGGGTACACGCCAACGTGGCGGCACGCGGCCGCCGGCCGATCGTTGTGATGGGACATTCGGCCGGCGCCCACATCGGCTCGCTGGTCACGCTCGATCCGACCTACCGCCGCGCCGTTGCATCCGACTATCCAGCGCCGGCAGCCCTGATCGGACTATCCGGCCCCTACGGTTTCGATCCGATGACGTGGCCGACGACCAAGGACATTTTCAGTACTGCCCCATCCGCCGACAAGGTGCGCCCGGTTGCGCAGGCGGCGACAAGTGGCCCGCCGACCCTGCTGATCCACGGTGCCGACGACAGCGTCGTCGAACCGATCGCCGCGCACATGATGGAAGATGCGCTGCAGCGCTCGGGCGCCCAGGTGACGAAGCGCATCTACCCCGGCATCGGCCACGCAGGGCTCATAATGACATTCGCCCAGCCACTGCGCTGGAGAGCACCGTTGCTGGGCGATGTACTGAAGTTTGTGAGAAGTATCTGAATGCGGCTGCCTGCCGACGAACGGAGCGCCAAGTCGGCAGCCGCAAGCATATAAATCAATCCCGCTCGACACACATGGCAACGCCCATGCCGCCGCCGATGCACAGCGTGGCGAGACCCTTCTTGGCGTCGCGGCGCTTCATCTCGTGCAACAGCGTGGTCAGTACGCGCGCGCCCGAAGCGCCGATCGGGTGGCCAATGGCAATGGCGCCGCCGTTGACGTTGACCTTGGAAGTGTCCCAGCCGAGACCCTGGTTGACAGCGCAGGCCTGCGCCGCGAATGCCTCGTTGGCCTCGATGAGGTCGAGGTCGGACGCCTTCCAACCGGCTTTCTCAAGTGCGGCCTTCGAAGCCGGAATCGGGCCGATGCCCATGATCGACGGATCGACGCCGACGCTGGCCCATGACACGATACGCGCGAGCGGCTTGATGCCGCGCTTCTTGGCTTCCTCCAGCGTCATCAGCACGACGGCGGCGGCGCCATCGTTGATGCCGGAGGCGTTGCCTGCGGTCACGGTGCCGGCCTTGTCGAACGCCGGACGCGCCTTGCCGACGCTTTCCAGCGTCACGCCTTCCTTGATGTATTCGTCATCCGACACGATGACATCGCCCTTGCGGCCCTTGACGGTGACCGGGACGATCTCGTCCTTGAACTTGCCCGCCTTGCGCGCGGCTTCGGCCTTGTTCTGCGAGCCGACAGCCAGCTTGTCCTGCATCTCGCGGGTGATCTGATACTGCTTGGCGACGTTCTCGGCGGTAGTGCCCATGTGATAGCCCTGGAACGCATCCCAAAGGCCGTCGCGCAACATGGTGTCGAGCATCTTCAGCTCACCCATCTTGGTGCCTTCGCGCAGGTGGGCGACGTGCGGTGCCTGGCTCATGCTCTCCTGACCGCCGGCGACGACGACCTTGGCCGAGCCATCGGCGATCTGCTGGGCGCCGAGTGCGACGGCGCGCAGGCCCGAGCCGCACAACTGGTTCATGCCCCAGGCCGGGCTTTCGATCGGGATGCCGGCGGCGATCGCTGCCTGACGAGCGGGGTTCTGTCCGGTGTTGGCGGTCAGCACCTGGCCCATGATCACTTCATTGACTTCCGACGTCTTGACGTTGGCCCGTTCGCAGGCGGCCTGGATCGCGATCTTGCCAAGTTCGTGAGCGGGAACGCTGGAGAGGGCGCCGTTGAACGAGCCGACCGGCGTGCGCGCGGCGCTGGCAATGACGATCGTGGTGGAATCCTTGGACATGGTACTTTTTCCTCCGTGGGGGCTCATTGGGCCGAGGCGCATTGATCGGGTGAGCGGACGTGGGGCAATGTTGCAGCCTTCACATGCGCTTATCTCGCGGTGCAGCGTACCAAATTCTAAGGCCGTGAAAAGCAGCAATCAGGCCATTTGGCGGGCAGAACCTCACTACTTTGGGCTCAGGTTCCGACGTGCGCAGCAAAAAAGCCAACACAAACAACTGGCAGCGGCGGCCACCGTTGTGCTAATATTTTTTGCAATGCGGTAGACCCGCGCTTCTTGGAACCGTGTGCCGCCCATGACCGCTGTAATGCAACATCAAGACTCGTCAGCGCCCAAAAAGGACGCGGTGGTCATCAAGAAGTACGCCAATCGTCGGCTCTACAATACCGAGTCCAGCGCGTATGTGACCCTCGACGATCTCGCCGTGATGGTGCGCGGAGATCGCGATTTCGTCGTCTACGACGCCAAGACTGGTGATGATCTTACGCATTCGGTGCTGACTCAGATCATCGTCGAGCAGGAAGCCAAGTCGGGTGGCCATACCATGCTGCCGGTGCCGTTCCTGCGGCAGTTGATCCGGTTCTACGACGACAGCATCGCCAAGATGGTGCCGAGCTACCTGCAGATGAGCCTGCAGACCCTGGTCAACGAACAGGAGCGGTTTCGCTCCCAGTTCACCCCGTTCTTCGCGCAGTCACCGTTCGGCAGCACCGCGTTTGAAGCGATGCAGGAACAGACGCGGAAGAACCTCGCGATGTTCGAGCAGGCGATGAAGATGTGGACGCCCTTTACCGCCGCGCTGCCATTGAGCGGCGCCCCGCGTTCCGACGACCGCTCCGGCCGGGCCGTACCAGCCGTCACTCCCGCGGTTGCGCCGCCGGCCGCCGGTACGCCGGCATCCGTGGTCGAGAGCGACTTCGCGGAACTCAAGGCCGAGCTTGCCGCCATGCAGGCAAAGATCGAGAAGCTGTCGCAGACCCGCGGCTGAGCGGGCCGTTGGGCACCAAGGCACTTCAATTCAAGCGATCTCGGCCAGCTTGAACGGGCTCGCGGCTTCGCTGGTCAGCACCGGCATGCCAAAGTGGTAGCCTTGCAGATAGTCGATGCCGGCATCGGCCAGCATCTGCGCGGTGGTCTCGTCGCCCACCCACTCGGCAACGGTCTCCATGCCAAACGATCGCGCCAACTGCACCATCGTGTTGATGAAGATCGCATCGGCCTTATCGGCCGACAGGTTCTTCACGAACGCACCGTCGATCTTCACCATATCGACGGCCAGATGCTTCAGGTTCTTGAACGAAGTGTAGCCAGCGCCGAAGTCGTCGATGGCGACGCGACAGCCGAGTTCTTTGAGGGTATCGACGAAAGCAATTGACTGGTCCATGTCGTCGATCGCTGTGGTCTCGGTGATCTCTATGGTCAGCCGTTCGGTGATCTGGCGCTGGCCACCCGTCAGGCGGTGCAGGTTGACCATCCACTCGTGATCGCTGCAGGTCATCGACGAGACGTTGAGCGACAGATGGACGTCCGGATGCAGCTTGGCGAATGCGATCGATAGCTCAAGCGTGCGCCGGTCGATCAGCCGCGACAGGCCGAGTTGCTCGGCAACCTCGATGAACTCGCCGGCCGAAACGATGGTGCCGTTCGGCCGTGCCATGCGCAGCAGGCATTCGTAGAGCACCGGTTGCCGCGTCTTGGTCGATACGATCGGCTGCAACGCCAGTTGCATGCGGTCGTCGTCCAACGCCGAGATCACGTCGTCGGCGATGGTGATATTGCGGCGACGGGTGCTTTCCCGCGCCGGGTTCGGCTCGAACGCCTGGAAGCAATCGTGGCGCTTGGTTTTGGCACCGTCGAGTGCCTGCAGGGCGGCACTCGCGGCCTGTTGCACCGTGGATGCCTGCGACGGCACCAGAACGCCGCCGATTGAGATCGTGGCCGACAATTGGCACGAGGTCGTGCGAATTGGCGTCTCGCGGATGGCCTTCATGAACCGCTCGGCGGCAATTCGCACCGTGCCGGCGTTGCAGTCGGCAAGGACCAATCCGAACTTGTTCGATGAGTAGCGGCCCAGCGTGTCGCCACCACGCAGCTTGGCCTTAAGGCCGTGGCCGACCTGGGTAATGATCTCGTCGCCGACGTCGAAACCGAATGCCTCGTTGATCACCGCCATATTGTTGACGCCTACAATCAGAAACGCGGCCGACTGCCCCGATTTCGCAGCCTGTTTCATGGCGGCGTCCAGCGCCTCGGACAAGCGGATGCGGTTCAATTGACCGGTTAGCTCGTCATGCTCGCTGCGAAACAGCAGCTTCTGTTCGTCTTCCTGCCGCTGTTCGTTGACGACCCGAATGACGCCGCGGGCACGAACGGCCTTGCCTTCGGTATCCGCCCACCAGCTACCATGATCTTCAAGCCAGAGCGTTGCGCTACGGCGGCGACCTTGTGGCATGAAACGGTACTGCACGCGGTAGGGAATAGCCTTGCCAGTGATGGTGTGCTGGCTGCCGATCGCCTGGGTGCGCAAATTGATGTGCTCGGAGGCGATCAACGATTGAAAGCCGGTGCCGGTGGCGATTTCCGAAATGTCAGCGACGCCAAGTACCGTGCGGGCATTGCTTTCCCAGTCAATCCGATCGGAGCGGATGTCCCAGATATACGCAGTCTCCTCGACCGCCGACATGATGTCGACGAGATTGAGATCGGTACGGCTCGGCCCGCCCGGCGGCGATGCGTGGTCGGGCGCGAACGCGTTGTCGATCGACGAAAACTTCACGGGTTTGACCTATCGGTCCAATCAGTGTCGACGCCGCGGCTGGCGTCAACTGCTGTTCAGTTACCGAAGGTAGGCGACAATCGCTAATAACACTTGAACCGGGTGTCGGCGCGCAACCGACAAAGCAAAGGCCAGCCTCGCGGCCGGCCAATAGCGATGCGTAGGTTTAACAAGTGGTAACTGAAGCTGCGGCCTACGCTTCGCCACCAATGTTGAGGTCGCGACGAGCCACCCGGATACCGATGGTGTAACCGGCGACGACGTCGATCAGCGTCGCCACCATGATCAGAAAGAATACCGAGGTCGCAGCCTGCGGCACCACGATGAACTCGATCAGGCAAACGACGAACACCAGCATCGAAAGCCCGTGATCAAGCAACGATGCAGTCGAGGTGTAAGTCGACTTCAACAGTTCGATGAACAGCAGCAAAAAGGTAAGCAGCAAGATGAAGTCGCCCCAGGTGAAGACCCAGCGGCCCTTGCTGATCATGGGAATGGAGAAGATCTCCTTGCCCAGGGTGGCAATAGGCTCCGCGCCACCGAGCAGCACAATGACGTTGTAGAGAACGAACGCGATGACGATCAGCGGCAGGGCGCGCAGGGACATCTCACAACTCCGAGGGTGCGTGGCAGGTGCATGACGACGTATCAGGCAGCATCAATCGCTGGCCAAAGCGGCGGGCGTATGACGCTGCCGCCGCCTCGGCGCCGATCAAACGTCGACCTTCGGCTCAAGGATCTGGCGACCGCGATACTTGCCGGTCTTCAGGTCAATATGATGCGGACGGCGACGCTCGCCGCTCTCCTTGTCCTCGACGTAGGTCGGCGCCTTGAGGGCATCGGCGGAACGGCGGAAGCCACGCTTCATCGGTGAGGTTTTTCGCTTCGGAACGGCCATTTCACGTGTCTCCAACAAAATACCGTGTCGGGGGACCCGCTGCACGGCGCTCGTACTCGAGCATGTTCTATACGAAGATCGGGGCCGGATCAGGAGGCCATTTTGCCCACCGACCCACCCAGTCGTCGCGGCTTATAGCGAACATCTTGGCCGAATGCCAGTGCCGAACTCCGATTCAGGATGCATCTGTCAAGACTTGGCTTCGGGAAGCGGTAACGAAGACGGCCCCCGGGATTGCCGGAGGCCGCCTCAGTTCAAATTGTCGACCTCAAATTTATGAGGCTTTCTTCGGAGCCGCCGTCTTGGCGGCATCCTTGGCGGCCTTCAGGCACTTCTTGCGGAAGTCCTTACGCGGCTTGCCGTGCAGCTTCTGCGCATCGGCCTGATCCGAGCAAGCCTTGGACTCTGGGCTCTGCGGCGCCTTGGCAGCCTTCTTGGTGTCGGCAGCCGGAGCAGCAGCCTTCGCTGCAGGCGCCTTGGCGGCCGGAGCAGGAGCGGCAACCGGAGCCTTGGTGGCCGGCGCTGGCGCCGCGGTCTGCGCGACGGCAGCGGTGGCGCCAAAGGCGAACATTGCGGTGGCGAGTGCGATCTTGAGCGAATTCATGAAATGGGGACTCCCGGTAGCGCCGGCGATGCTTTTGGCATGCCGGTTTCATTACTTGCATACCCTGCAAGAGGGGATTGCATGTCACATAGATCGATTCGATGGGAAGAAAAGGGCGTCAATCACGAAGATCTGTTTATTCTTCGGCCCAGGGGACGCCGCCCGCGTAGGTCTTGTAGCTGACCGCCGACGCCCAACCTGAATCGACCGGCAGCAATACGCCGGTGATGGCGCGCGCCTGCTGCGAGCACAGGAACGCGATCGCGTCGGCGATATCGTCTGGAACCGGTAGATGGGGCAGGGCGTGGACGGCCATGATTTTCTTCATGTCCCGCTCGCCAGCCGCCACTTTCGCCTTCAGCGGCGGCGTCATGACATAGGTCGGCCCGACGCTGTTGACGCGAATGCCATGGCGGCCGAGTTCGACCGCCAATAGCTGCGTCAGTCGGACGACGGCCGCCTTGCCGATGTTGTAGGCCGGGATCGGCAGCGGCAGCAGCGAATTGATCGAGCCGATGGTGCAGATGGCACCGCGTTTCAGCGGTATCATCTGGCGGGCGAAGGCGCGAGCCGCGTGCAAGGTGCCACCGTAGTTGACCGACCACATGCGCTCGTGCGCCGCCATGTCCATTTCCATTACCGACTCGGTATTGGGGATGAGGCCAGCCGACGTGACCAGGATGGCGGCCGGGCCGAGGTCGGTTTCGACCTTGGCGGCAAGTTGATCGACAGCTTTTGGGTCGGCCACGTCGCAGGCATAGGCTTGGGCCCGACCGCCTGCCTGGACAATCGCGGCGGCGACCGCCTCGGCACCAGCCACGTTGCGATCAAGAATTGCAATGGTGTAGCCGTCCCGGGCCAGCCGCTTCGAAGTCGCTTCGCCGATGCCGCTACCGCCACCAGTGACCACAGCCACTTGTTGCCCTGCCATTACTGCCTCCCGATCGTTTTACGCCGGGCGACTATCGGTCACGTCTGTTTGGGTGACAAGTCGGCAGACGGACGCGCGGGCCACGTATGCGCAGCTGAAATGGGACAAGGGGCGCTGCGTCGTCCCGGGGGATGGATCGACGCGGCACCCCTTGTCGCTCGGGCTGGATCGGGAGGAGGGAGGCCCGATCTTGAACCCAAGGTCGCGATTGGTTTCAACTACTTGGACAAGCGGAGGCTGACGATTTCGGTGGCGATCTGGCGGAACGCCGCGTCAAGTTCGTCGCCGGTCTCGGCGCGGTAGAACTTGGCTGCGTCGCTGGCGCAAGACGTCAGCGTCTCGATCACCCGGTTCTTCTGGGCACCGGCGCTCTTCAGGTCAAAGCCGACCGTATAGATCCGCACGCCCTTGTTCTTCATGCCGTTGCAGATATCGACCGAGAGCTTGCTCGCCTGCACCGCCTGGGCCGAATTGTCGCCCCAGTTGACGCCACCAATAGTGTTGTAGACGCCATCGGTCATCAAGATCACCGTCTTGATGGTCTTGCCGTCGTTGTATTCGGCCGGCTTGCTGGCCACCGGCCAGATCGGCGACCAGGTCGGGGAGATCAGATACCAGGCCCAGGCGGCGCCCAGCTGGCCGGCGGTCGAGGAGGTGACCGTGTAGCCGTCGATGGTCGTCTTGAGCATGTTCTTGTTGTCGGTCATCGGCACGATCGGCGCGTTCGGGCAGTTTTGCACGGCGCCCGTCATGTCCGAGCGGATCTTGAAGGCGTCTTGACCGACCGGCATTGCATCGGTCTTCTCGTTGGTGGTGGTCTGACGCTCATAGACACAATTGTTGGCCGATGCGCGGTTGCCGTCGACAGCCTTCAGGTAGGGTCCGACGTTGACGCCGGCCGAGAACGGGGCGAAGGCGACGCGCACCTTGGCGGCGCCGGTCTGGCTGTCGGGCAGCAGCACGTCGACGAGGTTCTTGGTGGCGGTCTTGAGGGCCACGATCTTGCCGCCGCCCATTGAGCCGGTGACGTCGAGCTGCAGACTGACTTCGATGTCCTTGGAGTCGAAGATGGCAACCGACGACTTCGGTACACTGATTTTGTCGAAGCCACCAATGCCTGCGAACAGCATCGGGACGCTCGCCACGACATTGATGCCGACGGCGCTCTTGGCCCGATCGATATTGATCGAGAGGCTTTCGATCTTGGCGTAGTTGCCGCCCGGTCCGTCGATCGCAGTGTCGAAGAAGCTCTTGGCAACGGTCTGGACTTCGGCATCGGTCAGGTTGGCGAGGCGCAGCCCCTTGGCGGCGGCCAGGGCGGCGGCGTCGATCGAGGAAGAGAGGCGTCCGCTAGCCTGATAGAGCCGACCGACATCGATCGCCAGGCCGACAATCATCACCAGCACGAAGATGCACAAGCTGAAGATCATTGCGACAGTACCGCGCTCGTCCGAGGCGAAGCTGCGAACCGGGGTCGATGTGAATTGTGCCATTGTAGTCCTCCGTGAGAGCGCTGCGAGGCGCTTGGCGAGGGAGGACTGCAATCGCGATGCCGGGGCGTCGTTTGGGACGCAAACCTGTGAAACCGCGTCGATCACGGTTTATGAGTGGTAAATTCCAGTTTGCTTTCGCCGAAACTTTTGAATTTGACGCGGATCGTTACCGGTTGTTGACGTTACCCGAACGGCCTCACCGATCGATGCAGCCTCGCTGTCCCGGATTGGGATCTGCATTGCCTGTTCTGGCGTGTTTCGTTTCGGGGCGAACGGGCGCTCAGAAATCCCAGGCGATGCCGCCCTTTTCCCAGTCTCCGAACCGCACCGGATCGGGGCCGCCACGACCGCCGACTTCCTTCGGCCGAGCGGCTTCCTCGGCCGCACGCTGCCGACGCCTCTCTTCGGCCTCCGCCAGCGCCCGTTGGGCTGCAGGCGTCAATTGCCGGATGGGCGCTGCCTCGACGGCGGCTTCAGTTGGGGCAATGGCGGGCTCGGGTGCGGGCATCGTATTACCTTCGGGTCCGGCTATGGGACAGGGCTTCGCAATACCATATATTGTCCTGGTACGAGAGGCGTGCCGCAGTGGATGGATCGCGATGCCGAGCAATTTTCTCAAGACTGGGCTGCTGTTGCTGGCGTTGACTGGCATCTTCGTGGCGACTGGGGCCCTGGTCGGTGGCCGCAGTGGGCTATGGATCGCCTTCGTTGTCGCCTTGGCGATGAACCTCTTCACCTATTGGAAGTCCGACAAGCTGGTGCTGCGCATGCAGGGCGCGAAAGAAGTCGATGCCCGCACCGCGCCGGAATTTTATAATCTCGTGGGCGGACTGGCGCAGCGGGCCGGCCTGCCGATGCCGCGCGTCTATATCATGAACAGCCCGCAGCCCAACGCCTTCGCCACCGGCCGCAATCCCGCCAATGCCGCGGTCTGCGCCTCGACCGGCCTGCTCGACATGCTGACGCCGGAGGAAGTTGCGGGCGTGATCGCGCATGAGTTGGCGCACGTCAAGAACCGCGACACGCTGACCATGACCATTGCCGCGTCGTTTGGCGGCGCCATCTCGATGTTCGGCAATATGCTGCAGCTGGGCATGCTGTTCGGTGGCAACCGCAACAATCGCGGTGGCATGATCGGCACCCTGTTCGCAGCGCTGGTGGCGCCGTTCGCGGCGATGCTTGTGCAGATGGCGATCAGCCGTTCGCGCGAGTATCAGGCCGATCAGATCGGTGCGCAGATCTGCGGCAATCCGCTGTGGCTGGCATCGGCCCTGGTCAAGATCCAGAATGCGGTGCGCGGCGGCGTACGCATGGAGCAGGCACAGCGAATTCCGGCGACGGCGCACATGTTCATCATAAATCCGCTGACCGGTCGCGGCACCGACAGCCTGTTCTCGACTCACCCCAGCACTGAAAACCGGGTTGCGGAACTGGAGAAGCTGGCGCAGGAGATGGGCGTCGCCGCAACCCGCGTATCCAGCAATGACCGGGCCGGCGGCAAGTTCCTGCCCGACACGGCACCGGCCACTGGCCGTTCGCTGCGGCCGACGTGGGGTGGTGACAAGCGCGGACCCTGGGGTTGAACAACGTGAAAACCGATCGTGGCCGCGAGGGCGCGGGCAAGCGTCTGCCGCAGGGATATCATGCACGGCAGCTGGCGGTGACGCTGGTGGCGGCGGTGCTGCGCTATGGGCGCGCCTTCGACGATGCCATCGCGTTTACCCAGGACCAGCCCGAGTACAAGGACATGGAGCCGCGCGATCGAGGATTGGCGCGGCTGATCGCGGCCACCGTGTTGCGCCGGTTGGGCCAGATCGATGCGGTGGTGGCGACCTTTCTTGAGCGTCCACTGCCGGAAAAGCGCGGCGACCTTTCCTCCATCCTGCAGACCGCTGTCGCCCAACTGCTGTTTCTCGACTCGCCGCCGCATGCGGTGCTCAACATCGCCGTCGAGCAGTGCCGCGCTGACAGCCAGACCGAACGGTTCGCCAAGCTGACCAATGCGGTGCTGCGGCGGGTCTGCGATCAGGGAGCCGGCATCATCGCGGCCCAGGATGCATCGAGGCTCAATATTCCGGACTGGATCTGGAATCGCTGGGTTGCGGCTTACGGGCAGGATACGGCACGCCAAATCGCGATTGCCTCGCTCGAACAGGCGCCACTCGATATTTCCGTGAAATCCGACCCAGCCGGGTGGGCGGCCCGACTTGGCGCGGAGATCCTGCCGACCGGCAGCCTGCGGCTCGAAGCCGAGGGCCGTGTCGACGAACTTGCCGGCTTCGACGAGGGCGGTTGGTGGGTGCAGGATGCGGCGGCAGCGATCCCATCAAAGTTGTTCGGCGACGTGCGCGGCAAACGTATCGCCGACCTGTGCGCGGCGCCGGGCGGCAAAACCGCTTCGCTCGCGGCGCGCGGCGCGATCGTCACCGCAGTTGATCTTTCAGCCGACCGCTTGCTGCGGGTGCAACAGAACCTCGACCGGTTGCAGTTGAAGGCCGAACTGGTCGAGGCCGACGTCACCACCTGGCGGCCGGCCGAACGGTTCGACGCGGTGCTGCTCGACGTGCCTTGCTCGGCCACCGGCACCATTCGCCGCCATCCGGACATCCTGCGGCTGAAGCGACCGGCCGACATCACCAAGCTGGCGCCACTGCAATACAAGATGCTCGAAAACGCGGTACGAATGGTGAATGTCGGCGGGCTCGTGGTGTTCTGCACCTGCTCGCTAGAGCCGGAGGAAGGCATCAACCACGTCAACAAGCTGCTCAAGCTCAACAAGGGCCTGAAACGCAGGCCGATCCTGGCACTCGAAGCCGGCGGCGAACCCGAGTGGATCAGCCGCGAGGGCGATCTGCGCACCCTACCGTTCCACTTGCCGAGATCGAAGTCGGAACTGTCTGGCATGGATGGCTTTTTTGCATCGCGGCTGGTGCGAAAGGCATGATGCACAGGCGATTGGCCGGGTAGCCTTGTATCGGCCTCGCGCGGCGGCTAAGCCGGTTCCCATGAACGGAATCCGACACCAATGCCGCGACTGACGCTCAGCGAGCAGACCCAGCTTGCCAAGCTGATGGTCGACCGCACCTGCCGGTCTGCCTCGGCCCGCCTCAAGCAATCGCCGCTGCTGCGCTGGCGTTATGGCGCGCCCGTGGCCGACAAGCTGCTGATCGTGCCGCAGGATTTGCGCACCGCGGACGCAAGCTTCGCCGCCGAAGTCGAGTTCGGCCATTTCGGCCTCGGCGGCGCCATGGTTCTGCTCGAGGGCCGTTCGCCATTCGACGTGCCGTCGCCCAGCGAGGCTTGGGAACGCGAACTGCACGGCTTCGGGTGGTTGCGGCACTTCTATGCCGCAGGCCATGTCGGCGCCCGCGATCAGGCGCTCGCACTGGTGCTTGAATGGTGCGGTCGACATCGCTGGCCGGGCACTGGGCAGGCATCGGCGGTGGCCTGGGAACCATCGGTCACCGGCCGCCGGCTGATGTCGTGGATCGTCAACGCCCCGTTGATCCTCGATGCCGTCGACCAAGAAACCTTCGATACCATTACCGATCGTCTGGCCGATCAGTTAATTCATCTGTCGGCGTCCTGGCGGCATGCGCCAGTCGGCCACCGTCGGCTCGAAGCCTTGACGGCGCTGGTGATGGGGCATTTGTGCATCGCCGGGCGCGAGCGCAATCTGGAGCCGGTTGCCCGCGCCTTCGCTGCCGAGATCGAGCAGCAGATTTTGCCGGACGGTGGCCACATCAGCCGCAACCCGCGCGTGCTGGTCGAATTGCTGCTGGATTTCCTGCCTCTGCGTCAATGCTTCATCACGCGCGAGCAGAAGCTGCCGGACGGGTTCGACGCAACCGTTCGACGGATGTTGAAGATGCTGCGCTATCTTAGGCTCGGCGACGGCAAGGTGGCCCGCTTCAACGGCATGACCGCGCATATGATCGACGCGCTGTCGACCGTGCTCGCCTATGACGATCATCCGCATGAGCTACTCGATGCTGCGCCGCAGTCGAAATACCTGCGCCTGGAACGAGGGGCATTGGTTCTGCTGATGGACGTCGGTAGCCCGCCGCCGCTGGAACTATCCGGCGCTGCCCAGGCCGGCTGCCTGTCGTTCGAGTTGAGTGCCGGGGCCGAGCCGATATTCATCAACGGTGGCGCGCCGGAACCAGCGGCACATGAATGGCACGCAGCGGCGCGAGCGACGGCCAGTCACAACACGCTATGCCTCGGCGGCAAGTCTTCTGCCAAGCTTGTCCGCCACGATCACCTCGAAAGCCTGCTCGAAGGCGCCCCGATCCGGTTTCCGGAAGGCGTGGAATACAAGACTGCCAATCGCGAAGGCGGCATTGAGGTCGACGCGTTTCACGACGGCTATTTCCAGCGCTTCAAGTTGCTGCATCGCCGGCGCATCGAGATCGATGCCAGCGGCACACGTATCAACGGCATCGAGCGTGTTGGTCCGCAGCGCGGCCAGATGCGGTTGCCGCAGGACGTGCCGTTCGCGATCCATTTTCACCTGGACGCTGACGTCGTCTGCGCCCCCTCGGACGAAAGCGGTAGCGCGATCCTGACCTTGCGGGATGGCCAGCGCTGGCGGTTTTCCGCAACAGGGGCCCAATTATCGATTGAAGAAAGCATCCACTTCGCCGCACTCGCCGGCCCGCGCCAGTCGCTGCAGATCGCGCTCCGTGCGGCGACGTTCGGCGAAAGCGAGGTGCGATGGAACATGGAGCAGATGAAGTGAAGGACTTGGCAAAAATCGGCCGCGCGCTGATCTCGGTTTCAGACAAGACCGGATTGGTCGAATTCGCCCGCAAGCTCGCCGGCCATGGCGTCGCGTTGCTGTCGACGGGCGGCACGGCGGCGGCGCTGAAGGCTGCCGGCCTCGAGGTGACGGATGTGTCCGAGCATACTGGTTTCCCCGAGATGATGGACGGACGAGTGAAGACGCTGCATCCGACCGTCCACGGTGGGCTGCTCGCCGTTCGCGGCAACCCGACACACGAGGCTGCCGCCAAGGCGCACAACATCCCGCCGATCGATCTGCTGGTGGTCAATCTCTACCCGTTCGAGGCGACTGTCGCGAAGGGTGCCGACTACGACGAATGCGTCGAGAACATCGACATCGGCGGCCCGGCAATGATCCGTGCCGCGTCGAAGAACCACGAATCTGTAACAGTGATTGTCGACGCGGGTGACTATGATCGCGTACTCGACGAGATGGGCCAGCACGGTGGCGCCACCACCGCCAAGTTGCGCCGCGACCTCGCGCAACGAGCCTATGCTCGGACCGCCGCCTACGATGGCGCGATCTCGAATTGGCTCGGCGCCGTGGTCGACAATCCGGCCGGCAAGGCGGAAGGCTTCCCGCGCACGTTCTCGCTGCAGCTGACCAAGGCGCAAACCATGCGCTACGGCGAGAACCCGCACCAGAACGCGGCGTTCTACGTTGCGAGCGATGCGCAGCCGGGGTCGATTGCGACCGCCCGCCAATTGCAGGGCAAGGAACTCTCCTACAACAACATCGCCGATACCGACGCGGCGCTCGAATGCGTCAAGGAATTCCCAGACCGGCCGACCTGCGTCATCGTCAAGCACGCCAACCCGTGCGGCGTCGCCGAGGCCGACAGCTTGCTCGCCGCCTATGATCGCGCCTATTTGACCGATACCGAGTCGGCGTTCGGCGGCATCATTGCCTTCAACCGCGAACTCGATGCCGCGACCGCCAAGGCGATCGTCGATCGCCAGTTCGTCGAAGTCATCATCGCGCCGTCAATTTCGAAGGACGCCGAGGCAGTGGTGGCGGCGAAGAAAAATGTGCGGTTACTCGCCTGCGGTGCTTGGGGTGCGAGGCCTGCGCCTCGGCTCGACTGGAAGAAGGTCAACGGCGGATTGCTGGTGCAGGATGCCGACCTCGCGCTGCACGAAACACTGAAGGTCGTCACCAAGCGTCAGCCGACCCCGGCCGAAATGGCCGACATGCTGTTCGCCTGGAAAGTCGCCAAGTTCGTGAAATCGAACGCCATCGTCTACGCCAAGGGCTTGGCAACGGTTGGCGTCGGTGCTGGGCAGATGAGCCGGGTCAATTCCGCCCGCATCGCCGCCATCAAGGCGGAGCATGCCAAGCTCGAGATCAAGGGTTCCGTGGTGGCATCGGACGCGTTCTTCCCGTTCGCCGACGGTTTGCTGGCAGCGGCCGAAGCCGGTGCGACGGCGGTGATCCAGCCCGGCGGCTCGATGCGCGACGACGAAGTCATCAAGGCCGCCGACGACAAGGGTCTCGCCATGGTGCTGACCGGCATGCGCCACTTCCGCCACTGATGACGGCGGACCCGCCAGTCCGTTTGCGCGCGGCGACACGAGCTGATTGGCCGCTGATCCGAAATTGGCTCGGTCGGCCCGAGATCGAGGATTGGTGGGGGCCGCGTACCGCCACCGAGGCGGCGGTGATGATGGCGTTTGACGCACCGCATGCGATCTGTCGCATGATCGAGGCCAGCGATACCGGCGAGGTCATCGGTTACGGCCACGCCGTCGATGCGACGGTGTGGGGCGATCAGTTACCTTCCGACCTCGAACCCGGCACCTGGGACATCGACCTGTTCATCGCTTCGCCCGCCCATCGCGGCATCGGCGCCGGAGCGGCCGCGCTCAGACTGTTGCGCGACGAAGTATTCACGACCACGCTCGCTGTCGCCGTCGCGGTGTTTGCCTCGATTGCCAACGAGCGCGCCGTGCGGGCTTACGAGAAGGCCGGCTTCCGCTGGAAGCGGGTATGGGACGATCCGATCTCGGGCCCCGCATGGTTCATGACGGCAGAGCGGCCGTGATGTTAGGCTCGCTCGGGCAATCGACGCGGGGAGCATGCCATGGCCGACTACGAGATTTTCAAACTGGGTGATCTGAAACTGCAGCGCGGCATCACGCTGCCGGGCGCATTCCTCGCCTATAAGACTTACGGTACCCTCAACGCCGATAAATCCAATGCCGTTCTTTATCCGACGTCCTACGGCGCGCAGCACACTGACACCGAGTGGCTGATCGGACCTGGCCGGGTGCTCGATCCGACCAAGTGGTTCATCGTCATTCCGAACATGCTGGGCAACGGGCTATCGTCCTCGCCCTCCAACATGGCCGAGCCGTTCGGTTTGGGGCGCAATCCGGTATTCACTCATTGGGACAATGTGCACGCGCAGAGGCGATTGCTGGCAGAGGTATTCGGCGTCACCAAACTGGCTTTGGCCTATGGCTGGTCGATGGGTGGCCAGCAGGCCTTGCACTGGGGCGCGATCTTCCCCGATCAGGTGGCGGCGATCTGCGCGGTTTGCACGTCGGCCCGCACCTCGATCCACAACAAGGTGTTTCTTGAAGGCGTGCGAGCGACGCTGACCGCCGATCCCGCCTGGCAGGAAGGCCGGTTCGTCGAGCGGCCGGTGCGCGGACTTCGCGCCATGGGCCGCGTCTATGCCGGCTGGGCGATGAGCCAGGCGTTCTACCGCGAGAAGCTCTACGAAAAGGCCGGTTTCGCCTCGCTCGAGGATTATCTGGTGCGATCGTGGGAGGGAAATTTCCTGCGCCGCAATGGCGAGGATCTATTGGCGGCACTCGCCACTTGGACCCAATCGGACATTTCCGACAACGCGATTTATCGCGGTGATCTCGACCGGGCTCTTGGCGCCATTGCCGCGCGCTCGATCATCATGCCGTCCGAGACCGATCTCTATTTCACCGTAGAGGATTCAAGGATCGAGACGGCCAAAATGGGCAATGCCGAGTTGCGGACGATTCCGTCAATCTGGGGCCACCGGGCGGGAAACCCGGTGCAGAACCCCGTCGACGAGGCATTCCTGCGGCAGGCGGTGGACGATCTGCTCGCCCGATCGGCCTGACCCGCTCAGGCCGACGTGGCGTGGTGGGCACCACGCCGCTTGATCAGCCAGCCGACCAGCAGCACCAGCACAGCGCCGGCAATCTCGAACAGGCGAGTGGTGCCGGGCAATGACATCGACAGCATCCGCGACAGCTCTGTCATGGCCGGGAGCAGTGCGCCTTCCTGGGCAATAAGCTCACCGGAGATCCAACCGAGCAATGCCGCGCCACCCCAAACCAGCACGGGATACCGCGTCAGCAGGCCCATGATCAGCGTCGAGCCGAACACGACGAGTGGAATCGAAATCAGCAAGCCCAGAACGATCAGCGAAGTATTGCCGTGGGCGGCGGCCGCGATCGCCAGCACGTTGTCGAGGCTCATGACAACGTCGGCGACGGCGATGATCTTGACTGCTTCCCACAAACTTGAGCCGCTGGCGACGCTGTCCTCGCTCGCTTCCTCGGTCAAAAGCAGCTTCACCGCGATCCAGAACAACAACAGGCCGCCGGCAACCTTGAGGAACGGAATGTCGAGCAACTGCTGAACGATCAGTGTGAACAGAATGCGTAGAATGATTGCAGCACCGGCGCCGAGCGCGATGCCGATCTTGCGCTGACTGGCCGGCAGCGAACGGCAGGCGAGGGCGATCACGACGGCATTGTCACCCGACAAAACGATGTTGATGCCGATGATCTTGAAAATAGAAACGGCGGTCGCGGCATTACTGCCAAACAACGCCGTCACCCAGGCAAGGATCTGATCGTTGAAACTGGACGCATCAGCCATGAAATTGAGAAGCATAATGTGCGAATTCCCCGTTCGATCCCCAGCCCTCAGGTGCCCATAGCCAATCCGGCCGCTACAGCCAACAACGAAATCCAACGCCTGGAGGACAAATAGATTCCCCCACGATGGTCTTCGGGGGTCGCTGTGTGGTGTCTCTAGTAATTCTACTGCGGCTGTGCTGGTATATGGCATACCAGATCGACATCCAACGCTTTTCGTCGAATCTGGAAGCAAATGACTTGCTGGCCGATTTAGCGGCAAGTCGCACGAGGGTCGAGGCGCTGACGATATGAGCGAGCACGTGCGAAAGCAGCCGGGCGACGGGTCGAAGCAGGCGGTTCATCCGGGCGCGGGCCGCCGCAAGGGTCTGATGCATCCCAAGGGCCGCGTCCTCAGTACCGCCGAGGTCTCGCGGCTAACTGAGATCCTGGGCACGCGCGCACCAGAACGCCCCCTGCTCATCGAATACCTGCATCTGATCCAGGATGCCGAAAAATGCCTGCCTGTTGGCTTACTGCATGCGCTGTCCGAGTGGATGCTCATTCCGATGGCCGAAGTGTTCGAGGTGGCGACATTCTACGCCCACTTCGACGTGGTGCCGGACGGCGCACCGCGACCACCGAAGATCACCATCCGGGTTTGCAACTCGTTATCCTGCATGATGGCCGGGTCGGAAGCGCTGCTGCTAGCCCTGCAAAGTGAGAAAATGCCGGAAGTGCGTGTGGTGCGGGCACCATGCATCGGATCCTGCCACACGGCGCCGGCGGTCGAGGTCGGCCATCATCATATCGACCATGCCACGGTCGCCAATGTGTACGCGGCCGTCGCCGGGTCCAAGACGCATGCCGCGATGCCGCTCTATCAGGATCTTGCCGCTTACCAAAAGGGCGGCGGTTATGCGGTGCTGAAATCCTGCCTAGAAGGCACGCGCACCGTCGATCAGGTGATCGGCACGTTGTCGGACGGTGGCCTGCGTGGTCTTGGCGGCGCCGGTTTCCCGACCGGGCGCAAGTGGGGCCTCGTGCGTCAAGCCGCAGGGCCGCGCCTGATGGCCGTCAACGGCGACGAGGGTGAACCCGGCACCTTCAAGGATCGGCACTATCTTGAACGCCGTCCGCACCAGTTCCTCGAAGGCATGCTGATCGCCGCCTGGGCGGTGGAGGCGGCGGAAGTCTTTATCTACATGCGCGACGAGTACCCGGCGGTGTTGGAAATCTTGGCGCGCGAGATTGCCAAGCTCGAAGCCGCGGGCCTGACAAAGCACACCAAGGTAACCGTCCGTCGTGGCGCCGGCGCCTACATCTGCGGTGAAGAAAGCGCGATGATCGAAAGCATCGAGGGCAAGCGCGGACTGCCGCGCCATCGTCCGCCCTACGTCGCGCAGGTCGGCATTTTCGGGCGGCCGACCCTGGTCAACAATATCGAGACGCTATTCTGGATTCCGGAGATCCTGGCCAAGGGCGCCGACTGGTTCTCCTCCCAAGGCAAGAACGGCGGCAAGGGTTTCCGCTCCTACTCAGTGTCGGGACGGGTGAAGCGCCCGGGCGTGGTGTTGGCGCCAGCCGGCTCGACCGCCAACGACCTCATTGCGTTGTGCGGCGGATTGCTGCCGGGCCATCACTTCAAGGGCTACCTGCCGGGCGGCGCGTCGGGCGGCATCCTGCCGGCCCACATGGCAGACATTCCGCTCGACTTCGGTACGCTCGAAAAGCACGGTTGCTTCGTCGGCAGCCACGCGGTTGTCATCCTGTCCCACCAGGACAATATGAAAGACGTGGCGCTCAACCTGATGCGCTTCTTCGAAGATGAAAGCTGCGGTCAGTGCACGCCCTGCCGCAACGGCACCGAGAAGGCCGTGCAACTGATGAGCTCCGAAACCTGGAATACCACGCTGCTCGGTGATCTCGCCCAGGTGATGGGCGACGCCTCGATCTGCGGTTTGGGGCAAGCCGCGCCCAACCCCGTCAAATGCGTGATCCGCTACTTCCCGGAGGACCTGCGATGAGCAAGATCACGTTCGAGCTCGACGGCAAGACGGTCGAAGCGGCCGAGGGCGAGACCATCTGGCAGGTGGCGAAGCGCTCCGGCACCACCATCCCGCACCTTTGCTATCACGACGCGCCGGGCTATCGCGCCGATGGCAACTGCCGCGCCTGCGTGGTCGAGGTCGAGGGCGAGCGCGTGCTCGCCGCCTCCTGCATCCGCACGCCGACGCCGGGCATGAAGGTCAAGACCGCCAGCGAGCGCGCCACCAAGGGCCGCGCCATGGTGTTCGAACTGCTCGTCGCCGATCAGCCGAAGCCCGCCGACGCGCACGACGACAAGTCGAAGTTCTGGACCTGGGTTTCGGCGATGGGCGTGTCGACCACGAGCCGCCTGCCGGCCGCCGATGCTAAGCCCGCATCCGACACCACCCATTCGGCGATCTCGGTCAACCTCGACGCCTGCATCAATTGCGGCCTGTGCGTGCGCGCCTGCCGCGAGGTGCAGGCCAACGACGTCATCGGCATGGCCTATCGCGGCCACGGCTCGAAAGTGGTGTTCGATTTCGATCCAAGGCATGGGCCAGTCGACCTGCGTCGCCTGTGGCGAGTGCGTGCAGGTCTGTCCGACCGGCGCGCTGATGGAATCGAAACTGCTCGATCAGGCCACGCAGATAAAAGGCGGTCGAGGCCGATCGCAGCGTCGATACGCTATGCCCCTATTGCGGCGTCGGCTGCCAAACCACGGTTCACGTCAAGGGCGAAAAGATCGTCGCCGTCGATGGCCGCAATGGCCCGGCCAACAACAACCGGCTGTGCGTCAAGGGCCGCTTCGGCTTCGACTATATCCATCATCCCGACCGCCTTACCAAGCCGCTGATCCGTCGCGACGGCGTGGCGAAAGACCCGAAGGTTCAAATTCGCCGCGAGGACGTCTCGAAATACTTCCGCGAGGCAACCTGGGAAGAAGCGCTCGACAAGGCGGCCGGCGGCTTCAAGTCGATCTTGGACAGCAATGGCGGACCGGCACTCGCGGGTTTTGGCTCGGCCAAGGGCTCGAACGAAGAAGCCTATCTGTTCCAGAAGCTGATCCGCACCGCGTTTCACACCAACAACGTCGATCACTGCACCCGGCTGTGCCACGCCTCTTCGGTAGCGGCACTGATGGAGGGCCTGAACTCGGGCGCCGTCACCGCGCCATTCACGGCGGCCAAGGACAGCGACTGCATCATCGTCATCGGTGCGCGCCCGGCCGAGAACCATCCGGTGGCCGCGACCTATCTCAAGAACGCCGCCCGTCGCGGCGCCAAGCTGATCGTGATGGACCCGCGCGGCCAGAACTCCGGCCTGTCGAAAGTCGCGAGCCACATCCTGCAGTTCAAGCCCGGCACCGACGTCGCCCTGCTCAACGGCATGCTGCACACCATCGTCGAGGAAAAGCTCTACGACCAGCAGTACGTGCAGGCGCACACCGAGGGCTTCGAGGCGCTGGCCGCCAGCGTCAAGGACTACAGCCCGGAGGCGATGGAGCCGCATTGCGGCATCGCCGCCGGCACCGTGCGCGAAGTCGCCCGCCTCTACGCCCGTTCGAACGCCTCGCTGATCTTCTGGGGCATGGGCGTATCGCAGCACACGCACGGCACCGACAATGCCCGCTGCCTGATCGCGCTCGCACTGACCACCGGTCAGATCGGTCGTGCCGGCGCCGGCCTGCATCCGCTGCGTGGTCAGAACAATGTGCAAGGCGCGTCCGACGCCGGCCTGATCCCGATGTTCTTCCCGGACTATAAGTCGGTCGAGGACGCCGCGATCCGCACGCCATATGAAGACCTGTGGGGCATGAAGCTCGACCCCAAGCGCGGGCTGACCGTGGTCGAGATCATGCACGAGATGGAGGCCGGCTCAATCAAGGGCCTGTTCGTCATGGGCGAGAACCCGGCGATGTCTGACCCGGACCAGAACCACGCCCGCAAAGGACTGGCCGCACTCGAACACCTCGTGGTGCAGGACATCTTCCTCACCGAAACCGCCTGGCATGCCGACGTCGTGCTGCCGGCGTCCGCCCACGCCGAAAAGTGGGGCACCTTCACCAACACCAACCGGCAGGTACAGATCGGTCGACCGGTGGTGGCGCCGCCCGGCGAGGCGCGTCAGGACTGGGAACTGTTGCAACAACTGGCGCAACGCCTCGGCCTCGGCTGGACCTACACGCATGCCGGCGACGTGTTCGACGAGATGACCAAGGTGATGCCATCGCTCGCCAACATCTCGTGGGAGCGGGTGAAGCGGGAGGACGCCGTAACCTATCCGGCGTCGGCGCCAGACAAGCCCGGCGCCGACATCATCTTCGGCAACGGCTTCCCGACCAAGTCGGGCCGCGCCCGCATCGTTGCCGCCGAGTTGCGCGCGCCGGACGAAGTCCCCGATGCCGAGTTCCCGCTGGTGCTGACCACCGGCCGCCTGCTTGAACACTGGCACACCGGCTCGATGACACGCCGCTCGTCGACGCTCGACAGCCTGGAGCCGGAAGCAATCGCCGGCCTTCACCCGCGCGAGATGGAGCGGTTGGGGCTAGCGCCTGGTGATCTGATCAACGGTCGCCACTCGGCGCGGCGAAATCACGCTCAAGGCCCGCGCCGACCGCGACGTGGCAACCGGCATGGTATTCATCCCGTTCGCGTTCGCGGAAGCCGCCGCCAACTTCCTGACCAATCCGCAGCTCGACCCGATGGGCAAGATCCCGGAGTTCAAGTTCTGCGCCTGCAAGGTGGAAAAGGCCGAGCCGATGCCGGCGGCAGCCGAGTAGGCCGCCACCAGCGAGGTCATTCGCGAGGCACCCTCGGTTGATGGGCCGCCGAGCATGATTGGTCTGATCGCCAAGTCGACGGCGCGGTGCACTGAATTGAATCCAGCGATGCGAGTGATCTCTGTTAATCGCTTTAGATCGTGCCAGCGCAGCGGCGCGCCGATTGACGGCTGGCCGGGGTCTGCAATGTCGACCACGGAAAATGCCATCGCCACCGGGAGTGCGCGCGTGAGTTTCACTTGTTCGCGGCCCGCCGCCGTGCGGATGATGTTGCTTGCCGGCGTGGTGCTGCTGTCGGCCCTGGCCGGTGACGCGTTCGGCCAGTCGCGCCGACGGACCCAAGAGCCACCGCCACCACCCGAGCCACTGCCAGAAATCAGCGGCGAGGCGGCGAAGTGCAGCTTTGCCTATCATGCCGCGCTTGCCCGTATCGGCGACGAGCGCGCAAGGCCACTGGTCGGGTTCGAAAATCAGGCGCGGGTCGCGGAACCGGGCCTCACCGGCAAGTGGCTCTATTGGATCAAGACCGGCAGGGGCGCCAAGCCGGCGACCTCGGAACAGGTTTGTACGGAAACGGTCATCCGGAGTGGCCGGCAGCGTTGCACGCGATGGGAAACAAGGAAGATCGACGCGGCCATCGTTGGCGCGCAACCGAGCACCGAGGAGACGGCCGTATTGCGATCGCTGGATGGCTTCGTCACCGACAAGGGTGCGGCGCTCGAGTTCGGCTCCAATGGCCGGCAGTTCGTGACGTTGCAGCGCGTTGCCGCCGAGATTGCAGGCTACAGCACCCAACCGCGACATCCGGCTTTGTGCAATGGCGCATCGGAAATGCTGGATTTCCATGCCACCAATTTGGCCGGCGTCAAGAAGCGCGCCGACGATGTGGCGGCGTTGGCCGCGAAGGCACTCGGACTTGCGCGTCAGCGCGTCACGGCGGCCCGCGAGCAGCGGATGGCTTGGGCGCGGGCGTTCAATGCCGCGCTAGCCGCATCGCAGGCCCAACCCCCTGCAGTCGAGACGGGCGAGGCCGCGCCGAAGCCGATGGCCGCGGTCGCGCCCGTCCCGGTTCCGAAGTTGGGCCCGATCGCGGTCGATGCCGACCCGGCGAAACTCGTTCTGCTGGCGCTGGAGGGTATGCTGGCGCCCGAGCAACTGAAAGTTCTCGAGGGCGAGACGGGCGCGATCCGCCGCCTGCAACGAGCGCGCGAGCTGACTTCGGCGTCGGCAATGCCGGATGCAAGCCCGGCCACGCAGGCCGCTGCCGGTGCAGCCTTGAGGATGGTCGAAGCCGCCGCCTATGGTGAGTTGCAGGCGGCGCGGCTGAAGCAGTTTCAAGGGCTGTTTCTCGGCACTCTCGACCGTATCCGTGACGCCCACCGTGCGAACTGCACCTGCGGCGATTGACCTGCCGGCATCCACGAGCCCACTGTCGTCGAGCCGCCCCGGGAAACCGTCGAGCCAAAATGCTGACCTGACCCGCCGGGCCCGCAAAAAAGTCGCGGTTCGGGTTGCGGCCGGGGCGCGGTCCTGTTATCACCCTGGCGCGCTACCCTTCTCAGGGTCCCGGCGCAATCCCGGCATGGGGAATTGTCTAACGGTAGGACTGCAGACTCTGACTCTGCCTGTCTAGGTTCGAATCCTAGTTCCCCAGCCAACTCCGCACAGAACAGCGAACCACACCGGTCGACCTTGTGTCGCTAGTAACGTGCTGTTCAAGAACATCTTTCTGACCGCAGATGCGGATCTCTCGGTCGTCGACCCAACCCGGTCGATCAGCCATCCAATGTACCGCCAGCGGATTGCCACATCGCCGCTCACGTTGCGCTCGCGCACCGTGCCAACGTCAGCCAAGGGGTGCGCGGTTCCGCTGTGAAGCGAGACATGGCCGGGCGCGGCGCTTCATCCACCACCAACTCAGACAGACCAGGCCGGCCATAGTGGCCTGCAACATCGAACTCCCATTTGCCTCGGATGACATCGGGTGCCTGCGACAAGAATCGCGAGTTCCTCACGAAGTGCGGCGGCGTCACCGACGACGAGATCGACGACCTCAAAACCTGCCCCATGCATCAGCGTCCCCCAAATTCCCTCTCCAAAACTTTGTTGACAAGCAGCGGGTGGCATCACACGCTTTAAGAAAATTTCACGCCAAGTGAAGTTGCTCTCCGGGAGAAATGCCATGACATCATTGAAAGTGTCCCAAGCGATCAGCTTGGCAGGATTGCTTGCGCTCGGCACCGCCACCGGCGCCCTGGCGCAGGCCAAAGAACTCAAAGTTGGTGTCATCTACGACCAGACAGGCGCTTTTGCGGCCGGCGGCTCGAAGGCCGCTGCGGTCGGCACCCAGATCGCCATCGACCTGATCAACGAAAAGGGCGGCGTCGAAGGCTACAAAATCGTACCGATCAATGCTGACGCGCAATCCAAGACCGATGTCGCCATCAACGAGGCCGAACGCCTGCTCAATGACGCCAAGGTCGATCTGCTGATGGGTGTGTTCTCGTCAGCGCACTGCGTGCCAATGGCCGCCAAGGTCGACGCCGCCAAGAAGTTCATGTGGGCCAACGTCTGCGTGGCGTCCGCCGTATTCAAGGACAAGAACCTGCAGTACGTGTTCCGCCCACAGGTCCACTCCGACCAGTTCGGCGAAGCGTCCTGCGCATTCGTCGCCGAAAACGCCAAAGACAAGCTCAAGAAGGAAATCAAGGACGTCAAAGTCGCGATTATCCATGAGGATGGTCCATACGGCGTCGGCGTCGCCCAGGGCAATGAAGCGAAGTGCAAAGAGCTCGGCATGCAGATCGTCCACAAGGAGGGCTATGCCGCCACCTCGACCGACCTGTCTGCGTTGGTGACCAAACTTCGCCGCGCCCAGCCGGACGTCATCCTGCATACCGGCTACAATCCGGACATCACGCTGTTTCTGCGCCAATCGAAAGAAGCCGGGCTGAAGTGGGCGGCGCTGATCGGACACGGCGCCGGCTACGGCCAGATCGACAAGCTGGTCGAGACCTTCAAGGCCGATGCCGACTTCATCTACAACGTCGATCCGGTGGCCGCGCAGTTGCTCGATCCGAAATCGCTGAAGCCCGGCCTCGCTGATCTGACCACCGAGATGGTCAAGCGCTACAAGGCGGCGACGGGTGCCAACGAAGTACCGCCGCACACCTCCATGGGCTTCAACCAGGCCTGGATCTTCTTCTCCGACGTGTTGCCGCGTGCCATCAAGAACCACGGTGGCGTCGCGCCGGAATCGTTGCGCAAAGCGGCACTCGAAACAGACATTCCCGAAGGCGGCACCATCCAAGGCTATGGCGTGAAATTCTTCCCGACCGGACACAAGATGGCCGGCCAGAACGAGCGCTCATCGCCGGTCGTCATGCAGTACGTGAAAGGCGAGACCAAGATTGCCTGGCCAAAGGCGATGCGCACGCTCGACCCGATGCTGCCGCTACCGGCCGGCCATGCCTACGCACGCTGAAGCGCATAACCCGAGGCGCACACAGCGCCTTGGGTGACACTCCCAGGGGGACGCGCCCGCGATGGCCATGCTTGAAGTTTCGGGGCTGACGAAGAAGTTCGGCGGCTTCGCTGCCGTCAGCAACGTGTCGTTCAAGGTCGAGCAAGGCGAGATCCTCGGCCTGATCGGCCCCAACGGCTCCGGCAAGAGCACGACGTTCAATTGCGTGGCCGGCATGTTTCAGCCGACAGCAGGCTCGATCCGCTTCCAAGGCGAAGAAATCGGCGGGCTGACCGCCAACAGGGTCTGCCACAAGGGCATTGGCCGCACGTATCAGATCCCGCGACCATTCCGGAACCTCAGTCTGCTGGAAAACGTCGCGTTGTCGGCGTGGTTTGGCCAACAAGGCAAAACCTCGCGCACCGAGTGCTGGAAACAGGCCGAACGCGCGCTGGCGCTGGTCGGCTTGCCCACCGACGCGACGTCGCGAACGGACGGGATGGGAGCCGGCGCCTTGAAGCAGCTGGAACTCGCCCGCGCATTGGCGACGCAGCCAACACTGCTGCTGGCGGACGAGAGCCTGAACGGCCTCGATCATACCGAAATGGATCAGGCCGCGGACATGTTGCAACGCATCCGGCGCGACATGAACATCACCATCGTCTGGGTCGAGCACATCATGGGCGTGCTGATGCGCGTGGTTGACCGGGTCGTGGTGCTTGATCACGGAGAGAAGATCTTCGACGGCGCTCCCAAAGCAGCCCAGGCGGACAAGCGCGTCATTGAGGTCTACCTCGGCGCGGAGGCGGCGTGATGGTGTCAGCATCGGCGATTGCGCCTCGCAAAGGCCTCAACCGATTGTGGCATCTCCCCCACCCCATCTCTCCCGAACGCCGGGAGAGCCTTAGGGTTCGCGAGGGTATGCCATGCTGAAGCTCGACAACATCAACGCAGGCTACGGTGCGTTTCAGGCGCTGTTCGGGGTATCGCTCGAGGTCAACGCGGGTGAAGCGGTTGCTGTCATCGGTGCCAATGGCGCAGGCAAGACGACGTTGCTGCGCGTCATCTCAGGCCTGATCCCAGCAACGCGCGGCACCATGACCATGAACGGCACGGACTTGCGCGCGACGCCCCCGCACAAGATCATCGAGACCGGCATCGCGCATGTGCCAGAAAGCCGGCGCCTGTTTCCGCGCCTGACCGTCGAAGACAATTTGCGCATGGGCGGCTTCATTCCGCAGGCGCGGGCGAAGTTTCCTGAGCGGCTCGAATATGTCTACGGCCTGTTTCCACGTCTCAAGGAACGCCGGACGCAGCTGGCGGGCACCATGTCGGGCGGCGAGCAGCAGATGTGCGCGATCGGCCGCGCGCTGATGAGCGGCCCGAAGCTTGTGCTGCTCGACGAACCGTCAATGGGCCTGGCACCCGTCATCGTCGCCCAGGTGTTTGATCTCGTGCGCCGCATCCGCTCCGAAGGCTACACCGTGCTGATCGTCGAGCAGAACGTCGCCCAGGTGCTGAAGGTGGCTGACCGCGCCTACTTGCTGGAAGTCGGCAAGATCCACGCCAGCGGCAAAGCCTCGGAGCTCGCCGCCAGCGACGAGATCCGAAAAGCGTACATGGGGATCTGACGACACATGTCCATTTTCTCAGGCCTCGATTGCTCGCCCGACATCTTCCTGGTTGAAGCGTTGCTCAACGGCATTCTGCTGGCAGGATTGCTGGCTCTGTTGGCTTTGGGGCTCAACCTGATCTTCGGCGTCATCGACGTTGTCTGGATCTGCTACGCCGAACTCGTCATGATCGGTATGTACGGCATCCATCATGCCTATAAGGGCGGCCTGCCATTCCTGTTGGCCGCTCTGTTTGGCATCGTGCTGGTGGCCGCGGCGGGAGCGCTACTGCACTATCTGGTGATACGGCCGGTGCTTGACAGCGAACCGATCAATCAGTTGCTGGTGACGGGCGGCGTGCTGATCTTTCTGCAGGCCGTGGCGACGATGGCGTTCGGCGTCGAGTTCAAGAACATCGGCATTTCGCTCGGCTCAATCACCGCCTTCGATATGAGCTTCTCGTTCTCGCGCATCCTCGGCTTCGTCGTCGCGTTGATCGGCATGCTCGCGCTGTGGCTGTTTCTCACGCGCACATATCTCGGCACTGCTATCCGCGCCATTGCTCAAGATCGCCAGATCATGCCGCTGATGGGCGTCGACAGCAAAAAGATCTATCTTGTGACGTCGGCCGTGGGCGGAGGCCTCGCTGGATTGGCCGCGGCGTTGATGGTCCTCAACTACGACATCTATCCGCAGATCGGCCTGCAGTTCGGGCCTCTGATTTTCATGATCTGCGTGCTTGGCGGGCTCGGCAATATGATCGGCGGCTTCGTCGCGGCATTCATCATCAGCCAATTCATCGCGGTCGGTTCATCGTGTTTCCACACGGAATGGGGCTACGCCGTCGCATTCCTGTTCTTCATGGGCGCCATCTTCTTCAAGCCACAAGGCCTATTTGGAGCCAAGTCATGAGTAGGCGTGGCGAAATCTTGCCGCCAACGGCAAGCACACATCTAAGATTGGCGCGCTACGGGCTCACGTCCTCACCCCCTGAAGAAGGCGGAGCGTGCATGAGTTGCGCGGCGTGAGAGCGGCGCCCCATCATGACCCTGCCCAAACCGTCGCCGAAAGCCATCGCAGGACTACTCGCCGTGGCGTTGCTGCCGCTGCTGGTGCGGCTCGTGTTTCCGGGTTCGGAACGCTATTACCTGCACCTGCTCATCCAGATCCTGTTGTGGTCTTTCATCTATACGGGCTGGTCGCTGATGGGCCGCTTCGGCCTGACCTCACTCGGCCACGGCGCATTTACTGGCATCGGCGCCTACGTCACGGTGCTGCTGTGGAACATGGCCGACATCACGCCCTGGCTCGGCATCCCCGTGGCCGTTATCTGCGCGATGATCGTCGGACTTTTGATCGGCTACCCGTGCTTTTCGCTGCGCATCACCGGCCACTATTTCGGCCTGATGACACTGGCGCTGACGGAGTTCGTGCGCCTCGTCATCGTCGGGTTGCGCGATTACACCGGCGGCTCGCTCGGTACGCAACCGAAGCGCTACGGCGACGGCCTCTCGGTCTATGCCTTGCAGTTCGAAACTGACCGGATCATCTCGTTTTATGTCGCGTTCGCACTTTGGCTGTTCGGCCTGTACGTGTGGTGGCGCGTCGACCAGAGCATGGACCGCTATGCACTCGACGCAGCGAGCCAGGACGAGGATGCGGCCGCCTCCGTCGGCATCGACGTCACGCGCGAAAAGCTGAAAATCACCGCTCTGTCCGCCGGCATGTGCGCGCTCGGTGGCGCCATGTTTGGCCAGTACCAGATGTACATCGGGCCCGACACCATCGCTGGCCTTGGCACTTCGTTGAACATGGTCTTCGCGGTCGTCTCCGGCGGCATGTGGGTCATGCTCGGCCCGACGGTCGGTGCCATCATCACACAGGTGCTATCGGAAGGGCTGCGCGTCGCCATCCAGAGTTTCGCCGGCTTCAAGACCCTGCTCGGCTCGGCAGCCCTCGCCCTCGACAGCGCCATCTACGGCCTGCTGCTGATCCTTTTCATCATCTACATGCCAAAAGGGATTCTCGGCACGTATCTGGAGCGACGGGCCAAGGCAAAACAGAACAGGTAAATTGGAAGACACGCCGCGCCGCGTCGAGTTCGATAGGTCCTACTCGGTGTGATCCGGTCCAGCATAGACGGCCTCTCGTTTCGCAAAGGCGCGACATTCCGTTACGTTGCCCCTACGCGCCCATTTTTAAGTGTGGGCTCGCGGTCGAGGATCAGCGCAGTGGTTCCCACCAATTGGAGAAATGCCACCCATGACAACGAAACTCTTCGCCGCCGGTGGATATCGATACATCCCGGCCGTCTTTCAGTATTCGGGTGGAGTAGCCGCGGAGCCAGGGTTCCAAATTGAGCGCGTGCGCTTCCAGAATTCGGTGCCGCTAGCGGACGGGTTTCGACGGATCGAGCAGCTGCTCACCGAGGCGGGCCGGCCATTGACATCGTTCTGCGCCTGCGAACTTCGTTCGCCCGAGCCGTTCACAGAAGCCGGTTTCATAAAGTTCAACGAACTCTACGTCGGCACATTGGCTAGATGGGGCGTCTACGATGTAGCGAGCAAGACCAATCCCGTGGCCCGATCGAACGTATGTCCCGAGATCCACAAGCCGGTCGAGCCTTCGTTTCACGCATTTTGTTACACCGTCCCCGTACCGGCGGCGATGCCGACCTTTGTCGTCGCAGGCAGCGGCGAGGCACCAGAAGGCAAAGGGAGTTACGGGCACTTTGTGGTTCGGCCCGGCGACACCAGTGCTGACGGCATGCGTGAAAAGGCGAGAGCCGTTCTGAGCGAGATGGAGCGGCGCATGGGGCTGCTCGGGCACACCTGGAAAGACACCACCGCGGCACAAGTTTACACCGTATTCGACATTCATCCGTTTCTCGCCAACGAGGTCGTGCGGCGCGGTGCCGCCGAACATGGTCTTACTTGGCACTTCTGCCGCCCACCGGTGGTTGGCCTCGATTATGAGATGGATTGCCGAGCGGTGAGAACGGAACACGTCATCGCCTAATGCTCTGTTTGCATATTACCTCCGCTGTTCGCTATTCCATTGCGAAGTCGGGCCGGGGCGCGATGTAGGGGGTCGTTTCTGGTCCCAAGCGAAACGGCGATGGCAGGCACCGCCGTTCGGCCATTCGCCCATTTACTAACTGCGCACTGCGCCACACGTTTCGCAGAGGATGCAGCATTTTACCGCCGCGCCGGCCGCTCCTTCTCGATTAACCTTGTGATCAAAATTCTATTTCGATGCGGAATTCACACCGTATGCTGCAAATGATGCAGTTCATTCTCCACAATTTCTGAGGTGGCTCCATGTTTTTCCGAAAGCGGCGCAACGCTGGTGAAAGTACCCCGCTGGTCGTCAAGCGAAGTCCTTCAACCGCCCCGATAAAGGCACAACCTCCGATCATCAAGAAGTCACCTCTCGAAGGCTTCGCAGGTGATGGGGTAGTGCTGATCGGCAAAGGCACGAAGATGAGCGGTCAAATCAAGGACAGCTCAATGATCGAAATCCAGGGTCACTTGGACGGTGACATTGTGGCAAGCGCAGTGATCGTTCGCGAGGGCGCCACATTTACCGGCAACATGATAACTGCGTATGCTGAAATCCACGGTACTGTTGACGGCACTATTACCGCGGAGGAACTGCTCGATATTCGTTCAACCGGGCGCGTAACGGCTGAGGTCAAATATGGCAATCTATCCGTGGCAACTGGCGGGCGCCTAAGCGGCGACCTGCAGGCACGCGAGATGATTGAGTTGACGGCCGAAAGACAACCCGCCGGCACTCATCCCATCGCCTTGAACGGCACCGACCGACACCCAAAGCTCAATTAAATTCTTTCTGACTTTCAGTTGAACCCAGAGCAACGGCGCGATGCCGCAATTCGCCGGTGGGTCAGTTTCGAGTTGGCGACAACGGCAAACCCCATTCAGTTTCAAAGTGCCGTTGCCAACTTTGTTGTCGCTTGTGATGGCAAACTCCCTGATGCCATGGCCAACCGCGAGATTATGCCGCAACCAAGCTGTCAGGCATGGCCGTCGATACCCCGTCGCTTCGGATTGACCTCGGAAGACTTGACAACCGTTCTGGCGTAGCTCCCGGACCGCAAATCCTACCCGGTGCAAACCGCGCAGCCGCCATGATCGTATCGGCCAGCCCCGACCGAATTGACGCTGCATTGAGATTGTCATGCGGCCGTCATACCTTTCGACTATTCGAAATTCATGGAATTATCGATTGCGGCCGGGAGGTTTGCGCGCGCAGGCGAAGCGGCTCGCCCGCCTTGCCTTGAAGGTACGATTCGCCGGGCTCTCGGATTGCGCCAAGGCACTGCACTGAATTCGATTGGTGGACCAATGGTGGGGACCGGGCATGCGGGTTGGCATCAATGGCATGGGCCGCATCGGGCGGCTGGCATTGCGCGCGGCGATGGGCGGCTTCCGTCGCCCGCACGATGATCCGCGCGCCGGCAACCGGCTCGATGTCGTCCACATCAACGAATTGAAGGGCGGCATCGCAGCGACCGCACACTTGCTCGAATTCGACAGCATTCATGGCCGCTGGCACCAGGGGCTCGGCGTGCACGACGACCAGACCCTCGCGATTGGTCACCATCGTATCGGTTTCACCGCAGCAGCAATGCCGGCTGATATCCCCTGGGGCGATCTCGGCTGCGAGATCGTGCTCGAATGCACGGGTAAGTTCCTAACCCCCGCCGCGTTGCAAGCCTACTTTGATCGAGGCGTGAAGCGAGTGATCGTGGCGGCGCCGGTCAAGCATGCGGATGCGCTCAATATCGTCGTTGGCGTCAATGATCATCTCTATGAACCGGCCAAGCATCGGCTATTGACGGCTGCGTCATGCACCACAAACTGCCTCGCGCCGGTGGTCAAGGTGATCCAGGAGGCGATCGGTATCCGCCATGGTCAGATCACAACCATTCACGATCCGACCAATACCAACGTGGTCGTCGACGCGCCGCACAAGGATCTGCGTCGGGCCCGCTCGGCGATGCTGTCGCTGCAGCCGACTACGACCGGGAGCGCAACGGCAATCGCGCTTATCTACCCAGAACTCAAGGGCAAGCTTAACGGTCACGCGGTGCGCGCACCTGTCCTGAATGCCAGCCTCACAGACTGCGTGTTCGAACTGCAGCGCGAGACGACCGAGGCCGAGGTCAACGGCCTATTCAAGGCGGCTTCCGAAGGTGCGCTCGCAGGCATCCTCGGCTACGAGACGCGGCCACTGGTGTCGGCCGATTATTGCAACGACACGCGCAGTTCCATCGTCGATGGCCCAAGCACCATGGTGACGGACGGCACGATGCTGAAGGTCTACGCTTGGTACGACAACGAAGTTGGCTATGCCGCCCGCATGGTCGATCTAGCGAACATCGTGATGCAGCGGAACACTTGATGACGGCGGCAGCGCGCAATTACCTGATCGTCACCGCGTCCTACTGGGGCTTCACGCTGGTCGACGGCGCGTTGCGCATGCTGGTGCTGTTCCATTTCTCCCGGCTCGGCTACTCGCCGTTCACGCTGGCGTTCCTGTTCCTGCTGTACGAGTTCGCCGGCATCGTCGCCAATCTGGGCGGCGGTTGGCTCGCCTCCCGGTTCGGCATCCCGCGCATGCTGGCGGTGGGACAGAGCTTGCAGATCGCCGGCCTCGTGATGCTGTCGCTGCTCGATCCGGCATGGACCGCGGCTGCCTCTGTCGCCTGGGTGGTGGCAGCCCAAGGCATTGCCGGCGTTGCCAAGGACCTGACCAAGACCGCGTCAAAATCGGCGATCAAGGCGACGTCGGTCGAGGGCGCCGGCCAGCTGTTCAAGTGGGTGGCGTGGTTCACCGGCTCGAAGAACGCGATGAAGGGCATCGGCTTCTTCGTCGGCGGTCTGCTGCTGGACGCTGCCGGGTTCCGGCTGGCGCTCTGGCTGATGGCCGGTCTGCTGGCGATCATCTTTATCGCCGGCCTGCTGTCGTTGCCGCGCGAACTCGGCAAGGCGAAGTCGTCGAAGACGGTGCGCGAACTGTTCGGCAAGTCGCGAGCCGTCAACCTGCTGGCGTTCGCCCGCGTCTTCCTGTTTGGCGCGCGCGACGTCTGGTTCGTGGTCGGCCTGCCGGTGTTCCTCTATGCCAACGGCTGGACATTCCTGCAGGTCGGCACTTTCCTCGCCGTCTGGACGATCGGCTACGGTGGCATCCAGGCGTTCGCGCCGCACCTCGTCGCCCGCAGTGCCGATGGGCTGAGCCGCGAAGTGCCGGGCGCGCGACTGTGGTCGCTGCTGTTGCTGGCGGTACCGCTGCTGCTCGCCGTGGCGTTGAACTGGCCGGGACTGCCGCGCCCGGATCTAGTGATCGCCGGTGGCCTCGCCCTGTTCGGCCTGCCGTTCGCGGTCAACTCGTCGCTGCATTCCTACCTGATCCTCGCCTACGCCGGATCGGAGAAGGCCGCCGAGGACGTTGGCTTCTACTACGCCGCCAATGCCACCGGCCGGCTGCTCGGCACGTTGCTGTCGGGCCTGCTCTATCAACTGGGCGGCATGACCGCGTGCCTGCTGGGATCAGCTGCCATGCTGGCGACGTGCTGGCTGGTGACGCTGCTGCTACCCGATGCAACCGACATAAGCAGCAAGAGCGGCGCAATCCTCTGAGGCGAAATATCGGAGGTTCACACATGTTGCGGATTTCTATAATTCGAATATTCCGGAAATATAATTGACGCTTCCGCTGCGTGATGCTATTTCAAAATCATGAAACTCGACGACGCAGCCGCCCGCCTTGAAGCCCTGGGTAATCCGACCCGGCTGAAAGTGTTTCGTGCGCTCGTCCGCGCCGGCGAGTCCGGATTGAGCGTGGGCAAGCTGCAGTCGAAGCTCGATATCGCACCGTCGACGCTGTCGCATCACTTGAAGTCGATGCTGATCGTCGGCCTGATTGCGCAGGAACGGCAATCGACCACGCTGATCTGCCGGGCCAATTTTCAACTGATGCGGTCGCTGCTCGATTTCCTTGTCGAGGAATGCTGCGTGGAGCAGACATGCCAGCCGGCAAGCAATCCGCACAAGGCGGCGTGAAACTTTGATTTGTGTTTCGAACGTTCTGGAAGGATCAATTAAATGAAGGCAACATCAGTGAAATCAGTCGCCATCATAGGTGCCGGCCCGGTGGGGCTCGCGGCCGCCGCCCATGCGCTGGAACGAGGCCTCGTGCCGACCGTATTGGAAGCGGGACCCGATGTCGGCCATGCCATGCGTCAGTGGGGACACGTCCAATTGTTCTCGCCTTGGGAATTCAACGTCGACAAGGCTGCCAGCCGTTTGCTCGCTGCCACCGGATGGAATTCGCCGGAGCCCACCGTCTATCCGACCGGCGCCGAACTGGTGCAGGGCTACCTGGAACCCCTGGCAACCCGCACCGTGATGAAGAACCATATTCAACTCGCCGCCAAGGTCACGGCGATCAGTCGGGTCGGTTTCGACAAGGTCAAGAGCCGGGGCCGCGAAGATGCTCCCTTCGAGATCCGGTATCAGAACGGAGCCGGGCCCAAGACGATGCGCGCAGATGCGGTCATCGACGCCTCAGGAACCTGGTTCTCCCCGAATGCCGCTGGCGCCAATGGTCTGCAGGCGATCGGCGAAACGAAGCTCGCATCACGCATCGCCTACGCGATGCCGGATGTGCTGGGCGCCGAGAGCGGGCGCTACGCCGGCAAGACTGTTGCGGTTCTAGGTGCCGGCCATTCGGCGATCGGCACGCTCGTTGATCTCGTAAGGCTGAAGGAGCGCGCTCCCGATACGAAGGTGATCTGGCTGCTACGCGGCACCGACCCGGAGAAATCATTCGGCGGTGGCGCGAACGACCAGCTTGCGGCACGCGGCGATCTCGGTTCTGAGTTCGGCCGATTGGTGCGCGGCGGCTTGATCGAAGTCGAGAAAGGATTCGGCGTGACGCACATCGGTGAGCAGGGCGGCAAATTGCGCATCGGCGCCGGCTCGGCCTGCTGCGGGCGGCACATTATGGCTGATGAATTGATCGTGTCGACTGGCTTCCGCCCGGATATGACCTTCCTTCGCGAACTCAGGATCGCGCTCGATCCGGCTCTCGAATGCCCACCGGAGCTGGCACCGCTGATCGACCCGAATGAGCACAGCTGTGGAACGGTGCGCCCGCACGGGGCGCGCGAGTTGTCGCAACCGGAGCCGGGTCTCTACTTCGCCGGCATGAAATCTTACGGACGAGCACCGACGTTCCTGATGCTCACAGGCTATGAGCAGGTTCGTTCGATCATGGCCGAGATTGCCGGCGACCACGAAGCAGCCGCTCGGGTTGAGCTGGTCCTCCCGGAAACCGGTGTCTGCAATGGACCGGGTTTGGCCGATGCATCAGCCGCGTCCGGCTGCTGCGGCGGACCGCCGAAGTCGGACGCGTCGGCGTGCTGCGTTGCCGACGAGGTTTCCAAAGCCGCTGGCAAATCAGGGTGCGGCTGCGGCCCTGCAGAACCGCAAGAGGCAAAGGCGTCATCCTGCTGTGGATGATGCTCAAGCCAAACGGTGGCCGGTGATTGGGGTTCCGCGGTCACGCCCCAAACACTCGCCTGGGCATCGAGCCAAGACGCGTAACAACGACGAACACCAGCGATCAACTTCTGGGTCAGCACATTTCCGGGGTTGATCAATTCGGACTCAAGACCAGTGTGCGAAATCACGAGCACTAAACAACAAGAAGAGAGACCGATGTCCACGTTCGAACGCTATCTCACGGCCTGGGTCGGGCTGTGCATCGTGGTCGGCATCGCGCTCGGCCAAATGTTTCCTGCCGTGTTCAAAGCGATCGGCGCGATCGAGATCGCCAAGGTCAATCTTCCGGTCGCGGTCCTGGTCTGGCTGATGATCATCCCGATGCTGGTGAAGATCGACTTCACCGCGCTCGGCCAGGTCAAGGAGCATTGGCGCGGCATCGGCGTCACCTTGTTCATCAACTGGGCAGTGAAGCCGTTCTCGATGGCCTTTCTCGGCTGGCTGTTTGTCGGCTGGCTGTTCAAGCCCTATCTGCCCGCCGAACAGATCAACAGCTACATCGCCGGCCTGATCCTGCTCGCGGCGGCGCCATGCACCGCGATGGTGTTCGTGTGGAGCAACCTGTCGGACGGCGAGCCGCACTTCACCTTGAGCCAGGTGGCGCTCAACGACGTGATCATGGTGTTCGCCTTCGCGCCGATCGTCGCGCTCCTGCTCGGCCTGTCGGCGATCACCGTGCCGTGGCAGACATTGCTGCTGTCGGTCGCGCTCTACATCGTCGTGCCCGTGATACTGGCACAGGTCATCCGGCGCGGCATGCTCGCGAGTGGCGGCGAGGCCTCGCTCCAACGGCTGCTGCGCCAACTGCAACCACTGTCCCTTATCGCGCTGCTGGCGACGCTCGTCCTGCTGTTTGGCTTCCAGGGACGGCAGATCCTGGCACAGCCACTGATCATCGCCATGCTGGCGGTGCCGATCCTGATCCAGGTCTATTTCAATTCAGGCCTCGCCTACCTACTCAACCGTGCGGCTGGCGAAGCCCATAGCATCGCCGCCCCTTCAGCACTGATCGGCGCCAGCAACTTCTTCGAACTGGCTGTCGCTGCTGCCATCAGCCTATTCGGGTTCGAACTCAGGTGCCGCCCTTGCGACCGTCGTTGGCGTGCTTATCGAAGTGCCCGTGATGTTGTCGGTCGTAAAGATCGCGAACATGTCGCGGAGCTGGTACGACGCGGGGGCTGCTGTTCGCCGACGCGCCACGCCTACCGGGGGTCACGGATGATGATTTGGAAGCGCTTCTTGTTCGTGTCGCTCCGACGCTGGATTAACTCGGCATCGGACCATTTGTTGGCCGCACGGCGGCATGGATCGTCATGGACCCAGCGTCAGCCCCGATGTTTCTCTGGGTTACGCAATTGCACATAGAAGGCGCCGTCGCCACCATGTTTCGCGTGCGCGCTGGTATGACCGACGACGATCATTCGCAGGTCAGGATCAGCAAGCCAACGCGGCACGTTACGCCGTAAAACTCCGCGATCGCGATCCTGGAACATGTCGAACGGCGCGTGCCGATCCTCGTCCGAGTCGCGACCCTTGCCGGTGATCACCAGCACCATGCGGCAGCCGTTGTGAAACGCCCGATGCAGGAAGCCGCGCAGCGCGCCGTGCGCCTCCACCTGTCGCATGCCGTGCAGGTCGATGCGGGCTTCGATTTCGTCGCGACCGCGCACCACGCGCCTGATCTTGCGCGGCTCGATCGGGGATTGCGGTAGGCTGCGTTGCGGCACCGGTGGGGCATGCCGGGCAACTGGCTTGGCATGCGCCTCGGCGTGTGCGACCGGCGCCGAGCGCTTCGGGTGCGATCCGCCCTCGCCGTTGTCGACCATCGGACGTACCTTGCGTTTCGAGCGTTCAGTTCGGGTGACGGTGCGTGCCACGTGGGCCCACAACTCCGCATCCTCGGTCGAAAGTCCGCCCGGTCCGCGCCGCTTCATGGGTCGGCGCGCTGCGACAGCGATCCCGTCGGGAAATCGAATGTCGCCTTCTTGGTGTCGACTTCGGGCGCTTTCGCCACTGCCGGCGCCGCGTCGCGTGGCAACAGCACAAAGAGATTGCCTGGATGCTTGGTGTTGCCGGCGAGCTTGCCGGCGGCATCGCCGCTGCCGAAATAGATGTCTCCGCGCTCCGGCCCCTTGATCGCCGAACCGACGTCCTGGGCGACCATCAATCGGCTGAAGCCACCGAACCAGGTGGCATGCTTCAGCGTCGGCGCGCTGACGTAGACCGGCAATCCAATGGCATGGAAGCCGGCATCGACCGCCAAGCTCCGACCGGGTGTCAATGGAATATGCAGCACGCCGAGCGCGCCCTTGGCTTCTTCACCCTTGAGTTCGCGGAAGAAGACGTAGGACTTGTTCAATTCCATCACTTGGCGGCCGCGCGCCGGATCAGCCTTCAACCAATCGCCGAGCGCTTGCAGCGACATCTTGTCGGCGGGAAATTTTCCACTGTCGATCAGGTGCTTGCCGATCGAAGTATACGGATGGCCGTTCTTGCCGTCGTAGCTGACCCGCACCATAGTGCCGTCGCGCAGCTTGACCCGACCCGAGCCCTGTACCTGCATGAAGAACTTGTCGACCGGGCTCGCCAGGTACAGCAGTTCGAGGCCACGGCTCTTGAGCGCGCCCTGGTCGATCTCAGCCCGGGTGGCATAAGGTGCCACGCCGCCATCAGTCTTGCGGCCATGCGTCAGACCGGCGGATTTGGCTCCGCGCATACTCTCATCGACAAGATTGACGAGGTCGGCCGGGCGGCGGTGGATTGGGGTCGGAAACGCAGCGGTCGGCGTCCGAGAACCGTCGATGACCGGTTCGTAGTAACCGGTCAACAGGCCCGGTGTACCGCTGTGTTCGACGCGATGCGGCGTGAAGTAGCCCTCGAAGAAGGCGCGCGCCATCGGTGCGGTCACGCCCTGAGCACCAAGTCGCATGGCCTCGCTGCATACCATCAGCATGGCGGGCGAGGTCGGCGTCGCGCCGCCCTTGTTGCCAGCCTTGGTGGCTGCGATGATGATCGGGCACGATTGCAGGAATGCTGTCATCGCCGCCGCGTGATCGTCCTGCAACCACCCCGGTAGTTCGCCAAAGCCGATGGGAACGAATTTAGGTTGCGGCTGGCTCACGGCACCCGACGGTTTGGCAAGACCGGCGGCAACGGCCGGCGGCTTGGATTGTGCCATGGCAGCGGCCGTCAACGCAACGCCAGCCACGCCCGCGACAGCGCTCATTGCCAACGTTCGCAGCGGTCGCGGAAATCGAAAGACCGACACGATCGATTGGCCCCTTCAGCCCGGCGACGAACCCCCTGCGACCAACAATTCTAATTCTGCGGCTGGGTTGCGACCAATCGCCAGTTCGGATTGCGTGAATCGACTTCGCGCGCGAACGTCCAGATGTCGGTGACTTCCTTGATCCGCTGCGGGTCGCCGCTAATTACCGCGCCGGTCTTGTCGCGGGTGGCGGAGATCAACTGGCTGACGAAGCGAACAGTCAACTGGGCAACCCCGCCCTTCACTTCGGCCTCGACGATGCCCGACTTGTTGATACCGACGAAACTCTGGTCGATCTGCTCGGCGCGTGTTTCGCGATCGGCGATGGCCTCGACGAAGCCTTCGAACACCTCTTTGCTCAGGAGATCCTTCAACACCTTGCGATTGCCTTCGGCAAAAGCAGTGACGATCATCTCATAGGCCTGCTTGGCGCCCTCCAGGAACCCCTTGGGGTCGAACGTTGCGTCGGCACGCATGACCTGCACCAGGCCCCTTTCGATCGCCACGTTGCCGCCAGCGAACTCCTTAACGCGAGCCTCGGCATCGGCCAGCGCGGTCTCAGTGGCGACCGGAGCGGCTGTTGCTTCGCCGGCTCGGCGGGGCATCGCCACCACCTTGTCGCGTGCGGCCGCAGCAGCTGCTGCCTGATCCTGCGCCTGTTGAGCGCGCATGTTCTTGTCGATCCGAGCCTCGTCATCGGGCGTGCGCCGGCCGAGCACACTGCGCAACTTGAAAATCACAATCACTGCCACGATCAGCGACAGCAGCGTCAGGATATTGATTTGGCTATCCATCGGATTTCGGCTTTCCTCGGCGTACAGCGCAGCCCGACTGATGTATGATCGATCGCGACTTCGATCCAGGGCCTGGGCTAAACTAGTTTGCGGCCAGCATGAAAATTTGCAGTTGCACCGCGACAACGACAGAAACTTAAGCCATTGCTGTGGCGAAGCCAACCGGAATGCAAGCGGCTCAGCCCACTGCCGGCCGGTAGTATATAGCACGGTCCTTCGAGATAGCTCATGTGGTTTGGTCTGATCCTGATGATGGTGGCGGTGCCGCTCCTGGAGCTGGCGCTGCTGATCAAGCTTGGCCAGGCAATCGGCTTCTGGTCGACCGTTGCCATCATATTCCTGACCGCCGGTGTCGGGATCGCAATTCTCAACGCCCAGGGCTTCGCAGCGTTCCGGCGGGCTTCCGAAAGCGTCGCCAAGGGTCAGCCGCCGGTCGAACCGGTAATCGACGGATTCATGCTGATGATGGCCGGCGGGCTGCTGATCGCCCCTGGTCTGCTCACCGACATCGCCGGACTGTTGCTGCTGATCCCGCCGATTCGACGACTGGTGGCAAAATGGGGCCTCGCCCGCATGATGGCGTCAGGTAACATTCACGTCACCACGTGGCAGTCCGAAGCAACCTTCGACGAGGGCGGGCAAGGCCGTGATCAGCCCGGCCGCAAGCCCGCCGGAAAATCCAGCGGCACCGTGATCGACGGCGAGTTCGAGCGGATCGACGAGAAAACGGCCACACCCGGTCGGATCAACAACAGCGATGGTCGGCCAAAAGCGCCGTGATTGCGGCCCCATCTCCGCCGTGCTAGCGGAGGCCGTCTTTCCAATACTCCGATTTCGCACGAAACAGAGGTGGCGCTTATGCCCGACCAAGCCAAACCATCAATGGACGCCGCTGGACAGCCGCAGCCGAATATCCGCATTGCCGGCCAGTACATCAAGGATCTCTCCTTCGAGAACCCGAATGTCGGCAAGATGCTGGAAGCGCCGGTCGAAAATCCGCAGCTACAGATCGAAGTCAACGTCAATGCCCGTCAGGCCGCTGCCGGCATGTTCGAGAGCGTGATCAATTTCACCGCCAACGCCACCAGCACGGCCGGCCCGCTCTACAAGCTGGAGCTGGAATACGGCGGCATGTTCAAGATCGAGCATATGCCACCGCAGGCAATGGAACCGTTTTTGTTGATCAATGCGCCATCGCTGCTGTTTCCGTTCGTGCGCCGGTTGCTCGCCGACATCACCCGCGAAGGCGGCTTCCCGCCGTTACTGCTCGACCCCATCGACTTCGCTTCACTCTACATGAAGCGTAAGCAGACGGCCCAGCCGGCGAACGGCAATGGGGCGGTGGCATAAGGACTTGCGGGTTGGGGTTTCGCCCTGTCGCGCATATCCCAACACTTCACTGATAACGCTTCCAGATCGCGCTATCGCCAAGGCTCTGCACGAAAACCTGATGCGCTTCTTCCTGTGCAGGATTGAGCCGGGACGGTAGCGGGTTCGGACGCTGCGCGGCCTTGCGTTTCGGCATTCGGCCGCCACCATTGTTCTGGCTACCCGCGCCGTCGCGCGCGAGACCCAACGTCGCCTGCCGCTCACCGATCAGTTCGACATAGACCTGCGCCAGCAGCAGCGAGTCGACGATGGCGCCGTGCTTGGTGCGTTGGGTATTGTCGATGCCATAGCGCTTGCATAGCGCGTCGAGCGTGTTCGGCCCGGCCGGATGCTTGCGCCGGGCCAGCACCAGCGTGTCGACCACCCGATCCATGGTGAGCGCGCCAATCTTCAGCCGATCAAGCTCCATGTTGATGAAGCCGATGTCGAAGTTGGCATTGTGGATGACCAGCGTGTCCGAGCCGATGAACTCGAGGAACCCGTCCGCCACCTTGGAAAATACCGGCTTGTCCCTGAGGAACGCCGTCGAGATGCCATGAATGCGTTCGGCATCAGGATGCACCTCGCGCGATTCCGGATTGATGAAGGCGTGGAACTCGACCCCGGTCGGATTGCGGTTGACCAGCTCGATGCAACCGATTTCGATCAGCCGATCGCCCTTGCGGGCATCAAGGCCGGTGGTCTCGGTATCGAGCACGATCTCGCGCATGGCATCGATCCTTCGTCTGCGGTCAGGCCCAGAATTTGGCGAAGGCTGAGCCGTCGCGCGCACGCAACGATACGACGATTGCATCGATCTGCGCCTCGGTCGTTGCGATGTCGCCCGAGGTGTCCACAACGAAATCAGCCTTTTGGCGCTTTTCGGCATCGTTCATCTGCCGTTTGAGGATGGCATCGAGCTTTGCCGCCGTCATGCCGGCGCGCGCCAGCACCCGCGTGCGCTGCAGCTCGGCGGTGGCGCTCACCACCACCGTGACGTCGACCCGGGCATCGCCGCCGGTCTCGAACAACAACGGGACTTCGAGAACCGCCAGGGTGGCACCGGCCGCCTTGGCCTCGGCCAGAGCCCGCCGCTCTGCGTCGAATACCAACGGGTGCACAATCGCCTCAAGTGCCTTGAACCCCGCCGGATCGGCCATCAATAGCGCCGACAGCTTCTGCCGGTCGATGCGCCCATCGACCGTCACGCCCGGAAACGCCGCCTCGATCGGCGCCACTGCCGCACCTTCATATAGCGCATGAACCAGCGCGTCGGCATCGACCACCGGCACGCCGTTGAAGCGAAACCGCGCCGCCGCCGTCGATTTTCCCATCCCGATCGACCCGGTCAGTCCAATGAGCAGCATTTTTTCCGATTCCCGTCAGGTCGCAATCGCCCCGCGGGCCCGCAGCTCGTTGAGCAGTGGCAGCAGCGGCATGCCGAGGATGGTGAAGTAGTCGCCATCGATGTGCTCGAACAACTGCAAACCGCGACCCTCAAGCTTGTAGGCGCCGACGCTGGAGCACAGGGCCTCGCCTTCCTCGGCGATGTAGGCCGCCAGGAATTTATCCGAAAACTGCCGCATGGTCAGGCTGGCGGTGTCGACCAGGCTCCACACCACCTCGCCGTCAAGCGCTATGGCGACACCCGAATGCAATTGATGGGTCGAGGCGCGCAGCAGTTTGAGGGCGGCGCGCGCCTGGGCCAGATCAGCTGGCTTGTTCAGAATCTCGTCCTCGAATTCGAGCACCTGATCCGAACCGATGACGAGTGCGCCCGGATGACGCTCGCTGACGTCGCGCGCCTTGGCTTCAGCCAGCAGCTCGGCGATATCGGCCGGCTCGACCTCGCTGTCGTCGCCCATCAGAACGTCCTGCACCGCGCGCTCGTCAATTTCGGCGGGCTTCGCGTCGAACGAAACGCCGGCACGCTCCAGCATGCCGCGACGCGCGGCGCTGGCCGAGGCCAGGATGAGTTTCGGCGGCGGCATCACCGACTTAGCCATCTGCTCCGTCTCCCTCAGCGGCACCGCCTGACTCGCGATCGTGATAGAGCCGCAGGATCTGTGCCGCCGTCTCCTCGATCGACCGCCGCGACACATCGATCACCGGCCAGCCGTGGCGGGCGCACAATCGTCGCGAATAGACAATCTCCTGGGCGATGGCATCGCGATCGACATATTCATCGAGGTTGCGATCACCCAGGAACCGGACCCGGTTGCGGCGGATCTCCGAGATGCGTTCGGCGCTCGCGACCAACCCAACCACGAACGCCGCGTGCGGCTCGGTCAGCGCTTCCGGCAGCGGAATGCTCGGCACCAGCGGCAGGTTGGTCGTCTTGTAGCCGCGTTGCGCCAAATAGATCGAAGTCGGCGTCTTCGAGGTGCGCGATATACCCAATATGATTATATCAGCGGCGTTGAGATCATTCGGCAGCTGCCCATCGTCGTGCACCAAGGCGAAATTCAACGCGTCGATGCGCTGGAAATACTCGGAATCAAGCACATGCTGGCCGGCGACGATTGGCGTCTGCGGTGCACCAAGGTAACTCTCGAACACCTTCATGATTGGTTCGAGCACATGCAGACACGGCACCTTGAGATCGCGGCAGCGGCGTTCGAGTTCCGCGGTCAGATCGCGGTTGACGATGGTATAGAGAACGATACCCGGCGCCGACGAAATCTCCTGGATTACCCGGTCAAGTTGCTTGGGCGAGCGGATCAGCGGATGGACATGCTCGATCGGTCGCACCTCGGCGTATTGCACGGCCGCCGCCTTGGCGATCGTGGTCAGCGTCTCTCCGGTCGAATCCGAGATCAGGTGCAGGTGGAAGTAGCTCGGCAAGCCGTTGGCCATCTGTGGATAGATCCGCCTGTTATCAACACCCCGCGGCGCAAGCCGCCGTTTTGCCGTCTCGGCTGCACGCCCGTCCACAGGTCTGTCCCCAAACACGGACGAGCCTCGAACGAGCGGCCGCCAATCACGACCGGATGTGAGTATGCGAACTTCGCGCCGTTTGTCCAACGGCCGTCCCCAGCCGGTGCATGCAACCGCCACGCCGAGGGTCGCGCTCAATCTCCTGATCTGGTTGAGACAAATGGCCTCTTGTGATCTGGCGCGCCGCCGCTACCAGGACTAGACAAAAGCTGTCACCATGTCGGCAAGCTGGGGATTGTTGGGGACGACCCGACTATTCCCGTAATCCACGGCGGTAAGAGTCAAAATAATAAAACTAAATCTAAATTCCTATCTTGAAAGTGAAGAGGAAGATCGAGCACATGGCGACCATCGCGACCAAGTCCCTGACCATGCCATTCTTGGCGCCGTTCGCGGGCAAGGCGATGAAGACACCACCGATCTGGCTGATGCGGCAGGCCGGCCGCTATCTGCCGGAGTATCGCGCCACCCGTGCGACCGCTGGCTCGTTCCTGAACCTGTGCTACACTCCGAAGCTCGCCTGCGAGGTGACGCTGCAGCCGATCCGCCGCTTCGGCTTCGATGCCTCGATCCTGTTTTCGGATATCCTGGTGGTGCCTGATGCGCTCGGTCAACCGGTCAGCTTTGTCGAGGGCGAAGGGCCAAGATTGACACCGCTCACCGGCGACTCCGACCTCGCCAAACTCGCGATTGCCAAGGCGACTGGCCGCTTCGATACGGTCGCCGAGAGCGTGGCGCTGATCCGCGGTGAGCTGCCCAAGCAAACCGCGCTGATCGGTTTTTGCGGCGCGCCGTGGACGGTGGCGACCTACATGATCGGCGGTCAGGGCTCACCCGACCAGGCGGCGACCCGGCTGATGGCCTATCGCGAACCGGCCTTCTTCGGTCGCCTGATCGACCTGCTGGTGGAGGCCTCGCTGGTCTACCTCGGCAAGCAGATCGCGGCCGGCGCCGACGTGGTGATGATCTTCGACAGTTGGGCTGGTAGCCTGCCCGACGACGAATTCGCCCGCTGGGTGACGGCGCCAACCAAAAAGCTAGTCGCAGCGCTGAAGGCGAAGCATCCGAACACACCGGTGATCGGCTTCCCGCGCGGCGCCGGTCATGCCTCGATCGCCTTTGCGAAGGCCACCGGTGTGCAAGCGATCGGCTGCGATACCGCCATGCCGCTCGACCTGATGGCGGGTGCCTTGGCGGATCAGGGAATCGTGGTACAGGGCAACCTCGACCCCCTTCTGATGATTGCCGGTGGAGAGCCAATGACGCGGCGTGCGAAAGAGATCATGGATGCGATGGCGGGCAAGCCGTTCGTGTTCAATCTCGGCCACGGCATCACGCCGCAGGCGAAGCCCGAAACCGTCTCCGAACTGGTGGAATTCATCCGCTCACAGGGCGCCTGATCCATGGCGGGTGAGGCCAGTCCCGCGGTTCGGGCAGCGATCGCGCTAGCGATCACTGGTGCTGCCGTTGGTGCCGCGATGCTGCTGCTCGGCGACCGCGCTTATGAGTGGGTGAAGGCGGCGCACGTCATCGCCATCATTTCCTGGATGGCGGGTATGTTGTATCTGCCGCGCCTATTTATCTACCACTGCGATGCGCCGAAAGGCTCTCAGCAATCCGAGACCTTCAAGGTGATGGAACAGCGTTTGCTGCGCATAATCATCAACCCGGCGATGATTTTCTCCTGGACGCTGGGGCTTTGGCTAGCCTGGAAAGCCGGGTTCTTTTCGGCTCCATGGTTCCACGTGAAACTGCTTCTGGCCGTCTTGCTGTCGGGCGCGCATGGCTATTTTTCGGCGTCAGTCCGCCGGTTTGCCGAGGACCGTAACGATAAACCGCCCCGCCATTGGCGCATGGTCAATGAGGTCCCCACCGTGCTGATGATCGGCATCGTGGTGCTAGTGATCGTCAAGCCGTGGTGAGCATCGTCGGATGCCAGTCACCCGCTCTCCGTCCCCAACACGGGACCGTTATGCCCAGTGACGCCGGTCAATGCGCGTCGGTGAACTTTGCTTAGCCTGAGACCTCGTGGGGGCTGTTCAATACCACGGAGGCTTAAATGCGAATCTTCCCAGTTTTGGCGACCGCGCTGTTGCTGACGGTCATTCCTCTCGCTGCGCCGGCGATGGCCAAGGATGGTTGCCCGGCCGGGATGAAGCGGGAGTGCAAGCAGCAGTCCTATCCGCCGAAGGCGCCGCCCGCCTGTCGCTGTGTTGTCGATCCGAGCAACCCCGGCTCTGGCAACCAAGGTAAGGCCGAGGTCAAGAAGAGTAACGTGCCGCAAGTCAAGAAGAGCAAAAGCCCAGGCTCGAACGACTGATCTGTAGGGTTCGATCACCGCTCTCCAGGTTCATCGCGATTAGGCGACCACCGTTCAGAGCGGTGACTGCCCCTGAAACTTGCCGCCACATTTCCCTTCCTTCCGGGAACAAAGCCTGCTATTAAATATTCCCGTGGGATTGCTGGCGGCGGAGAGGCCTGCCGGCACGATAAGCCTTTCGGTGCCCTACCGACAGCGGCTCACCCCATGGCAGCGCACACACGTGCGCCCTCCCCTTACAGAACTTCCGGCTCGGCATCCGCCTCTCACCCACCTCACCCCGCCAGAGCCCGCGTGGAGCCCAATTAAATGGCTGAAATGAAACTACAGGACCTCAAGGCGAAGTCCCCCACTGAAATGCTTTCGTTTGCCGAGGAACATGGCGTCGAGAACGCCAGCACCTTGCGCAAGCAGGAACTCATGTTCGCGGTGCTCAAGCAGCTCGCGGCCAAGGAAATCGACATCACCGGCATTGGCGTCGTCGAAGTGCTGCAGGACGGCTTCGGCTTCCTGCGCTCGCCCGACGCCAACTATCTGCCTGGTCCCGACGACATCTACATCTCGCCGTCGCAGATCCGTAAGTTCGGCCTGCGCACCGGCGACACCGTCGAAGGTCAGATCCGCAGCCCGAAGGACGGCGAGCGCTATTTTGCCCTGCTCAAGGTCAACCAGATCAACTTCGAGGATCCGGAGGCTGCCAAGCACAAGGTCAACTTCGACAATCTGACGCCGCTCTACCCGACCCAGTGGCTCAAGATGGAAATCGAAGATCCGACCATCAAGGATCTGTCGGCGCGCGTGATCGACATCGTGGCACCGATGGGCAAGGGCCAGCGCGCCCTGATCGTCGCCCAGCCACGAACCGGCAAAACAGTGCTGCTGCAGAACATCGCGCACGCGATCTCGGTCAATCACCCCGAGTGCTATCTGATGGTGCTGCTGATCGACGAGCGGCCGGAAGAAGTCACCGACATGCAGCGCACCGTTAAGGGCGAGGTCATCTCCTCGACCTTCGACGAGCCGCCGACCCGCCACGTGCAGGTTTCCGAAATGGTAATCGAAAAGGCAAAGCGCCTGGTCGAGCACAAGCGCGACGTGGTGATCCTGCTCGATTCGATCACGCGCCTGGGTCGTGCCTACAACACCGTGGTGCCGTCATCCGGCAAGGTGCTGACCGGCGGCGTCGACTCGAATGCGTTGCAGCGCCCAAAGCGGTTCTTCGGTGCGGCGCGTAACATCGAGGAAGGCGGCTCGCTGACCATCATCGCCACCGCGCTGATCGAGACCGGCAGCCGCATGGACGAAGTGATCTTCGAAGAGTTCAAGGGCACCGGCAACTGCGAAGTCGTGCTCGACCGCAAGGTCTCCGACAAGCGCATCTTCCCGGCGATCGATATCGCCAAGTCCGGCACCCGCAAGGAAGAGTTGCTGGTCCCGCGCGATCAGCTCAAGAAGATGTATGTGCTGCGCCGCATCCTCAACCCGATGGGCCCGATGGACGCCGTCGAGTTCCTGGTCGACAAGCTGCGCTCCACCAAGACCAACGGCGAGTTCTTCCAGAGCATGAATACGTGAAGGCGGCGGTTAGCCGGTTCCGTAGGGCGCAATAGCGACTTCGCGTATTGCGCCAGCCACGAACACCGAACATGAGGCGCGGCGCAATACGGCCCAAGTGGCCTATTGCGCCCTACGGCTTTGCGACGCGACCCACGGCCAATACAAATACTTCTCGCCAACAGAAGTCGGGGTCGTCGAGTAAGGCCTGATTTGGATTCGTTACGCGACTCTCCCGCAAGATGTTTAAGTCGTGCTGCTGGAAATGCCGTAGCCTTCGGCTTGACCTTTGCCAAAGTTTCAGGCAACCGGTTTCGACCAAGAGTGAACGTGTCGACTGGCGGCAGCGGCGCCCAACGCTCGATGTGCCAGGTGTTACGCCGGCGAATATCGGTCAGGCCGGCGCGCCGAAACCGAGAAGGCCAGCGACGAGCCGCCGCAGACTCGCGCCGAGCTTGACCGGTTCTTGCAAAATCAGCCCGCCTGCTCGACCTGAGGCCAACCGGGCGAGCACGCCCGGGTGCGAGCGGCACGAATTGGAGCAATCGAGTTATCGAAATCCTTGATCGCAAGCAAATCCGCCCGGGCTTCAAGAACACGCTTGAATTCGGCGATCGCCTGATCGAACTCGTCCTCGGTCAGATACTGCACGACGTTGGCCGACCACACGCAGTCGAACGTGAAATCCGCGAACGGCAGCTTCAACAAACTGCCGACGCGCGCTTGAACAGTTGCGGGCAGCTTTCCGTCCCGCACCAGTGCCTCAACGTGGGCGACGTTTTCGGGCGCCAAGTCCATGGCGGTGATTGAACCGCTCCGGCCCGACCAATTCGCTCATCAACGGCAGAAAGCCACCTCCGCCGCAGCCGGCGTCGAGCACCTTCCAACCGGCCTCGATCCCGACAGATCGCAGCGCTTCTTCGTATTCAGGTCGTGCCGATTGGAAATGCGTGTCGAGCCAGGATGCATCGGCTAGTGCATGGCCGGTCGACGTGAGCTTCGTAGAGGTCATGGAAATTCCCTCCCGCGTTATGCCAGAAATATTCAGTAGCAATACCCAATCTGAACGCAAATTCGCTGCGTGTGCAAGGATCAAGTACCGTGGTATCCTCGATTGTCTCTTGGCCAACGCATCTCCAGCAGGAACAAAAACTTGGCTCAAACCCTGAACGCCCTCGGCCAGCCGGTCGGTGAACCGCTGCCCGGTTGGACCGCCAGGCCGAAGCCGCCGCGCACGCCGATCACGGGGCGGAGCTGCCGCGTCGAAATGCTCGATCCGGCCAAGCACGCGTCGGACCTATTCGCCGGCAACAAGCTCGACACCGAGGGCCGCAACTGGACCTATCTCGCCTACGGCCCGTTCGAGAAGTTGGAAGACTATCGCGCCTGGCTCGACAGCGTTGCCAAGACCGAGGATCCGCTGTTCCACACCATCGTCGATCTGGCGTCGGGCAAGGCGGTCGGCATCGCAAGTTTGATGCGCATCGATCCAGCCGGTGGTGTGATCGAGGTCGGCCATATCAACTACTCGCCGCTACTTCAAAGGAAGCCGCACGCAACCGAGGCGATGTTCCTGCTGATGAGCAGAGTGTTCGACGAACTCGGCTACCGGCGCTACGAGTGGAAATGCGACAACTGCAACATGCCGTCGCGGGCAGCCGCTGAGCGCTATGGTTTCACCTTCGAGGGCGTGTTCCGGCAGGCGGTGGTCTACAAGGGCCGCAATCGCGATACCGCTTGGTTCTCGATCACCGACAAGGAATGGCCGGCGATCAAGCGTGCGTACCAGCAGTGGCTGGCGCCGGCCAACTTCGCGGCTGACGGCACCCAGAAGGCCAAGCTATCTGACTTGATCGCGGCGTCGCGGCGGGGCTAATCCGTGCGACCGCCTTGCATGGAAGATTGGTATTGCGTTCGTGTCCGAAGTCCCCACCGCCACCGCTAACGACACCATATTCGCGCTTGCGACTCCGCCTGGCCGCTCGGCGCTGGCGGTAATCCGGGTATCTGGACCACAGGCGCTCACGGCGTTGAATGCCATTGCCGGCGCTACTCCGACGCCGCGGTTCACGGCGCTGCGCATTCTTCGACACCCGTTAACCAAGCAGCCGATCGATCAGGCACTGGTGATCTACTTCAAGGCACCGGCGACCGAGACCGGTGAGGACATCGTCGAATTCCAGACCCATGGCGGTCGCGCAATCATCGCCGCCATGTACGAGGCGCTGGGTTCAATACCCGGATGCCGCATGGCCGAGCCTGGCGAATTCGCCCGCCGCGCCTTCCACAACGGCAAGATGGATCTGACCGCCATAGAAGGTCTCGCCGACCTGATCGACGCCGAGACCGAGAGCCAACGCGCCCAAGCGCTGACCCAGGCATCGGGTGCGCTCGACAAGCTCTATAATGGCTGGCGGGCGGAGATGATCCAGGCACAGGCGCTCGTGGAAGCCGCCATCGACTTCGCCGACGAGGGGGACGTGGCCAACGACGCGGTGATGCAGGCGCGCGCTTCGGCGGTCGGCTTGGTAGGCCGCATCGGAGCGCATCTGGCGCACGCCCATCGGGGTGAGATCCTGCGTTCTGGCTTTCAGGTAGTATTGGCCGGACCACCCAATGCCGGCAAGTCCAGCCTGCTCAATGCGCTGGCCCGTCGCGACGTTGCGATCGTGTCGGAGGAACCCGGTACCACCCGCGACGTGATCGAGGTACGGCTTAACCTCGCCGGCATTCCGGTGATCGTCAGCGACACCGCCGGTATCCGCGAGGCGGAAGGCGCGGTCGAACGGGAAGGCATTCGCCGCACGGTCGATCGCGCGCGGGACGCTGACCTCGTTGTCTGGCTCGACGAGGTTACGTCCAGCCTTGGTCAGCCGCGACCTGCCGCTGGTGTTCAGGGCTGGACGGGCGACACTGTTATTGTGCGCAGCAAAGCCGACCTCGACCCGCAGCGCACTCGGTCAACTCGGTCGCTTTGGCTTTCCACATTGACCGGCGAAGGTGTCGATGATCTCATCCGTGAAATCGTGGATCGAGCCCGCCTGAAGATTGGCAGTGACGACGCCGAGCCTGCTCCGACCCAATCCCGTCACCACGGGCATCTGGACCGTGCGCGGCAGCACCTGCAAGCATTTGTCGATGGGTCCCCGACCGAACTCGAACTGCGCGCCGAAGACCTTCGGCTTGCCGCCACCGAACTTGGCCGGCTAACTGGACGGATCGATCCGGAAGAAGTGCTGGGGGCAATATTCGGCCGTTTCTGTATCGGCAAGTAAATCCAATAAGTTGTTTCACGTGAAACTTCTGCTAAATCCTGCTCCATGATCAGAACTTCGTACGATGTTATTGTTGTGGGTGGTGGACACGCCGGTTGCGAGGCGGCGGCTGCGGCCGCCCGCATGGGCGCTCGGACGGCACTCGTCACCCACAAGGCCGCGACGATCGGCGAGATGTCGTGTAACCCGGCGATCGGTGGCCTGGGCAAGGGCCACCTCGTCCGCGAGATCGATGCTCTCGATGGCCTGATGGCGCGGGTCGCCGATCAGGCCGGCATTCAGTTCCGCATGCTCAACAAGTCGCGCGGCCCGGCGGTTCAGGGATTGCGCGCCCAGGCCGATCGCAAGCTCTATCGTGAGGCGATGCAGGCAGCGATTGCCGCGACTGCCGGCCTTGAAGTGATCGAGGCGGCGGTTGACGACTTGATTGTCATTGATGGCCGCGTGGCCGGCATCGTCACCGAAGGCGGCCGACGTATCCCAGCTGGCGCGGTGGTTCTGACGACCGGGACCTTCCTCAACGGGCTCATTCACATGGGCGACGTCAAGATCCCGGCTGGCCGTGTCGGGGACCCGCCCGCCCGCAAACTGTCGGAGCGGTTGGGCGCGCTGGGTATCGAGCGCGGCCGTCTCAAGACCGGCACGCCGGCACGGCTCGATGGCAAAACGATCCGCTGGGATGACCTTGAACGGCAACCCGGTGACAATCCGCCGGAGCCGTTCTCCTACCTCAACACCCGCATCACCACGCCACAGGTTGATTGCCACATCACTTACACCAGCGAGGCGACGCATAAGATCGTGCGCGATAACCTCGGCCGGTCGGCAATGTATTCGGGCCAGATCGAGGGTATCGGCCCGCGCTATTGCCCGTCGATCGAGGACAAGATCGTCCGCTTTGCCGACCGCACTTCACACCAGATTTTCCTTGAGCCGGAAGGGCTCGATGACGACACCATTTATCCCAACGGCTTGTCGACCTCGTTGCCGGCAGAAGTGCAGGAGCAATTCCTGCGCACGATCCCAGGCTTGGAAGCGGTCGGCATCATTCGACCAGGCTATGCGATCGAGTATGATTATGTCGATCCGCGCGCCCTCCTGCCAACCCTCGAACTGAAGCGACTGCCGGGCCTGTTCCTCGCTGGCCAGATCAACGGCACAACGGGATATGAGGAAGCGGGCGCGCAAGGTTTGCTCGCGGGGATTAATGCGGCGGCAATGGCCAGCGGCGGCGATCCGATAACGCTATCGCGCACCAACAGCTATCTTGGCGTCATGGTCGACGATCTAGTGAGCCGTGGTGTTTCGGAGCCCTATAGGATGTTCACCTCGCGGGCGGAGTTCCGGCTAAAACTACGCGGCGACAATGCCGATCAGCGCCTGACCCCAATTGGACTCGCAGCTGGATGCGTCGGGTCGGAGCGTGCCAACGCGTTTGTTGCCAAGGCTGCTGCGCTCGAGGCAGGTGAGCGAATGCTGCGATCGCTATCCATGACCTCGACCGAGGCACTCCGCTCGGGCATCCAGATCAACCAGGACGGCAAGCGTCGTTCGGCATTCGAGTTGCTGGCTTATCCGAGCGTCGATATCGACCAGCTCAAGACGACGTGGCCGGATCTCGGGGCGATAGCGCCGCGCATTGCCTCTCAGTTGGAGATTGACGCCCGGTATGCGGCGTATGTCGCCCGGCAGGATGCCGATGTGATCACTCTGCGCCGCGACGAGTCGACCGTGATACCAGCAGACTTTCGCTATGCCGACCTGCCCGGTCTATCGACTGAGTTGCGCGGAAAGCTCGAACGGCACCGGCCGGCGAACATCGCCCAGGCCAGCAAGATCGACGGTATGACGCCAGCCGCACTGCTGATCCTGCTGGCCCACGTTCGTAAGCCTCGGTTGGCGCGGTCCGCATGACGGTTGAGACGGTTGCCGGTCATTGTGAGGGCGTAGGTTGGGTTAGGACGCCCATTTGCGTCCGTAACCCAACAACTTCGATCACCACCCGTGAATTGTTGGGTTACGACCAGCAAGAAGGCTGGTCTAACCCAACCTGCGATTTCAACGGGTTTCGATCCACTCCGATCGTCAATCATTGGCCGGAGTGCAGCAAATGAAAACACTGGCTACCATCACCGGCCCGGGCGTGTTCGCCAAGGCATTTGGCGTTTCACGTGAAACCGCCGACCGCCTCGCCATTTATGCCGACCTGCTCAAGCGCTGGCAGAAGGCGGTCAATCTGGTGGCGCCCAGCACACTGCCGGAGCTATGGCATCGCCATATCGCCGACAGCGCCCAGCTCGCGGCATTATTCCCCCTCGACGCCAAGCGGCACGCGGACCTCGGATCGGGCGGCGGATTTCCCGGCCTGGTGCTCGCCATCATGCTGGCCGAACGCGGCGGCGTGTCGACGATCCTGATCGAAAGCGACCAACGCAAGTCCGCTTTTCTGCGTGATGTCGCTCGTCAGACCGGGATCGCTGTGGAGATCGTGACCAAGCGGATCGAAATTGCCGAGACTCGCGCTATGGTCGGCACAGTCGATGTCGTGACCGCGCGTGCTCTTGCGCCCCTCGATCGTCTGTTTGGCTTATCCGCCCCGATCTGTACCGCGTCTTCCTTGTGTCTGTTTCTCAAGGGAAGGGGCGTCGAGCAGGAACTGGCTGATGCCCACCGCACATGGCGGTTCGAGCATCGGCTAGTGCCGAGCCTGACGCAGGATGGGGCGTACGTCGTCGAGGTTCGACATTTGTCGCCAGTTTAATGGACAGGAGGCGTGAAGCTCATGTCTGCGAATTCAATTAGAGTTCTTGCAATTACCAATCAGAAGGGCGGTGTCGGCAAGACGACCACCGCCATCAATCTCGGCACCGCGCTGGCAGCGATCGGCGAGCAGGTGCTGGTCGTCGATCTCGATCCGCAAGGCAACGCTTCCACTGGGCTGGGCATCGCGCCGGAGTCCAGGCACCGCACGACCTTCGATGTGCTCACGGGGCACGCCACGTTGCTCGATGCCAGCGTGCCAACAAGCGTTCCCGGCCTGTCGATCGTGCCGGCAAATTCCGATCTCGTTGGTACGGACTCGGCATTGGCATCAGATGCCAACCGCTCGTTCAGGCTGCGTGATGCGGTTGCCGCGCTGGTTGGCAATCAGCGCGCACAGGCGAGTGCCGCGCCGTTGACCTACGTGCTGATCGATTGCCCGCCTTCGCTAAATTTGCTGACGCTCAATGCGCTGGCTGCGGCCGACGCGGTGCTGGTGCCGGTGCAGTGCGAGTTCTTCGCTCTGGAAGGCATTTCGCAGCTCAAGGAAACGATCGACCAGATCAAGGCGACAATCAATCCGCGACTTGAGATCCAAGGCGTGGTGCTGACCATGCACGACGCGCGCACGACGTTCTCCAAGGAAGTCGCCCAGAACGTCCGCGCGTTCTTCGGACCCAAGGTCTACGAGACGATGATCCCGCGCAATGTGCGTGTTGCCGAGGCGCCGTCGCACGGCAAGCCAATCCTGCTCTACGATTACGACAGTGCCGGCAGTCAGGCCTATGTGCGGCTCGCCACCGAGATCATCGAGCGCGAGCGGCATATCAAGGCGGCCTAACGTTCATTCGCATTTTAGCTTCAAAACGAACACGCAATAACGGGGAACACCATGGCGGTACCGCTGCAGAAAAGCCGGCTTGGACGCGGACTGGCTTCATTGATCGGCGAGCCGGTCAGCGGCTATTCGCAACTGCCTCCCGAAGGTGAGCAGCGCGTAGTTCCGATTGACCAGTTGAAGGGCAGCCCGTTCAACCCGCGCAAGGACTTCCGCGAGGATGACCTGATCGAGCTGTCGGATTCGATCCGGCAGAAGGGTCTGGTGCAACCGATCCTCGTTCGACCCGATCCGTCGACTGGCGGTTACGAGATCGTTGCCGGCGAGCGCCGCTGGCGCGCGTCGCAACTGGCCGGGCTCCACAGTGTACCGGTGATTGTGCGCGAGCTCGCCGACCAGGATGTCGCCGAACTTGCGATCATCGAGAACGTGCAGCGCGCCGACCTCAACGCCATCGAGGAGGCGAGCGGCTACCGGGATCTGATCGAGCGCTTCGGCTATACCCAGGAGAAGCTTGGCGAGGTGATCGGCAAGAGCCGCAGCCATCTCGCCAATACGCTCCGGCTGCTGAAGCTGCCGCCCTACGTGATCGAACTGGTGCGGTCGGGGAAGATCAGCTCGGGCCACGGCCGCGCGCTGGTCGGTCGCGACGACGCCGAGGCGCTTGCCGAACGGATCGTCGCCCAGGAGCTTAGCGTCCGCGATATCGAAGCACTGGTTCAGGGCAACAACGCCGCCGAGACGGCCAACGTGCCGCGCAAGACCCGCGAGAAGGATCCCGATACCAAGGCGTTCGAGAAGGAACTCTCCGACCTGCTTGGCCTCAAGGTCGAGATCAAGCGCGGTTCGGGTGAGAGCGGCCTGATGACGATCAAGTACGGAAATTTCGATCAGCTTGACTACATCCGCATGCGCATTGGCGGCCCCTCGGGCGGTTGAAGCATTTTCGCCCAATAGGGAATATCAAGCGGCCCGGTCATCAGATCGGGCCGTTTTGCTTGTGCCGGCGCCCGGGAGCGCCTATGCGACTGGCGAACCAACCTCGTGGAGCCAAGACCTGTGGCAGATGATGTCCTCACCCGTCTCGCGGCGTTGATTGCCCATCGCCGGAACGCATTGGCCGATACCTCCTATACGCGGCAACTGCTCGATGCCGGGCCAGCCAAGTGCGCCCGTAAACTCGGCGAGGAGGCGATCGAAACCGTGATTGCCGGTATTGGTCCGGATGCGGGCGAATTGCGCGCCGAGGCGGCTGATTTGCTGTATCATCTGCTGGTGCTGCTGGAGTCTCGCAACGTGCCGCTCGGCGACGTGCTGACGACCCTGGAAGCGCGGATGTCGCAATCGGGCTTGGCCGAGAAGGCAGCGCGTAAGCCCGGCTGAACAGGGTGCGGTTATGGCGATCTACGAACTGAAAGCGATGACCGAGGAGCCGGCGCCGTCGCGCGGCGGGCTGAATTTTTCTCCCTATCGCGAGTTCAGCCGCGCGGAGTGGGCAAGGCTCCGGGCCGACACGCCGATGACGCTGGTCGAGCGCGACCTCGAGCAGCTCTCAGGTTTGATGGCCGGGCTTTCGATGGAGGAGGTCGAGCAGATCTACCTGCCGATGTCGCGGCTGCTCAATCTCTACGTCATGGCGGCGCAGGAACTGCACAGCGTGTCGTCGCGGTTCCTGAACCGCAAGGATCACAAGGTGCCCTTCATCATCGGTGTCGCCGGCTCGGTGGCTGTCGGTAAGAGTACCACGGCGCGCGCATTGAAAGCGTTGTTGGCCCGCTGGCCGGACCATCCGCACGTTGACCTCGTGACCACCGACGGCTTCCTGTTGCCGAATGCCGAGCTGGAGCGGCGCGGAATCATGAACCGCAAGGGCTTCCCCGAGAGTTTCGACACCACCAAACTGCTGAACTTTCTTGGCGACGTTAAGTCGGGGCGCGAAGTGGCGGAGGCGCCGGTATACTCGCACTTCCAATACGACATTCTGCCCGGTCAGAAGGTGACCGTCGCCCGGCCGGATATTCTGATCGTCGAGGGCCTCAATGTGTTGCAGCCGGCACGGATGCCGCGGGGCGGCGATGCGGTGCCGTTCGTGTCCGACTTCTTTGATTTTTCGATCTACATCGATGCCGATGCCAAGGTGATCGAGGAATGGTACGTCGCCCGATTCATGAAACTGCGGGCGACCGCGTTCCGCGACCCTGGCGCCTATTTCCATCGTTACGCGAGCCTGACGCAGGAAGAGGCGCTGGCGCGCGCGATGGAAATCTGGAGCACGATCAACCTCAAGAACCTCGAGGAGAATATATTGCCAACCAGGCGGCGGGCGCGGCTCGTATTGCGCAAGGGGCGCGATCATCGCGTCGAATCAGTAGCGCTCAGAAAACTCTGAGGCGCACGGCAATAAAAAACGGCCGCCTTGCCGGGGCGGCCGTCGAGGTCACTTGCTCTGGGCTAGCAAATTCAGTGAGCGTAGCGGGACCCTGGGGACAGGTTCGCGGCGTTCAGCATGAATTCGGTAAGAGCGATCTGACTGCGCACGAGATCGCGGACTTGCGGCAGTTTCATCACGCTCTGGGCGATCATCATCTGCTGCTCGAAAATCGCCGTCGCGGCGTTGAGGCCGAAGCCGAACAACAGCGCTGCGACAGGGATCGGTTCGGCTTTCGCCGGCTTGGCAAGAAGACCGGGTTCGAGACCGGTATTCTCATTCGCCGAACCGGTAAACGTGCGGCGGGATTCAGCCCGCTTCACGGCTTCGACCTTGACCGGTTCGGAATACTTCAATGCCGCGGCGCGGGGCGTAGATTGCATCGCGGCCGAAGCATTGTCGGACTGGATATTCGACTTGAGAACGGGCTGGGCAACGTGAAACTTGTCGCGTAGCCGGCGGATCGTCGACGGATCGGTGATGCCGAGCGTCTTGATCGCGGTGGTCGGTTTAATGCGCGGGTCGGCGCTCATGATACGGGCGATCTCGTCCAGTCTGAGCTGGTCGTTGATGCCCGAACCCTTCGGCCGGCCGCGCTGCATTTTGGCAGCGCTCATGGGGGTCAGGTCCTGCAATGCGATTCGTTGCATTCATACTGCGCAGGAACTCCCTGTTATTCCAGAGAGAATAATCGAACATTGGGAGCAATATTGGGGTTGTACAGCCGATAGTGACCAAAATACAGTAATAGGGAGGGCTAATGCTGTGCTTCGGCAACAAGTTCTCCTACAACTTGAATTGCCGAAGCATTAGAGCAAGTACAACCTCAGATCAGTCCGCGCTGCTTCGCCAGGCTTGCCAACGCTACCTGCGGCCGGGCGCCGACGTGGCTGATGATTTCGGCGGCGGCGAGTGCGCCGAGCCGGCCGCAAACCTCTGGCCCAAGACCACGCGCATGACCGAACAGGTAGCCGGCGGCGTAGAGATCGCCGGCACCGGTGGTGTCGACGACTTTCTCGATTTTGTCGGCCGGCACCTCGACAGAAGTACCGCCGGAATGGATGACGGCACCCCTGGCGCTGCGGGTCAGCACGGCGACCTTGGCGTCGATTGCCGCGTGGCGCGAGGCGTCCTCGAACGACTTGGTCTGGTAGAGCGATGTGACCTCCAATTCGTTGGCGAACAGAATGTCGACGTGGTCGCGGATGAAGGTCAGGAACTCGGCGCGGTGGCGGTCGACGCAGAACGCGTCCGACAGTGTCAATGCAACCTTGCGGCCGGCCTTCTGGGCGTGCGCGGCGGCGGCGCGGAACGCAGCCTTGGCCTCGTCCCGGTCGAACAGGTAGCCTTCGAGGTAGACGATCTTGGCGGCGGCGATCTGGGCGCCATCGACCTCCGCGACCGCCAATTCCGGGCTGACGCCCAGAAAAGTGTTCATGGTGCGCTCGCCGTCGGGCGTGACCAGGATCAGCGATCGGGCGGTCGGGGCGCCACCCTTCGAGGCAGGAGTTGCATAGGCGACGCCGGCTGCCTTGATATCGTGGGCGAAGATGCGGCCGAACTCGTCGTCCGAGACCTTGCCGATGAAGGCCGACGTGCCGCCGAGCGAGGCGATGCCGACCATCGTGTTGGCGGCTGATCCGCCGGATATCTCGATCGCCGGGCCGCAGTCCTTATAGAGTGACACGATCTTTTCGGCATCGACCAGTTGCATCGAGCCCTTGGCGGCGCCGTGGCGGACGAGGAACGCGTCGTCGCAGCGGCCGATGATGTCGACGATGGCATTGCCGATGGCGATCACATCGGTGGGGGCGTTGGTCATGATCGATAAGTCCTTTTGCGCCGGATTTGTGGGATTGGCCGGCACTATAGGAGGCGATGACGACGGAGCAAGCGGCGAGTGACGCCGCGCTCATTTGACAGGTCGCGGCGAGGCAGGCAGCGTGCGCGGGATACGAACCCAAGCTAAAGGACGCGCCATGTTTTACGACGCCATTGAGAACAAGCATGGCCTCAAGCACGACCCGTTCAAGGCGCTGATCGTGCCGCGCCCGATCGGCTGGGTCTCGACCGTCTCGGCGGACGGCGTCGCCAATCTGGCGCCATACAGCTTCTTCAACGCCGTATCCGAGAAGCCCAACTATGTTGTGTTCGGCTCGGCCGGCCTCAAGGACAGCCTCGCCAACATCAACGCCACCGGCGAGTTCGTTTGTTCGCTGGCGACCTGGGACACCCGCTACGAGATGAACACCTCCTCGGCGACGGTGCCGCACGGTGTCGATGAGTTCGCACTCTCGGGTCTCACTGCGACGCCGTCGCATCTCGTCAAGCCGCCACGCGTGAAGGAGGCACCTGCCGCCTTCGAATGCAAGCTCTGGAAGGTGATCGAACTGCCCAACGTCGCGCCGCAGCACAAGACCGCGCATTACATGGTGGTTGGCCTCGTTGTCGGCATCCACATCGACGACCGCTTCGTCAAGGACGGCATGGTCGACACTGGCGCCATGCGGCCGATTGCGCGCCTCGGCTACATGAACTACGGCGTCATCGAACCGGAAAACGTGTTCACCATCAACCGCCCCGAAGTGGTCGACGGCCGCGTCACCAATGCTCGACCGGACGGTGAGTTCGACGGCAAGTACCGGTGAGGATGCGTCTCCAAGGCGCCGGGTAGTGGGTTCAGTCCCCTCCACTTGCAACCCAGGCGGCGAACAAGCGGGCGACTACATCAATCGCCGCATTGAGGTGCTTGCCTTGATGCTGGCGACCTCAATTGGCAGAATGCTCTCCTGTCGGTTTTTCAGTTCGTTCAACGTGTGTGGTGTCGACATGAACGCGTGGTTGATGGCTGGTGTCGCCCTGATATTTGCGTTTGCGCAGACGGTCGCGCACGCTGAAACAAGGTTGGCTCTGGTAATTGGCAACGGCGCTTACCAGTCTGCCGCGGTCCTCAACAATCCGATCAATGACGCGCGCGACATGTCGGCGGCGTTGAAGGTCGCCGGGTTTACGGTGGTTGAGGCCCTCAACGCCGACCGAAGGAAGTTTGACGGCGCGTTGCGTGCATTCGCCGATCAGCTCTCCAAGGCTGATGTTGCGGTGTTTTTCTATGCCGGTCACGGTCTACAGGTCGGACAGCAGAATTATCTGGTGCCGGTGGACGCAAAACTTGAGCGTGAGCGGGATTTGGAATTCGAGGCGGTCCAACTCGATTTCGTGCTGCGGCAATTGGAGATCGATCGCGAGGGCAAGACGACGATCGTTTTCCTGGATGCCTGTCGCGACAATCCATTCGCGCGCAACCTCGCTCGCTCGATGGGAACGCGCGGCGCCTCGGTTGGGCGAGGTCTGGCTGCGGCTGCCACGGGGCTCGGAACATTTATTGCCTACTCGACGCAGCCGGGCAACGTGGCGCTCGACGGCGATGGCCGCAACTCACCGTTCACCGCCGCGCTGGTGAGGCACATGACAACCAAGGGCCACAACCTGCCGGCGACCATGATCGAAGTGCGCAAGGATGTGGTCGCGAGCAGCAGCGGCAAGCAGGTGCCGTGGGACCACTCCGCGATGACGGGCGAGTTTTTCTTCGTGCCCGGGTCTGCCATGCCGGCTCAGGGGTCGATTGCGGCTGCTCCCGCCGGCAGCAGCGTCGATGTGGCCGCGCTTCAGGAGCGGCTGCGCAGGCTCGAAGATGAAGTGAAGCGCCGTGAAACGACAACCGGAGCAGCCACCAACCGTGTGGCATCGCCGCTGCCGCCGATAACCCCCAAAGCGTCCACCGCGTCGACGATCGAGATCGTCGACAACGTCCAACTCGACGGCATCAAGATCGCGGAGCATCGGCAGCCTAATCCAGCCGCCTGTCGTGAGGCCTGTGAACAGGAAACGAACTGCGTAGGGTTTCAGCATGGCCGGCGCAGCCCTGTGATGGGGCAATGCCAACTGTTCGGGCGCATAGAGGCGAGATACGAGGATCAGAATTGGCGGTCGGGCGTCCGCACTGATGCATCGCTGCCACGGGCGGAGGGCGCTGATCTGGCCGCCAGCCGGCGAATTGCTGCAAAGATCGGCGTTCCCCCAAGCCGCAAGGAGCGTGGTTTCGAGATCTACGATGGACTTTCGGTGATGGGCGATCAAATCAAGATGTCGTCGGCGGACTCGCCGGTAGGCTGCCAGGCGGTGTGCCGCAATACGCCAGGCTGTGCTGCTGCGATCTACAATGACTTCTTCCGGGGCAAGAACGTCGCCTGCACAGTCTACCGCCAGATCACGAACGTTATGAAGACGCCGAACTCAATGATCATGGTCCGAGGCGAATAATGCAGCAGTGCGGCCGATTGCGCTCCGCTGATCCGCCCAACGATTGCGCGTCGATGTGAGTGCGAAATCCCACCTACCCCCGTCGCCCCACTCCCGCCAGCGCGCCCAACTCAATCAGCAGCCGCTCCGCAATAATTTCCTCCATGTCGCCGGCACGGCGAGCTGCGATTGCGGCGCGGGAGATACGGCCGCGGGCGTCGGCCAAGCGGTCGGCGGTCCACTGCGACACCTGGGCCTGGAAGATGCCCTTCTGCTTGAAGAACAGCGGCGGCCTGAGCGTCCGTGTGGCGTCGTCGAACGAGCGGCCGGCGTCGATGGCGGCGCGCACGCGATGCAGGCGGTGGAAATGGCGCTGCACCGCGCCGATGATCATCTGGGCGCTTTCGCCGGCGGCGATGGCGCGGTCGAACTCGGTGACGGCGGCGCCGGAGCGGCCCGAGGCGGCATGTTCCAGAATACGGTCGGTGGTTTGCTCGGAGGCATCACCGACGATCGCTTCCACGTCCTCGACGTCGATCGAGGTGCGCCCGGCGGCGTAAAGCGACAGCTTTTCGACCTCGGCGCGTGATAGCGCGCGGTCGGCACCTAGGCGCGCCAACAGGAGTTGCCGGCCGTCGGCGGTGATGGTCTGCTTGGCTTCGCCGAGCACGTCGCGCACCAGCCGGTCGAGATCGGCGGCGCTGTCTGCATAGCAGGCGATGCCAGCTGCCTTCGGGCTCTTCTCGAACAAGGCGCGCAGTGCGTCGTCGGCCTTGAGGTTGCCGGCCTCGACGACGAGACGGCCGGTCAGCCCCCCTTCAATAATGGATGCGAGGTTGGCTGCGGTAACGCGCCGGCTCGCGGTGGTGCGCACGATCTTGGGACCGCCGAACATCTGGATGGTCTTGAGTTCGACCACCAGCCGGTCGGGGTCGGATTCGAGGTCGACATCCTCGATGCGCAGGATTTCGCCGGGCGGGTTTTCGGCTTCGGCCAGCCGCGTGGCGACCAGCCGCGCGGTCTCGGCGACCTGGCCCGGATCGGTGCCGAACACGAGAATGCTCTCGATGCTCTTGTTGAGCGTTTTCAGGAAGTTGGGAACATCGGACGACTTGAGCGCGACCATGGCGCCTCTACTGGTTTTTCCAGGTCGGCATCGAGGCTGGCCCGCGGGTCGTGACCCGTAGGTTGGGTTAGGTCGCCCGCTTGCGACCGTAACCCAACAACTTCGATGCACCACCCGAGGAATGTTGGGTTACGCCCGGCAAGGGCCGGTCTAACCCAACCTACGCGTTCGGAGTGAATTCGACGAGACAGGAATTGTCATATTGGGCTTCGCGAAAGGGCTCAGCCCAACCTACGCAACACGCTCAGCTCGGCGAGGCGAGGAAGGCGGCCAAACGGCTGCGTAGGTCGCTGGCAATCGTGCGGGCGGCGCGGTTCTCGGCGTCCTCGCGGGCGCGGACGTTTGAATAGATGTTGGTGTAACGCTCGAAGCCGGCGCGGCCATAGCTGATGCCATCCAGCACCACTTTTTTGTCGGCGAGGCGGATCAGCTTGAACTTGGCGTCGAGGTTGTAGATCTGGCTGGCGGCCTCACCGTCCGTGCGCACCAGCGTCGAGGCCAGCAATTCGCGGATGGCGATATCGAGGCGATACTGCGCATTGGCTGCAGTCGCCGGTAGCGCGCCGCCATTGTTCTCGAACAGCAATTCGTTGCGCACACGCTGGCCGACGCGACTTGGTATTGTCGGAATATCGATCTGGTTGAGTTGGGCGTTGACACTGTCACCACCGGGACCCGTGGCGTAAAGCGGCCGGAAGCCGCTGGCGCAAGCACCCAGCATCGGCGCGACCAAAACTACGCCGAGAAGTGCCCCAAGCACTGCTCGCCGACCTGGCCGACCAGACAATGAACGCATGTCAGACGACGACATTCACGATCCTCTGCGGCACCACGATAACCTTGCGGGCCGGTTTGCCTTCCATGGCGCGGACAATCGCCTCCAGATTGAGGGCGGCGGCTTCCACCTCGGCATTGCTGGCGGTACGCGCGATCTTCAGCTCGTCCCGACGCTTGCCATTCACCTGTACGGCAATGGTGATCGTATCGTCAACGAGAAGGGCTTCCTCGACGGTCGGCCAAGGTTGATCGGCTAGCAAGGTGTTGTATCCAAGCCGCGCCCAGCAGTCCTCGGCCAGATGCGGCATCATCGGTCCGACCATGTGAATGAGGAACTCGGTCGCCTCGCGCAGCACCCAGATGTTGTCGGTGCCGGTTCGCGCCAAGGCTGCCTGGATGGCCGGCAGGAATTCGTAGATCTGTGCCACGGCGACGTTGAATCGCAGGCCTTCGATGTTCTGCTCGACGCGGCGCAAAGCCTTGTGCGCCGTCCGGTGCAGTTCAAGCGCCTGCTCGCCGAGAGCATTTGGTATCGGCGTGCCCGAGGGGGCCATCTTGTCGGCCGCGTCCTCGACGAGGCGCCAGACGCGCTGCAGGAAGCGGCTCGCACCGGCGATGCCGCCTTCCGTCCAGATCCGATCGAGATCCGGCGGGCTGTCGGACAACACGAACCAGCGCGCGCAGTCGGCACCGAAGCCGGCGATGATGTCGTCCGGGTCGACGAGGTTTTTCTTCGACTTCGACATCTTGACGATGTCGCCGATCTCGGCTGCCTCGCCGGTGCTGATTTCGGTCGCGGCCCGGCCCGTGTCGGTTTCCTCGATCCTGACCTCGCCGGGCAGCAGCCAGGCGCCCTTGCTGCTCTTGTAGGTTTCGTGCGTCACCATGCCCTGAGTGAACATGCCATCGAACGGTTCCTTGACCGCTGCCGGCAGGTGCTTGGTATCGACCATCGCGCGGGCGAAGAAGCGCGAATAGAGCAGATGCAAAATCGCGTGCTCGATGCCGCCGATATACTGATCGACGGGGAGCCAATACTTGGCGGCTTTCGCATCGGTCGGCTCCGGTGCGTCGGGGTCGGTGAAGCGGACGAAATACCAGGAACTGTCGACGAAGGTGTCCATCGTGTCGGTTTCGCGCGTCGCCGGCTTGCCACAGGCAGGACAGTTGCACGATTTCCACGTCGGATGCCGCACCAAGGGGTTGCCGGGCACGTCGAACGACACGTCGTCAGGCAGTTTTACCGGCAACTGGTCAGTGGGCACGGCTTGGGCGCCGCAATCGTCGCAATGGATGATCGGGATCGGGCAACCCCAGTAGCGTTGCCGCGACAACCCCCAGTCGCGCAGGCGGTACATTGTCTTTCGCTTGCCCTTACCGAGGTCTTCCATGCGCTTTGCGACTTCGGCCTTGGCATCCGCGATGGATTTCCCATCCAAGAATGCGGAATTGGCGATCCGTCCCGATCCGTCGTAGGCCTTGCCGGATAGGTGATAGGTGGCCGGATTTTCATCCTCCGGCACCACCACGGGTGTGATCAACAGCTTGTATTTGGCCGCGAAATCGTAGTCGCGCTGGTCGTGGGCAGGGCAGCCAAAAATGGCGCCGGTGCCGTAGCCCATCAGCACGAAGTTGGCGACATAGACTGGGATTTGCCGGTCGGGAATCAGCGGGTGGGTGGCAGTTACGCCGGTGTCAAAGCCGAGCTTTTCGGCTTTGGCCATCTCTTCGGCCGAGGTGCCGGTCTTGGCGCACTCGTCGATGAATTCCTGCAAGTCATTGTTTTTCTTGGCAAGTTCCAGCGCCAACGGATGCCCCGGTGACAGCGCGCAGAACGAGCCGCCGAAGATCGTATCGGCGCGGGTGGTGAACACTTCGAGTTCGGCCCACTTCTTGGCCTTGGGCAAGGCGGCGCCCGATAGCGCATACTTCATCAGCAGGCCTTCCGAGCGACCAATCCAGTTGGCCTGCATCAGACGCACCTTCTCCGGCCATTTCTCCAGCGTGGATAGCGCGTCCAGCAACTCGTCGCTGTACTGCGTGATCTTGAAATACCACGACGGCATCTCGCGCTGCTCAACCAGTGCGTTGGAGCGCCATCCGCGGCCGTCGATGACCTGCTCGTTGGCGAGTACGGTCTGGTCGACCGGATCCCAGTTGACCCGGCCCATGCCGCGATAGGCCAAGCCCTTGGCGTACATCGCCAAAAATAGCTTCTGCTGCTGGTGGTAGTAGGCCACGTCGCAGGTCGCGAACTCGCGCGACCAGTCGAGCGAAAGCCCCATGGATTTCAACTGCTTCTTCATCGCCGCGATGTTTTCGTAGGTCCACTTCGCGGGATGCGTTTTCTTCTCCATGGCGGCGTTCTCGGCCGGCATGCCGAAGGCGTCCCAGCCCATCGGATGCAGCACGTTGAAGCCGCGCGCCCGCTTGTAGCGGGCGAACACGTCGCCCATGGCGTAGTTGCGGACGTGGCCCATGTGGATCCGCCCCGACGGATAGGGGAACATCTCCAGCACGTAGCACTTTGGCCGGCGATCGGCGTTCGATGCCTTGAACGTCTGCTTTTCCTCCCATACCCCCTGCCAATGCTTCTCGCGAGCAGCCGCGTTGTAGCGTTCACGGATGGTTTCGGTGGCGGATTCGGCGGTCATGGCGGGCGGTTCTTTCGGCGGAAGGGATGCGATTTTGCCGGTATCAGCCATTAACAGGCCGCAGCGGTCAAGTGATGGCTCGACCCGACCGATATGTCGACGTTTCGCGAGTTTGTGGACATCAGAGTGTGAACATGTTCACGGCATCGACACGGTGTGCGTTATATGTCTGCAAAACTTGTTTTCATCGACATATTTATGCTGACGTGTCGATCGCTCGTACATGACCGCGTCAATACGTCGATGAAATGCCAAAATGACGACATATGAATTCGATCATGTCCATGGTGGCGACAAGACTGTGAAGATATGTCGATGAAAGGCGATACAATCGACATATTGAGCCAAACTTGTCGATGGTGTCGACACATCAACAGTGATATGTCGATAAAACGAGAAAATATCGACATGTAGGGCCAGGCACATAGAATGCCAAAAATACCAATCACGCCGCGAAACGATCCCGGCCTCCCCTACAACGACCTGCCCCTGCTGCCGCCCGCGCAGGACGTCGAAAGCAAGGCGGTGCTGAAGAAGTGCGTCGGCGCCCGCGCCGCGCTGGCGGGCTTGCAGCGGGCCGGGCAGCTGATCCCCGATCAGAGCGTGCTGATCCACGTCATCCCGATGCTCGAAGCCAAGAGCAGCTCCGAGATCGAGAACATCGTCACCACCAACGACGAACTGTTCCGGCAGGCGAGTCTGGAGGAGGACAATGCCGACCCCGCCACCAAGGAAGCCCTGCGCTACCGAACCGCACTGTTCGATGGCTACAAGACGCTGGCGGAGCGGCCGATCACCACCCGCACCATCGTCGAGATCTGCCGTACTCTGAAGTCCGTCGGCCTCGACATTCGCGCGACGCCCGGCACCACGCTGCGCAATTCGCACACCAACGAGACGATCTACACCCCGCCCGAAGGCGCGGATCGGCTGCGCACGCTGCTCGCCAACTGGGAAAAATTCCTGAACGAACCGACCGATCTCGATCCGGTCGTCCGGATGGCAATCCTGCACTACCAATTCGAAGCCATCCACCCGTTCACCGACGGCAACGGCCGCACCGGCCGCGTACTCAACATCCTGTGCCTGGTGCAGGACAAGCTGCTGGACATGCCGACGCTGTACCTCAGCCGGCACATCCTGCGCACACGCGGCGAATACTACCGGCTGCTCGCCGGCGTGACCAACGCGGGTGCCTGGGAGCCGTGGGTGCTCTATATGCTGGATGCGGTCGAGAACACCGCCAACTGGACGTTGGAAAAGATCATCGCCATTCGCAAACTCATGGATCAGGCGACGATCTTGTTGCGCGCCGAAGCACCGAAGATCTACTCGCGCGAACTGGTCGAACTGATCTTCAGCCAGCCCTATTGCCGCATCGCCAATCTGGTCGAGCGCGACATCGCCAAGCGGCAGGCGGCATCGACCTATCTGAAGGCGCTGGCCGCGATCGGCATTCTGGTCGAGGAGAAGGTCGGTCGTGATAAAGTGTTCATTCACAAGGTCTATCTCGATCTGCTGTCGAACGACACCCACGAGTTCGCGCCCTATCCCCGGAGTTCCAAATGAGCCCTTCGAACGCCGTCGCGGCCCTGAACGACATCCGCGCCCGCATCGCCAAGGCCGAGACTGCTGCCAAGCGCGGCACCGGCACTGCGCAACTGATCGCGGTATCGAAGACTTATGAGGCTGCTGATATTCTCCCCGTGCTTGAGGCTGGCCAGCGGGTGTTCGGCGAGAACCGCGTGCAGGAAGCGCAGGGCAAGTGGCCGGAGTTAAAATCGCGCTTTCCAGATATCGAGTTGCACCTGATCGGGCCGCTGCAATCGAACAAGGCCCGCGAGGCGGTGGCGCTGTTCGACTGCATCCATACCATCGACCGACCAAAGATCGCCCAGGCGATCGCCAACGAGTGCGTCAAGCAGGGGCGACATCCAAAGCTGTTCGTGCAGGTCAATACCGGCGAGGAGGCGCAAAAAGCTGGCATCGCGCCCAAGGAGACGGCGGCGTTCGTCGCCATGTGCCGCGATGAACTGAAGCTAGAAATCTCGGGCCTGATGTGTATCCCGCCGGTCGAAGAGGAAGCGGCGGTGCATTTTGCCTTTCTCGCCAAGCAAGCCAAGGAACTTGGGCTTGCGAGCCTCAGCATGGGCATGAGCGCCGATTTCGAGACGGCAATTGCCTTCGGTGCGACGCATGTGCGGGTGGGGTCCGCAATTTTCGGCGCGCGCGGGTAATTTCGCCTCTTCGCCGGGTGCGGTAGTCGAAGGCGTGCACGCACCGGCTTGCCGGTTTTCCTCAGGTTTTTCCACCGCGGTCCGAAGTTGCCGATGCTGCCTCTGCTAGCGTCGCCTGAATGATTCGGGTCCGCTAGGAGAACAGCCCATGGCCGCCGCCAGCACCGCTGCGATCGAAGCCAATAACGCCGCTGCCGATGCCGCCCGCGAAGCGCGTGACGAAGTGCTGGAAAAATCGGCGAAGACACCAGCGACTGCGCCAGCAGCATCCAAGACCGCCGCCGGACCATCCAACAGCCGTTGGGACGCATTCCAGGTCGATGTCTGGATCACCGATATAAATGCGATCGAGTTCGGCTTCTGGAAGAAGGATCGCAATAAGGCGAAATCGCGCCAGTTCACCTCAGACATGGATATCCTTGGTGAGGTCACGGAGAACGGTGAGCGCACCGGTCTCATCGGCTATCGCGAGGACCTGTGGCGCACCAAGTCCGGCATGGACAAGCGGCTCGTCTTCAAGTTGTTCGGTGAAAAGCTGAACTGGCACGCCACCATGGACCTGATGCTCGGTCGCTCGTTGCAGCTAACGCTCGGCGCGCATGGCTTTCCGGTCGTTGCCTTCTCGATGAACACCGGCAGTCATGACCAGATGGTCTACATCGAGCGCTCAGCGCATAAGTGGCCATGGCAACCGGAATCATTTTCGTTCTTCCTGCTGGAGAACGGTGAGCTCGATTTCTATCGATTGAAGCGCGACATGGTGGCGTTCGGCTGGGATTACACGCTCTATGATCAGCACGATCGGGTGGTCGGCCACATCGATAGCAAGCTGCTAACACTGGGCGGTAAACGCAAGTGCCGGGTGCTGCGCGAACATAGCGACAAGCGCCTGCACATTGTCCTGAAGCTGTTCTGCGGCATGCTGCCGTTCAATGCCGGTTGCCAGAAGCACATCAAGTCGCTTTATCGGCAGATACGAGGCGGCAAGCTCGAACCCAAGCTAGAGCGGCAGGAAGCTGACCTTTACATGAACCCCCGGCGAACGCGTTAGACTGCAGGCGCCAGTTACCTCCGCCGCCGTTGCAACAGTGCGCAGCGGCGCTTGAACTCGACCCGTGAAACGCCGGTCGAGCGCTGCCAGCCGTCGTCGCATTGGCTGATCGTCAGCGGTACGAACGGTGCCGGCAATGCACTGGGGTAAGTCGTGATTGGGGGTGGCTGCAGCACCTTCGGAGGTTGCGAAACCTCCGGTCCGCGCGGCCAAATCGGTGTTCCGATGGCGCCACCTGGCGTACCAGGATAGGTTGGGATCGGCCGGGCGTAAGGATCGGTCGGGATCCCTCCGGGTGAGGGCACATAGCGGCCGTCCCTGTCGTACTGCGCAAGGACTGGCCTAGCTGCCGCAAGCAAAATCATCAAGATGCCAGCGGCAAGTGCATGTGAGTGGTTGGTCATCACCGGAATATCGGGGTTCGGCCGCCGTTCGCCAAGAGCAATGCGGCCCTCTGGGCTGGCGTCTGTTGATTCTAAGTTGATCGTGCTTAGTCTGGCGGTCAAAGCGCAATTCGTTCCGGAGCCAAGGCCCATGAACTTTCTCAAGAAGCTCGAAGACCCGACATCGCTGCAGGAGGTCTCGCCTGAGCAGGTCGGCATTTCCAGCAAACGACTTGGGCGCATTGCCGAGGCCATGCAGCGGGAGATTGACGCCGAGCGAATTCCCGGTGGCGTGTTGGCCATCGCCAGGCGCGGCAAACTCGCCTATTGCGAGGCTTTTGGCAGCCGCGACACGGCCTCAACGGCGCCGATGACGACGGATGCGGTGTTCTCGATCGCCTCGATGACCAAGGCGATGACTTCGGTCGCAGCCCTGCAGTTGCTGGAGGAAGGCCGCATCAATCTTGCTGATCCGGTCGGCAACTATTTGCCGGAGCTGGCAAACATGACGGTGGTCGAACCGTCTGGCGGCGCGACACTTGTCACCCGGCCGGCTGGCCGCTCGCCGACGATCCAGGACCTGCTGCGTCACACTTCCGGCATGACCTACCGCGACCGCGGAATGACGCCGGCGCACAAGCTCTATCCTGGCAGCTCGATCAACGCCGCCGTCAAGATGACAAAGGCTGAGTATCTGGCGGCGATGGCCAAGGCGCCGCTGCTGTTCGAACCCGGCGCAGACTGGGAATACGGTTTTTCGACCGACGTGCTGGGTCTTGTTGTCGAGGCGGTCACCGGCGAGACACTAGGTGAAACGCTGGCGAAGCGCATTTGCGGGCCGCTCGGCATGACCAGCACTGGCTTTGAGCTCAACGATGCAACTGGTCCACGCTATGCCAAAGCGTTCGAAAAGGACGTGATTACAGGTGCGCCGCAGGTAATCCATCACGCGACAAATGCCAAGATGAAGTGGCAGAGCGGCGGCGGCGGTGGTGTTTCCTGCGCCCTCGACTATCTGAAATTCGCCGAAGCGCTGCGTCGTGGCGGCAGGTTGGGCGATGCGCAGATCCTCGGGCGCAAGACCGTCGAGCTGATGACCGCCGACAGCCTATCGGACAAGATCGAGAACCGAATCGCCGACAGCATGGACCCGTCGAGCGCCGGTTACGGCTTCGGCCTCGGCGTCGCGGTCAGGCGGCAGGCCGGCATTGCGGCTATGGTCGGTTCGAAAGGCGACTACTACTGGTCGGGTGTCTATGGCACCTACTTCTGGGTCGATCCGAGCGAACATCTCGCCTGTGTGTGGATGTGTGCCTCGCCCGGCATGATCCGCCTGCGCTATCGACCGATGGTGCGCGCACTCGTCTATCAGGCGATTGACGATTGACACTAGACGTCAAATTCGACAATTGCCCCCCTCTGCCATCCTTCAAACGAGAACCCACATGAGCCAATTGTTCGGTCTGGAGGCGCTTGCGAAGGGCGCGGTGCTGTCCCCATTTACCCGTCTCCATCGATTGCTGGCCGACTTTCCGCCGGGCAACCCGAAAACGATCGAGATGACCGCTGGTGATCCGAATGAGACAATGCCGGGGTTCGTGATCGACCGTATTGCCGAGGCCAAGGCGTCGCTGGGCACTTACCCGAAAATTCGCGGTTCCGACGACCTGCGGCGCACTCTGGCGAACTGGATCGACCGCCGCTATGGCCTCAAGCCCGGCATCGATTTCATGCGCGAGGTGCATCCGTTGAACGGCTCGCGCGAGGGCCTGTTCTTCGCCAATCTGCCGGCGGTTGGCCGCAAGCAGGTCAAGGGTCGGCCGGTGGTGTTAATGCCGAACCCATTCTATCAAGCCTATCTTGGTGCGGCCTATGGCGCCAATTGCGAAGCGGTATTCCTCAACGCCACCGCCGAGACCGGTCACCTGCCCGACCTCGACGAAATTTCCGGCGACACCGAATTGCTCGATCGCACGGTGTCGTTCTACCTCTGCTCGCCAGCCAATCCGCAAGGCGCCGTCGCCAGCCGGGCCTATGTGACACGGGCGCTCGAACTCGCCCGCAAGCATGATTTCATGCTGTTCTTCGATGAGTGCTATTCAGAGATCTACACTGGCGATGCGGCGCCGACCGGTGGTCTCGAAGTGGCGGCCAAGACACCCGAGCGGTTCAAGAACATCGTCGTGTTCAACTCTCTGTCGAAGCGTTCGAACCTGCCCGGACTGCGCTCAGGCTTTGCCGCCGGTGACGGAGATTTCCTCGAAACTTTTGCCGAGGTGCGCAATCTCACCGCACCGCAGATGCCGGGCATCATCCAACATGCATCGGCGGCGGTGTGGGCCGAGGAGCAGCATGTTTCGGTGATCCGCCAGGCATATCGGGCGAAATTCGACATCTGTGACGAGCTTTTGAGGGGCAAGTTTGGCTACCAGCGGCCAGCCGGCGGCTTCTTCCTGTGGCTCGATATGGGGCATTTGGGCAATAGCGTCGACGCCACGCTAACGCTTTGGAAACGCTGTGGTGTGAAAGTGGTGCCTGGAGCCTACCTGGCCCAGGCCGGTCGCAACGGAGTGAACCCCGGCGAGAACCACATCCGCGTGGCGCTCGTGCACCCACCGGCAGTGATCAGGGAGGCGCTGGAACGGATCGTCAATGTAACCGCGTAGGATTTGCGTTCACCCCATGGCCTTCCAGAGCAGAGCTAGCGATCCGCAGCGTTTGCTGCCGGAAACGCTTGAGGATCGGATCCTAGGGGTGGTATCGCAAGGTGCCGGTGGCCTGTTGTGCCTTTGCGCGGTGGCTGGTTGGCTGAGCCTGCTGAGCTGGTCGCTGGACGATCCAAGCCTGACGCACGCAACCAGTGGCGCCACCCGCAACCTGCTCGGCGCGCCGGGCGCGGTTCTGTCGGATCTGTTGTTGCAGACGCTCGGCTTCGCAGCTGTATTCGTACTGTTGCCGCCGGTGATATGGGGGCTCGAATTGGCGCTGGCGCGCCATGTGCCCGATTTCCGTTCGAAAATCGCGCTGTTTCCGCTGGCGATCGTCCTGCTCGCCGGGGCCTGCTCGGCGCTGCCAGTACCAGCGCGCTGGCCGCTCCATCACGGCATGGGCGGCATCCTCGGCGACGTTCTGTTCAACCTATTGAACAATGTCTTCGCCTCCATCAATCCTGGGCGAAGCGGCCTGGCAACGGGCTTGGTATACGCCAGTACTGGCTTTGGCGCACTGATTCAGAACCTCGGCCTAAGCGGCCGTGATCTCGCATATCTGATGCAACCTTCCCCGTCCGATCGGCATCGCGGTGAGCGTACCTCGTGGCGGACGTGGTTGGCGGGTCTCGGCGCCAAGGCCTCCCGGTATTCCAGGCATGCTCCCGCCGTCGTTACTTCTGGTCAAGAGCAGCACTATGTTGCCAGCCCGCAGTTTCACGTCGCGCCAGCGGGGCCGCGTGAACAGCAGGCATTCGCTGAGCAGGCGTTCACCGGCTATCGCATGGCGCCTTCGGTGGAGGACTATCGTCCAGGCAGCTTGTTCGATCAGCCACCTCCGGCGCCGCTCGACCAGCGTCGCGCAGCAATCAGCCGTGGGCCGGCGTTCGATAGCCATACCGATGCCGAGTCGCGTGAAATCGCCGAGCGGTTCGCGCCACGCGGGCATGAGCACGATGGCGGTTCCGGGGCTCGGGCGTCTGGTCTGCTGGGAGGATTCTGGAGCCGCCGTCAAGGTCCTGCCTACAAGCGGCCGAGCCTCAATTTGTTGAAGCGCCCGACTCACGCCCGGCCGACGCAGGACTTCACCTCCACAGTGCTGCGCGGTACGGCGCGGTTGCTGGAAGACGTGCTGGCCGATTTCGGCATCAAGGGCGAAGTGAAAGACGTCAAACCTGGGCCGGTGGTGACACTGTTCGAGGTCGAACCCGCGCGCGGCATCAAGGCCTCGCGCGTGATCGCGCTGGCCGACGACATTGCCCGTTCGATGAGCGCAACTGCCGTCCGTGTCGCCGTCGTGCCGGGTCGCAACGTGATTGGCATCGAATTGCCGAACGTGCGCCGCGAAACCGTGCTTCTGCGTGAAATCCTGGAGGCCGATGCTTACAAGGCCGGCGAGGCAACACTGCCGCTGGCGCTCGGCCGCACGATCAGCGGCGAACCGGTTGTCACCGACCTCGCCCGCATGCCCCATCTGCTGGTCGCCGGCACCACCGGGTCGGGCAAGTCGGTCGGCGTCAATGCCATGATCCTGTCGCTGATCTACAAGCTCGCGCCGGAAGACTGCCGCTTCCTGATGATCGACCCGAAAATGCTGGAGTTGTCGGTCTACAACGGCATTCCGCATTTGCTGACTCCGGTAATCACCGATGCCGGTAAAGCCGTGCAGGCGCTGAACTGGGCGGTGTCGGAAATGGAGGAGCGCTACAAGCGCATGTCGCAGCTTGGCGTGCGCAACATCGATGTGTTCAACAACCGCGTACGCAATGCGGCAAAGCAAGGCGAGAAGCTGGCGCGTACGGTGCAGACCGGCATCGACAGCCGCACGGGCCAGCCGATCTATCAGCAAGACGTGCTCGAACTTGAGCCGATGCCATACATAGTGGTGGTGGTTGACGAGTTCGCCGACTTGATGATCTCCGCCGGCAAGGAGATCGAAGTCGCGGTGCAGCGGCTGGCGCAAATGGCACGTGCCGCCGGCATCCACTTGATCATGGCAACGCAACGGCCATCGGTCGACATTATCACCGGCACCATCAAGGCGAATTTCCCAACCCGGTTGAGCTTCAAGGTGGCGTCGCGTATCGACAGTCGCACCATTCTCAATGAGCAGGGCGCCGAGCAACTACTGGGCCAAGGCGACATGTTGTTGTCCACTGGCGCCGGCCAGTTGACGCGCATCCACGGTCCGTTCGTGTCGGACGAGGAGGTCGAGGGTATCGTCGCGGCACTGCGCGCCGAAGGCGAGCCGCGCTATGTCGATGGTATTACCGACGGACCTGGCGAAGCTGTCCCCGCCCAGCACGCCGCGATGAGCCGCGCCAGTGCCGAGGACGATCTATACGAGAAGGCGGTCGCTATCGTCCTGCGCGACCGCAAGGCGTCGACCAGCTACATCCAGCGCCGATTGAGCATCGGCTACAACCGCGCGGCCGATCTTATCGAGCGGATGGAGCGTGAAGGTATCATCACGCCGGCCAATGGCACTGCCAAGCGCGATATCTTGGTCGCCAACGGCGCAACTGCCTCGGACGCAGCTTGACCAGTGTGTCCGATTGATCGGCGTTTGACGGATATCAGCCGCGCTGCCTATTGCTGCCCACATCTCGCCCGATTAATGGGTGAAGCGGTAATTGTGGCTGGCGATGATTCGCCGGCCCTCGATGACATGACGTGGGGGCAGGATGCGCATTCGGTCGTTGATCAAGGTCGCCGTATTGGCGGGCGTGACGCTCGTGCCGGCCTTGCAGGCAAATGCGCAGGACACCAAGAAGGCGCCGCCGAACCCCGTCGGCCAGAATTGGCCTGCCCAGACCCAGGTCGGTACAGGCACCGACGCCAAGGTGTTCGATGCCAATCAGATCGCCACGGTCAAGAAAGTAACCGACTACTTCAACGCCCTCAACAATTTGAAGGGCGTGTTTCAGCAGACCAACCCCGATGGCAAGAAGATGCGCGGCGTGGTGCTGGTCAAGAAGCCTGGCCGGTTCCGGTTCGACTATAATAAGCCGAGCGAGCAGATCGTGATGTCCGACGGCAAGATGCTGGCGATCCAGGATCTCGACGGAAATTCCGATGATCGCTACGAGCTAGATAACACACCATTCCGGATGCTGCTGAAGAAGGATGTGGACCTGTTGCGCGACGCCCGCATCCTCGATGTGCAAGAGGCTGAGGATCTCATCATCGTGACAGTGATGGACAAGAGCCCGGATGCGCCAGGCAGGATCAAGCTGTTCTTCTCCGTCAAGCCCGGCCTCGAACTCAAGGAATGGGTGACGACGGACGCCCAAAATCTGGATACACGGGTCGAGCTGTCCGGCATCAATCGGACTGATGAAATCGATGCTGCTAAGTTCGACATCAAGAGTGTCGCGTTGAACAAATTCAACAAGCGGTAGGATTGGCGGCGGTTAACCATTCCGCTTGTGGCATGCCAGCCGCAGGCAAGTACATGCTGTGGATATCTCTTGAAATATCTGTAAACTTTTCGTGATCTACGCGGTCGCCCCCTATTGAAATCCGGAAAGCTGGGCTTAAATGCACGTCATGCAGGTGGCGTCAACCTGTATCGGCAGTGCCCCCCGTCTCGCCGATGACGCACCTGTAGCACTGGTATCCCTCCCAGTGCTGTCCGCGCTTTAACGAGCGCCAGCGCCCAACTCCTCCCCCCGGAGTTGGGCGCCATTCGTTTCAGCTCTCGTCCCGTCGTCAGTGGCGGGTTTCAAGGCCCGGTCGTACGTGCTCAAGTGCTGGGCGTGCGGGTCGCGCATCGATCACCGCAGGCATGTCTAGGGCGTCGGTAAGTTCTCCCGCCAGACTCTGATCGATGGCACGAAGTTCGACAGCAAGGTCTTTCAAACGCGACGTGATCCTGGCAACGAGATGATCCGCGAGTTTGGCGTCCTCGGCCATTTGCTCGTACATACTGGTGCGCGTGATCTTGAGCGCTCGGACAGCTGTTTTGGCGACAATCGTCGACATGTGCTCGGTCTCGACCAGCATAGCCATCTCGCCGATCAATGAGCCAATCACCACCGGTTCGGGCTCACCAGACAAGTCCGGACCTTTGGTGCGGATCGCTTCTCCACCGACTATAATGTAGGCACCATCTGCTTCTGCGTCGGCCACAACGATCGTCTGCCCTGGTCGAAATACGATCCGCTCTGCGCGGCGGGCGATTTCGGTAATTTGCAAAGGGCGCAAGCCTTGGAACAACGCAATCTTCAATAGTGGCGCAACGAGCGCATCGATAGCCATGGCGTCATAAATTCCCGTGGACTGACACGTTGGAAAGGACTGACGCGATACTGAACTGGGATGCTGAAGTTCGACTGATTCGGCCGATGGCCGCTAGCGATGTTTGCGAGCCGGGGGTGAACCGTTGAAAACCCTTGGAAAAGTAGGCGGCTGCACTATGGGACCAGCTTGTAGCCGCCGGTTTCGGTCACCAGCAATTCGGCGGTCGAAGGGTCTTTTTCGATCTTCTGTCGCAAACGGTAGATGTGGGTTTCGAGGGTGTGTGTAGTGACGCCCGCATTATAACCCCAGACTTCGTGCAACAGCACCTCGCGCGTTACGACCTTCTCGCCGGCCCGGTAGAGGTACTTGAGAATCGAAGTTTCCTTCTCGGTCAGGCGAATTTTCGCGCCCTTTTCATCCAGCAACAGCTTCGACGCCGGCTTGAATGTATACTGGCCGATCGAGAATACAGCATCCTCACTCTGCTCATGCTGTCGCAATTGAGCGCGGATGCGGGCCAACAGTACGGCGAATTTGAACGGTTTGGCGATGTAGTCGTTCGCACCGGCGTCTAGGCCCAGAACCTGGTCGGCATCGGTAGTATTGCCGGTCAACATCACGATTGGCGCCTTGAATCCATTTCGCCGCAGCTGCTTGACGGCCTCTCGTCCGTCCATGTCGGGCAGGCCGACATCGAACAAGATCAGGTCGAGGCGTTCTTTGCGGGCAACTTCCATGCCCTCGGCGGCGGTACAGGCCGTCGAAATCTCGAACTCGTCATATAGTGCGAGCTGGTCGCGCAGCGAGCTTCTGAGATCCTCGTCGTCGTCGACAATGAGAATTTGCCGTGCATTGCTCATACGGCAGTCTCCAGTTGTGGCACTTGCAATTGGTAACTTTGTATCACCTTGATCACCCCTGCAGGAAGTATGCTTCTGCATGCACGGGCGAGTTTGCAAGATGATGAACAAAATAAGTCGATCGCCCTATCCACCACGAAAGTTCTTAGTTCGTGCGCATTCAACTCGTGCGACACGCGGATTCCTGTTCGTTGGGGACGCCAAATTCACTTGCAGTCTCGGCCGATCCGGACTGCGCGCACGAAAACGTGAAGGCGACGGCGCAACTCCAATAGGCATCTGGACACTGGTGGAGGTGCTTTACCGGGCTGATCGCGTAGGCCGCCCGCGCACTCGGTTGGCAGTGCGTGCAATCAAGCCTGCGGACGGATGGTGTGATGCTGTTGGTGATCGCAACTATAACCGGGGTGTCTCGCACCCTTATCCCGTTAGCGCCGAGCGACTTTGGCGGCATGACCATGTTTATGATCTCATCGTTGTGTTGAGCCACAACCGCAGACCAAGGGTGCAAGGATTTGGTAGCGCCGTGTTCATGCATTTGGCGAGACCGGGATTTACATCGACGGAAGGCTGCGTTGCGATGGCGGAGCGCGACTTGCGTTTGCTGCTGGCTCATACCGACCGCCGTTCCCTGTTGGTGATTGCGGCGTAGTCTTACGGTGGTTTCGCAGCTGATGAAAAAGGCCCCGGCGGGTTGCGCGGGGCCTTTTCCGATTTCTTGCTTTAGGAGCGCTGCCGCCTAGTAGTTGTAGGCGCGCTCGCCGTGGGCGGTGACATCAAGGCCTTCGCGCTCTTGCTCGACCGACGGACGTAGCCCGATTATGAGGTCGACCAGCTTGTAGAGGATCGCCGAGCCGATGCCGGACCACAGGATGGTGACGCCAACGGCCTTCAGCTGCGACATGACCTGGACGCTCATCACGAAATCGGCGACCGTACCTTCGCCCGGCTTCAGGACGTAGTCGGTGACGCCGGTGCCGCCCAGGCTCGGGCTGACGAGAACGCCGGTCAGGATGGCGCCGAGAATGCCGCCGATGCAGTGCACGCCGAAGACGTCGAGACTATCGTCGTAACCGAAGGCGTTCTTTACCGAAGTGCAGAAGATGAAGCATACGACGCCAGCCAGCAGGCCGAGGACGATCGCACCCATCGGTCCCGCATAGCCCGATGCCGGAGTGACGGCAACAAGACCGGCAACCGCACCCGAAACTAGGCCAAGCAGTGACGGCTTGCCCTTGGTCGCCCACTCGGCGAACATCCAGGCAAGCGCTGCTGCGGCCGTAGCGACGAAGGTGTTGACCATAGCCAACGCGGCTAAGGGGCTTGCTTCAAGCGCCGAACCGGCGTTGAAGCCGAACCAGCCTACCCATAGCAAGGCAGCGCCGACCATGGTGAAGGTCAACGAATGCGGCGGCATCGCTTCTTTACCGTAGCCGACACGCTTGCCGAGCATCAGAGCGCCAACGAGACCGGCGATACCGGCGTTGATGTGGACGACAGTGCCACCGGCGAAGTCGATAGCACCGACCTGGAACAGATAGCCCGCGTCGGCTTGCACTTGCTCAAGTGCGGCTTCGGCCACCTTCTTGGCATCGCCACTAGCGGCGGCGACTTTCTTGGCGGCGTCGGCCAGAGCGTCCGGACCGGCCCAATACCAGACCATATGCGCGATCGGGCAATAGATGAGCGTCACCCACAGCACGGTAAACAGCAGCAAAGCCGAGAATTTCATGCGCTCGGCGAATGCGCCGACAATTAGAGCTGGTGTGATGCAGGCGAAGGTCATCTGGAACGCGATGTAGACGAGCTCGGGAATGACAACGCCGTTCGAGAACGTAGCAACGGTTGCGTCCAGAATGGTCTTCTTTTCAGGCGCGATATTGAGGAAAGCCTTCGAGAAGCCGCCGATGAATGCATTGAACGAAGTGCCGCCTGAGAATGCGAGGCTGTAGCCGTAGAGGACCCAGATCAACGCCACGACGCAGACGATGGCAAACACCTGCATCAGAACCGAAAGCATGTTCTTGGTCCGAACGAGACCACCATAAAACAGTGCAAGGCCCGGCACCGTCATCAACAATACCAGGGCCGAGGCCACCAGCATCCAGGCGGTGTCGCCTTTATTCGGGACCGGGTCCGCTGCCAAGGCTGGCGCGGCAAGTGCCGCCAGCATCATCATAAATGTCGCAAGGCCAATACCCGTCCCCCGGGTCATCGGTGCCTGCTTCGTCACTTCGAGCGTCATTGAGTTAGCTCCCTCGTGTTCGAATTCGAATGTCGCGTGGTTGGTGATGAATCGAGCGCGGTTCAGAGCGCGTTTTCGTCGGCTTCGCCGGTGCGAATACGGACGGTGTGTTCGATGGTCGACACGAAGATCTTGCCGTCGCCGATCTGTCCGGTCTTGGCGGCGCGGGTGATGGCGTCGACCGCCTTGTCGGCGTCGCTCGATGCCACGACGACCTCGATCTTGATCTTCGGCAGGAAGCTGACGGCGTACTCGGCGCCGCGGTAGATTTCTGTATGGCCCTTCTGACGGCCGTAGCCCTTCACCTCGGTGACGGTCATGCCCTGGAAGCCAAGGTCCGTCAGGGCGGAGCGAACTTCCTCTAGCTTGAAGGGCTTGATAATTGCAGTCACGAGTTTCATGGCAACATCCTCGATTGTCCGGTCTGACGCGTAGTGCGCACACCTGTTAATCAAGGGTCGTGCCAACTCGTTTACACTTCTTCAACCTTCTGAAAAGCCGAGATAAAGTCATCAGATGGGCACATGTGCCGCAATCTTGGGCGACGAAACCTGCTCAAACAGACTGCATTTTTTGCAAATTGCTTATTATTTCACCACAAAAGCCGTGTCGCGCAATCGCATCAAGCCTTCCTGCGTGGTGGAGGCGACCAGCTGTCCGGCGCGGTTATAGATACTGCCACGGCAAAATCCGCGCGCGCCGCCAGCGAATGTGCTCTCCTGGCTATAAAGCAGCCACTCATCGGTCCGGACAGGTGCGTGCAGCCACATCGCGTGGTCAATACTGGCGAGCTGGATGTCGGTGTCGAACATCAATTTTCCATGGGCGATCAATGCCGTGTCCAGCAACGTGAAATCCGATGCATAGGCCAGCAAGCAGCGATGTAGGTTCTGATCGTCGCCGAGGCTGCCATTGGCGCGAATCCATACGCTCTGCCGTGGTTCCGCCTTCGCCCTGGTGAGAAAGCGCGTCGCATCGACCGGACGCATATCGAACGGCCGCTCGCGTTGCCAGAAAGTGCCGATGTTGGACGGTAGTTGGTCGGCATGGCGCTCCTGCAACTCTTTAAGTGTCGGCAGGCTTTCGGGCGGTGGCACATCGGGCATGGTGGTCTGGTGCTCGAAGCCTTGTTCCGACTTATGGAACGATACCGAGAGCACGAAGATCGGCCGGCCATGTTGGATGGCCTTTACCCGCCGGGTATTGAAGCTTGAGCCGTCGCGCACCCGTTCGACGTCATAGACGATTGGCTGGCCAGCGTCGCCGCCGAGCAGGAAATAGCCATGCATCGAGTGAGCGTGGCGGTCGGCATCCACGGTTCTCATCGCTGCGCTGAGCGCCTGTGCCAACACCAGTCCGCCGTAGACCCGCTGCCAGGACTGGGTCTGAGTCTGGCCGCGGTAGAGATTGTGTTCGAGGGGTTCAAGGTCCAGCACCCGCACCAGCGCATCGAGTGCGACACTATTGGCAGCATCGGTTTTGAGCTTTTTGGGTGGCATCCAAGGGTCCAATTCGGTCAAGGTAGTCGGCGACGGCGACATGAGTTGCCGGAAAGGGAAGGCACGCTTCCGGCAGTGTCAAGTCGACGCTGCAGGTGAAGTGCGCGGGAGAATATGTGATGCAGTCAGTGAAGGCAGGCAGCCAATACGACGTCGTCATTGCTGGTGGCAGCTACATCGGGCTCTGCATGGCGCTTGGACTTGCGCGCGAAATTGGGCCGGATCTGCGAATTGCGGTGGTGGATCGCGGGGGCAGGTCAGTTCAGCCACCGGCCACCGAAGGCGTTGACCCGCGCGCCTCGGCGATTTCGGCCGGATCGATCAATCTGCTGCGGGCGCTTGGCATCTGGCAGCAGGTGGAAGATGCCGCGACGCCGGTCACCAGCATCGAGTTGACCGACAGCAGTCTCAACGCCGGCGTCAGAAGGCCGCTGTTGACATACGATAACGTCGCCGCTGATGGCGAGCCAGCTTCCTACATATTGCCGAATGCCGAACTGGCGGTCGCGCTTGAGCGATCTGTGACTGCTTGCGCGTCGATTACCCGGGTGTTCGGCGCTTCGGTGAGTGGCTTCGAAACTGATGCCGGCCGCTCAGTCGTAGTACTCGATGACGGCCGTCGTTTCGAAACCGAGTTCGCGATCGCGGCCGACGGCCGGCGGTCGGGGTTGCGCGAGGCTGCCGGTATCGGCACCGTCGGCTGGGACTACGATCAGACCGGTATCGTAACGACGATCGCGCACGATGCGGATCATCACAACCGCGCCATCCAGCATTTTCTACCCGGTGGACCGTTCGCGTTGTTGCCACTCAAGGGCGGGCATCGCTCGTGCATCACCTGGAGCGAAACCGCAACCGAGGCCAAGCGCATCATGGCGCTCGATGACGCTGCATTCCTCGAAGAGGTCGATGTTCGGGTCGCCGGTCGGCTTGGCGCGGTGAAACTCGATGGCCCGCGCAAGTCGTGGCCACTTGAGGCCCATTTGGCGCGAAGCTATGTAGCCACGCGTCTGGCGGTAATCGGTGACGCGGCGCATGGCGTCCACCCGATCGGTGGGCAGGGTCTCAATCTTGGTTTCCGCGATGTGGCTGCTCTCATCGAGTGCATCGCCGATGCGGCCAGAGTGGGCCTGAGTCTCGGTGACGCTGACGCACTGGCGCGCTATGAGCGCTGGCGACGGTTCGACAGCGCCATGTCGTCGGCGGCATATACCGGGCTCAACAAACTGTTCTCGAACGATATGGCGCTTGTGCGTTCGGTTCGGGAGGTCGGGCTCGGCATCCTCGACAAGCTACCCGGCGTCAAGCGTATGCTGGTCGATGAGGCGGCGGGCTTGAGTGGTGAGCTGCCGAGGCTGCTGCGAGCATCGCCGGTAGTGTGAGAGCGCGTCACGCGCTTGTGTTATCGAGGATCCAATAACGTGCCACGATGACCGATCGAAGGCGCGGTCGAGACCGGGAGAGGCGAGGCGATGGAGAAGCGCTCGATGTTTGGCGGCTGGGTTCTGCCGCTTGCGCTGTTGGCACCGCAGTTGCTCATCACCTTCCTGTTTTTCTACTGGCCGGCAAGTCAGGCAGTCTGGCAATCATTCCTCCTGCAGGACGCGTTTGGCTTGAAGACGGATTTCGTCTGGCTGGAGAACTATCGCGATTTACTGAAGCAGCCAGAATATTACCGCGCCATGGGTACAACTGCGCTGTTCGCCTTTGCGGTGACGTTCTTGTCGCTTTCGATTGCGTTGGCACTCGCTGTTCAGGCCGACAAGGCGATCAAGGGTGCCCAGGTCTACAAGACACTGCTGATCTGGCCCTACGCGGTTGCGCCCGCTGTCGCCGGAGTGTTGTGGCTGTTCATGTTCCAGCCGTCGCTCGGCGTGGTGGCACGCGGAATTCGCGCGCTCGGTGTCGATTGGAATCCGCTGCTCAACGGCACGCACGCGATGACACTGGTGGTGATGGCGTCTGTATGGAAGCAGATCAGCTACAATTTCCTGTTCTTCCTGGCGGGGCTCGCAGCCATCCCGCGCGCGGTCTATGAGGCGGCCGCCATCGACGGGGCCTCACCGATCCGACGGTTCTGGACAATCACCTTCCCGCTGCTTTCGCCGACAGCGTTCTTTCTGCTGGTCGTCAACATCGTCTACGTGTTTTTCGATACTTTCGGCATCATCGACTCGGTGACGGCGGGCGGTCCGGCGAAGGCGACAGAGACACTGGTCTACAAGGTCTATTCCGACGGTCGCCTCGGCGGTGACCTTGGCTCTTCCGCTGCTCAGTCGGTGATCCTGATGGTAATCGTGGTGGCGCTGACCGCCGTGCAGTTCCGCTACATCGAGCGCAAGGTGAACTACTGATGCTGGAAGGATTGCAACAACGATCGATCGTAGGTTGGGTTAGGACGCCCCTTTGCGTCCGTAACCCAACGACTTTGACCACCACCTGTGGAATGTTGGGTTACGCGCCGAGCAGTGCGCTAACCCAACCTACGGCCTCTACCTTTTCGAGCGGGTGCCCGCATGGTTGAGCATCGCGGCTTCCTGCGCAACGTTATCCCGCATGTCATTCTGTTGATCGGCATCGCGATCATCGCGTTCCCGGTCTACCTGTGCTTCGTCGGCTCCACGCATCCGCAGGATGTCATCGCCAACGGTAAAATGCCGATCACGCCGGGGCCGCTGTTTTTCGAGACCTACTACAAGACGTTGCTGGTCGGGGCGACCGGAAGCAGTCGGCAACCAGTGTGGCAGATGCTGCTCAACAGCATGCTGATGGCCGGCATCATCGCCTTTGGCAAGATCTCGATCTCGATCCTTTCGGCCTATGCGGTCGTGTACTTCAAGTTCCCGTTCCGGATGACGGCGTTCTGGCTGATTTTCATGACGCTGATGCTGCCGGTCGAGGTCCGAATCTACCCGACCTACAAGATTGTCGCCGACCTTGGTCTACTGGACACGTATGCCGGCCTCACTGTTCCGTTAATCGCCTCGGCGACGGCGACGCTGTTCTTCCGCCAGTTCTTCATGACCATTCCCGATGAGTTGATCGAAGCTTCGAAGCTCGACGGCGCGGGGCCGTGGCGGTTCTTCAAGGATACGCTGCTGCCACTGTCGACGACCAACATCGCGGCGCTGTTCGTCATCCTCTTCATATACGGCTGGAATCAGTATCTGTGGCCGCTGCTGATCACCACCCGCGACGACATGCAGACAGTTGTAATTGGTATCAAGAAGATGATCGTCACCGCCGATGCGCTGACCGAATGGAACGTCGTCATGGCCACCGCCATGTTGGCCATGCTGCCGCCGGTGCGGTGGTAGTGTTGATGCAGCGCTGGTTCGTGAAGGGGCTGGTGGAGACGGAGAAGTAGCTGTTGCCCTCTCGCTGCCTGCGGGCGTGGAGAGGGGACAACGTGCAGGGAAACGGCCATGGCCTCAGTAACTCTCGAAAATGTTCGCAAGGTCTACGCCGGTGGCGTGGAGGCGGTGAAGAGCGTTTCGCTCGCCATCCCCGATGGTTCGTTCACGGTGCTGCTGGGACCGTCCGGCTGCGGCAAGTCGACGTTGCTGCGCATGATCGCCGGGCTCGAGACGATCAGCGGCGGCACGATTTCGATCGGCGGGCGCGTCGTCAACGACATCGAGCCGGCCGATCGCGACATCGCCATGGTGTTCCAGAACTACGCGCTCTATCCGCATATGAGCGTCTACGACAACATGGCCTACGGCCTGCGCAATCGCGGCGTCGACAAGGCGACGATCGAGGCGCGAGTGGCGGAAGCCGCGCGCATGCTGGAGATCGGCCCGTTCCTCGATCGCAAGCCGCGCGCCTTTTCAGGTGGCCAGCGCCAGCGCGTCGCCATGGGCCGCGCCGTGGTGCGGGAGCCGCAGGCGTTTCTGTTCGACGAGCCGCTTGTCGAATCTCGACGCGAAATTGCGCGTGCAGATGCGGCTCGAAATTCGCCGCCTGCACAACCGGCTCAAGGCCACCTCGATCTTCGTCACCCACGATCAGGTCGAGGCGATGACACTCGCCGACATGGTGGTCGTCATGAATGCCGGCCGGGTCGAGCAGACCGGCACGCCGCTCGATGTCTATCGCCATCCGGCCTCCAAGTTCGTCGCGACCTTCATCGGTTCGCCGGCGATGAACCTTTTGCCGGGCAAAGTGGTCGAGCCGGGCATGGTGGAGTTCACAGGTGGCGGCCGGTTGGGCTACGACGCAAAGGTGTTCAACGGCGATGCGGGCCAAGCGGTCGACATCGGCATCAGGCCGGAGGATATCGAATTGGCGGCGACGGGCGTGGGCCATGCCGTCGTCGTCAGCAGAGAGTTCGTCGAGGAACTGGGTGCCACGCGGCTGATCCATGGTCTTGTCGGCGAAAAGGCTGCGATCGTGATGGCGGTGCCGTCGGCAACACCGCTCAATGGCGACGCGACCCTGACCATCACCGCGTTACCGGGCGCCGTCCACTTGTTCGATCCCTCTAGCGGCGCGAGTTTGCGGATATGAGCTCGAACTTTGCCGAACGTGTCGCCGCGGAACTGCCGCCGACGAATACCTCGAACGGTCCCGGTTCGACGAGGTAGCGGCCGGCGTCATCGTGGAAGCCTAGATCACGCGCGGCAAGCGTGAAACGCATGGTGCGGTTTTCGCCGGGCGTCAGCACGATTTTTTCGAATGCTTTCAGCAATCGCATCGGCCGGCTGCGACTGGCCACAAGCTGGCGCACGTAGAGCTGCACCACCTCGCTGCCGTCGCGGGTGCCGCTATTGGTGACTGGAACAGAGATTTCGACTTTACCATTCACTGGCACGCGCGGCTGCGCGATGCTCGGTGGACCGTAGTCGAACCTTGTGTAGCTCAATCCCCAGCCAAACGGAAACAGCGGCGTTACATCCTCGTCGATGTAGCGCGAGGTGTAGCGGTCCGCCGAGGTTGGCCTGCTGGTTGGCAATTGATCGTACGACATGGGCAATTGTCCGACCGAGCGCGGGAATGACATCGGTAGCTTGCCCGAGGGCGAGACCTCTCCGAACAGCGTTTCGGCGATCGCGGCAGCACCCTCAGTTCCAGGATGCCAGGTGACGAGTATCGATTTGGCGAGCGGTGCGGCTTTCGCCAGCACGAGGGGGCGGCCGGTGCCAAGCACCACGGCCACCGGCTTGCCGGTCGCCGCCAGCGCTTCCAGCATGTGCTGTTGAACACCGGACAAATCGAGTTTGGTGCGCGACGCGCCCTCGCCCTGGATCTCGCAATCCTCCATTAACACCAATACGACGAAGTCAGCAGCTGTGGCGGTAGCGATGGCAGCTTCGCGTTCTGAGAACTCCTGCCCGCAATGCGTTGCGAAGCCCGGCGCATAGTCGATCCTCTGGCCGGGGACGATGCGTCGGCGCATCTCCTTCAGCAAAGTCGACGTCTCCGGCGTGACGTCGCCGGACGCTTTCAGCCACGATTGATCGTACTCCGTATCGGCGGACGCGCCGATCACCGCGATGCGCTTCATTGCTGGCGTGATCGGCAGAGCGCTATTTTCATTCTTTAATAGAACGAACGACTGTCGGGCGGTCTCGCGGGCGACTGCACGAACTTCGGCCTGATCGGGAAGCGGCGGAGCGGTGGCATCGGCGGCTCGTTCGAACAAACCCATGGTAAATTTTACGCGCAGGATGCGGCGTACCGCCTCGTCGATCGCCGGCCAATTTCACCCGGCTTGACTTCAATTCGTCCGCCAGATGACGCGAAAAATGTTCGCCGACCATATCCATGTCCATGCCGGCAAGGAGTGCTCGGCGTGCCGCTTCGGCTGCGTCGCGGGCAACGCCGTGGTTCATCAGGTTGCCGATGGCGTCGAAGTCTGACGTCACGAAACCGTTGAAGCCGAGGCGGCGTCGCAGAATATCGGTGAGCAGCCGCCGGTCCGCCGAGGCCGGCGATCCATTGACCGTGTTGAACGCCGCCATCACCGTCTCGGCGCCGGCGTCGATCGCGGCCTTGAACGGCGGCAGGTGCCGGTCGAACAACTCCGAGGTCGGGATCGGCGCGTCGTTGTAGTCGCGGCCGGCTTCCGCGCCGCCGTAGCCGACGTAGTGCTTTACCGCGACGGCGAGGCCGCCCTTGCGATAACCGCGCACACGCGCCGCCGCCATTGCCGCACCGAGAAAGGCATCTTCGCCGGCGCCTTCGATCACCCGGCCCCAGCGCGGATCGCGCGACAGGTCGACCATCGGCCCGAAGGTCCAGTTGATGCCGGCGTGCGCGGCCTCGCGGGCGACCATTTCGGCCGACCGTGATGCTTGCTCCGGGTTCCAAGTTGCAGCCCACGCCAACGGCACCGGATGAGTGATGCGGAAAGCTGTGCACTGCATCGAGCCCGATGATCAGCGGAATGCCGAGACGGGTTGCCATCGCCGCTTGCCGAAACTGCCGTATCTCGTCTGGTTTGACGACATTCATGATCGCGCCCGCGTGGCCGGCGCGCACGGCGTCGATCTGCAACGACGTTTTCTCGTCGCGGGCGAGCAGGTTCATCTGGCCGATCTTCTCGGCCAGCGTCATGCGCGCCAACAGGCTCGTGATGCGTTGCTCGACGGCGGCATCAGGCTGCAATCGTTGGGCCCGCGATGTGGGCGCAACAGCCATGACGAGCAAGGTGGAGAAGAGAATGGCGCGAAGCGTGGTGATCATGCGATAGGTTCGGACCTGTGAATGGTCGGCGTATCAAGCACGATCGGTGCGGCTCGTCGACCGGCGACGCGGGGAAGCAGTTGCTCGATGGATGTCTTCGTATTCTGCGCCGTGCTCGCCGCTGCCGCCTTCCATGCGACATGGAATGCGCTGCTCAAGGTAAAGCTGGCGCCAATCGTGGCAATTTCCTTGATTTCCGTCGGTTGCGGTATCGTTGTACTGCCGTTGATGCCGTTCGTCGGCTGGCCGCGGCCGGAGTCGTGGCCGTTTATTTTCGGGTCGCTGTTCGTCCATCTGTTTTACTATTCGGCGCTGGCGGAGGCCTATAAGACTGGCGACCTCGGCCTCGTCTATCCCATCGCGCGCGGCTCGGCGCCACTGATGACGGCGATCGGCGCCTATTTGCTGGTTGGACAGGAACTCGGTATCTTCGGTTGGATCGGCATCGCGGTGCTGGCGAGCGGCGTGCTGGTGCTGTCGTTCAAGGGCGGGTCTGCTTCGGCGGTGCCCAACCCGCGCTCGGTCGGTTTCGCATTCCTGACCGCGCTTACCATCACCACATATACGTTGATCGACGCCGTCGGCGCCAAGCTTGCGGGCTCGGCGCATGCATATGCCGGCTGGTTGTTCGTGCTCGATGCGATCATGATGGCCGGTTACGGAATGCTGCGCTTTCCAGCTGCGTTCCTGGCCGGAGCGCGCTCCGACTGGAAGCTGGTGCTCGTCGGTGGCGGGCTATCGGCGGCGGCTTACTGGGTAGCGATCTGGGCGATGACAGTGGCACCGATCGCGCTGGTGGCCGCGCTACGCGAAACCAGCGTGCTGATCGCGGCGATCATCGGTATAGTCTTCCTGCGCGAGCCAATCGTGCCAGCGCGCATCGTCGCGGCGCTACTGGTCGTTGCCGGCATGATGCTGATCCGGCTGCGCTGACCGCACGTCACGTAGAGCGCGTCTTGTCGTCGACGATAACTGCCTCGCTCGGTTGCGATTGATCGCGCAGACGGCTGTCACGCAACTCGCCGGCGGCATCGAGAATCGCATAGGCGACGGAAGTCAGGTGCGAGTTGATCCGCTTCAAGTCGCGCACGATGTCGAGATGGATTGAGCTGGTTTCGATCAACTCGGCACGGCCATCGCGCAGTCTGGCGAAATGGCGATCCGCTGCCTCGAACTCGTGAGCGCGCATCGAGGTCTTCTCGCGCAACAGTCGGCGGGCGAGCGTGATGTCGCGCGTCGCGAACACGTTGAGGGCGAGGCGCATGTTGTCCATAACCTGACCGTGGAAGCGCCTGAGTTCCTCCATCCCTTCGCCGGAAAATTGCAGCCGCTTTTTGATCTTTTTCGCGGCCAACTCCATCAGGTTCTTGTCGATGATGTCGCCGATGTGTTCGAGATTGGTGGTGAAGGTCAGGATCTCGACGTAGCGGCGACTGTCGGCTTCGCCCATTTCGGTCTTCGAAACCTGAATCAGATAGAGTTTGATCGCTTCGTGCAGGGCGTCGACATCGTCGTCCGATTTCTCGATTTCCTTCACAAGCTTGGTGTCGTTGCCTTCGATCGCGGTCAGCGAGCGCCGCAGCATGTCGAGTACGATATCGCCCACGTGGAGCGTTTCGCGCATCGCGCAGCCGAGTGCTTCCGACGGTGCATCAAGGATGGTCGGATCGAGATGCCGCGGCAATTTTGGGTCGGCTGGCTGGGCCGGCGCCGGCAGTAGGGCTTCTACGAGCCGGGAGAACGGATCTAGCAGTGGCAAGAACAACAGTGCCACGGCCAGATTGAAGGCAGTGTGGAAGTTCAGCACCAGTCGACCGGGATCAGCGCCGAGAACGGTCAGGTGCCCTGATAACCAGCCGATGAATGGGATCGCCAGCAGGCCGACGATTGTGCGAGCGGCGAAATTGCCGAGCGGCACGCGGCGCGCGGCGACTGGGGCGCCTGACAGAGCGACAAAAGGCGCTACCGCGCCACCGATATTGGCGCCGAGCACAAGGGCGATCGCCAATGTCGGGGTGATCGACCCACCGGCCGCGAGAGCCATGACAAACAGTACCATGGCGAGGCTTGAGTGGGCGAGCCAGGTAACAAGAGCGCCTATTATGACCGCGATCGTCGGTTCGGAACCGAGCGCGGACAAGATGGTCTGAACCGTCGGGCTGCCGCGCAGCGCGCCTGATACGCCGCTTAGAACGCTTAATGCCAGGAGCATCAGCGCGAGGCCGATCGAGATGCGCCCCAAGCTCTTCAGACGGTCGTTGTTCGATGCGTTGAACGCGACCACGCCGGTGATCATGAAGCCGGCCCATAGCCATTTGATATCGAACGCGAAAACCTGCGCCACTAGCGTGGTGCCAACGTCGGCACCCAGCATGATGGCGAGCGCGATCGGCAAGGTCAGCAAACCGCGACCGGCAAAGGAGGCGAGCAGCAGGGCAGTGGCTGTCGCGCTCTGTAGAACGCCGGCGACACCAATGCCGGTGCCAAAAGCGACAACCCGATTTCGTGATGCCTGATTGAGAACGCTGCGCAACGTCGCGCCGAATGTACGCGTCAATCCGGTGCGCACCATGCGGACACCCCAGAGCAGCAACGCCACTCCTCCCAATAGTGTCAGCAGCAGTTCGCTTCCGGCCATCGCAACTCTCTGTTGGTTTCAACGGCAATCGCCGCCTTGAATCGTGAGCCAGTCATGTGTCGGCATCACTGTCGCCAATGCAATACAATTATGTTGTCGTTGCCGAGTGACAAACGTCAGGTATAGACGCAATCGATGCGATCGATCGAAATGGCGTATTGGATCAATGGGCGACGTTCCGATAGCTTATGCGGGACAGTGCAAATGCGGGCGGGGGAGCGAACAGCGATGAGTGTCAAGATGACAGCAACAAAGGGCACTTCGGAAACCGGCGATCCGCTGCTTCTGACACCCGGTCCCTTGACGACCTCCAAGGCCGTGAAGGCGGTGATGGTCCATGACTGGGGTTCGCGCGACGCTGCATTCCTGCGGATCAATAAGGAAGTGCTTGAGCGTCTGCCGGAAGTCGTCCACGGCGTCGGCACCCATGTGACGGTGCCGATGCAGGGCTCGGGCACCTTCGCGGTTGAGGCGATGCTTACCACCTTCGTACCGCCGACCGGCAAGGTGCTGCTGCTGGTAAATGGTGCCTACGGTCAGCGTGCGAAGAAGATCCTGGAGATTGCCCGTCGAGGCGTCGTGGCGCACGAAACGCCGGAGGACACTCCTCCCGACCTTATGGCTGTCGAGGCAATATTGAAATCGGATGCCGGGATCACGCACGTTTTCACGGTGCATTGCGAAACGACCAGCGGCATTCTCAATCCGATCAACGAAGTCGCCGCGTTGGCGGCCAAGTACAATCGACGCTTTCTGCTCGATAGCATGAGTGCGTTCGGTGCCTTGCCGATCGATGTGCGGGAGATGCAGGTCGATGCGATTGCCGCGTCCTCCAATAAGTGCATCGAAGGCGTTCCGGGTCTGGGTTTCGTGCTAGCGCGGGAAGCGGCGCTGGCCGAGACCAAGGGCAATGCCACCACGCTGGTGCTCGACCTGCACGACCAATGGCAGAACTTCGTCAAGACCGGCCAGTATCGCTTTACGCCGCCGATCCATGTGATCGTCTCGTTCCATCAGGCTTTGATGGAGTTCTTTGCCGAGGGTGGACAGCCTGGGCGTGGCGGTCGCTATGCAAACAACGGCAAGGTTTTGGCTGACGGCATGCAGGCGCTGGGGTTCAAGTTGCTGCTGTCGCATAACCTTCAGGCACCGATCATTTACACGTTTCACATGCCGAAAAGCCCAGCCTTCAGGTTTCAAGCGTTTTATGACGCCCTGAAGGATCGTGGTTACGTGATCTATCCCGGCAAGCTCACCGTTGCCGACAGCTTCCGCATCGGTTGCATCGGCCGCATCAATGCCGACCACATGCGCGCGTTTCTGGCCGTCGTTGCCGAGGTGCTAGGTGAGATGGGCGTCACCGATCTGAAGTCAGCGGCCTGAGAGGAATTCATCGATGAAAGAAGTCACCTGCAACGGCCGTCCGTATTCCTGGCCAAAGGCGCCCACTGTCGTCATCTGCCTTGATGGCTCGGAACCCGGTTATATCGAGGAAACGATTAAGACTGGCCGCGCGCCGACGTTCGCGCGCTTCATGAAGGATGGCGGCAATACGCTGGCTGACAGCGTAATCCCAAGTTTCACCAACCCGAACAACCTGTCGATCATCACCGGCCGCCCACCGGAGGTGCACGGCATCGCCGGCAACTTTTTCTACGACCCGGCGACCAAGACCGAAGTGATGATGAATGACCCGAAGTTCCTGCGCGCACCGACCATCCTGCGCACCTTCCATGACGCCGGCGCCAAGGTCGCGATGGTCACCGCCAAGGATAAGCTAAGGCTGCTGCTGTCGAACGGTCTCAACTATGCTTCGGGGCGCGCCATTGCGTTCTCGTCTGAGCGCGCCGACAAGGCGACGATGACAGACAACGGCATCGACAATGTACTGAGCTTCGTTGGTAAGCCATTGCCGGAAGTCTACTCCGGTGATCTGTCAGAATTCGTGTTCGCCGCCGGCGTCAAGCTGATGGAAAAGCATCGGCCGGATCTGATGTACCTGTCGACCACCGACTACATCCAACACAAGGCCGGTCCGGGCACCAAGATTGCCAACGACTTCTATGCCATGATTGACGGCTACTTGGCCCAACTCGACAACCTCGGCGCGATCGTGGTTGCCACTGCGGACCACGGCATGAACGACAAGCACGATCCAAAAACCAAGGCGCCCAATGTTGTCTACCTGCAGTCGATCCTCGACGAGTGGGTTGGAAAGGCAGCGACGCGAGTCATTCTGCCGATCACTGATCCGTATGTTGCTCACCATGGAGCGCTCGGCTCGTTCGCGACCGTGCATGTGCCCGACAGCGTCGATGCCGGCGAGTTGCGCAAGCGCATCAAGGCGCTGCCCGGTATCGACGTGGTCTTGACGAAGGCGGAGGCTTGCGAACGCTTCGGCCTTCCGGGCGACCGCATCGGCGACATTGTGGTGACGTCGACACAGTTCATGACCATCGGCACCGCCGCCGAGAAGCACGACTTGTCCGGCCTCGACGAGCCGTTGCGCAGCCACGGCGGCCTCACCGAGCAGCGCGTGCCGATGATTGCCAACCGTAAGCTGGCGCTCGTTGCGAGCCACCACCTGCGCAATTTCGACGTTTTCGACGTAGCGCTGAATAGGGTGGTGTAAGGCGATGCGCAAGCGGACCCCATCCACTGCCGTCATCCCGGCGAAGGCTGCGACACACGACAAGCCTCAGCGCACGCATAGATGCGATTTGCGCCGCTGTAACAGGCTCGAGTCTTCGTCATCACCCCATCTGTAGAAACGAGCCGTGGGTCCCGGCCTTCGCCGGGATGACGGCAGAGAGAGTGTGCCATGCAGGACAAGGTCACGAAGCCGAAATTGTGCATCAAGTCGCACGAGAAGATGCGCATCGCCGGCAAGCTTGTTGATGCCGACGCCCAGGTCGAAGTGCGCAATCCCTATACTGGCGCTCTGGTGGCAACGGTGCCGTCGGCGGACCCGCGGCAGGTGGCGGAAGCATTCAAGATCGGGAACGCCTACAAGTCGAAGCTGACAAAGTACGACCGCCAGAAAATCCTAATGAAGACGGCGGAGATTTTGGCCAAGCGCCGCGATGAGATCGCGCTCGTCATCACCGCCGAGTCCGGCCTCTGTCTCAAGGACAGTATCTACGAGGTCGGCCGGGCCTATGACGTTTATTCACTGGCGGGGCAGCTCGCCATCCGCGATGATTCTGAAATCTACAGCTGCGATATCACCCCGCACGGCAAGCCGCGCCGCATCTATACCTCGCGCGGGCCCGTGCTTGGCTGCATCTCGGCGATCACGCCGTTCAACCATCCGCTGAACATGATCAGCCACAAGATCGCCCCGTCGATTGCGATGAACAATCGCATGGTGGCGAAGCCGACCGAACTGACACCGCTTACCGCTTTGTTGCTCGCCGACATCCTCTATGAGGCCGGCCTGCCGCCAGAGATGCTGTCGATCGTCACCGGCAATCCGCGCACCATGGGCGATGCCATGATCACCGACCCGCATGCCGACGTGGTGACTTTCACCGGCTCGGTTCGGGTCGGAAAATACATTGCCGACAAGGCTGGTTACAAGCGCCTCGTGTTGGAATTGGGCGGCAACGATCCGCTGATTGTCATGGACGATCTCTCCGACGCCGATCTGGACAAGGCGGCGGATCTTGCCGTCCAAGGCGCGACCAAGAACTCGGGCCAGCGCTGTACAGCGGTCAAGCGCATTCTGGTCGTGGACAAGGTGGCCGACAAGTTCGCCGAGCTGGTATTGGCGAAGGCCAGGAAGCTCAAATGCGGGGATCCGATGGATCCCGACACCGATGTCGGCACCGTTATTCACGAGCGGGCTGCAATGGAATTCGAGGCTCGCGTCAATGATGCGGTATCCAAGGGCGCCAAGAAGCTTTACGGCGACCAGCGCCGAGGTGCGCTGTTCCCGGTCACGGTCGTCGATCATGTTCCTTATGATTGCGAGCTGGTGCACGAGGAGACTTTCGGGCCGGTGGTGCCGATCATTCGCGTGCCGGCCAACATCGACGAGATCATTCGCATCTCGAATTCGACAGCGTTCGGACTGTCGTCGGGCGTGTGCACCAACCGGCTAGATACGATCACCAAGTTCATCAACGGCCTCGACGTTGGCACGGTGAATGTCTGGGAAGTGCCCGGTTACCGCATCGAGATGAGCCCGTTCGGCGGCATCAAGGATTCGGGCCTCGGCTACAAGGAAGGCGTGTGGGAAGCGATGAAGAGCTACTCCAACGTCAAGACCTACTCGCTGCCGTGGCCGGTATGACCTTGATGTAGGGTGGGTTAGGCGCAGCTATAGCCCGCCATTCCACGGCAAGACAAAGCGGTTGGTTACGCTTCGCTAACCCACCCTACGGAAGAAGGCAGCATGACCGATAAAGTCGCACCCGCCTACGAGTACGATGCCGCGCGCGTCGGCAGGTTGAAGGCCGGCTATGTGCGCGGCGGTCCGCTGCAGCGCGAGTTCTATACGGACGCGCAGGTCTTCAACGCCGACCTTGACCGGATCTGGCGCCGGCATTGGCTTTATGCCGGCCACGCCTGCCAGATCCCGAATGCCGGCGACTGGATGACTTGGAACGTCGGTCGCGACGCCATCGTGATGACCCGAGGCGCGGACGGCGACGTTCGCGCCTTTCACAATACGTGCCGGCATCGTGGCGCCCGCATATGTAACGATGAGCATGGCAACGGGCGCTCGCTTACATGCCCCTATCACGCCTGGACCTACGAACTCGATGGCAGGCTTGCGCACGCCGACCGAACGTGAATTCGGCATTCACCAATCGCAGCTGGGTTTGAAGCCAGTCGCGGTGAAGGATCTCGGTGGCGTGCTGTTTGTCGCGCTAGACACCGCGCCGGTGTCGTTCGACGAAGGCGCGGCCGAGATCGCCGCGCAAATGCAGCATCAAGGTTTCGCGGATGCAAAAATTGCAAGCACGAGGCGCTACGTCGTCGAAGCCAACTGGAAGCTCGTGTTCGAGAACAATCGCGAGTGCTACCACTGCGACATTGCCCATCCTGAGTACGTGAAGGGCACCTATGACACGGCGCGCTTCCATGCAGCTGACCTGCCCGAAGTCGAACGGCAGACGGCACTGGCAAACGAGCGGTTCGAATTGCTCGGTCTCGGTGCGGCCGTGGCTGCGTCCGACATGACTGGCAAGTATTGGCGTGTCACCCGTGCGCCGCTCATGGAAGGCTGGAAAACTCAAAGTCTCGATGGCACGCCGATCGCGCCGCTGATGGGCACGTTCCGTGTCCGCGACAAGTGGAGCGATGGCACGCTACGCGCCACCGTATTTCCGAACTTCTGGCAACACGCCAGTGACGATCATGCCGTCGCGACCCGCCTGACGCCGCTGACGCCGTCCACCACCCAAGTCGACGTTTCGTGGTTCGTGCACAAGGACGCGGTCGAGGGACGGGACTACAACCTCGCAAAGCTTCTTCCGTTCTGGCAGCGAACGTCGGAACAAGATTGGGTGATCTGCAAGGCCAATCAGGCTGGCGTTTCATCGCCAGCATACATCCCGGGCCCCTATTCGAAGATGCGCGAAACCAACGTGCAGCAGTTCGTCGATTGGTACTTGAGCGCGCTCGATGTCGGTCAGCCCGAAGCCAATCAGCCCGCCAAGCCAAAATTGCGCTCGGTCGGATTCAAGGATCGTCCCGGTGTCTGAACAGCTTGTGGGTCAAGCAAAAATTGTGATTATCGGTGCCGGTGCCATTGGGTGCTCGCTTGCGATGCACCTCGCCCGCGCCGGTGAGCGCGATGTCGTGGTACTGGAGAAGCACGCGATCACCCACGGCTCAACTTGGCATGCGGCAGGTCTGGTCGGCCAATATCGCTCGGCCGAAGATCTAACTCGTTTGATGCAGGCGTCCGTCAAGGTGCTGGACGAAATTCAGGCCGGCACGCCGATCGACTGGCACCCTGTCGGATCGCTACGGATTGCTTCCTCGAGGGCGCGGCTAGATGAGTACAAGGCAGCCGCGCCGATCGCTCGACGCTATGGAGTAGGCTTCGAGGTGGTCGATGCGGCCGAGGCGCGCCGGCTGTTTCCGCTGATTTCCACTGACGGGGTCCATGGCGCCGCATTCGTGCCTGGCGATGGTTATGTCGATCCAACTAGCCTTACCAATGCCTATGCTAGCCGCGCGCGCGCCGACGGCGTAAGGTTCCTCGAACGCGTTACCGTCACGGGTTCGAAGCGACGGGGCGATCGGGTCATTGCAATTGTCACCGACCGTGGCGAAATCAATTGCGAGACTGTGGTGCTTGCCACTGGCGTCTGGGGACGTCCGGTTGGACGCATGCTCGGTGTCGATGTCGCCGTGGCTGCTCTCGAGCACCAATACGCAGTGACGGAAAAATCTAATCGCATTGAACCAGGATTGCCTGCCCTACGCGATCCGGACCTCAACTTTTATCTGAAGCCCGAGGTCGGCGCCGTTGCGATCGGCGGGTGGGAGCCGGCTACCACTCCTGCGTGCGCCGGCGACATGCCACAATCATTCGGACGCGAATTGCTGCCAAATCAACTCGATCGACTGGCGCCGATCCTTGAGGCCGCCACCGGGCGCATTCCGATCGTCGGCGAACTGGGCCTGCGGACCATTATCAACGGTCCAATTCCGGTGACGCCTGATGGCGAACCGATCCTCGGACCGGCACCGGACGCGGCGAACGTGTGGTTGGCGGCTGGATTTACTTCAGGCATTGCAGCATCGGGCGGCGCTGGTCGCGTTCTGTCCGATTGGATCGTGAATGGCGCCCCGACTTTCCCGGTACCCAGTTTAAGTCCGACCCGGTTCGGTAAACTGGCGTGTGATCTAAATGCGCTTAACGCCCGGGCAATTGCTGCCTATGCGGGCTACTACGGCCTTGGTGCAGCACATCAAAAGTCGCTGGCGTAGGAGGCAGGGGTCATCGTACCGTCATGTGCGAGGATTACCGGGCATCCGGTGCATTCGTTCCGTTGTGTCGTCAGAAAAAGGGGAGAACTCGATGTTGAAACGCTTGATTAAAGGTGGCCTTACGGCGGCCGCCGTCCTGGCTGTCGGTGTCATGCCGGCGCTGGCGCAGAAGACCACGGTAACGGTTTATACCGCGCTCGAAAACGATCAGGTCGCACCCTACAAGGCAGCCTTTGAGGCAGAGAACCCAAATATCGAGATCTCATGGGTTCGTGACTCGACCGGCGTCATCACTGCCCGCTTCCTGGCCGAGAAGGACAATCCCAAGGCCGACGTGGTGTGGGGCCTCGCCGCCACCAGTCTGTTGTTGTTCAAGAAGCAGGGCCTACTCGAATCTTATACGCCCGCTGGATTCGCCGCTTTGAAACCGGCCTACAAGGACGCAGAGGGCACCCCCGCCTGGACCGGCATGGACGCTTGGCTTGCGGTCGTCTGTTACAACACCACCGAGGGTGCAAAGGCGAAAGCAACGAAGCCTGGAACGTGGGCTGATCTCACGAAGCCTGAGTTCAAAGGCCAAGTCGTGATGCCGCATCCAGCTTCGTCCGGCACTGGATATCTCGCGATTGCGGCTTGGCTACAAATCATGGGCGAGGAAAAGGGCTGGGCGTTCATGGATAAGCTCCATGACAACATCGCCGTCTACACCCATTCCGGTTCCGCGCCTTGCGTGCAGGCCGCCAAGGGTGAACGTCTGGTCGGTATCGGCTTCGACATGCGCGGCGCCTCGGAGAAGACCAAGGGCGCGCCAATTGATCTCGTCGTTCCGAGCGAGGGCGTGGGCTGGGACATGGAAGCAACCGCGATCGTCAAGGGCACCAAGCATCTCGATGCTGCAAAGAAGGTTGCCGACTTCGCCGCGTCCAAGTCTGCGAACGAGAAGCTCTATGCCAAGTACTATGCGCTCGTCGCGCATCCGGACGTGAAAGCCGCTCCGCCGAACTATCCAGGCGATGGCGAAGCCAAGATGGCCAAGAACAACTTTGCCTGGATGGCCGAAAACCGCGAGCGGATTCTGAAAGAATGGTCGAAGCGTTACGAAAGCAAAGCGGCGCCTAAGTAAGGCTGCGTTGAGCATAGATAGGTTATGGCGGGTTGGACGTCGGTCCCCCGCCATGACCTGAATTTGGCCGGGCTGAGTGGCCGGACCAAACGTACATGATTTTCGATCGGATCGAGCGGGCACATGCTGCAGAGTTTGGAACGAAGTGGCGCGATCGCCGGTAGCGACAGCTTGAGGCCGCACCTGCGGATCCGTGATGTTACAAAACTTTTCGGCCAGTTTACGGCGCTTAAATCGGTTTCACTCGACGTGATGCAAGGCGAGCTCGTTTGCTTCCTGGGGCCATCCGGCTGTGGCAAGACCACCCTGCTTCGCGCCATTGCGGGCCTCGATATCCAGAGTCAAGGCACCATCGAAATAGCTGGTCGTGATGTTTCCAACTTGCCACCAGCCGAGCGCGATTTCGGCATCGTGTTTCAGTCATATGCCTTGTTTCCTAACCTCACGATCGCGGACAATGTCGGCTACGGCCTCGTTAATCGAGGATGGAACAAGGCCAAGCGACGCGAGCGTGTCACCGAGCTTCTGGCTCTCGTCGGCCTTGGCGATCAGGGTATCAAATATCCGGTGCAATTGTCCGGCGGACAGCAGCAGCGCGTCGCGCTAGCGCGCGCCCTCGCAACCTCACCGTCGCTACTGCTATTGGATGAACCACTTTCGGCACTTGATGCGCGTGTGCGCGTACGGCTGCGCGAGGAAATCAAGTCACTGCAACGCCGGCTTGGCATCACCACCATCATGGTGACGCACGACCAGGAAGAGGCATTGGCGATGGCCGATCGGATCGTGGTCATGAACCACGGCATCATCGATCAGGTCGGTACGCCCGCTGAGGTATATGGAACGCCACGCACCGCCTTCGTGGCCGATTTCGTTGGCACCATGACGTTTCTGGACGGCGAAATGGCGGCGGACCGCAAAGTGCGCATCGCCGGTGTCGATCTGACCTGCGCCGGTGACGGTGGAATGAAGGTGGGCAGCAAGGTCAGGATCGGCTTCCGCCCGGAAGAGGTGCAAGTTCGGGGCATCGGCGCGGGAACCGAGAACATCATGCAGGCGCATGTGCACGATCTCGAATACTTGGGCGCCTTTTGCCGGGCGACACTAGGCCTGCCGGCGGCGCCCGAGTTGGTGCTAACCGCCGATTTCTCCGCCAACGCCATGCGTGACCTTGATATTCGCGGCGGCCAGGATATCCAAATTGCACTTCCGCCGCCGGCTCTGCGCGTGTTCCCTGCCAATGCCGAGGTCGCCTCGTGACCATCGCCGCTGCATCGCCGCTCGCCGTCAAGCGCAAGCTTTCACGCGACGACATCATTGTTGGGTTTGCGCTGGTGTCACTGGTTGCATTCTTGCTGCTGGTTATCGCGGTGCCGCTTGGCATCCTGCTGTCGAAGAGCTTCCAGAACAACAAGGGCGAGTTCGTTGGACTGGCAAACTACATTGTCTATTTCTCGACGCCGACACTGGTGGCTTCACTCTGGAATAGCATTTGGGTGGCATTGGTCACCACCGCGATCGTGATCCCGGTGAGCTTCGGCTACGCCTACGCGTTGAGTCGCACGATGATGCCGGCCAAGCCATTATTCTATGCCATGGCGCTACTGCCGTTGTTCGCGCCGTCGTTGCTATCGGCTATTTCCTTCATCTACATCTTCGGCAACCAGGGGTTTCTGAAAAGCTGGTTGATGGGTGGGCAGATCTACGGGCCGACGGGCATTATCATGGCTCAGGTGTTCTATTGCCTGCCGCATGCCATGCTGATCATCACCACCGCATTGTCGCTCGCCGACGGGCGGCTCTATGAGGCGGCGGACGCGCTTGGCACGTCTTCGTTCCGGGTGTTCCGAACGGTGACAATTCCGGGCGTGAAGTATGGCCTCGTCAGTGCTGCTTTTGTCGTATTCACGCTGGTTGTCACAGACTTCGGTATCGCCAAGGTGATCGGCGGTCAATTCAACGTGCTTGCGACCGACGCCTACAAGCAGGTGGTTGGTCAGCAGAATTTCGAGATGGGCGCGGTTGTGGGTCTGGTGTTGTTGGCGCCGGCCGTAATTGCCTTCATCGTTGATCGTCGCATCCAACGCAAGCAGGTCGCGTTGCTATCGGCACGCGCGGTGCCGCTGGAGCCGAAGCCGCACAAGGTCAATGACCTGATCGCCACGGTCTACTGCCTGGTGGTCGGCGGTCTGGTGGTCGGCATTCTTGGCGTGGCGGTGTGGGCGTCGTTTGTTACCTACTGGCCCTATAACCTCTCGCTCAGTGTGAAAAACTATCGCTTCGGTGATTTCGAGCCCGCCGGATGGGGGCCCTATCTGACATCCCTCTCAATGGCCGGCCTCGCTTCCATGTTTGGCACCGCGATCGTTTTCATCGGGGCATATCTGATCGAGAAGGGCCAGACGTTTCGTGGGCTGCGCACCTTCGCGCATTTGCTGGCGATGCTGCCGATGGCGGTGCCGGGATTGGTGCTGGGGCTTGGCTACGTGTTCTTCATCAACGCCAAGTGGAACCCGCTCAATATTTTCTACGGCACCCTGGCTTTGCTGGCAGTAAATTCGATCGCGCATTTTTATACCACCGCGCACATTACGGCTGTGACCGCGCTGAAGCAGATCGACAACGAATTCGAGTTTGTTTCGGCATCGCTGAAAGTGCCGGTATGGCGGACGTTCCTGCGCGTGACGCTGCCGATCTGCATGCCGGCGGTGCTCGACGTCGCGGTCTACATGTTCGTCAATGCACTTACGACGGTATCGGCGGTGATCTTCCTGTACGGTGCGCATACTAAGCTCGCGGCGATTTCGATCGTCCACATGGACGAAGCCGGGACCACCGCAGCAGCTGCCGCCATGGCGACCATCATCGTGCTGACGGCGATCGCGGCGAAGCTGCTACATCTGGCGATTGATTACTTCGTGTTTGGCCGACTGCAGGCGTGGCGCAAGCGCTGAACTCGGGAGCTTCGATGATGTCGTCGCACAAGGACGTCGCGCAATCGGAGAGCGATACCAACCTGACCGGTCGGCGCGCCGCGTGGCAGGCTAAAGCGCTTGATCAGGATACACGCACGCTGTTGGCCGAGGATGAGCGATATTTTTTGCGTCAATCGGTATCGACGCCCTGCCTCAATGCCATCGCCAAAGCCGAGGGCATTTGGATCGAGGACACCAGCGGCCGCCGCTATATGGATTTCCACGGCAACAACGTACACCACATTGGCTATGGCCATCCGCGCCTGAAAAAGGCGATTGCCGATCAGATGGATGCACTGCCGTTCGCGCCACGACGCTATGCTTGTGACACCTCGGTGGCGCTCGCCCGCAAGCTAGCCGAGATTGCACCGGGTAATCTGTCGAAGGTTCTTTTTACCACTGGTGGTTCGGACGCGGTGGAAGTCGCGGTCAAGATCGCGCGAACAGCGACGGGTCGGCACAAGACCTTGTCGTTCTGGGATGCGTTCCATGGCGCAGGAACAGGCGCTTCGGCGTTGTCCGGCGAGACGCTGTTCCGCTCAGGACCGGCGGCACCGATGGTGGCGGGCGCCAGCCATACACCTCCGTTCGCCTGCTATCGCTGCCCGTTCGGTTATCCGGTCGATGGAGATGGCCAGCCGCGGCTTGAGATCTGCAATACCCAGTGCGCTCGCATGGTCGACTACGTGTTGAGCCGCGAAGGTGACGTCGCTTGCGTGGTTGCCGAACCGGCCCGCGCAGTGCCGTATACGCCGCCGCCGGGCTTCTGGCGGTTGGTGCGCGAGGCCTGTCATCGCCATGGCGCCTTGCTGATCTTCGACGAGATTCCAACCGGCCTCGGCAAGACCGGCAAGATGTTCGCCTGTGATCACGACGGCGTGGTGCCGGACATCCTGGTGATGGGTAAGGCGCTTGGTGGCGGGATATTGCCGATTGCCGCTGTCATCACCCGCCCCGAACTCGACAACGGCAGCGACTGGGCATTCGGCCACTACACGCACGAGAAGAACCCCGTGAGCGCCCGCGCAGCACTCACCACCATCGAGATCATCGAGGACGAGCGTCTGGTCGAGAATGCTGCCCGGGTCGGCGCGGTAGCGTTGGCGAAGCTGCAGGAAATGAAAAAGAAGCACCGTGTGATCGGCGACGTGCGTGGCCGTGGCCTGCTGATCGGCGTCGATCTCGTCATCGATCGGGACAGCAAGGCGCCGGCCAATGACCTCGCTGAGGAGGTGATGTATCGCGCCCTCGATGGTGGCCTGTCATTCAAGACCACGATGGGCAATGTGCTGACATTGACGCCGCCGCTCACAATTTCCGAACCGCAGATGCTGGCGGCGCTCGATATCGTCGACGCGGCGCTTGACGCGGCTCAGGCCGGCGCTTGAGGCATGCCACAGCCGGATCGACCGTGCTAGCGTGCCGAAAAATCATCACAGGCGAGGAGTGTTCCCATGGCTCTGATCAGCAATCCGACGCGCGAGCGGTTGAAAAAGGGTGAGGTCGCGATCGGTGTCGGCTTGCGTCAGGCCCGCACCGTCGACATCGCGCCGATCATGCGTGAGTTCGGGCTATGACTGGTTGTTCGTCGATCTTGAGCACGCCTCCATGGACCTCGACATGGCGACGCAGATTTCGGTCGCGGCCCTGGGTGCGGGTATTTCGTCCTTGGTTCGAGTGCCGCGTGGCCGTTACGATCTAGCAACGCGTGTGCTCGATGGCGGTGCCTGGGGCATCGTGATGCCGCACGTTGACACGGCCGAGGAAGCACGCGAGATCGTCGACAAATTGCGCTATCCACCGGCCGGACATCGATCCGTCTATGGCGCCATGCCGCAGATCGGTTTCGCCTCGATGCCGATGGCCGAGGCCGCCGCCACAATCAATGCCAACATGCTCATCGTCTGCATGCTCGAATCGCCGACAGCGATCGCCAACGCGGATGCAATTGCTGCTGTGCCGGGGGTCGACGCCCTGTTGATCGGCTCCAGTGATCTGACGATGGAGATGGGCTTGCCCGGCCAGTTCTATCATCCGGATGTGGTCAAGGCGTTCGAGAGCATGATTGCGGCGTGCAGGAAGCACGGCAAGTGGGCCGGCATCGGTGGCAACTATTCCGAGGAAGGCTTTCGCAAGTACATCGGCATGGGCGTGAGGCTCGTGCTCGCCGGCAGCGACCTCGGCTTCATGATGGCCGGCGCCAGAGGCACCACGAAGCTGATCCGCTCGATCGGATGAATTTCAAGGACGAGTGGTCGCCACTGCAGTGCCGCCGCCGAAGATCGAGGACAGATTGCGTTGGCGGCCGGTGTCGACATGGACCGACGCCGTCATGCCAGCGCGTAATGGCGGCTCGCCGGAGCGTTCGATCAGTTTCAAACGAACGGGCAGCCGCTGGACGACCTTCACCCAGTTGCCCGAGGCATTCTGCGGCGGCAGAATAGCGAATTCGGCGCCAGTGGCCGGGCTGATGCTTTCGACCGTCGCCTGCCAAACGACATCAGGATAGATGTCGAGCACAATGGTGGCCTTCTGGCCGACCACGACGTTGGTCAGGTCGGTTTCCTTGAAGTTGGCTTCTACCCACGGCCGATGATCAGCCACTAGCGAGAAAAGTGGCGTCTGTGCCTTGATCTGCTCGCCCGGTTGCAGTCGGAAGTTTACCACCACGCCATTCGTCGGCGCCTTGATCTCGGTATAGCCCAGATCGAGCGCGGCCCGGTCGCGCAGTGCACGCTTCTCGCGAACCACGGCGTAGGTGTCGGTCGGCTTGTCCGGGTTGCCGCCGAGCGCTGCCTCGACGCGGGTGATCCGTTCTCGCAACATGCCGACGCGATCCCGCGCCTGTAGCGCATCGCTTTCCGCCTGTTCGAGCTTCGCCGCTGGGCTCACGCCGCGACCCGCAAGGTTCTTTTGCCGCACGACCTGCGCTTCGAGAAAGTTCAGTCGGCTTTCGGCTTCCTTGAAGTCGCCTTTGGTTTCGCGCAGGCTCGCCTTGGCCTGCTCGACCGTGGCGCGCGCGCTGTCGAGTTCGGCGTCGGCCTTGGCGAAGGCCAGCTGATATGGCGCGGGATCGAGACGCACGAGCACGTCACCGGCTCGTACAGGGGCATGTTCGCGAACCGCGATTGCGATGACCCGGCCCTGCACTTCGCTGGCGATCTGGGCGATATCGGCGCGCACGAACGCATTTTCTGTCGAGGCATAGCGCCCGCCCTGCAACCACATCGCCAAGCTGGCGATGATGACAAGTGCCGGCACGGCAACAAGGAGAATGGCACGCATATAGCGCCGCCAGACACGGTCGCGGACGACTCTCAGCGCATTCACTGCTGCGGGTGGCGTGTTGGTCATGGCGCGACGACCTCGTCGTCAGCTGGTTCGTCATGGGCGGTCGCTGGCGTTGGCACGGCGACTTGGCGGCGAGGCCTTTGGGCACCGTTTGACTTCGGGGCACGCGGCAGCGGGCCGGCGACGTTCTCGATTAGCTTACCCTTCACCCGCGCAAGCAGCTTGCGCAGTTGCGCCGCCTCGGTGCGTGATAAGTCGGCGAGAGCATCGTCGACTGTTGCTTCGGCTATCTTCCAGATGCGCTTGTGAACGCGCTCGGCCTCTGGTGTCAGATAGATCCTGTTGACCCGCCGATCGGTCGCGTGGACACGTCGCGTGACCCAGCCCTTGGCCTCCAAGCGGTCGATCAGTCGTCCGGCAGAAGCCTTTTCGATCTCCATCATGTCGGCCAGTTCCGATTGCGATGCGCCGCCGTGGCGGTGCAGCCGTGTCAGCACCATCCATTGGGCTCGGGTGAGACCCAAGGTGCGAACGCGACGGTCGAACGCTGTGCGCATCAAGCGCGCGACGTCCGAGATCAAGAAGCCGATGTAATCGTCAGGGTTTGACATGCAGTAAAAAGCATACTCCTCGGACAATTGGTAAGCTAGGTTACAATCGCATGACATACCATTGTCTGGGACATGACCCGTGCCACTTGATGCCGACGCTCACGCCAACAGTCTGACACCGGGCCGGCGCTACCTCATTCTGGTTGCGGTGGTGCTTGGATCGTCGCTTTATTCGACGGCGCTGCTGACGACCTCGACCATCCTGCCGCAGATGCAGGGTGCCTTGTCGGCGACCCAGGATGAAATCGCCTGGGCGATGACCTTCAACATCCTGGCGACCGCGGTGGTGACACCGATGACCGGGTGGTTAGCCGGGCGCTTCGGCACCAAGACCGTGATGGTCTGGAGCATCCTGGCGTTTTCCGTCGCAACTTTGCTTTGTGGACTGGCCCAGTCGCTCGAAATCCTGGTGCTCTGGCGGATTGCCCAGGGTGGGTCGGGTGCACCGGTGGTGCCGCTTTCACAGACGATCCTGCTCAACACGTTTCCGCGCTCGCAGCACGGCATGGTGCTGTCGATATTCGGCATGGCTGTCGGTGTCGCACCGGTATTCGGGCCAGTTGTTGGCGGGTATTTGGCGGAGGCATATAGCTGGCGGTGGTCATTCCATATGCTGGTGCCGTTCGGGCTGCTGTCATTCGTCCTGTTGCGCCTGGCGCTGCCGACCGACCGCGATTTGGGCAAGGCCCAGTTGGACTGGACTGGATTTCTCGCGCTGGCCACCGCGCTGGCGGCAGTGCAGTTGGTGCTTGCTCGTGGTGTGCGGCTCGATTGGTTCCAATCGACCGAAATCATAGTCGAGTGCGTCGTGTCGGCGCTGGCCTTCTATGTTTTTGTCGTTCACTGCCTGTCCTCGAAGGCGCCCTTTATCAACCTGCGTCTGCTGCTCGACCGGAATTATGCAATCGGTCTCCTGCTCGTGACGATTTACGGAATGCTGAATTTCACGCCCATGGTGTTGCTGCCGCCATTGCTGCAGCAGCATGTCGGTTTCCCTGATGCACTCGTTGGTCAAGTAATCGGTTGCCGCGGCGCCGGCATGATGATCGGCTTCATGACGGCAGGCTTCATGGGCAGGCTCGATCCGCGACTCGGCATGGGTCTCGGGTTTTCGCTACTGGCGATCGCTGGATTTTGGATGGCATCATTCGATCTCAACGTCACCATGCCGATGCTGGTGGTCAACAGTGCATTGCAGGGTTTTGCCGTTGGCGTCATCTGGGTGCCCATGTCGGTCGTGGCTTTTGGCACTTTGGATCCGAAGGATCGCGCCGAGGCATCGGCCGTATTCCACCTGCTGCGAAACATTGGATCGAGCTTCTTCATTTCGTTGTCGGTTGCCGAGATTGTCCGTGCGACCGGGGCGAACTACAGCCGCATGACGGAGATGATTAATCCCTACAACGGAACGCTGTCGTTGCCATGGGCCTCGGGTGCATGGAATTTCGATTCGGTCGCTGGTCTCGCAAAGGTTGCCAAAGAGATTGGGCGGCAAGCGGCGATGATTGGTTATCTCAACGCATTTGTGATGTACACGATCGCTTCCGCTTTGGCGGTGCCGCTGGTTTTGATGATCAGGCGCAAAGCCAAGCCCACATGAAAGATCAAGCGCCGAACAAAGCTGCTTCGAGATCGCGGATGCTGTCGAGACAAAGGTCGCAGGCAGCTTCGAGGTCAGACCGACTGCTGGTGCCTGTGAGCACGCCGATGCGCAGTCCGGCCCCTCCGGCGGCGGCCATTTCCATGTCGTGCAGATTGTCGCCGACAACAGCGATGCGACGTGGCGCGAGTTGGCTGTGCGCGGCGAATGCATCGAGCATGCCGGCCGATGGTTTGGTGCCAAAGCCACTGTCCCAGCCGGCGATGAAGTCGACATCGCCGCCGAAGTCAAAACGCTCGACGGTCATTCGGATGGCTGTTTCACTGTCGCTGCTGGCGATGCCGAGCGCGAGATCGCGAGCTTTCAAACTTCGAAAGAATTTTCGCAGGTCGGTGACGGGGACGACTGTCGCAACGCCCGACCGGAAGATCTCGTCGATCGCGACGGTGAGTTCGGTGAGTGCAAAAGTGCTACCCGCTGCAATGAAGCCGCAGGCGATCTCGTGCGTACTGCCGGCGGCGAGAAGCGAGCCCGTCTCGACCTTGCCGGACAGTTTGTCGAAGCCATTGGCGGCGAGGATCCGGTCAGCCAGACCCTGATCCCCCCGGGCGGCGTGCAGGGCGACGCGCTGGTTAAGCGGCCCCCAGCTAAGGTGATAGTCGAGCAGCGTGCCGTCCTTGTCGAACAGGATGCCTTTGATGTCGGGCTTCAAGCTGTGGCCTCGATCGTTGGTGACGCAATGCGCCCGAGGATATGGTCCGCTGCCTTCTCGCCGACCATGATCGAGGGGGCATTTAGATTACCATAGGTGATCTGCGGGAAAATCGAGCTGTCGGCAACCCGTAGACCCTGAACCCCGATGACCCGGCAGGCTGAAATCGACGACCGCTTGCGGGTCGCCGGCATCGCCCATGCGACAGGTACCGCACGGGTGGTAGGCGCTCTCGATGTGCTCACGCAGGAAAGCATCGAGCTCCTCATCGGATTGCGCGGCGATGCCTGGTGATATCTCGGCCCCTGCGAAGCGGGCGAGTGCGGGTTGTCCGACGACGCGTCGCACCAGGCGGATGGCATTGCGGAAATCTACCCAATCCTGATTGTCCGACATGTAGTTGAATTGGATCGCCGGTGCCGCGAGGGGATCGGGCGATTTCAAACGTACGTCGCCGCGCGACGCCGAGCGCATTGGACCGGCATGCACCTGGAAGCCATGCCCAGCGGTGGGGGCATAGCCATCGTAGCGGATCGCCGCCGGCAGGAAGTGTAGTTGGACATCGGGGTAGGGCACGGTCGGGTGCGAGCGGATGAACGCGCCGGCCTCGAAATGATTGCTGGCGCCGTCGCCTGTCGCGGTCAGCAGCCACTGCAATCCGATCCTGGCTTTCGACAACAGTCCGAGGCGACTGTTGAGAGTGAGTGGCTCGAGGCACTTGTACTGGACGTAGACCTCGAGATGATCCTGCAGGTTGCGTCCGACACCTGGCCGGTCGGCCAGCACATCGATGCCGTGTGCCTTGAGGTCGGCTGCCGGACCGATGCCGGACAGCAATAGCAGTTTAGGTGCGTTGAAAGCCGAAGCGGTGATGATGACCTCGCGCGTGGTCACGGCAACGTTTCGCCGGCCGTTGCGCTCGAACGCGACCCCGACGGCGCGCTGGCCTTCGAACAGTATGCGTGTCGCCAAACCACGCACCAGACGCAGGTTCGGTCGCTTCAACGCGGGTTTCAGATAGGCATCGGCGGCCGACCATCGCCGCCCTTGCCAGATAGTCCGGTCGAACGGTCCAAATCCCTCCTGCTGAGTGCCGTTGTAGTCGGGCGTGGTCGGGAAACCGGCTTGCCGGCCGGCGTCGATGAAAGCGTTGAACAGCGGGTTGGCAAGGGTGCCACGCGTGACATGCACCGGGCCGGAAGTGCCGCGCGACGCCGGCTTCGCCGCCATGGGATGTTTCCAGTCGTTGAAAGTAAGGGGCGACGTCACGTGCGCTCCAGCCTTTGGCGCCCAGCCGGGCCCAGGCATCGAAGTCATCGTCGTGCCCGCGCACGTAGACCATGCCGTTGATCGAAGACGAACCACCGATCACCTTGCCGCGTGGCGCCGCCAGTGACCGTCCCCCCAGGTGTGGCTCGGCTTCGGTGCGGTAGCCCCAGTCGTAATTGCGCATGTTCAATGGGTAGGACAGGGCCGCCGGCATGGCGATCAGAGGTCCGAAATCACTGCCGCCGTGCTCGATTACGACCACCCGATTACGACCGTCCTCGGACAGCCGTGCCGCCAGCGCGCAACCGGCAGAACCGGCGCCGATGATGATGTAGTCAGCGATGATTTCGGGGTTGGCGGCCATTCGGTGGGTCGGGACTCATCGTGCTGCGTGTTCAATTCGAATTCGGGCTATTGCCACGGTGAAGGTGAGCTCTTTTTCGCCTGCCGCCTTGACAAGCGGAAGGACGCCTTGCGACGCTTCCTGTCGACCACCCGCCCATCCGACAAGGACATCATGGGGATCTACCTCCGGCCGACAACACTGACCCATGCGCTCGAATGCCGGGCGGCCGGCGCGGAAATCCTGGCCGGCGGCACGGATTTCTGGCCCGTGCGCGTCGGCAACCCGACATATATCACGCCTTCATCCGTAATTCTCGACATTGGCGCGGTCGCCTGTTTGCGCGGTATCACCCGGACGGTCGGTCAATGGCGGCTCGGGGCACTGGTCACATGGACCGAAATCGCGGATGCGCCGCTGCCGATGGCTTTCCGCGCGCTGCAGATGACGGCGCGCGAAGTTGGCGGCCGGCAGATCCAAAATTGCGGCACCATCGCCGGCAATCTGTGCAATGCGTCTCCGGCTGCTGATAGTGTCCCGGCGCTGCTGGCGCTCGGTGCGTCGGTGGAGTTGGCCAGTCTCGAAGGTATTCGCAGCATGCCATTGGCGGAGTTCCTGGTCGGGCCGAGGCGAACGGCGTTGCGGCCCAACGAAGTGATGACCGCAGTGCTGGTGCCGGCGCCGCACCCGCAAGCGCGCTCGCATTACATCAAACTCGGAGCACGCAAGTATCAATTGATATCGGTGGTAATGGGGGCGGCGGTTGTCCGCATTGATGCCGGCAAGGTGGTCGAGGCCGCACTCGCGCTCGGCGCCTGTTCGCCGGTGGCCATGCGATTGCCGGAGTTGGAAGCCGCAGTGATTGGCGCGGAGGTAAGCGAACTCGCTCGGTTGCCGACGGCTGCTCATCTGGCGGGACTTGCGCCAATAGAAGACGTTCGCGCCGATGCCATTTATAGGCGTGAGGCGGCGTTGGTCGTTGCGCGCCGGTTGTTGGCTGAATTCACGGGCGAGGTATGAATCGCATGCCTCCCGCCACCCCAATCACCTTCGAAGTCAACGGTGCGCCACGCAAGTTCCTCGGTGATCCGGCGACGCGGCTGACCGATGTTTTGCGTGAGGCGCTCGGTTTCACCGGCACCAAGGTCGGCTGCAACGCCGGCGACTGCGGCGCTTGCACAGTTTTGATGGATGGTCGCGAGGTTTGCGCCTGCCTGGTCGCCGCCGGTCAGTGCGCTGGCGCTTCGATAATCACCGTCGAAGGTCTGGCGGCGGATGGTAGCCTCGCTCCGCTGCAGAAAGCATTTTTGGCGCATGGCGCCGCCCAATGCGGCATTTGCACGCCCGGCATGCTGATGGCCGCGAGCGGCCTGCTGGTTCGAAATCCGAAGCCAACCAAATCGGAGGTGGAGGACGCGCTTGGTGGCGTACTTTGCAGATGCACCGGCTACCAGAAGATAGTCGAGGCGATACTCGATGTTGACCGCTTCGGGAGCACAAGGGCGGACCCCGTTGACTCGTGCACGGCTGTCGGAAAGTCGCTGGCGAAGGTGGATGGCATCGCCAAACTCACCGGCACCGAGCGCTATGGCGACGACGCCGTGCCGACTGATGCCCTGCGGGTTCGCGTGATCCGCTCGCCGCATGCACGGGCGACGTTCACGATGGCCGATATCGGCGGGATCAGGTCCAGATATCCCGAAATAATGGTGCTCACCGCAGCCGACGTGCCGAACAACGGACACGGCATCTATCCAGACATCAAGGATCAGCCGATCTTTGCCGATGGCCACGTTCGCTATCGCGGCGAGGCGGTCGCGGCACTGGTCGGAACGCCGGCTGCGCTCGCGGCGGTCGCCAACGTGCCGTTTCCCGTTTGCTATGAACCGCTGCCACCGATCAGTGGCATCGATGCCGCCAAGGCAGCGAACGCGGTGCAATTGCACGCCAACCGTGCCGGGAACGTTTTGGCCGATGGCGGCGTGCGGTGTGGTGATATCGACGCGGCCTTCGCCAAGGCAGCCCATGTTGCCGAGGTCGTCAACGAGACGAGTTTCGTTGAGCATGCCTACATCGAGCCCGAAGCGGGCTGGGCGATAAGGCGCGGCGATACGATTGAACTGCATGTCTCGACCCAAACGCCATATCAGCACCGTGACGAGACGGCACGCGTGCTTGGCTTGCCCAAGGACGCGATCCGCCTGATCCCGAGTGCCTGTGGCGGCGGTTTCGGCGGCAAGCTCGATCTCAACGTTCATCCAATTGTCGCACTCGCTGCATGGAAAACCGGCAAGCCGGTTGCCTACGCATATTCGCGGCCCGAAAGCATGGCGGCCTCGACCAAGCGGCATCCGGCGCGGGTGCAGGTGAAGGCGACTTGCGGTTCGAACGGCCGCCTTACCGGGTTTTGGTCGCACGCCGAACTCGATACCGGTGCCTATGCGAGTTGGGGGCCGACGGTCGCCAATCGCGTGCCGGTGCATGCGAGTGGTCCTTATGTTGTGCCGAACGCATCGACCCGCGGCACAGCCTATTTCACGAACGCACCGCCGTCTGGAGCATTCCGTGGCTTTGGCGTGCCGCAAAGTGCGATTGCCAGCGAAGCCGCAATGGATATTCTGGCCGACAAACTCGGCATGGACTGGCTGGAGTTTCGTCGTCTCAACGCATTGCGCGCTGGCAATGTTACGACGACTGGGCAAGTTCTTGATCGCTCGGTCGGCGTTGTCGAATCGATTGATGCGGTGGAGACTTACTGGCGCGATTGGACGTCGCAGGCCGATACCTTTAACTCAGGTTCCACAATCCTGAGACGCGGCGTCGGTATCGCCTGCTCGTGGTACGGCATCGGCAATACGTCGCTGTCGAACCCATCCGAGATGCGGGTCGGCATCGACGTCGGCAGGTGTGGTGACGCTCTACAGCGGCGCGGTCGATATCGGTCAGGGCTCGAACACCATCATGGTGCAGATTGCCGCCGATGCGCTCGGTGTCCCAGTGGCAAGCATCCGGTTGGTCTCGGGCGACACCGGTTTGACGCCTGACGCCGGCAAGACGAGTGCATCGCGACAGACGTTCGTGTCCGGCCGCGCATGCCAACTCGCGGCGCTCGATCTCAGGCGGCAATTGTTCGCGTTGGCCGGCGCGCCGAGCGACCTCGTCGAGGATGCCTCAGTGCGTTTTGCAATCGAGGGTGGCGAAATCTCGATCGCGACGTTGTCGACAACCCACCGCTGCCGACTCGATACACCGTTAATGGGCAGCGGCCGCTTCGATCCGCCTACCACGCCGCTCGATGCGAACGGTCAGGGTAACCCCTATGCCTGCTACGGCTTCGCAACCCAGGTGGCGCTGGTCGAAGTCGACGTTGAGTTGGGCCTCACGCGCGTTTTGAAAATTGCCGCCGCGCATGATGTTGGCCGGGCCATCAATCCGCAGCAGGTAGAAGGGCAGATCCAGGGCGGTATCGCGCAAGGGCTCGGCCTAGCGCTGATGGAAGAGTTCATTCCAGGCCGCACCGAGAACCTGCATGACTATTTGATCCCGACGGTCGGCGACATGCCGGAAATGACCTGCATCATCATCGAGGCGCCGGCCGTCGACGGGCCGTTTGGCGCCAAGGGGGTCGGCGAGCCGGCGCTGATCTCGACCGCGCCGGCGATTTTCGGTGGCATATTCAAGGCCTGCGGCGTTCGCGTGCAAAAGGTGCCGGTATTGCCGCATAGGCTGCGCGAGGCACTGCGCGCGAAAGAGGGACGCGGGCCATGAGCGATACGGCAACAACCGACGAACCGATCCGCTGCGACGCCTGCCCGGTGCTCTGCCGGATTCGTCGTGGCAAGACCGGCGCCTGCGATCGCTATGGCAACGTCGATGGCAACTTGGTCCGCACCGATCCGCTGGTGCTGCTTGACCATGCGGTGTCGCAAGGACAGCAGCCGGTTCGCTTTCTCGATCGCGAGCAGGATTGGGACGGCACTATTTTTCGCGGGCCGGCGGTGACCGTGACCGGTGTCGGCGCCACCACCACTTATCCCGACTACAAACCGGCGCCGTTCATCGTGTCGAGCCAAGTACAGGGCGTCGATTTCGTCACGGTGGTGACCGAAGGCATCTTCAGCTACTGCGGCGTCAAGGTGAAGATCGATACTGACCGCTTCATCGGTCCTGAGACAGCTGCGGTGCGCGTCGGTGGTGAACAGATCGGCCATGTGACTACGCACGAATACGGCTCGCAGATGCTGTCGCTCGGCGGCGTGCATCATCTGACCGGCGGCTCGAAGGCCGAAGGCAACGTCACCTGCGATGCCCTGATGAAGCTCTGCAACAAGGAAGCAGTGGAACTCGTCATCGATGGCGGTTCGACAGTGGTGGTGCAGGCCAACCGCGCGCCGATCATCGACGGCGCTGCGGAACAGCGTATGCGGGTCGGCTGCGGCTCGGCGGTCACGGGGATTTTCGCCAAGCAATGGTTGGGGCTCGCCGACGAAGTGGTTGTCGTCGACGAGCACATCACCGGCGTGTTCACCGAACATCAGGCCGGCCGACTGCTCGACGTGCGTCCCTCCGGACTGAAGATCCGTGGCCGTAAATCGACGCCGGGCCGCTACTTCAAGGTGGCGGAGCCGGGCCTCGGCTGGGGCGGCACAAATCTCAAGGACCCACTCGAAATCATCAAGGGCTTCGATGCCAAGACGGCGTGGCCGGGCATGCGGCTGTTCATGGTCTCGACCACCGGCGAGCATCACGGCTGGTACGTGCTCGACGAGGCGCTCGATTCCGCGTCAGGCCGACCCGCCCATCGCCATCACCAAGCTTGTCGAACGCATCGCCGAGAATTGCGAACCGGCGCTGTCGACCGTGCTGTTCATGGGCGGCGCCGGCGGTAGCCTGCGTGCCGGCGTCACCGAAAATCCGGTGCGACTGACGAAGTCGGTGAAGGATCGGTTGACCCGCGTCACTTGCGGCGGTGCGCCGGCCTACGTCTGGCCCGGCGGCGGCATCACCGTGATGGTCGACGTGGCGTCGATGCCAGACAAGTCGGCCGGCTATGTACCGACGCCGGCGCTGGTGTTCCCGATGGAATTCACGCTGCGGCTGTCGGACTATGCCGAGATGGGCGGCCATATGGATCAAGTGGTCACCCTCGAATCGGTCAAGGCGCGCAGCGATGTCGTGCACTTGTCGGGAGAGCGCGGATGACGGCCTCGGTGCGGCTGATCGCAGGCAACCGGCTGTATCTGCAGCACGGCCCAATCGACCTGATCATCGGCGCCGATGGCGAAGCGAGCTCGGGTTGAAAAGGCATATTGCGTCGGCGGTCGAAGCGTTTCCGGGCATCCTGCCGGCATTGGTCGCCGAATTGGCGCTGTTGCGTACGAGGGTCACTCACCCTCGCCCCCGTAGTGGCGGGGAAAGGGAAATCATCCCGTCGCGCGCCGCATGCATGCAGCGGTCTGGCCCTATCGCGACCGGTTCATTACGCCGATGGCGGCGGTTGCCGGCAGCGTCGCCGATCATGTGTTGGAGAAGATGTTGCAAGCGGCTCCACTGCGGCGCGCCTACGTCAACAACGGCGGCGACATCGCCTTGCACTTGACGCCAGGTGAACGTTTCACTGCGGGCGTGGTCGGTGATCTGGCGTTGCCCGGCATCGATGCGCGGGTGACCATTGGTGCAGGCGACGGTATCGGCGGCATTGCGACGTCGGGCTGGCGCGGGCGTTCGCAATCGCTCGGTATCGCCGACGCGGTTACCGTTCTCGCCGGCGATGCCGCCACTGCCGACGCCGCCGCCACCATGATCGCCAATGCCGTCAATATCGAGGATCCGGTGATCGAGCGTCGTCCGGCCCGCGAGGTCAAGGATGATAGTGATCTCGGCGATCTGTTGGTGACGGTTGCAGTTGGTCGGTTGTCGCCCGAGGCCCGCGCCCGCGCACTCGGCGCCGGTCACGCTCGCGCAGTGGAAATATTTGGACAAAAGCACATCATTGCAGCCTACATTCAGCTGCAGGGTGAAATGGTGGTGGTCGGTGCGAAAGCACCGGCGGCCGTGGCGGCTTGAGGAGGAACGGAAGCAATGGTTCGACTGACCCGAATGATCAGCCTGGCGACGGCGCTCGCCGTGGCTGGCACAAGCGCGATGGCGCAGGGCACGATCAAGATTGGCGAGATCAACAGCTACAAGGCGCAGCCGGCGTTCCTCGAACCCTACAAGAAGGGTTGGGAGCTGGCGGTCGAGCAGATCAATGCGGCGGGTGGCATCAACGGCGCCAAGCTGGAAGTGATCTCGCGCGACGACAACGCCACGCCGGGTGATGCGGTGCGCGTGGCCGAGGAGTTGGCCAGCCGCGAGAACGTGGCACTGCTGACCGGCTCGTTCCTGTCTCACATCGGGTTGGCGATTTCGGATTTCGCCAAGCAGCGCAAGATGCTGTTCGTTGCCGCCGAGCCTCTGACCGACAAGATCGTGTGGGAGAACGGCCACAAGTATACCTATCGCCTGCGTGCCTCGACCTACATGCAGACGTCGATGCTGGTGGCGGATGCCGCCAAGCTGAAGAAGAAGCGGTGGGCGCTGGTCTATCCCGAACTACGAATACGGCACCTCGGCGATTGCCTCGTTCAAGGCACTGATCAAGGCGGCGCAACCGGATGTCGAGTTTGTCACCGAGCAGGCGACGCCGCTCGGCAAGATCGACGCCGGCGCGGTGGCGCAGGCCGTCGCCGACGCCAAGCCGGACGCGATCTTCAACGTCACCTTCGGTGCCGATCTGGCGAAGTTCGTGCGCGAGGGCCAGACGCGCGGCATCTTTAAGGATATGCCGGTGTTTTCCGTGCTGTCCGGCGAGCCGGAATACCTCGACCCGCTGAAGGATGAGACGCCGGCCGGCTGGTACGTCACCGGCTATCCGGCCGCAGATATCGCGACGCCGGAGCACAAGGCGTTCTTCGATGCCTACAAGGCGAAGTACAACGAACAGCCGAAGCTCGGTTCGGTGGTCGGCTATTCCGCGATCCAGACTATTGCCGCGGCCCTGAAGAAGGCCGGCGGTACCGACACCGAGAAGCTGGTCGCGGCGATGGCCGGGCTCGACGTGATGACGCCGTTCGGCAAGGTCACCTATCGCACCCAGGACAACCAATCGACGATGGGGGCCTATGTCGGTCGCCTCGCGGTCAAGGACGGCAAGGGCGTGATGGTCGATTGGCGTTACGAGCCCGGTGAAAAGCATCTGCCGAGCGACGACGTCGTCAAAGCCAAGCGTCCGGCGAATTAATTGAAGTGTCGCCTGCCGGCCGCTCGTCGGCGACAACCCACCCAGTGACGTCATTCCCGCGAAGGCGGGAACCCAGACAAGCTTCCGCGAGTTCTCCGTGTGGATGTCTGACTGGGTCCCCGCCTTCGCGGGGATGACGGAGGGAATTGTGGCGCCGGATTTTTTTCCACCAACCGTTGGTGACGATGCTCTCCTCCTTCCTGATCCAGACATTGAACGGCCTGGCAAGCGCGTCGCTGCTGTTCCTGGTCGGGCTTGGGCTGTCGCTGATCTTCGGCGTGACGCGGATCGTGAATTTCGCGCACGGCTCGCTCTACATGCTAGGGCTCTATATCGCGGCGACGATCGCCGGCAAGCTCGGCGGCGCGCTCGGCTTCTGGGGTGGCGCGATCGCGGCGGCGCTGATCGTCGCGCTGATTGGCGTGCTGATTGAGCTGGTGATTTTGAAGCGAATATATGCCGCGCCCGAACTGCTGCAGTTGATCACGACGTTCGGCATCGTGCTGGTGATCAAGGACGCCGCGCTCTGGATCTGGGGGCCGGACGATATCCTCGGACCAAAGGCGCCGGGTTTCAAAGGCGCGATCGAGATACTTGGCCGGCAAGTGCCGAGCTATGACCTGCTGCTGATCTTCATCGGGCCACTGTTCCTGGCCGCGACCTGGTTGCTTCTGACGCGGACGCGCTGGGGAACTCTTGTCCGCGCGGCGACGCAGGATCGCGAGATGGCAGCTGCCCTTGGCGTCAATCAGGCCGTGCTGTTCACGACGGTGTTCGCGCTCGGCTCGTTTCTCGCCGGCTTGGGCGGTGCGCTGTCGATGCCGCGCGAGCCCGCTAACTTGACGATGGATCTCGGGGTCATCGCCGACGTGTTCGTAGTGACTGTCGTCGGCGGATTGGGCAGCATTCCCGGCGCCTATGTTGCCGCGATTATCGTCAGCGTCGTGAAGGCGTGGTGCATCGGCATCGGCGATGTGAAACTCGGCGGTGCCGTTATTTCGTTTTCGAAGCTGACGCTGGTGGCCGAGTTCATCGTCATGGCGGTGGTGCTGATCTGGAAGCCGTGGGGGCTGTTTGGTGCCGAACCCTCGCTCCAAAGGCAGACAGCTCTGGCAGCGACACCGCTCGAAAGCTTGGGGCGCGGCGATCTCAAGTATCTCGCGCCGCTCGCAGCAATTCTTTTATTGGTGCCGATCTTGGCCGATCAGTTCACCGTGGTGCTGGCAACCGATATCGTGCTGTTCGCACTGTTCGCCGCCAGCCTCGGACTGATGATGGGCTATGGCGGCATGGCGTCGTTCGGGCACGCCGCCTACTTCGGCGCCGGCGCCTATGGCGCGGCCGTGCTTGCAAAGGCTGGCGCGCCGTTGCTGTTCGCAATCGTTGGCGGCGTGGGCTTTGCGGCATTGATCGCGGCGGCATTTGGCTGGCTGTGCGTCAGGCTGTCGGGAGTATCCCTCGCCATGCTGACGCTGGCGCTGGCGCAGATCGTCTGGGCGGTGGCGTTCCAGTGGGACAGTGTGACCGGCGGCTCCAATGGTCTGGTCGGATTGTGGCCGCCCGCGTGGTTGGCATCGAAGCGCTCCTACTACGTATTTGCGGTGTCGATTGCCGTACTGGCGATCCTGGCGGTGTGGTCGCTCGCCCATCGCCGTTCGGTTATGCCTTGCGTGCGACGCGCGATTCCGTCCTGCGCGCCGAGGCAATCGGTATCGATACGCGGCGCATTCAATGGATTGCTTTCACGTTGGCCGGCACGTTCGCGGGTCTGGCAGGTGCGCTGTTCGTGTTCTCGAAGGGGTCGCTATCGCCCGACAGCCTGTCGATCCCGCGATCCATGGATGGCCTCGTCATGGTCCTCCTGGGCGGCGTGCAAACCCTGATCGGGCCGGTCGTCGGCGCGGCGGTGTTTATCGGCCGGCAGGACTGGATCACGCGCGCGACTACCTATTGGCAGGCCGTACTGGGCTTGACCGTCATCCTGCTGACGGTGCTGTTTCCACTCGGCATCGTTGGCACGCTGCGCGCAATTGTCCTTCCGATCGGGAGGCGTTGAGCCATGGCCGTTCTAGAGGTGCGCGATCTGGCTAAGGCCTACGGCGGCGTGCATGCAGTGCGCGGGGTCTCGTTCGATGTGCGGCTGGCGAGTTGGTTGCCTTGATCGGACCCAACGGGGCCGGCAAAACCACCACCTTCAACATGCTCAACGGCCAGATCAAGCCGGATGGCGGCCGCGTGTCGCTCGATGGTCGAGACGTGACCGGGCTTGAGGCGCGCGCACTTTGGCGCATGGGCGTCGGCCGCACGTTCCAGATCGCGGCGACCTTTCCGTCGCTGAACGTCGCCGAGAACGTCGAGGTGGCATTGATGTCGCACGCCGGAACACTTGGATTGTTTCGCCGCGGTCGCAGGGACGCACGAACTCGCCGCGTTCCTTGCTTGAGTTGATCGGCATGGCGGCCCAGGCGGAAAGCACATGCGGCGAATTGGCATGGCGATATCAAGCGGATCGAGCTTGCGATCGCCCTCGCCAATGCGCCCCGCCTGTTGCTGATGGATGAACCATTCGCCGGCATGGCGCCGCAGGAGCGTAACCAACTCATGCGGCTCGCTGCCCGGATGGCGAGGGAGCACAACACCGCGGTTCTGTTCACCGAGCACGACACGATGTGGTGTCCGGCCATGTCAGCCGCGTTCTCGTCATGAACCGCGGGCGACTGATCGCCATGGTGCGCCGGCCGAGGTACGATCCAACCCAGAGGTGCGCGAAGTCTATCTTGGTTCGCGTGCCTCAGCATCGGCTGGGTGAGGCAAACGATCCATGACGTGCTCGAAGTGCAAAACCTGAAGCCTGGTACAACGGCGCAGAAATTCTGTTCGACGTCGGCTTCCAGGTTGCACCGGGCGAGGTGGTCGCACTCCTCGGCCGCAATGGCGCCGGCAAATCGACCACCATGAAGGCGATCATGCGGATGGTGCCGCGCGTGGAAGCCCAGATGCGGTTTGAAGGTGTCGTGATTGATCGGCTCGCAACCCACGCCATCGCGCGGCGGGGCATCTGTCACGCGCCGGATTTCAGCCTGCTTCTTCAGCCCATCTGGACGTCATGGAAAACCTGGAGGTCGGCCTATGGCCGCCGCGTGATGGATTGGCGCTGGACGCACGACGAGCTCTTCGAGTGTTTCCGAACCTCGGCCGCATGCGGGATCGCCCCGGCGGACAGATGTCGGGCGGCGACAGCAAAGGCTGACCATCGCGCGCACGCTGATGGGTAATCCGGGCGATCCTGCTGGACGAGCCGTCGGAGGGGCTGGCGCCGGTGATCGTGGATGCGATCGAGGGGGCGGTGCAGGCGCTGAAGCGCCGCAGGGACGACGGTGTTGCCGAGCAGAACCTGCATTTCGCGCGCAGGGGGGTCCGACCGGGCGGAGGTGATGGAGAGAGGCCACGTGCGCTGCGACGGCACGCTGCGCCGAGCTCGACCGGGACGCTAGCATCCGCGAGAAGTATCTCTCGGTGTGAGGAGCCGCCATGTCCGCCATCATCCGCAAGATCGTCGTGACCGTCGAGGAACCTGCCGCGGAGCCAGCCAGCCGGTCGCACCGCCGACGCGGAAGGCGGCGGCGATCGCGGTGATCGAGAATCCGTTCGCCGGCAAGCGGGTCGACGACCTGTCGCCGCTGATCGCGATCGGCGGGGAGCTGGGCGGCCTGCTGACGAAGCGGGCGGTGGCGGCGCTGGGCATCGAAGAAGCCGCGGCGCCGGGAGCTACGGCGAGGCTGCGATGCTCGTCGGCGAGAACGGCGAGCTCGAGCATGCCGCCGCGATCCTTCATCCGAAGCTCGGCACGCCGGTACGCGCGGCGCTGCGGGGAAGGGGGCGGCGCTGATTCCGTCGGCGAAGAAGATGGGCGGCGATGGGCGCGCCGATCGACGTCGAGCTCGGCCACAAGGACGCCGCCTACGTGCGCAGCCACTTCGACGCAATGGAGGTGCGGCTCGCCGACGCGCCGCGCGCCAATGAGATCCTGGTCGCCATCGTCGTCACCGACAGCGGCCGTGCCGCGGGCCCCGCATCGGCGGGCTGACGGTGAAGGAGATCAAGGGCACGGATGGGTTGCGGTAGAGCGGGGCGAGGTGGGGGTGGCCTGCGGTCGCCGCCGGCTGGCGGCCCCTCAGCACATGGTGTCGAGTGGAATTGTGCGCGTGAGTGGGGACGCAGGCAAATTTGTGCTGGTGAGAGAGTGGCTGCTTTTGACCCGAAGCCGTCCAATCGCACACGAAGCTTGCGTGGATGTTGCACTTCTGATTCGGATTTCAGCGTCACTAGGAGTACGGAAGAAATATGCGCTTGTCGGGCTTGCGCGGCTTCACTCCCGCTGTCCAAGGCTGAACCGCAGGCTGGATGAATCAAGCGGTCCAAAAGGGACAACGCCACCTTATGACCGCCGAGCAGAATTTTTGACCGGTGGTCAAAAATTACTCGTCGGTATTCGTTTTTTTGTTTGCGCGCAGCCGCCACGCCAACCCTGCGCGCGGATACCGTCGAGCCTTTTGGCGTATCGCTTCGAGGACAGGTCAGAATTTTGGCTCGACGGTATTAGACCAATTCCGACGGACAACCGCGGCGGTGAGCAGGCGCGCTCGCCGACGGACAAGAACCGGCGCAAGTGACCGAGAAAGCTTCGGCCTCATCAGCCAAATGAATGTTGACCAGGCCGTAAGGCAGATTAGGACGTCGAGTGATCGTCGCATGCATAGCTCCTGTGCCAGTCGAAGCCGAAATCTCGACCTTCGAACGCCGCTCAGCGGCTGGACAGACTGCTTCATGCTACGGCCCATAGTTAGTGGGACGTCTTATCCAGCGAACATCATATCCGATAATATTGAAGCAATCGTCTCTTGCTCCGATGAGTCTCTGGGCGCTGCATTGGTGGCTGGGTCTCCTTGTGCAAAGCTCGCCGACGACGCCCATGGCAACATTGAGCTATTCTTTAGCATTTCTGTGGAACACTCGATGAACCGATCCCGAGTGAGTGTCGCCAAGTGCATGTTCAGCCGACTTTTGAAGAGGTGCTCTCCGCTGTGCGCCGCGAAGCCGCACCAAGTCCGCCTACTGTGCAAGTCCGGTTCCGGTGGCACGCATTTCTAAACGTGACCAAAGCTGACGATTCCGCGCGTAAGTGGGTGCATATAAAGCGCGCCTACGACGATGAACGTCCAACAGAACGAAGCGTGGATCAAGACGTGGACCACGGCATAATCAAGCCGTTTGTACTCCAGCCGGGTCTCAGCGTCACAGCTCTGCGGCGCTTACGACGCCAGTTAGCCAAATCCTGTCATCCCGATAGTGTGCCGGCCGTAAATTGCCGGAAAGCGACCGAACAAATGGCTTTAATCAATCGTCTGATCGATGACTCGCTTGCGAGAGCGATATCGAATGGGCCGCCCCGCTGATCAGACTGACCCTGAGCAGACCAACGCTCGGGTCGCTTGGGCCCCACAGCGTGCGCGGTTGGGTCTGGTTGACGCCAGCCGTAGACCCGTAACCTTCCTCGGCTTATCCTCATCGGCAAATCACGGCGCCGCCGGCCACCACACTCCTGAAGGCCCAGACCCAGTTCATGGCACACTCCACTTCGCCACGCATCGTCATCTGCGGCGCCGGCATCGCCGGCATCGCCGCCGCCTACCACCTCGCCGTCGTCCACGGCTGCGAGGATGTCGTCCTGGTCGAGGCGGAGCAACCCGCTCTCGCTGACCACCGACAAGTCGACCGAGGCCTACCGCAACTGGTGGCCGGGCCCGACCGCCATGACCGCCTACATGAACCGCAGCATCGACCTGCTGGAAGAGCATCGCGCGCGCGACCGGAAACCGCATCAACATGAACCGGCGCGGCTACCTGTTCGCCTCCGCCGATGCCGGCAAGGCGCCTTGCTGCACGACATGGCGTCCGCCGAGGCGCACGGCGCCGGCCCCGTGCGCATTCACGACGGCGCCGACGAGCTACCTAGGCCGTCGCCCGAGCGCGGCTTCGACTCGCCGCTGACCGGCGCCGACATCATCACCGACCCGAGCCTCATCCGCCGGCATTTCCCTACTCGCGCCCGAGACCAAGCGTCGTCGCGCACGCGCGCCGCGCCGGCTGGCTCAGCGCCCAGCAGCTCGGCATGACGATGCTGGAGGCGGCCCGCGAGCGCGGCGTCGGCTGCTGCGCGGCAGGGTCGCGGCGTCGAGACGAGCGGCGGTCGCGTGCGCGCGGTCAGCTCGAGCGGCGGCGAGCGCGCAGTCGCTCGAGGCGACGCATCTGGTGCTCGCCGCCGGGCCGATGTTGAAGGCGATGGCCGCGCTGCTCGGCATCGATCTGCCGGTCTTCGCCGAGCGGCACTCAAGATCAGCTTCCCGGACACGCTCGGCGTCGTGCCGCGCGCCGCGCCGATGCTGATCTGGCTCGACGAGCAGCGGCTGCCCTGGAGCGAGGAGGAGCGCGCGATGCTCGCCGCGGACGCGGGCACGCGCTGGCTGACCGAGCCGTTTCCCGGCGGCGCGCACGGCCGGCCCGACGGCGGCGGCGCGGCCACGACGCTGCTGGTGCTGTTCAACTACGAGAACACGCCGGCGGACGTCGTGTTCCCGCTGCCCGAGCGACGACGCACTACGGCGAGATCGCGCTGCGCGGCATGTCGACCATGGTGCCGGCGCTGCAAGGCCTACGTCGACGCGGCGTCGCGTCCCTATGTCGACGGCGGCTACTACATCAAGACGCGCGAGAACCGGCCGCTGATCGGGCCGACTGCCGTCGAGGGCGTCTACGTCTCTTGCGCCTTCTCGGGCTTCGGCATCATGGCGTCGTGCGCCGGCGGCGACCTCATCGCCCGCCACGTCATCGGCGACGCGCTGCCGGCCTACGCGCCGGCATTCCTGCTCGCGCGCTACGAGGATCCAGGCCTACCTTGCCTTGCTCGACACCTGGGGCGACGGCGGCCAGATTTGACGGCGCGTCGCCGCTGTCAGCCATTGACGTATCAGGCTGCGTGCTGCTTCACCCAGGCGACGTAGCGGTCCATCCAGCCCTGCAGGAACTTCCGGCTGCCGGCGCCGATGCTGCCGTCGGCGTCGAACAGGCCGTCCTTGGCCTGGATGAAGGCCTCCGGCTGGCCGAGCGTCGGCACGTCGAGGATAGGCGAGCACGTTGCGCAGGTGCTGCTGCGCCAGCGCCGTGCCGATGGCGCCGACCGAGACGCCGATCACGCCGGCCGGCTTGCCGGCCCAGGCGTTCTGGCCGTAGGGGCGCGAGGCGTGGTCGATGGCGTTCTTGAGCACGCCCGGGATCGAGCGGTTGTACTCCGGCGTGACGAATAGGAGGCCCTTGGCGGCCGCGATCTCGGTCTTCAGCCGCTTCACCTGCGGCGACGGTTGGCGTCGTCGTCCTGGTTGTAGAGCGGCAGGTCGTCGATCTCGAGCTGCTCGAACGAGAAGTCGGCCGGCGCCAGCTTCGCGAGCGCGTTCGCGAGCTTGCGGTTGAACGAGTCGCGGCGAAGGCTGCCGACGACGACGGCGATTCGTAGTGGCTCATGGAGGTCTCCTTGTTTTGCGGCATATGGGGTTCCAGGGTGCGATTGCAACGCGGGCGGCAAAATGACCTTGAAATCCAGGTGCCGGACGTCATAAGCACGGTTGGACCGCTAGACGATCGGAAAGCCCATGACCACAGCCTCAGGCCTGCAGATCACCGACAGCAGGTCGGCACCGGCGCTCGCCCAAGACCGGCCAGACTGCGTCATGCACTACACCGGCTGGCTCTATGAGGACGGCGCCAAGGGCAAGAAGTTCGACAGCTCGGTCGACCGCGGCCAGCCGTTCGAGTTCCCGATCGGCGCGGCCAGGTCATCGCCGGCTGGGACGAGGGCGTCGCCACCATGAAGGTCGGCGGCAAGCGCACGCTGATCATTCCGCCGGAGCTCGGCTACGGCGCGCGCGGCGCCGGCGGCGTCATTCCGCCGCAACGCCACGCTGATGTTCGACGTCGAGCTGTTGGGGGTGAAGTAAAGTCAGTTTGGCTCAGCAGCCAACTGCTCAAGCAGTGCCGCGTTGAATGCGGGTGCGTTCTCGTACATCGACCAGTGCCCGGCATCGGGCACGACGCGCGTGACAAGGTTCGGCTGGTGCAGTCGCAGCACGTCGAACAGCGCCGTAGAGGTTCGGCTTCGCCAGCACGTCCTGCTCGCCCCAGATGGCGCGCAGCGGCACATGGATGTGCGCGAGTCGGCGCACCTGGTCGGTCAACGCGAACTCGCGGCTGCGGAAGCGCGCGCGGCGCACGTTGGCGGCCTGCAGCGCGATGGCGAGTCGTCGATGCGGTCGGGCTCGGAGATCATCAGCATGTCGAGCACGTGGCGGTGCACCGTCCCGCTCCGCCGCGTCATCGACGTGCGCTCCTTGGGAAATCCCGGCACCGCATTCAGACCCAGCGCCGAGCAGCCCGAGATGGTGAACGAGCGACGTGATCGCCGAGCTCGATCGCGCAAACGTGCGACATGGCCGCCAAACGAGAAGGCCACGAATGCGGCCGCCGCTCCGCCGGGATCAGCTGCCGGATGCCTGGCCGCACCCGGCCGAACTTTCGGGCGTATGCGGCTTCGGCGGCATGGCGCTGTCGCCGAGTCCCGGCAGGTCGCCCGCCCAAACCTCGTATGCGGATCAGCGCCGGAATGAACTTGATCCAATGCGTCCAGGATCCCGAGCCGCCATGCACCAGCATGACCGGCGCTGCGCGCAGCCCCAACGCCGCCAGACCATCTCGCCATCCCCGCAAGGCGTGCGATTGCCGTCGCCGCGGCTCGAGAGGCGCAATGATGTCATGCATGCGGGGCGTCGGGCATCCTCGGCTTGTCGACAAGAGGGCTTAGGCCGCATTGGCAGCAGACGCGCGCCGTGCAATCGGAAAGACTTTAGACATGCTCGCAGACAGCAATCTCGCGATCGACGGCGCACGGCTCTGGGACAGCCTGATGGAGATGGCCAGGATCGGCGCGACGCCGAAGGGCGGCGTCAACCGGCTGACACTGACCGATCTCGACAAGCAGAGCCGCGATCTGTTCGCGACTGGTGCAAGGCGGCCGGCTGCACGATCAAGGTCGACAGGATGGGCACCATCTTCGCCCGCCGCGCCGGGCACCGACGACAAGCTGCCGCCGGTGATGGTCGGCAGCCATCTCGACACCCAGCCGACCGGCGGCAAATTCGACGGCGCGCTCGGCGTGATGGCCGCGCTCGAGGTGGTGCGCTCGCTGAACGACCTCGACATCAAGACCCGGCATCCGATCGAGATCGCCATGTGGACCAACGAGGAGGGCTCGCGCTTCGCGCCGGCGATGATCGCGTCCGGCGTGTTCGCGGGCGTCTTCCCGCTCGATATCGCGCTGCCGATCAAGGACATCGAGGGCAAGACGATCGGCGCCGAGCTCCACCGCATCGGCTATGCAGGCTCTGAGGCGGTCGGCGGGCGGCCGGTACACGCGTTCTTCGAGCTGCACATCGAGCAGGGCCCGATCCTGGAGGAGGAAGGGATCGACATCGGCATCGTCACCGCGGCCAATGGCCAGCGCTGGTACGAGATCAACATCACCGGCAGTCGAAAGCCACGCCGGGCCGACGCCGATGGAGCGGCGCAAGGACGCGCTGCTCGGTGCTGCCCGCATCGTCGAGCTGGTCAACCGCATCGGCCGCGATCATGAGCCGGACGGCCTGTGCCACCTGCGGCATGATCCAGTACTACCCGAATTCGCGCAACGTCATTCCGGGTTCGGTGTTCCTCACCGTCGACTTCCGCCATCCCGACGGCGACGCTGACGTCGATGGACGGCGCTGCGAGAAGGCATCGCCGAGATCGTCGCGAAGCGAGCGTGGCTCAGATCGACCTCGAGCAGGTGTCGTATTTCCCGCGCAGCCATTCGAGGCGGCGTGCGTCGCCGCCGTCCGCAACGCGGCGAAGAAGCTCGGCCTGTCGCACGCGAGATCACGTCCGGCGCCGGCCACGACGCCGTCTACATGGCACGGGTCGCGCCGACGGCGATGATTTTCACGCCCTGCATCGACGGCATCAGCCACAACGAAGCCGAGAACATGACGCCCGAGTGGGCGACGGCCGGCGGCAACGTGCTGCTCCACGCCGTGCTGGAGAAGGCCGAGGTCGTCGGCGGGTTGAGTGGAGCCGGGGAACCGTAGGGTGCAATAGGCGAAGCGTATGCCGCCTGACTCTCCCGCCCGCCGGCGGCGCAATACGGCTTCGCCTATTGCGCCCTACGGCTCGAGCTCCCGTCCATTCACGACAATTCCACGTTGAAAGATTTGCGCCGGCAGGGTGCGATGAAAGTAGCTTGTTCGCCGCAAATATCAATGTATACGTTGCCCTAACTCGGCAACGGCGCGAGAGCGTGCCATAGTCGGGGCAAAAGCAAAAACGAGCCTGGCTCGTAGCTTTACTTGGGAGGATAGAATGGCGTCGGTTGAGATCCGCGACGTGCGGAAGGCTTCGGCACGACCCAGGTCATCCACGGCGTCAACATCCGATCCGGACGGCGAGTTCGTCGTGCTGGTCGGCCCGTCGGGCTGCGGCAAGTCCACGCTGCTGCGCATGATCGCCGGGCTGGAGAACATCACCGGCGGCGAGATCCGCATCGGCGACCGCGTCGTCAACGACGTCCGCCGAAGGAGCGCGACATCGCCATGGTGTTCCAGAACTACGCGCTCTATCCGCACATGACGGTCGCCGACAACATGGGCTTCTCGCTGAAGCTGCGCGAGCGCGCCGCAAGGCCGAGATCGACGAGCGCGGTGCAGAAGGCCGCCGAGATCCTCGGCCTCGAGCCGCTGCTCGAGCGCTATCCGCGCCAGCTCTCCGGCGGCCAGCGCCAGCGCGTCGCCATGGGCCGCGCCATCGTGCGCGATCCGCAGGTGTTCCTGTTCGACGAGCCGCTGTCCAACCTCGACGCCAAGCTGCGCGTCGCAGATGCGCACCGAGATCAAGGAGCTGCACCAGCGGCTGAAGACCACGACGGTCTATGTCACGCACGACCAGATCGAGGCCATGACCATGGCCGACAAGATCGTGGTCATGCACGACGGCATCGTCGAGCAGATCGGCGCGCCGCTCGAGCTCTACGACCGGCCGCGACAACCTGTTCGTCGCCGGCTTCATCGGCTCGCCGGCGATGAACTTCCTGAAGGGCACGATCAAGGCCGACGGCCGCAGCTTCGTGAGGCCGAGCGGCGGCATCGCGCTGCCGCTGGCCGGCGCGCCGGCGGCGCGCGACGGCCGGCCGGTCGTCTACGGCATGCGGCCCGAGCATCTCGCGCTCGCCGACGACGGCGCTCGAGGCCGAAGTCGTGGTGGTCGAGCCGACCGGCTCGGAGACCCAGGTCGTCGCCCGTCGGCGGCGAGGAAATCGTCGCGCGTGTTCCGCGAGCGCCACCGTTCAAGCCGGGCGAGAAGATCCGGCTCACGCCCGACGCCGCATCTCGTCCATCTGTTCGATGCGGAGACCGGCAAGCGGCCTGAACCGACTGTCAACGCCTACGCAAGAAACCAGCAATCCAGGAGGAAACGACCATGACCAATCATCACATCGCCGCACGTTGCTGCAAGGGCGCGACCGCCGCCGCCGCCGCCGGCGCGCTCGCGGCCGGCAGCTGCTCGACTCGCCAAGGCCTGGGCGCAGGCCGCGCCCTGGAAGCCGGAAGCGGCGCCAAGCTCAACCTGATGCGCTGGAAGCGCTTCGTCCAGGCCGAAGACGACGCGTTCATGAAGATCGTCGACGCCTTCACCAAGGCGACCGGCGTCGAGGTCATCGTCACCAACGAAGTCCTTCGAGGACATCCAGCCGAAGGCCTCGGTCGCCGCCAATACCGGCCAGGGCCTCGACATGGTGTGGGGCCTCTACTCGCTGCCGCACCTGTTCCCGGACAAGTGCCTCGACGTCACCGACGTCGCCGACTATCTCGGCAAGAAGTACGGCGGCTGGACGCCGGCCGCCGAGGCCTACGGCAAGTCCGACGGCAAGTGGATCGGCATTCCGGTCGCGACCACCGGCGGCCTGATGAACTATCGCATGTCCTCGATGGAGAAGGCCGGCTTCAAGGAGTTCCCGAAGGACACCGCGGGCTTCCTCGAGCTCTGCAAGGCGCTGAAGAAGAACAACACGCCGGCCGGCTTCGCGCTCGGCCACGCCTCGGGCGACGCCAACACCTGGCTGCACTGGGCGCTGTGGGCCCACGGCGGCAACATCGTCGACAAGAACGACAAGGTCGATCATCAACTCGCCCGAGACCGCGAAGGCGCTCGAATACGTCAAGGAGCTCTACGAGACCTTCATCCCCGGCACGGCGTCCTGGAACGACTCGTCCAACAACAAGGCCTTCCTGGCCGGCGAGCTGCACCTGACCTCGAACGGCATCTCGATCTACGTCGCGCGCCAAGGACGCCGACGAAGCAAGGAGATCGCCGAGGACATGGACCACGCCTACATGCCGATCGGCCCGGTCGGCAAGCCGACCGAGCTGCACTGTGCTTCCCGATCCTGACCTTCAACTTCACCAAGTCCCCGCAGGCCTGCAAGGCGTTCATCGCCTTCATGCTGGAAGCCGAGAACTTCAACCCGTGGGTCGAGGCGGCGCAGGGCTATCTCTCGCACTTCGCTGAACGCCTACGACGAACAACCCGGTCTGGACCGCCGATCCGAAGCGCACGCCGTATCGCGACGTCGCCAAGCGCACGCTGACGCCGGGCGGCCTCGGCTCGCTCGGCGAGAAGGCGGCGGCGGCGATCGCCGACTTCATCGTCGTCGACATGTTCGCCAACTGCGCGACCGGCCGCGAGGACGCCAAGGGCGCGATCGCGATCGCCGAGCGGCAGGCGAAGCGCATCTATCGCTGAGCAGCCAGCTCGCGCGGTGCGGCCGTCACGGCTCGCGCCGGTGCCGGCCGATGCTTGCGACGACGATCCGGCCGGACGCCAGTCGATCGCGTCGCGATCCGCAGTGGCGAATGCGATCGCATGACCGCGATCATGGCGAGCGACGATCCGCGCCAGCGCTATCACCGGCCTGGCAGCGGCTGAAGGTCGAACCGCAACTGGCTCGGCTACTGGTTCATGCTGCCGGCCGCGGCGTTCCTGATCCTGTTCCTCGCCTATCCGCTCGGGCCTCGGCGTCTGGCTGTCGCTTCACCGACGCCAAGATCGGCCGCGCCGGCGAGTTCATCGGCCTCGAGAACTACGAGTGGCTGCTGGGACGACTCGATCTTCTGGCTGTCGGTCTTCAACACGCTGCTCTACACGATCGTCGCCAGCGTCATGAAATTCGCGCTCGGCCTCTATCTCGCGCTGCTGCTCAACAAGCACCTGCCGTTCAAGGCGCTGATCCGCGCCGTCGTGCTGATCCCGTTCATCGTGCCGACCGTGCTGTCGGCGATCGCGTTCTGGTGGATCTACGACAGCCAGTTCTCGATCATCTCCTGGTCGCTGAGCAAGCTCGGGCTGATCGACCAGAACATCAACTTCCTCGGCGATCCCGAACAATGCCCGCGGGTCAGCGTGATCTTCGCCAATATCTGGCGCGGCGTGCCGTTCGTCGCGATCACGCTGCTGGCCGGCCTGCAGACCGTGTCGCCCTCGCTCTACGAGGCGGCGACGCTCGACGGCGCGACGCGCTGGCAGCGGTTCCGCTACATCACCTATCCGCTGCTGACGCCGATCATCGCGGTGGTGATGACCTTCTCGGTGCTGTTCACCTTCACCGATTTCCAGCTGATCTGGGCGATGACGCGCGGCGGCCCGGTCAACGCCACGCACCTGATGGCGACGCTCTCCTACCAGCGCGCGCATCCTCGGCGGCCAGCTCGGCGAGGGCGCGGCGATCGCGACGGCGATGATCCCGTTCCTGCTGGCCGCGATCATGATTCATGGTTCGGCCTGCAGCGCCGCAAATGGCAGCAGGGAGGCAGACAATGACTGACGACTCGACCAGCACTGCCGACCGGCCGCGGCATGCCACCGGCCGCGCGCGACGACACATCGAGGGCATGAGCTATCTGGAGACGCTGCCGCGGCGGCTCGTCACGCTCTACCTGCCGCTCGTGCGTCATCATGTTCGTGCTGCTGTTTCCGTTCTACTGGATGGCGCTGACCGCCATCAAGCCGGACGAGCAGCTGCTCGACATGGAGAAGTACAGCCCGTTCTGGACCTCGGCGCCGACGCTCAAGCACATCAACAAGCTGCTGTTCGAGACCGCCTATCCGCGCTGGCTGTGGAACACGATGTATCGTCGCCGTCGCGCCACCGTCGCTGTCGCTCGTTCGCCAGCGTGCTCGCCGCCTATGCGATCGTGCGCCTGCGCTTCAGGGGCGCGCAGATGGTCGGCGGGCTGATCTTCCTCGCCTATCTGGTGCCGCCGTCGATCCTGTTCATCCCGCTCGCGACCGTCATCTTCAATACGGCCTGTTCGACAGCCCGCTCGCGCTGATCCTGATCTATCCGACGATCCTGATCCCGTTCTCGACCTGGCTGCTGATGGGCTACTTCAAGACAATCCCGTTCGAGCTCGAGGAGTGCGCGCTGATCGACGGCGCGAGCCGCTGGCAGATCCTGACCAAGATCATCCTGCCGCTGGCGGTGCCGGGCCTGATCTCGGCCTTCATCTTCTGCTTCACGCTGTGCTGGAACGAGTTCATCTACGCGCTGACGTTCCTGTCCTCGACGCAGAACAAGACCGTGCCGGTCGCGATCGTCAACGAGTTCGTCGACGGCGACATCTACGCTGGGGCTCGCTGATGGCCGGCGCGCTGGTCGGCTCGCTGCCGCTGGTGATCCTCTACTCCTTCTTCGTCGAGCACTACGTGTCGGCGATGACCGGCGCGGTGAAGGAGTAGCTGCAATGCAATCGATCGGTTTCATCGGCCTCGGCGCCATGGGCGCGCCCATGGCCGAGAACCTGGTGGCAGCAGTTCCGCGTCAAGGGCTTCGACATGCGGCCCGAGGCGGTGGCGAGCTGGTCGCAAGCCGGCGGGCATGGTGCGGCTCGGCCGCCGAGGCGGCCAAGGGCGCCGACGCGCTGGTGCTGATGGTGGTCAACGCCGACCAGGCCGAGGCCGTGCTGTTCGCGGCGGCGCGCTCGAGCGCTGGCGCCCGAGGCCACCGTCATCCTGATGGCGACCTGCGCGCCGGCCCGCATCGAGGCGATGGCGGCGGGTCGAAGCCAGCGGCCGCGCCTTCGTCGATGCGCCGGTGTCGGGCGGCGTCGTCGGCGCCACCGGCGGCACGCTCACGATCATGGCCCGGCCGCCAAGCGGTGTTCGAAGGTCGAAGCCGCTGCTGACGGCGATGGGCCCAAGTCTTCCATGTCGGCGAGACGCCGGGCCAGGGCGCGGCCATGAAGACCGTCAACCAGCTGCTTGCGGCATCCACATCGCCGCTGCGGCCGAAGGGCTGGCGCTGGCCGAGCGCGCCGGCATCGACCCGGCGCTGGCGCTGGAAATCCTGTCCGGCTCGGCGGCCTCGAGCTGGATGCTCAAGGATCGCGGCCCGCGCATGGTCGCCGACGACGGCAGGTGACCAGCGCCGTCGACATCTTCGTCAAGGACTCTGGCTCGTGCTGGATGCCGGCCGCGCGGCCAAGATGGGCTGCCGCTGGCGGCCGCCGCCCACCAGCTGTTCCTCGCCGCCTCCGGCATCGGCCACGGCGCCGGGACGACAGCCAGGTGATCGAGACCTATCGGGCGCTCAACGGCAAACCGAAGGGCTAGCGCTTCCCGAGTGCGCCGCCGTTCCGGTTCCGAATGGGTCGGCAGAAACTAACTTCTCCCGGCGCCTCGACGGGCGTCGGAGAGGGTTAAAAACGCAACGCAGTTTTTTTTTTTTTTTTTTTTTTTTTTTTTTTTTTTTTTTTTTTTTTTTTTTTTTTTTTTTTTTTTTTTTTTTTTTTTTTTTTTTTTTTTTTTTTTTTTTTTTTTTTTTTTTTTTTTTTTTTTTTTTTTTTTTTTTTTTTTTTTTTTTTTTTTTTTTTTTTTTTTTTTTTTTTTTTTTTTTTTTTTTTTTTTTTTTTTTTTTTTTTTTTTTTTTTTTTTTTTTTTTTTTTTTTTTTTTTTTTTTTTTTTTTTTTTTTTTTTTTTTTTTTTTTTTTTTTTTTTTTTTTTTTTTTTTTTTTTTTTTTTTTTTTTTTTTTTTTTTTTTTTTTTTTTTTTTTTTTTTTTTTTTTTTTTTTTTTTTTTTTTTTTTTTTTTTTTTTTTTTTTTTTTTTTTTTTTTTTTTTTTTTTTTTTTTTTTTTTTTTTTTTTTTTTTTTTTTTTTTTTTTTTTTTTTTTTTTTTTTTTTTTTTTTTTTTTTTTTTTTTTTTTTTTTTTTTTTTTTTTTTTTTTTTTTTTTTTTTTTTTTTTTTTTTTTTTTTTTTTTTTTTTTTTTTTTTTTTTTTTTTTTTTTTTTTTTTTTTTTTTTTTTTTTTTTTTTTTTTTTTTTTTTTTTTTTTTTTTTTTTTTTTTTTTTTTTTTTTTTTTTTTTTTTTTTTTTTTTTTTTTTTTTTTTTTTTTTTTTTTTTTTTTTTTTTTTTTTTTTTTTTTTTTTTTTTTTTTTTTTTTTTTTTTTTTTTTTTTTTTTTTTTTTTTTTTTTTTTTTTTTTTTTTTTTTTTTTTTTTTTTTTTTTTTTTTTTTTTTTTTTTTTTTTTAAAAAAAAAAAAAAAAAAAAAAAAAAAAAAAAAAAAAAAAAAAAAAAAAAAAAAAAAAAAAAAAAAAAAAAAAAAAAAAAAAAAAAAAAAAAAAAAAAAAAAAAAAAAAAAAAAAAAAAAAAAGGGTTGGCTATTTCTTTTTAAGCTTGGCTTTCGCCTTTACCTTCCTGGGTCAACGCCCTGAGGCAGCGGCGGACTTGGCGTCCTTGCTGGCCTTGGGATCGCGCATCACCTTGGAGGCGGCTTTCGCGGCCTTCGCGCCGGTGGTTTCGCTGGCGCCGTGCGATTGCGTCAGCGCGGAAGCGGCGGCCTTCTTCTTGACTTGGTGGCGGCGGGATCGGCCAGCACGCGCGCGGCTGCCGCGGCAGCCGCCTGCCCGGTCGGCTCAACAGATCGGGTCCTTGGCAGTGTCTGCTCTGCCTTCATTCTGGTTGACGTCGTTTCAAAATTCCACTGATGCGATAAGCCGATTCGAGGGTTGCGTACGATGCGGTGGCAAACCCTGCGCAAGCCACATATCATCATATCCACACAAAGCATGATTGATCGGGGAATTGCAATGGCGGGCGAGATTGCAGCAGATGGCTACGACTACGTTGTTGTTGGCGCCGGCTCGGCCGGCTGTGTCATCGCTAACCGTCTCAGTGCCGACCCGAACGTCACCGTCGCCCTGCTGGAGGCCGGCGGCCGCGACACCAATCCGTGGATCCACATTCCCGCCGGTTACTATCGAAACATCCTGAACCCGAAAATCACCTGGCAGTTCAGCTCAGGACCGGAGCCGCATTTGGGTGGTCGCGTCATCAACTGGCCGCGCGGTCGCGTACTTGGCGGCACCAGTGCCATCAACGGCTTGCTGTACGTCCGCGGACAAGCGCGCGACTTCGACATCTGGCGCCAGTTCGGCAACGCCGGCTGGTCATTTAACGACGTGCTGCCTTATTTCAAACGCGCCGAGCATCAGGAACGCGGCGCGGATGAACTTCATGGCGCCGACGGACCGCTCGGTGTTTCCGACGTGCACATGAACAATCCGGTGTGCGATGCCTTCGTCAAATCGTGCATGGCCGAAGGCATCCCATTTACGAAGGACTTCAACGGCCCGTCACAGGAAGGCGTTGGCTACTATCAGTTGACCAACCGCGACGGACGGCGCTCGACCACTGCGGTCGCCTATCTGCGGCCGATCAAGGATCGCCGCAACTTCACGTGATTACGCATGCCGAAGCCCAAGGCGTCGTGCTGGATGGCAAACGCGTCACCGGGGTGCGCATCAAGCGGCACGGCAGACACGAGACGGTGGGCGTGCGCCGCGAAGCGATCCTGTCCGCCGGCGCGATCGGCTCGCCGCAGTTGCTGCAAGTGTCAGGCATCGGTCCGGCCGCCATATTGAAAGCCGCTGGCGTCGACGTCCGGCATGATCTCCCCGGCGTCGGTGAGAACCTGCAGGATCATTATCAGGCCCGCATGGTCTACGAGATGAGTGCGCGTGGCAGCCTGAACGAGGTCTGGCACAGCCGTTGGCTACAGGTGAAGACCGGGCTCGAATACATTTTCAAGCGCAGCGGAATGTTGACGTTCGGGGCCGGTGTGGTCGGCGTATTCGCCAAGTCGACACCGGATCTCGACGTGCCAGACATCCAGTTTCACTTCATACCGTTGTCTGGCGAGGGCCCCGGCAAAGGACTGCACAAGTTCCCCGGTGTAATTGTGTCGGTCTGCCAGTTACGGCCTGAAAGCCGAGGCTTCATTCACATCAAGTCATCGGACCCGTCAGTGCAGCCTTCGATCGTTTCAAACTATCTCGAAGCGGAAATTGATCGACGCGTGTTGTTGGAAGCCATGAAGATGGCCCGCCGAATCGTCGCACGGTCGCCGTTTGCCGACATGACTGTGCGTGAATTCATGCCTGGTCCGGCCGTCGCCAGCGAAGAACAGTTGATGCAGTTCGCGCGTGAACAAGGCACCACGATCTTCCACCCTTGTGGGACAGCAAAGATGGGGCGCGATCCGAAGGCAGTGGTCGACGAACGGCTGCGGGTGATTGGCATCACCGGCCTGCGCGTCGCCGACGCTTCGATCATGCCGACCATGACGTCGGGCAACACCAACGCCCCGACGATCATGATTGGTGAAAAGGCGTCCGACATGATCATCGAGGATGCCCGCATCAAATCGGCGGCGGCGTGAGGAGCACCGGCATGTCAACCCTCGACCTCGAAGCCGAATACAACAACCGGGCACGTGTGAAGGACTCCGGCGAGATCATCGCGCGGTGGGCCGAGGCTTCGGCGAAGGCGCGCGCGGAACTCACGAGCGAGCGCGATGTCGCCTATGGGCCGAAACCCCGCAATGCCTACGATTTCTATCCGGCGATTGGCGCGCGTGGGCGTGCACCCTTGGTTGCATACATTCACGGCGGTTACTGGCAGCGCGGCGATCGGCGCGAGTATGCGTTCGTTGCCCGTGAACTGGTGGCGCGCGGTGTGAACGTGGCGCTGCCGTCCTACACGCTCTGCCCGGAAACTGGCATCGATGGCATCGCTGCTGAAATCGAGCAGTTCCTAGTGGCACTCTGGGCAAAAACCAAATGCAGGCCGGTGCTGGTCGGCCATTCGGCTGGCGGACATCTGGCGGCGATGCTGATGGCGTCAATAAAGCCGCGCGGCAACGTGCCGGCCGATCTGGTGAAGGCCGCCTATGGTCTTTCGGGCGTCTATGATTTGCCGCCGTTGATTCCGACGTCGCTCAATAGCGCCCTTGGGCTCGACGAAGCGACAGCGCGGCGCTTGAGCCCGATGTTCGGACCGAAGCCGTTACATGCGTGTGAGTTCGTGGCGTCGGTTGGTGGTGACGAGAGCCCCGAATTCATTCGACAGGCGACCGAGTTTGCGACCGCATGGTCCGGTGGCGCGGTGGCAATCGAAAGCAATATAGTGGCTGGCAAAAATCACTTCACGATCGTCGATGAGTTCTGCCGAAACGGCAGCCCGATGCTCGACCGTGTCGTCGCGATGGCGCAGGCGATCGCGACTTGAAGCTCAGTGCTTGCGGGGCAGGAAGCGCGAGCGCAGGACGCTGTCAGTGATATTGACGACACGTGGCCGCGAATCGACGGCGTCGATTTCCTTTATCGCGGCATCGAGCGCGGCGGTAAGTTTCTCCAGGCCGGGAACGCGGGCCATGTCACCCCGCATGTAGGCGACGGTCTTGCGCACGGTCGACAGGTCGATCGACGGCGGCCACGAACGAGTACGGGAAATCTTGAACATCGATACACCTCGAACGCGCGGCAATGACACACTTCACCGCAACCGATTGCGGTTGTTGCATTGGTCGCAAAAAATGGACCACTGCGCAATAACGATTTGTTAATCATATTCTGTTTGTCGCGTCCCATTTTGAAGCAATTGACTGCTGCCGCATTGACCATAATCGGGGAGGGAACGTTTACCCTGTTGTGGCAACCTCCAGAGCGGTCCGAACATCGTTTTCACTGATCAGCCAGTGGACGCGATGTTCGGAGTTGCGAGTGGGGAGTTCCGGCGTTGGGCAAACAGCCAAGCATTTTGATGATCGTCGAGAACCTCACGGTGCCAATCGATCGACGCGTCTGGCAGGAAGCCACGACCTTGCGCGATAGCGGCTACACCGTTTCGATCATCTGCCCAAAGGGTGCGCAATACACCAAGAGCTATGAGCTCCTCGACGACATTCACGTGTTTCGTCATCCGATGCCGATCGAGGCTGACGGCGCCTTGGGTTATGCCTTGGAGTATACCTGGGCGTTGGTCTGGGAGTTCATTCTCAGCATTCGGGTCTATTTCAAGGTTGGCTTTGATTGCGTTCAGGCCTGCAATCCACCCGACTTGATCTTCATCATCGGTGCGTTCTGGAAATATCTGTTCGGCAAGCCGTTCCTGTTCGACCACCACGACATCAATCCCGAACTTTATGAGGCTAAATTTGGCAAGCGCGGCGCCTTCCATCGCTTGCTGCTGAAGCTTGAGCGCTGGACGTTCAATACCGCGGACGCCTCGATTGCCACCAACGAGACCTTCAAGTCGATCGCAGTGGATCGCGGCGGCATGGATCCCGACAAGGTGTTCATCGTGCGTTCGATCCCTGATCTTTCGCGGTTCAAGCGCATCGATCCCGATGCGCGGCTGCGCAACGGCCGTCGCAATGTCATCGGCTACGTCGGCATCATGGGCGCACAGGATGGCGTCGACCTGCTGGTCGAGGGCATGGCGGATCTGGTCAATGTCCAGGGCCGCCGCGACACGCAGTGCGTGATCGTTGGCTCTGGCACCGAACTCGACCGCCTCAAGGGCATGGTCGCGGCGCACCGTTTGGAAGACTACGTGAGCTTCACTGGGTTCCTGTCAGGCAAGCCGCTTCTGCAGGCGTTCTCGACCTTCGATATCGGCGTCATCCCGGATCCGAAGAATGGCTACAACGACAAGATCTCGATGAACAAGGTGTTCGAATACATGAGCCTCGGCATCCCGTTCGTGCAATTCGACCTCGACGAGGGTGTGATGGTGGCGGGCGAAGCGGCACTCGTCGCGCGCAACAACTCGCCATTGGAGCTGGCCGGCCAGATGGCGCGTCTGCTCGACGACGAGACCCTAAGGTCCAAGCTGTCGCACACCGGCAAGGCACGCGCCAAGGCGCTGCTGCGTTGGGAGACCGAGCGGGCGCAACTGCTTGCGGCTTACGAATTCCTGCTCAAGGACCGCACCGCGACGACCGGAGCGGCCCTGCCGACGCGTTAATCGGCAACTACCCTTTGACGAATTCGGGGCGGATCACGATTGGGGCTTCGATCAGATGCGGCTGTAGTGGTCGCCTCGGTACCAGTCCCGACTTGCCGCCATTGCGATAGACGGCATTGTCGGTGATGCCGGTAAGTTCCTCGAGCCGGGGCACGCGGTCGAGGCCGATGGGGTAGATCGTCAGCTGGTCCGGCTCGAATTTCATGCGCATGAAGTTGCGATAGTTCTTGATCCGAAGCGCCGCGAACGCGTCCTCGGCATGCATGTGGCCGAACAGGCCGGCGATCACCCAGTAGGCGCCCCAGACGAAGCCACCGATCAGTCCGCCGATCAAGGTCATCTCGAATGGGTAGAGCAGGCCGACCAACTCCCGCACGGTCTTGGCATCCACGGTTTTCGCGGATTTTGTGGTTTGGGCCGACAGCGGCGTCGGCGGCACCGCATCGCGCGGGCCGACGTCGCGCAGTTCGCGCTGTCGCTGCCGTTCCTGGAGCAGCGGCTCCAAAGTTTCCTTCACAATGCTCTCGACGATGCCGGCATCTTTTGTCTCGCCGGCCAGGGCCGCGTTGGCCTTTTGCGCCACCCATGGCGCCAAATTGTTGTTGAAGGCGAGCAAGCCGATGAAGAGCGTGAACATCACCGTCGCATGGACCAGGAAATGGGCCGTGCCGACAGCGAACTTAGTAATGAAGCGGCGAAATCCGGGTTTCTCTTCGGCGTCGACGTACCAGACCAGCGCGATATAGAGTCCGAGCAACATCACCGCGAAACTCATGCTCAGGGTCGCCTGCAGGAGATAAAGCGGCATCCACGGTAGCAGTGTCTCGGGCGCCAGGGTGAGGCCCGATTGATCGATCTTGCCGGAGGAAATGTCGTAGGATCGCGCCACCGTGTGGAACTGCCAAGTGATCAGCCAATAGATGATGCCGATACCCATCGCGAACGGGAAATTGTAGATTGGGAAGGCAAGATTGCGCAGGCTGAGCAACAGGCTGGTGGACTTCTTCGGATAACACTTCGGCGCGAGTTGCTTCAGCGGCCGCTGCGCCGTCTTCATCTTCACCTTGTCCTTGATGTCGTCCCGGATCTCCTTGAGCGGTTCGACGACCTCGCGCACGGCTTCTTTCACGGCTGACTCGGCCTTGCCAGGCCGTTTCAGACGGACGTCGTATTTATGCGCCGCCCACTCATGCGTGACGCTGCCGTGTTCGTCGTTGTTGATGCTGGTCGATTTGATCTCGGGCCAGCGCACCTGGATCTCGTTCTTCAGCACATGCGTTGGATGCAGAAACGATCCGCCGCCACCGGCGGTGAAAAAGTGCACGCCGAGTTCGGCCGACGAGTATCGATTGTAGTGATGCCAATCGCCAGCAAACACCGCGCAGACCTTGGCGCCGCGTGATCGGGCGATGGCGGTGATCTTGAAGAAGTTTTCTTCCTCGTCCTGGCCCTGGAAATCGGCCAACATCCAGGACGGCTCGGCCATGCAGATTATAATCTTGTCGTCGGGGCCCATTTCGGCCGCGACTGCCGTGAAGTAATTTACCTGGGCGGTGTCGAGATACTTCGAAAACTGAATGTCGGTGCCCCAGATCCACCACTTGTGCGGCATTTTCAGCGCCCAATAGCTGCGATGCTGCTGGCACTGCCAGCCGCCGATGACGCTGCCACGGCTTTCCGATAGCTTGTCGCGCGACGAGCAGAACAGGCTGTCGAAGGATTGCAGGCCGTCATACCAATCGTGGTTGCCCGGGATGGCGAACAGCTTGCGCTTCGGCTCGTTGCCGGAAAGCGCGATGTCGTAGGGGCCCTGCAGTCGCTTCTTGTATTCCGGCCGGGTTGCCTGTGGGTAGCATTGGTCGCCGCCCATGATCAGGATTTCGCCGTGCGGCAGTGGGCCGGCGCCCTTCAGGTCCAGGCTGTCCTGGGCCAGCAGGAAGGCGGTGGAAAATGTCGCTTCGAAGCCGTCGCCGATGTCGCAGATATAGTCGACCCAGTAGGCTCCGGTTTCGTCCACCGTGATGCGCTTGGCTGGGTCGGGGTTCGCTGGGTTGGATAGGTCGTAGCGGTCCAACAGATCGCGGCCAACGGCCGGGTCGGTGGCAGCCTGGATCAACCGCTGGTCGGCGTACTGGCCGAACACTGCTGACACGAGTGTCCGCACACCAACACGGGCGAGTAGTCGTGGATCATACCACCGCACCATCTTCGGCAGATCGCCGTCGATGAGCTGTTGCATCGGACTCTTGTGCATGGAACCCCGTCGGAACGCTGAACGGCCGTCAAGATAACCGTCCGGCACCCAATGTGAAGCCCCGGTGTGGCTCAGGTGCGGCACGACTGGATTTTCCGCTTGTCATGGTGACTATGGAAGGTCCAAGGCTGGAATATCCAAACTCGACAAGGAATGCCCCCGTGCGCAATCTTACCGCCCGTATCGGATTTTGCCTGCTCGCCCTTGTGGCGGTGATGACGTTGCGGCCGGTTGCAGTGCTGGCGCAGGCATCGACCAAGGTCACGCTGGTGCTGACGAGTGACATCTACAAAATGAACGAGCAGGCGGGACGTGGCGGCTATCCCCGGCTCGCGGCCATCGTCAAAGCGGAGCGGGCGGCCAACCCGAACAATACCATCGTGATTCATGCCGGCGATGCCTTGTCGCCTTGCCTGCTGTGCGGCTTCGACCAGGGCGCCCATGTCATCGACATCACCAATCGACTGGCACCCGACATCTTCGTGCCGGGCAATCACGAGTACGACTTTGGCCGCGAGAACTACATCAAGCGCATGGCAAGCGCGAAATTCCCGATCGTCGCCGGCAATCTGCGCGGGCCAGATGGCAAGGCGATCGCCGGCCACGCTGACACGCGCATCATCACCATCGGCGACATCAAGATCGGCTTCCTCGGTGCCACCGCCGAGGACAGCTACAAGAAGTCGAATCCAGAAGACTTGAAGATCACCGCTGTCGCGCCGATGGTCAGCGAGAAGGCGAAGGAACTGCGCGCCGCCGGGGCCGATATTGTGGTCGGCGTGGTGCATGCCGATCGCGATATCGACATGGCGCTCTACGATAGCCGCGTCGTCGACGTGCTGCTCAGCGGCGACGATCACGACCTACGCATGATGTACGATGGCAAGACGGCGATGGCGGAGGCTGGCCAGGATGCGGTGACCGTCGTCGCGATCGATCTGTCGATCTCGGTCAAAACCAACGGAGGCGCGCGCGAGGTCTCATGGCGGCCGCACTTCCGGTTGCTCGACAGTGCCGCGGTGACGCCCGATCCGGACATGCTGGCGGTGGTCAAGGGCTATGAAGCCGAGCTGTCGCGCGAACTCGACGTGCCGGTGGCGACGCTGACGGGCGCCCTCGACAGTCGCAATGCGACCGTGCGCGCGGTCGAGGCCGCCATCGGCAACCTCATCGCCGACGGCGCCCGGGATGGCACCAAGGCCGACATCGCCGTCATCAATGGCGGCGGCATTCGCGGCGGCAAGCTCTATCCGGCCGGCCATCAGTTGACGCGCCGTGACGTGATCAGCGAGTTGCCGTTCGGCAACCTCAACATCGTATTCGAACTGAAGGGCGCGGAAGTGCGCCAGATGGCCGAGATCGGCGTGTCGAAGTCGCCACTGGCGGCCGGTAGTTTCATGCACTACTCCGGCATGACCGTCGAAGCCGACCTGTCAAAGCCGGCCGGATCGCGCGTCACCGCCATCAAGGTCAATGGCGAGCCGCTGAGCGATACGCGCACCTACAAGGTTGCCGGCAGCGACTTCTTCCAGCGCGGCGGCGACGGCTACGTGATGTTCAAGACCGCCAAACTCGCGATGCGGCTCGAGGATGCCCGTCTGCTCGCCAATGACGTCATGGTCTACGCTCGCAAGCTCGGCACCATCGACGCGAAGCCCGAGGGCCGGGTCGTATTGAAGCCGTGATGACGATTGCCCCCTCCGAGGTCGACGAACTGGTCGCCGCGCTGCGCCGAGCCGAGCGCCGCGCCATCGCCCGCGTTGCGACAGAGTTCGAGCGTTTGTCGCCGATTGCCGCCGACCTGTTGGCGAAAATCGACCAAGACCTCGGTCGCGCGCGTGTTATCGGCATCACCGGCCCGCCCGGCGCCGGCAAATCGACGCTGGTCAACGCCATGATCGTTGAGCTGCGCCGCCAGAGTCACTCGGTCGGCGTCATCGCCGTCGATCCGTCGAGCCCGATTTCGGGTGGGGCCATTCTTGGTGACCGCATCCGCATGACGGCTGCGGCCGAAGACGACGGCGTGTTCGTGCGCTCGCTGGCTTCAAAGGGCATCCTTGGCGGCCTGACGCCGGCGGCGGTACGCATCATCGACGCGCTCGACGGCGCCGGTTTCGGTACCATCATCCTGGAGACGGTCGGTACCGGGCAAAGCGAAATCGACGTCGCTGAGATCGCCGATGTGCGCGTGGTGGTGGCCGCTCCAGGGCTCGGCGACGACATTCAGGCGATGAAGTCGGGGCTGCTCGAAATCGCCGACGTACTGGTCGTCAACAAGGGCGACCGGCCCGGCGCCGAGACGACGCTGCAGCAGTTGGCCGGAGCGGTTTCGGTGCGGTCCGCCGAGTCCGAGCGGCAGACGCCGGTGCTTAAGGTTTCCGCCACCAACGGCGATGGCGTCGCGAAGCTGGTTTCGGTCATCGGCGCGATTGCGGCTGAGCGGTTGGCCATGCCGGCGATCGAACGCCGTCGCCGCCGCGCCCGCTATCTGATTGCCCGCGCCGCCGCCGATATGATTGCCGAGCGCATTCGCTCGGGCGATGCGGCCGGTTTGCAGGCAGCATGCGACGACATTCTTGCAGGTCGCGTCACCGCCGGAGAGGCTGCGGCAAGGTTATTGGGCCAGAGGTGAGGTCGTGTTCAAGTTACCCGCACCGCCTCGGCATCGATGATCGGCGGCGGGCGGCGTACGAGGCCCTGCTTTTCCATGTGTCGACGCAGCAGCGCCATGTTCTTCAGGTTGGCGCGGAACATCACGTCGAAGGCATCGCCGAGCACTGGCACCGCGCCGATGGTGGTGTCTAGCGCGGTGTTGGCCATCATGCGCCACAGCACCCATTTTGGCACGCCGAGCCTGCGCGCCTCCCAGATCAGGTAGCTCGACATCAGAGCGGAGATCAGGTCGCCAGCAACGGGGATCAAGCCAATGACGCCGTCGAGGCCGAAGCGGATGGTCGTACCGGGAATGACGATGACGCTGTCCATCACCCGCGCTAGCATCTCCAGGCGGGCGACGGACTGCTCGGCTTCGACATTTGGCGGGTTTGGCGTGCGCATTCGTTGATCCTCAGGGGCGACGTGCCTGATTTGGGGATGCGCGGCGTCCACTCCAAGGCGTGGCGTGAAATTGAACGGTCAGTGTCCGGGCCGGACCGCGCCGACCCGGACACTGACAGGCAATCAGCAGAGATTGCCGATGCAGGTGACGGGCGGTGAGGGGCGCGTCTTGACGATCACCCCGCCGTTGGAATTGATCGGATTGCCGCGCAACCGCCATATCTGCCGCAGCTGCCATTGCGACAATGGCGTCGAAACCGGTTTAATCTTGGGATCGCGGACCAGCGGCCCGCTCGTCGTCGGCGGCGCGACGATCGACTTGCTGGCTGCCCGCGTCGACGCGGCGTCGGCGGCGGATACCAGGCCGGCCAATGCGATGCCCACGGCGAAGGCCGATAAAATGAAGCGCTGGGTGCCCATGATTAACTCTCCTGATTTCGGCATTTGCTCCACGGCCGCTGCCTGATGGCGACGGCGGCTGGGCGATTTCGGAAGGTTCCGAATGTGCGCCTCTGCTCACGTAGTCGCGGCAGGCGGCGGATTGGTTCAAGGATCAAGATCGAGATCCGTTTCGCCCCCTCCCAAAGCAGCCTTTGCTTCCGGCCGCCGGCAGGCTATGAGGACGCCAGATTTCCATGACCACCGCACCGACGGGAACCGACCATGAACATTCATGAATACCAGGCGAAGGACCTCTATCGGCAGTACGGCGTGCCGACCACCAAGGGCTTCCCGGCGTTCTCGGTCGATGAAGCCGTCGAAGCGGCCAAAAAGCTGCCCGGCCCGGTCTGGGTGGTGAAGTCGCAGATCCATGCCGGCGGTCGCGGCAAGGGCAAGTTCAAGGAAGCAGCCGCCGGCGACAAGGGTGGCGTTCGCCTCGCCAAGTCGCTGGACGAGGTCAAGACCTTCGCTGCCCAAATGCTCAACAACACGCTGGTGACGATCCAGACCGGTGATGCCGGCCGCGTCGTCAAGCGACTCTATGTCGAGGACGGCTCGCAGATCGACCGCGAACTCTACCTGTCGGCGCTGGTCGATCGCGCCACCTCGCGCGTCGCCTTCATCGTCTCGACCGAAGGCGGCATGGACATCGAGACGGTCGCCCACGACACGCCGGAAAAGATCCTGACGTTCTCGATCGACCCGGCCTCGGGCTACTTCCCCTATCACGGCCGCAAGATCGCGTTTGCGCTCGGCCTCACCGGCGCGCAGGTCAACCAGTGCGTCGCCATGGTCGGCAATCTCTATCGCATGTTCGTCGAGAAGGACATGAGCATGCTGGAGATCAACCCGCTGGTCGTCACCAAGGACGGCAACCTCGTCTGCCTCGACGGCAAGATGGACTTCGACGGTAACGCACTGTTCCGTCACAAGGAAATCGTCGAGCTGCGCGACCTCGAGGAAGAAGATCCGGCCGAAGTCGAGGCCTCCAAGTACGACCTCAACTACGTCAAGCTCGACGGCCAGATCGGCTGCATGGTGAACGGCGCTGGCCTCGCCATGGCGACCATGGACATCATTAAGCTCTATGGGCTGGAGCCGGCCAACTTCCTCGACGTCGGCGGCGGCGCCACCAAGGAGAAGGTGTCGGCGGCGTTCAAGATCATCCTGTCCGACAAGAGCGTGAAGGGCATCCTGGTCAACATCTTCGGCGGCATCATGCGCTGTGACATCATCGCCGAGGGTGTCGTGGCGGCTGCCCGCGAGATGGCGATCACCGTGCCGCTCGTCGTGCGCCTCGAAGGCACCAACGTCGACCTCGGCAAGAAGATCCTGTCCGAGAGCGGCCTGAAGATCGTCCCCGCCGACAACCTCGCCGACGCCGCCAAGAAGATCACGGACGAGGTGAAGAAGCTGGGGTAAAGGCGCAAGCGGCGCCACTCTCGCCTATGTCAGCCTCGGGCCATGCCCGAGGCTTTTTCTATGCTGTAACAGCACCATCGTGCCTTGCGACCCTCATGCGAGCAGCGGTCCAGGGAGTTGAACCACGTGCTCACGGCCCGTCCTGACTCATCCCCAAGGTGGAACGCATCCAGGTGTTGGCCCATGGTGGGCTTGGACGGGTCGCGGACGCTTTCGTTGGGGCACCGATCGGCGGTGGGCTGGACGCCATCGCCTGGGCCATTTGCGGCGATGGCCGCCCGACCGGCCGGACGATCACCGGCTTGAATTCGACCTTGGCGGCCTTGACCGGTGCAGAAGCGGCGCGAGCCTTGCCTTTGGCGGGTGCCGCAGCGGCGGGCCGCATAGCGATCGGCGCTTCCGTTCGCGCGACGACCTGTTGCGGTTGATGAGTGGCGAGCGGTCGGGCGGACTCGGTCGGCGGCAGAGCGAATGCTGCGACCACGGGGGCCACCACCTGCGCGAAGGCCGGCGTCGGCGTTGGCGCAGCAACCGGCGCTTCCTCCGGCGCGACAGTGATCTTGGCAACCCTGATCCGCGACACCAATGCCGGCGTTGCGAAAGTGCCGACCCGACTTTCGGCAACGAGATCAGGCTTCGTCACCGCTGGCGCTTCGGTGAGTTTGGGCGTCGGCTGTGCCGCCATGGCGGTCAGAACAACCGCGACAGACGCCGTGAAGCCGGTCAGGAACGCCAGCATCTGCTGTCTTTGCTCGGCTATAAGTTTTCGCGCCGAACGGTGCCATTCGGCCAACGCCCAAACCGGCAGTGGCGATCCACCGTCTGCAAGTGCAACTGGTCGGAGCGGCTGATAAATCGCCAGTGGGTCGACGCGGTCGAGGATTAAACGGAACCGACCATCGGGCAGGATCAGGCGGGGGGCGAACGCGGTACGGGGCATGTGGTCGACCTTCGGTTGGACACGGGAAGTCGTGCGTCCGGCGTCACTCGAACCATGCCCCCACAAAGGCGCGGCAGAGATTGTCAGCACCGTCCAGACTGGACGGCAGTGCGGCGAAGTTAGGGCGGCGTATGACCCCGCAATGCCAACCCTGGTGAATTCCAGTGAAAATAGTTGATCTCGATGGCTGGAAAAAGGCCTTCTGTGTTGACGTGGTAAACATCGTACAGAACACGAAAGCATGCGATCCCGGCGGAGACGAGGGTTGTCGAGATCGGTGGCTAGGGGTTAGTTTGCGGCCATGAGCAGCGCAGAACTAAAATCCGCCTCAAGCGAGCCCGTGACCCTCGATTTGACGGTCAACGGCGAGCGCCGGTCGTTGTCGGCCACGACACTGGCGGAACTACTGGCCGAGGTCGGCTATGGCGATGCCAAAGTCGCCACCGCCCGCAACGGTGATTTCGTGCCCGAACGCAAACGCGCTGCGACACGCCTGGTCGATGGCGATAGCATTGAGATCGTCAGCCCCCGCCAGGGTGGCTGATCTTGCGAAATCACCGCGGCGTCCACATCTGGAACCCATGATGACCATCGACCAGCCGCTGACCTTCTACGGCACCGCCTTCGAGTCGCGGATGCTGATTGGCACCGCGCTTTATGCGTCGCCCGATATCCTGAGCCAATCGGTGAAGTCCTCCGGCGCCGGCATCGTCACGGTGTCGCTCCGGCGCGAGGCTGCCCGCGCCAAGACTGGGCAACGGTTCTGGGAGTTGATCCGGGCGCTGGGCGTGACGATCCTGCCCAACACCGCCGGCTGCCGCACCGCGCGCGAAGCCATCACCACCGCCGAGATGGCGCGCGAGGTGTTTGGCACCGATTGGATCAAGCTTGAGGTGATCGCCAACGACGACACTTTGCAGCCGGATCTATTCGGCCTCGTCGAAGCCGCGACCCACCTGTCGAAGGAAGGTTTCAAGGTGTTCCCCTACACCACCGAGGACTTAGGGATCGCCGAGCGGCTGATGGCGGCGGGTTGCGAAGTGCTGATGCCCTGGGGCGCGCCGATTGGCTCCGGTCGCGGGCTCAACAACCCTTATGGCCTCAGGACCATGCGGAACTATTTCCCCGGCGTGCCGTTGGTGGTGGACGCCGGCATCGGCGCACCCAGTCACGCGGCGGCGGCCATGGAACTCGGCTACGACGCCGTGCTGCTCAACACCGCTATCGCCAAGGCTGGCGATCCACCGCGCATGGCGGCAGCCTTCGCCGACGCAATCCGCGCTGGCCGCGTTGCCTATGAGGCCGGGTTGATGGAAATGCGCGACATGGCGGCACCCTCGACTCCGGTCGCCGGCACACCCTTTTTCGACCTCGGCGGAGCATCATGAGCGGTATCGACGTCTTCTACCCGATCGTGCCCAATCTCGGATGGCTCGACCGGTTGGTATCCCTTGGCGTGCGCACGATCCAGTTGCGTTTGAAGGATGCAACGCCCGACGAGATCGCACGACAGATCGATGGCAGTCTCGACATCTGCTCCCGGCGCGGCTGCCAGTTGATCGTCAACGACCACTGGCAGGCCGCCCTTCATGCCGGCGCCGACTATGTGCACCTGGGGCAAGAAGACCTCGACACCGCCGATCTCGCCGCGTTGAAGGCCAACGGCGTGCGCATCGGGTTGTCGTCGCACAGCCCGGAAGAGCTCGACATCGCGCTTGCCGCCAAGCCCGATTACATCGCACTCGGGCCGATCTGGGAAACCAAGCTCAAGACCATGAAATGGGCGCCGCAGGGCCTCGAACGAATTGGCGAATGGAAACGCCGGATGGGTGAAATTCCGCTCGTCGCCATCGCCGGTATTACCATCGAGCGCGCGCCGCTGGTGCTAGCCGCTGGTGCCGACAGCGCCGCCGTGATCACCGATTTTATCACTCATGCCGATCCCGAAGCGCGTGTACGGCAATGGCTCGCCTGGGCGGCGTCGGCTCGATTGTCATCTAAGTGATATAAACAACAAGTATGGAGACCGTTAGACGTGGTTGGTCCACGGTGAATGCGAGCCTGAGGGCTCGGTTTGCTGTTGCCGGCCGCGTTGTGCGTGCGTGGCGTCTTCCACGAGCTGACGATCTTGGTGCGCGATGGCCTTTCGATTGAAACTCAGTGAGCCCATGGATGTCGGCATCCGCAGGATCGCCGCCGAGCAGGTTGATCGCGCGATCGTCCATATCGAGGCGACCTTGGGCAGCGAGGCCGCCGTCGCCGTGCATGAGGCCCGCAAGTGCCTGAAGCGCACCCGTGCCCTGCTGCGGTTCGGTCGCCCATTGATCGAACCCGATGCATACAAGCAAGCCAGTTCCGTTCTGCGCGATGTCGGTCGCGCAATGTCCGGCACGCGCGATCTCGACGTCCTCGAGAAGCTGCTCTCGGACCTGCGTTTGGCCGGGGCGTTGAAACCTGCCACGTTGGCACGATTGGCCCGCGTGCTTGCCACTGCCCGCAAGTCAGCGTTCGCGGATCAGATTGCCGCCGAGGCGCGTGCCGGGATGGTGGTGCAATTGAAGGCGCTGCGCGACGGCTTGCCCGATTTGCCAATCGAGGTCGATGATCACCGTTTGGTCACCGACGGTATCGCTGAATGCCTCGCCGATTGCCGGAAAGCGTTCGGCCGAGCGTTCGGGTCCGATGACGGTGAGGCGTTCCACGATTGGCGCAAAAGCGTCCAGCTGCATTGGCGCCAGATGCAACTCGTCGAGCGGGCATGGCCGGCCTATTGCCACGCCCGTATTGTCGAGGCGCGCGCCATCTCGATGCTGATCGGCACCGATCGTGACCTCGGGCTGCTGCTGGCGTTTGTCACCGCCCAGCCGGTACCGAAAACGATGCAGGGTGAGGTTGCCCGCCTCGTGGCGCGTCGGCAGGCGTTGCTACGACTGGAAGCGAAGGCCATGGGCGGGCGCTTGCTGGCGGAGGGCACCGGTGGGTTCTGCCGCCGCCTCGAACAGTATTGGGCGGCCGCCCGGGCACTGCGTAAGGCCAAACGGCAGGATGCCGCTGCCGATGTTGCCATTGGGCCGATCAAGCAAGCCGATCATTCAGGCACTTGATCCGCGGGCGCGCTTAGGTCGTTATGCCTCGAAAGAGGATGCGATCACTTATGACCGAAGCGCCAAAAGCCAAAACCGACGTCAATCCAGCCCACTGGCCGGCCGACCACCCGCCGGTCAAGCATGGCCGGATCGGCGTGCTGTTGCTCAATCTCGGTACGCCCGATGCCACCGACTACTGGTCGATGCGGCGCTATCTCAAGGAATTCCTGTCCGACCGGCGGGTAATCGAGGTCAATCGGCTGATCTGGTGGCCGCTGCTCAACGGCATCATCCTGACGACGCGGCCAGGGCGCAAGGGCCGCGACTACGCGTCGATCTGGAACAATGAGCGCAACGAAGGTCCGCTGAAGACGATAACTCGTTCGCAGGCCGAGCAGTTGGCCGCGCGCCTCGGCGGCGACGACCGCATCGTCGTCGACTGGGGCATGCGGTACGCCAATCCCACCACCGAGAGCCGCATTCAATGGCTGCAGAGCCAAGGCTGCGACCGCATCCTGCTGGTGCCGCTCTATCCGCACTACGCCGCCGCCACCACCGCCACCGCCGCCGACCAGGCATTTCGCGCGCTGATGAAAATGCGTTGGCAGCCTTATGTCCGCGTTGCGCCGGCCTGGGCCGACGAGCCGGTCTATATCGAGGCCTTGGCGACTTCGGTCCGCAAGCACCTGGGCACTTTGGATTTTGCGCCGGAGGTTCTGCTCGCAACGTTCCACGGCATGCCGAAAAAGTATCTGCTGGCCGGCGATCCATATCATTGCCAGTGCCTGAAGACTGGCCGGCTGTTGCGCGAGGCGCTGGGCTGGCCCGAGGATCGCTATGTCGTGTCGTTCCAGTCCCGCTTCGGCAACGACGAGTGGCTGCGGCCCTACACCGACGAGACCGTCACCGCGCTCGCCAAAAAGGGCGTCAAGTCACTCGCCATGGTGGCGCCCGGGTTCACCGCCGATTGCCTCGAAACACTGGAAGAACTCGACGTCGAGAACCGCGAGTTCTTCATGCATAACGGCGGCGAGAAATTCAGCTACATCCCCTGCCTCAACGACACCCCCGAAGGCATGGACGTCATCGAGACCGTGGTGCGCCGGGAGTTGATGGGCTGGGTGTAAGTGTTGCGTGTGCGGTCGCTAGAGACGGCGCGCGGCAAGTCGGAACCGACAGCTTAGCATCCGCGTTGGTTCTCGAACCGCCGTCATTCGTGGAGCGTGATCTTGGATCTGGACAATTGGGACGTGGTCGTTCGCTTGACCCTTGCGGCTGCGCTCGGTGCGATAATCGGCATCAATCGTGATATGGCGGGGAAGGCGATGGGTTCGCGCACCCTGGGCCTGGTATCGCTCAGCACCGCGAGCGTGGCGCTGGCAGCCGTCGAAATACAGGGGATTGGTGCCAATCCGGACGCCCTAAGCCGTATCGTGCAAGGTATTATCCAAGGCGTAATGGGCGGCATAAGCTTCATCGGGGCCGGCGTCATCATTCGCAACCCGCAGACCCACACGGTCGACGGACTTACAACTGCGGCAACCGTTTGGGCGACGGCCGCGCTCGGCATCGCCTGCGCGTTCGGTGCGTGGCTGATCGTGACGGTCGCTTCGGTGCTGGCGCTTGTACTCTTGGTCGCGCCGAGCGCTTCAGAAAAGGTCGGAACGAAATCCGCATCTTCGACTGGCGAAATCGACAGCAACCCAGGTTGAGCGCAATGCGCTAGTGCGTGTCGGACCGCCCGCCGTCGCGGGGGTGACGAGTTGTGGGGAGGTTGGCGGCGCGGATCAGTTCTTGTTGATGCAATCGCAGTCCACCCCTACCCTTGCTTCACTCCCTCCCTCCCTAACGGAGCTTCTCATGGCCGAACCCGCAGCTACTTCCGCCACCGCCGGCAAGGTCGTCATTCGCAATGTCGGGTTGATGCTGTCGGGGGCGCTGGAGAAGCCAATCCTCGATGCGGATACGGTGGTGTCGGTCGATGGACGGATCACCCAATTCGGCAAGTTTAAGGATTGCGACACGGGCGGGGCCAAAACCACCATCGACGCGCACGGTTGCGCTTTGGCGCCCGGGCTGATCGACAGTCACGTGCACCCGGTATTCGGCGACTGGACGCCGCGCCAGAACCAGATGGGTTGGATCGAGTCGTTCCTCAACGGCGGCGTCACCACCATGATCTCGGCCGGCGAGGTGCATCTGCCCGGCCGGCCGCGCGACATCGTCGGCGTCAAGGCGTTGGCGATCACGGCGCAGCGCGCGTTCTTCAATTTCCGGCCCGGCGGGGTGAAGGTGCATGCCGGCGCGCCGACCATCGAACTCGGCATGGTGGAGGAAGACTTCGCCGAGATGGCGAAAGCCGGCGTCAAGCTGCTCGGAGAAGTCGGCCTTGGCACCGTGAAAGCTGGCGACGAAGCCAAGAAGATGGTGGCCTGGGCGCGCAAGTACGGCATCCAGTCGACGATCCACACCGGCGGACCATCGGTGCCGGGCTCGGGCTACATCGACGCCGACGTGGTGCTCGAAGCCGACGCCGACGTCATCGGCCACATCAACGGCGGCCACACGGCATTGCCGCTGAAGCAGATCGAATGCCTGTGCGAGGGCTGCGGCCGCGCCATCGAGGTCGTGCACAACGGCAACGAGTTCGCCGGCCTGCATGCGGTGAAAATCGCCAACTCGATCGGCCAGTTGGATCGCGTCATCCTCGGCACCGATAGCCCGGCCGGCTCCGGCGTGCAGCCACTCGGCATTTTGCGGGTGATCTCGATGCTGTCGAGCTTCGGCGATATGCCGGCCGAGACAGTGTTCTGCTTCGCCACCGGCAACACCGCCCGCACCCGCGATCTCGACTGCGGCCTGATCGAGGTCGGCCGCGCGGCGGACTTCGTGTTCATGGACAAGGCGCAGCATTCGGCGGGCAAGGATTTACTATCGAGCGTGCGCATCGGCGATCTACCCGGCATCGGCATGGTGATGATCGACGGCTTCGTGAAATGCGGCCGCTCGCGCAACACGCCGCCAGCGGAAAAGATCCCGGAGGTGGTTTGAAGCTGGGGGTAGAGGGGACCGGCCCCGGCTCTGTGCGCATGCCTCCCCGTAAGTTCGCTAATCTTGAACTATGGAACCGGTGCCACTACGTTGGGTGGGCAATTCTCGTCCTCATGGAGCCTCCCCGATGTCAGCCAAGTTGTTTTCGCCGATCAAGCTGCGTGACTTGACCCTCGACAACCGGCTGATCGTGTCGCCGATGTGCCAGTACAGCGCCGACGATGGCTCGGCCAACGACTGGCACATGATGCACCTCGGCGCGCTGTCGAACTCCGGCGCCGGCCTGCTGATCGTCGAAGCTACCGCTGTCGAGCGCGAAGGCCGCATCACCCACGGCTGCACCGGTCTCTACAGCGACGAGAACGAAGCCGCGATGAAGAAGGTGTTCGACGCCTGCCGCCGCCGTGGCACCGCTAAGCTTGGCATCCAGATCGGCCACGCCGGCCGCAAGGCGTCGGCCAAGCGCCCGTGGGAAGGCGCCAACATGAACGAGCCGGAGACGGTGACACCGTGGCAGACCAAGGCGCCGTCGGCGATCCCGTTCGCGGACGGATGGCACGTGCCGCAGCCGTTCACGCCTGAGGAAATCGAGGCGCTGCCGGCCAAGTTCGCGGCTTCGACCAAGCGCGCCGACCGCATCGGCTTCGATCTCGCCGAGGCGCACGGTGCGCACGGCTACCTGCTGCATACGTTTCTGTCGCCGCATTCGAACACGCGCACCGACCAGTGGGGCGGTAGCCTCGAAAACCGCATGCGCGCGCCACTCGCCATCTTCAAGGCGATGCGCGAAGCGTGGCCGACGGGCAAGCCACTCGGCATGCGCATTTCGGCGGTCGATTGGGTCGACGGCGCATGGAGCATCGAGGATTCGATCATCCTTTCGAAGAAGCTGAAGGACCTCGGCTGCGACTTCATCGACGTTTCGACCGGCGGCATCGACCTCAATATCAAGCCACCCGTGGCGCCGGGGTTCCAGGTGCCGTTTGCGACCGCGATCAAGGAAAAGGTCGGCATTCCGGTGATGGCGGTCGGCATGATCACCGAGGCCGAGCAGGCGGAAGCAATTGTCGCCAAGGGCGAGGCCGACATGGTGGCGATCGCGCGCGGCTTTCTCGACGATCCGCATTGGGGCTGGCACGCCGCTTACAAGCTCGGCGCCAGTGCCGAGGTCAAGTATCCGCCGCAGTACGCCCGCGCGGGACTCAAGGCCTGGGATCCCGCCCGCAAGCGTCACGGCGCCAAGGCGTGAGACGCCGATGAAGTGGTTGTTAACCAACCATTTCAAGCAGTTGTAAAGCGCGCTGTGGTCAGGTGGTGGCGAAGGACGCCATCGGCTCCGTAACGTGCGTGCAATACAAGTGGGTACGAAGACATCATCATTGCGACTGATCGAGCGGGTGCGGCAACGCGCGCGCTCGGTGTTGTTGCGCGTCGCGCGCGGCACGGTCGAGCGCTTGTCGACGGAAGCGACTTCAGCGCCGCCTGCCGGCAACAGCCGCGTTGATCATCGCATCGAGCAGCTGCGCGACATGCAGTGGGTACTGCGCGAGAACGAGGCGCGCTATCGCAACCTGCTCGATACCCAGGCCGATATCATCTTGCGGCGGCAGGCGGACGGCCGCATTTCGTTTGTCAACGCTGCGTTCTGCCGGACCTTCGACATCGATGCCGAAGCGACAATCGGCCAGTTTTTCGAACCCAAAGTGCTCGCTTGCGACGCGGCGGCAAGCGAAGCCGATGTCACCGGTTCGTCGACCAGACGGTTCACCGATCGGGTTGAGACCATCGATGGACCGCGCTGGTTTTCGTGGGAAGAACACCGTGTGCCGGCAATCGATGGCCGTTCACTCGATGTCCAGCGGGTCGGTCGCGACGTAACGACTGCTCGCCTCGCCGCTGAGGAACTCGCCAAGGCGCGCGACCAGGCGGAAGCCGCCAATCGCGCCAAGTCGCGCTTTCTCGCCGCCATGAGCCACGAGATCCGCACGCCGATGAATGGCATTCTCGGCATGGCCGGGTTGCTGCTCGATACGCCGATGACGGCAGAACAGCTTACCTACCTGCGGGCGGTCGACCAGTCGGCGAAGACGCTGTTGGCTCTCATCGATGAAATTCTGGATTTCTCGAAGATCGAGGCCGGCAAGCTGACCTTGCAGCAGGATACGTTCGCGCTCGACGGTTGCGTACAGAGCGCGGTCGAACTGCTCAGCCCTCGCGCCCACGAAAAGGGCCTCGAGATTGCCTGGACCATCGATCCGGATTTGCCGGCACGGGTCGTCGGCGACGAGGCGCGCGTGCGCCAGATCCTGCTCAATCTGGTTGGCAACGCGGTGAAGTTCACCGAGCGTGGCGGCGTCCTCGTGCGGGTATTGAAGGGCTATGGCGCCGGCCGTATTCGGATCGTCGTCAAGGACACCGGCCGGGGCATTGGGCCGGAAGGGTTGGCCGCGCTATTCTCGGAGTTCGAGCAGTTCGAGAGCCGCGTCGGACGCCGACAGGATGGTACCGGCCTCGGGCTCGCCATTTCGAAGCGGCTGGCGCGCGCCATGGGCGGCGACATCACAGTCGAAAGCGTGGTCGCGCGCGGCGCGACCTTCACCGCCGAGTTGATGCTGCCTGACGCGCCGGGGGCCGTCACCATTCGCGCGACTTTTCCCGACATCGGCGAACCCCGCGTTCGTCGCGCCGTGCTGGTGCTCGACCGGCTGATCGAGCGGCGGGCGCTGGCGGCCATGCTGAAGGCGGCTGGCGTCGTCGTCGATGAACGGGACGAGGTCGAATGCCTCGACCACCTCGACGCCGCCGCGGCAGCCGGTAGTCCGGTGGATCTCATCGCGGTCGACGTCGATGAGGACCCAAGTCTTGCCGGTGCGCTGTTGGCAAGGGCGCGCCATCTGGCGCCTGATCGGCCGGTGCGCGGCGTCGTGCTGATCGGCACCAATACCCGTAGCGGTCTCAAGAACTTCCGCAACCAGGGCTTCGACAGCTATCTGGTGCGACCACTGCGGCCGCAATCGCTGATCGCCCAGCTTGGCGCGCAGCCACATGAGAACCGGCTTGAAGACGGTCTCGACGGCCGCGATCGAGGCGCGTTGGAATCGCCTGCAACGGTTACGCCGCGCCGACGCCGCGTGTTGCTCGCCGAGGACAATCCGATCAATGCCCTGTTGGCGTCGAGCATGCTCGACAAGGCGGGGTGCGCGACCTGCGTGGTGTCGGACGGCCGACAGGCAGTTGACGCGGTGCGCCTTTCGCTCGCCCCAACCGGCGGCGGGTTTGATGTCGTGCTGATGGATGTGCACATGCCGGAGATGGACGGTCTTGAGGCGGCCCGCCAGATCCGCCTTCTGGCCGCTCCCGGCGTGGTGGTTCCGCCGATTGTGGCATTGACCGCCAATGCTTTCCCAGAGGACCGGGCGCGGTGCCTCGAAGCGGGCATGAGCGACTACCTTGCCAAGCCGTTCGAGCGCGCCGATCTTGAACGCATTCTTGCTCGCTGGGGCATGAAGCAGGATCGCGCCATCGACGACGCCGCCGCTTGATCGGCTGTTCGTCCACCCGTCACAAAGCCGTGCTATCGATGCGTAATTCGACGAATCGATTGCAGACTTGCGCGATGTGGCATCGGGCGCAACCGGTGCCGTAGGGGCGTCGCGCTCCAGGGGGACGGTGATGGCCAACACGCGATATCGCAAGCCGCCACGATCGATCGAAAGCGTGTGGGCAGCAGGTTTCGGCCGGCTGCGCTGGCGGTTGCGGCCCGAGCCCGGCAAGCGGGCATATCGGTCTGGCTGCATTGCAGGCGTTCAAGGGGCTGCGGCCGTTCTCGGAGCGCAAGCCGCGCACCAGCCGTTGGTTGCGGCCGCGACAAACCAGGTCAGCGCGTGTCTATGGCCAGATCGGCAGCCTGCAGGTCCGGCTGGCGCGTACCACGGCCGATGTTCGGATGGCGCAGCGTTTGCGTTACGACGTGTTCTATCGCGAGATGTCGGCGGTGCCCAACATCACCGCTCAGTTTCGGCAGCGGGACGAAGACCCATATGATGCCGTCTGCGATCATTTGTTGGTATTCGACAGCGAGATCGAGAAGGGCGTCGGGGTGGCCTGGAGCAGTGGCCGCAAGCCACGCGTGGTCGGCACCTATCGGGTGCTCAGGCAGGAAGTCGCCGCACGCAACAGCGGCTTCTACACCCAGGGTGAGTACGACATTGCGCCGTTGCTGGCTGCCCGCGCCAAGACCCACAAATTCATGGAGTTGGGTCGTAGCTGCGTGCTGAAACCTTATCGCAACAAGCGCACGGTCGAGTTGTTATGGCACGGACTGTGGACCTACGTGCGCGAGCATGGCGTCGACGTGATGATCGGTTGCGCCAGTTTTGAAGGAACCGATCCCGACCAGCATGCGATGGCATTGAGTTTCCTGCACCATCACGCGATGGCGCCGCCCGAGTGGCGGGTACGGGCGCACTCCCGGTTGCACGTGCCAATGGATCGGCTACCGAAAGACAAGGTCGACGCCAGGGTCGCCTTGAAGGCGCTGCCGCCGTTGATCAAGGGTTACCTGCGGCTCGGCGCGTTCGTCGGCGACGGTGCGGTGATCGATCGGCAGTTCGGTACCACCGACGTGCTGATCTGTTTGCCGGTCGAAAAGATCGATCCGCGCTACTTCGAGCACTTCGGCAAGCCGGGCGAGACCGAAAGCCGCGTGGCGCCGGGCCGCCGGGCGTAAGCTATTGGCGGCGCTGTTCAGGTTGATTGATCAAGTCGTAACCGGCCCCGTGGACGGCGGTGGCGCGGCTACCTATAACGGCGGCATCGATCGGCAACCCAGCGATGATGCGCCAGATGACCGCCCCCAATGACAGCTCGGCCAACCGCATCGCGAAATTGTGCGCCGAGCAGGGGCTGCGCATGACCGGCCAGCGACGCACCATCGCGCGCGTGCTATCCGATGCGGACGATCACCCGAATGTCGAGGAAGTGCACGCCAGGGCGCATCAGCTCGACCGACGGATATCGCTGTCGACCGTCTACCGCACGGTACGGCTGTTCGAGCAGAAGGGTATTTTGGCTCGGCACGCGTTTGGTGAGGGACCACGCCGCTACGAGGAAGCCCGTCGCGAGCACCACGACCATCTGATCGATATCGAGGGCGGCGGTGTTATCGAGTTCCGCAGCGAGGAGATCGAGAAGTTGCAAGAGCGCATCGCTCGCGAACTCGGCTTCAAGCTTGTCGGTCATCGGCTTGAGCTCTACGGCGTACCGCTGCGTCGCGAAAAGAAATGACCAATCGAGCCGGAGGCTCCGACATGACGACCCAACATCGGCTGACCGACGAGGCACGCGAGAAACTGAAGCACGTCAGTGTTGCGACCCTCACCACCTGCTTGTTCAAGCATGGCTTCAAGTCGCAGTTGATCCAGAACGTGCGGCCAATCGATCCCGCCGGCAAACGGCTCGTTGGCGAAGCGTTCACATTGCGTACCATTCCCGCGCGCGAGGATTTGGCGACGCCGGCGATCCTGTCCGACCGCAAATATGCGGCGCGGGCGGCGATTGAAGCCTGTCCGCCAGGTCATGTGCTGGTGATCGACAGTCGCAAGGACGCGCGCTCGGCGTCGGGGGGAGACATCCTGATGACGCGACTGCAGGTGCGCGGCGTCGCCGGCTGCGTCACCGATGGCGGCATGCGCGATTGCGCCGATATCGCCGCCATCGGATTGCCGGTCTATCAGGTGCAACCGTCGGCGCCGATCAGTCTGGTGCAGCATCTGGCGATCGAGATGAACGTGCCGATCGCTTGTGGTGACGCACCGGTCTTTCCCGGCGACATCATCGTCGGCGACGCTGAAGCCGTGGTCGTGCTGCCGGCTCACCTAGCCAATTCGTTGGCCGACGAAGCCTTTGAGATGACCGCTTATGAGGACTTCGCGGTCGAAGCCGTGCGTGGCGGGGCACTACTATTCGATGTCTATCCGGCAAATGCCGAGAGCAAAGTAAAGTTCGCCGAGTGGCGGAAAACCAAAGGCCGGTGACGCGCCCAAAACGTCACGCGAACCGCTGGGTCGCCGCTATGATTTCCAGGGAAGTACCTGGCTCCGTCATGGCATGACCGGCGTCGGGCACGATCCGCAAATCGGCCGCTGGCCAGACGCGGTGCAGATCCCAGGCGTTCTTCAGCGGCGTCACCACGTCGTAGCGGCCGTGCACGATGACGCCGGGAATGTGGGAGATGCGATGGATGTCGCGCAACAGCTGGTCGTCGGCGTCGAAGAATCCGCGATTGATGAAGTAGTGACACTCGATGCGCGCGAACGCGATGGCATAGTCGTCGGCGCCGAATAGCTTCAGACGTTCAGGCTCCTGGTAGAGCGACAGCGTGGTGCCCTCCCAGATGCTCCAGGCCTTGGCGGCTTCGAGCCTGACCGCTCGGTCGGGATGGATCAGGCGCTTGTGATAGGCCGCGATCATGTCGCCGCGCTCGGCAAGCGGAATGACACTCGTGTATTTCTCAAACGCGTCGGGGAACAGCCAGCTGCAGCCGTCCTGGTAGAACCAGTCGAGTTCGGCTTTTCGTAGCAGGAAAATACCGCGCAGGATCAATTGCAGCACATGCTGCGGGTGCCGCTGGGCATAGGCCAGCGCCAGGGTTGCGCCCCACGACCCGCCCATCACCTGCCAGCGCTCGACGCCGAGGTGCAAGCGCAATCGCTCCATGTCCTCGACGAGATCCCAGGTGGTGTTGTGCTCAAGTGATGCATGCGGCGCCGAGCGTCCGCAGCCGCGTTGGTCAAACAGAATGATGCGATAGCGCGCCGGGTCGTGATAGCGGCGCATGGTTGGGTTGGAACCGCCGCCAGGGCCGCCGTGGATGATCACGGCGGGAATGCCGCGCGGATTGCCACTGACTTCGTAATATATCTCGTGGCCGCCAGAAACCGCCAATCGGCCGGCGCTGTAGGGCTCGATGGGGGCGTAGATGCCCCTGATGTCGGGATTGTCGGCGGCTCGGGGTGGACGTGCGCTCATGGGCGTCGAAGTTAGTTTCCAGCTGCCTGCCGGGCAAGTGGCGGAAATGCAGTACTGGGCATCGGAGAAAAAATTTGCGGCGGGCCGTGAACCGGATCCCAAGTCGCTGCGACTGACAAGTGTGGACGAAGCAGTCGGTTAGCTGCCCGGTCCTCGTCACAGTCGCAAAGGAGTCATCGTATTCGTGCGTAACCGTGGGGCCAGCAAGGCCGTTCGGACGCGCCAATGAGGTTCTGATACGTCAGTCGCAACTGACTGTCAGATCGAGTGCGTCCGGGGGCATCCCCCCCGGCTCAGGCTTCCCCTCACCCACCTGAGCGCCCCCGGCCACTCCCCCTGATTCGTTGGCTGATTCGCAAAAATGACCCCCACAAACGTCCTGACTTGCTGAGCGGCGGTATCGTCCGGCAGGTTTTCCACAGCGGCGCAAGCGCATTTGGAGCCACAAATGCAACACCGCGACGTCGCGCCCGCTCTCGACTTTTGCAAGAAAAATTGCTGAGAGCTGGGTCAGGTTCGCCACTCGGTTGCCCCGAGAGCCGCTTCGCAACTAGCATTCCAGGGGCGGATGGGCTTAGCGTCCGAACTGCTATGCGCCTTGATTTTGCCAGCTTTTTCGCGACCTTGTGTTTTGACCGACGCGGGTTGATTGAAATTGAAGCATTTCGCAGGCCTGATCAAAAGACAATCGATGAGCATCAATCCTTAGGGCTTGGCATGTTGGCGGCAGCGAAGCCGATGGCCCAATATGCTCAATGTGAACAACTATTCATTCTGGTGCCGTGTTTTCGTCCGCACTTTCAATGCTATACATCACATTGGCACCAACCAATGGAGATGACTGCCGTGATCAACAAACTGACTCGTTTGGGACTTGGCGTCGCGGCTGCGACCGCGTCGCTCGGACTGTTCGTCGCGACCGCCAGCGCCCAGCTTGCGCCTGCTCCGAAGGCTCCCGCTACCGCGCCGGCCGCTCCCGCTGCCAAGGCTCCGCCCGCCGTGGCTCCGGTCGCACCGAAGGCCGCTGTAAAGGCCGAGAAGAAGCCGGCTTCGGCCTGTAAGGGCCTGGAGAAGGGCGCTTGCGAAGCCAACACCGAGTGCACCTACGTCGTTCCGACGAAGGCGAACAAGGCGACTGGCAAGGTTCAGGCCGCGTATTGCAAGAAGGCCCCGCCGGCCCCCAAGAAGGCCGCTGCGAAGGCTCCTGCTGCTCCGGCTGCCGCCAAGGCTCCGGCCGCCGCTGCTCCGGCCCCTGCCGCCAAGAAGCCCTGAGCCTTCAGCCGCAACGGCTGAGCGCTTGAATTCGGCCGCCGCAACCTTCGGGATGCGGCGGCCGTTTCGTTTGCAGGCTTTGGTCAGTGCAGGCGCGACGACGACCAGGACGTTGGCGGCGGGCTGGCATGGGTGATCTGAGCGGTCGCATGGCCGCCGGGCGAGCGGTAGCTGGCGAATTCGGCTGGGGCGGTGATCGCCGCCGCGAAGGCGCCGAACTGGGTCATCGGCCACATCATCGACTGCCAGGGGAAGCTTGCAGTGCTGGCCGGCCTGGTCATTGGCATGAACTGCGACCAGTATTGCTGCGCCGGTTGTATTGCCGCCATGGCCGAGGCGAAGGCTGCAATAGCCGACCACGGCATGACGGCCGAGCCAGCCATCATCGGGTTGCCAGCAGCAAATGGGTTAACTGTCGCCATCGGGTTGAAACTGGTGCCCCATGCGGCCCAGGGCATGCTGTTGGTGCTCGCAGGCGTCATCCAGGTGGTCAAATCGAATGGATTGGGCGCAGCCGGCGGCCGATACCACGAGCGGCCGGGCTCCGGTGTCTTGGGCGTGCCCCAGAAGGTTGTCGAAGCCGCCATCGCGGTGGTCGTTGCGTCGGTGAATGATTTTGCCACTGCGGTGGCAAACTGCATCTGCTGATCGTAGCCGAACATCGCTCGAACTCCCAGAAAACCAACGGTACCGCTCTATGCTAGCAGAAATTGCTGCATTGCAGCAATCATTCTTGCGGTGCAACCGTTAAGGTCGGGTATGTCTCAAGCCTTTTGCTGTCGGATCGCCGGCGTTGTTCCGGTGGAATTCGACGGCGGCGGCGCGGCCGGCGTCTTGGGGCGGGTCGGCTGATCGATCACCGGCTGATAGATATTGTCCTCGTGGCCAGCCCAACGACCGGCAAACAACCAATAGACGATGCCACCCGCCAACCCGGTCGCGGCGTAAGCTTGCATGGCATAGCTATTGAATATCGAGCTTGTGCCCGGGGCCTCGCCGAAATACTGCGCCGCAAAGCCGGCCAGCGCGATGCCGAGCCCCACCAGGGTGTGAAAAAAGAACCCTCGGATATCCTGCCATTCAGAGATCGCCGCCGCCAGGAATGCGAACGGTGCGGCGAACACGGCGCTATGCGTGGCGGTCAAGGCCACCCATTCGATAATGGTTGCGATCTTGTCGGGGTCTCCACCGGTAACTTCCTGCGGGCCGACTGCGAACAGCACCTTGGTCAGCGCGGCGGCAAGACACGCGAGCACAAAGCCGAATAGAACCCGGAAGATCGCTCTGAACATACTGTGGTCCCATGCCATTGGCCGCATCGCCAGATGCGCGTTGTGAAGGTACCGCTCCTATGTGGCGCGCAGCAATGGCGAATTGCATGACGTCGTAAATTGTATCGAGGCGCCGTTCAGGCCCTGCGGCCGGCCAGTAGCCAGTAGACGAAGCCGCCGGCAAAGCCCGCCGTGGCGAACACCTGCCAGAGCCCGCCGCCGGCAATCGCTGGTTCGGCCTGCTGACCGAAGCGGGCGAGCAGCGGGATCGCCGCCAGCGCCGCGCCACCGCCCAGGATGTAGTAGAGCGCACTGCGCAGGCGAGCGACCTCGCCAATGATGACGAGCGCCAGCGCCGGCAGGATGGTCAGGCCGGAGGCGATAATCGCGCCATGGCCGACGATGTCGAAGATGGCTTCGAAAATGTCGGTGCCCGAGGCCGCCATCGCCTGCACGATCCGCTCATAGCCGAGCGTCAGCAGGATGAAGACCGCCGTAACGGCGGCGATCAGAAAGGCGATCGGTATGACGATCATGCGTCCGAGGGTCGACCAGAACATGTACGCTCAAGCCTCTTGGTCGGCCGCGATGTCGTCCGCCCGGCCGCCGCGTTCGCTGGCGCGCAGCTTCTGGCTCTCGGATTTCAATTGCCCGCAAGCGGCGAGGATGTCGCGGCCGCGTGGCGTCCGTACCGGGCTCGCATAGCCGGCCTTGTTGATCACCGCCGCGAACCGCTCAATATCCTCCCACTCGGAACATTCGTAACGAGTGCCCGGCCACGGATTGAACGGGATCAGGTTGATCTTGGCCGGAATGTTCTTCAGCAGCCGCACCAGCGCGCGGGCGTCATCGAGGCTGTCATTGACACCCTTGAGCATCACGTATTCGAAGGTGATGCGTCGCGCGTTCGAGGCACCTGGATAATCGCGGCAGGCCTGCATCAGCTCGCCGATCGGGTAGCGCTTGTTGATCGGCACCAGTTCGTCGCGCAGATCATTGCGGGCCGAATGCAGGCTGATCGCAAGCATGGTGCCCGATTCTTCGCCCCAACGCCGGATTTCCGGCACCACGCCCGATGTCGACAGCGTGATGCGCCGCTTCGACACTGACAACCCCTCGCCGTCCGAAGCGATGTCCATCGCCACCTTGACGTTGTCGAAATTGTACAGTGGTTCACCCATGCCCATCAGCACGATATTGGTGATCTTGCGGTCGCCTTCCGGCAGCAGCCGCGTGTCGCCCAGCGGGGTCGCGCCCGGCCAGTCGCCGATACGGTCGCGGGCGAGCAGGATCTGGCCGACGATCTCTTGGACTTCAAGGTTGCGTACCAGCGGCTGGGTGCCGGTATGGCAGAACGAGCAGTTCAGCGTGCAACCGACCTGGCTTGAGATGCACAGCGTGCCGCGATCGATTTCCGGGATATAGACGCATTCGATTTCCGGCGCCCGCTTCTCGTGGCCGCGGATCGGCAAGCGCAGCAGCCACTTGCGGGTACCGTCGACCGAAACCTGCTCCTCGACAATTTCCGGCCGGTCGAGCGAATGAGCGGCGGCGAGTGCCGCGCGCAGTTCCTTCGATACGTCGGACATCTCGTCGAAGGCGGTGACGCCGCGCACGTAAATCCAGCTCCACAGCTGGTTGACGCGCATGCGCTGCTGCTTCTGCGGCACGCCGACGGCGGCCAGCGCCGCGCGCAGATGTTCGCGGTCGAGCCCGGCGAGGGTCGGCTTGGCGGCTTTGTCCGATGCGGCGACGGCTTCCGGCGTGTTGTCGAGGACGAGGACCATTGCGGGTTCCCTTTGGGCAATCTGTCGCCCCTCCCTAGCGCCATTCGCGGCCAGCGGGAAGGGCGAGGCCGTGGCGCACCGGGCGATATGATTACCCGAGGGCGGCCGGCATCATGAAAACCGCGAGCCACACGGTCGGTTCATTGGGTGTGGTCCAGGTGACGCGGTGGCGGCAGTGGGCGGGGAGGAATACGGCATCGCCGACGCTCAGCGCCAGCTCGTCGGGCTCACCCTCGATCGCGAGGCGGGCGCTGCCGGACAATAGCATTACCCACTCGGCTTCCGGCTGGTCGTACCAGAAGCCAGCGGGCGAGGCTTGGCCCATCGACACGATCCGCTCAATACGGACGCCGGGACCGCTGACCAGCCTCTCGCTGACCTCGGCCAAGGCGGCCGAGGGCAGGTTTGCGAGTAGCTGGGAAACCGCGGGCTTTTGCAAGGCTGCCTAGTTCTAATTGAGCATTACTGGGTTTGTCGGTGGCTGTGGCGGGCAGTAACAGCGGGCCCGTAACAGGTGTCCGACGGCACCACGGCAGTGCCATCGGTCGAAATAACGTGCACGGCGCATATTTTTTCCGCGGACGTTTGAACCTTTCGATGAGTCCCGACGACGAACCTGATGTCAACCCGCCGGAGCAAATGCCCCCGCGACAAACATCAACCTCAACCGACAAGGAGTTCGCGTCATGTCTGCTAAGATCTCGAAGGCCCTGAAGTTCGCCGCCATCGCTACTGCCATCGCCATCGGCAGTGCTGCCGTCCCGGGCGTCTCCGCGCCGGCGGAGGCCAAGAAGATCATCTTCGTCAAGAAGTCCTTCCACAAGGGCTTTCATCACAGGCACTTCTATTACGGTTCTGGCCTGTTGCTCGCCGGTGGCGGCTACTACGCCTACCACAATAGCTGCCGTTGGCTGAAGATCCGCGCCATCAACACCGGCAGCGACTATTGGTGGGATCGTTACCACGCCTGCCGCGGCGATTGATCCGCATGAACGGTGCCTAGCTGAAGCCAGGCACCGTTCTGGCATTGATCAGGCCGGCTTGCCGACCGCGAAGCCGGCGGTGCCGGCGTAGCCTTTGACGATGGCCTCGCGCTCAGGCCGCGCCAACACCGCTTCAATGTCGGCGAAGCCGGCGGGCGCCAGTTTTTCGACCTCGTCGATGACGCGCTCCGGCCCACCCCGGCGGTTGAGGCGGACAATCTCGGCTGTCTTCGGCAGCCTGTCCTTTTCATAACTGGCGAGCGCCTGCATTGGATGCTCGGCCCTGACCAGCCAATCGGTCAGCACGCGGGCATCGAGGATCGCCTGCGCCGCGCCGTTGGAGCCGACCGGATACATCGGATGCGCCGCGTCGCCCAGCAGCGTGACGCGGCCGAAACTCCAACGTGGGAGCGGATCACGGTCGCACATCGGGTATTCCCAGCAGGCCTTGGTCGAGCGCACTAGTGCTTCGACGTCGAAACCAGGAATACGGAAGCGTCGCGAATAGGGAATGACATCGTCGCTGCGCCCCTGGCGCGACCAGCTCTCGCGCGGCGGCGGCGTAATGTCGCCATCGGCAATGCGGATCGCTATCGCCCAGTTGGTCAGGCGGGTGCCCGCTTTCGCGCCCTCGCCGATCGGATAAAGCGCAAGCTTGGCGCCCATGCCACCACCAATGATCATCGAGCGGCCGGTGAGAAATGCGGGTGCATCGGCCGCGCCGCGCCACAGCATGACGCCCTGCCAACTCGGTGCGCCTTCCGCCGGATAGAACCTGCGGCGGGCGACGGAATGGATGCCGTCGGCTGCGATCATGATTTCGCCGCGTACGGTTTCGCTGGCGAGGCCGTCATGGGAGTCGACGAAGTGAGCGGTAACGCCGCCTTCGTCCTGGATGAAGCCAGCGAGCCTTCGGCCGGCGCGCACGCAATCGGGGCCAAGTCTCTGCAGGACGGCGTCGTACAACACCTTCTGCAAGCGGCCGCGATGAATCGAGAACTGCGGATGAACGTGACCGGCATCGAGCCCGCGCGGCTCGCGCCAGACTTCCTGGCCGAGCCGGTTCATATAGATCAGTTCGGAGGTCCGCAGCGCGCAGGCGTCAAGTGCCGGCAGTAGACCTAGTTCCGCAAGTTCTGCGATGCAGTGCGGCAGCGCGTTGATGCCTACGCCGAGTTCCCGCACCTCGCGCGCCTGTTCGTAAATCACCGGCTTGATGCCGCGCGCGTGCAGCATCAACGCCGTAGTAAGGCCGCCGACGCCGGCGCCGACAATAAGGACGGTCATTTCACATCCTCAGGTGGCGGCAGGAAATCGACTTCGTGCTTGGCCGACAGCGCGACCACCTCTGCCGGGGTCTGTTCAGCCATGTTGTGAATGCCCCAGAACAGGTCATAGAGCCGCCGCGTCGGCGTCACCCAGAACAGGCACTTCACCGGGGCGTCGGACTTATTGTAGATGCCGTGCGGTAGTCCCATCGGCAGCCGGATCAGGTCGCCCGGTAGTGCCACGTATTCCTTGTGGTCGAGCATCAGGTCGATGCGGCCTTCGAGCATATAGATGAACTCATCCTGGGTGGGGTGGATGTGCGGCGGCACGAAGGTGCCTGGCGGGAAGGTCGCATGCCACGACATCGAGTGCTCACTCACCTGCTTCGGCACGTAGGTTTGGCCAAGGATGTTCCAGGTGATCCCGTCGATGCCGGTGCCGGCAGGTGTGACGCCCGGTGGCATCGGGGCAAAGCTGAGCGGCTGCATGGATGAACTCCTGCTGATCAGTGGGCGGTGCCAAGATGGAGGTATTTGTCCGAGATCGCGCGGTCGGAGGCAAGAGCCGCGCTGGTGCCGGTCCACACCACCCGGCCCTTCTCGATGACGACGTGGCGGTCGGCGAGCTTCAACAACGCTTCGATCGATTTGTCGATGACGATGATCGCCTCGCCCTCCTGCTTCAGGGTCTTGAGACAAGCCCAGATTTCGGCGCGCAGGATGGGCGCGAGGCCTTCGGTCGCTTCGTCGAGCACCAGCAGCTTGGGGTTGGTCATCAGCGCCCGGCCGATCGCTAGCATCTGCTGCTCGCCGCCCGATAATTGCGAGCCGAGATTGCGGCGGCGCTCGGCCAGTCGCGGAAACAGCGCGTAGACATTGGGCAGCGTCCAGCGCGCCGGGCCAAAGCGGGCGGCGGCGGTGGCGATCAGGTTTTCCTCGACGGTGAGGGTCGGAAATATCTGGCGACCTTCCGGCACGAGGCCAAGACCGGCCTGGGCGATGACGTAGGGCGGCTTTGAAGTAAGGTCGGCGCCGTCGAATGTGATGCGACCACGCAGCGGCTTCAACAAGCCAAAGATCGAGCGAACGGTGGTCGTCTTGCCCATGCCGTTGCGGCCGAGCAGTGCGAGAACCTCGCCCTGGTCGACGGCGAGATCGACGCCGAACAGGATCTGGCTGTCGCCATACGCGGATTCGATACCTTCGACGCGGAGCATCAGATCAGCTCCTTTTCGTCACCAAGATAGGCGGCGCGGACCTCAGCGTTGTCGCGGATCTCGCGCGCCGTGCCGGTGGCGATCACCCGGCCGTAGACCAGCACGCTGATGCGGTCGGCGAGTGCGAACACCGCGTCCATGTCGTGCTCGATCAACAAGATGGTGAGCTTCGAACGCAAGGTCTGCAGCAAGCTGATGAGGAATTCCGATTCCTCGCGACCGACGCCGGCCAGCGGCTCGTCGAGCAGCAGTAGCTTCGGATCGGTGGCCAGTGCGAGGGCGATTTCCAATTGCCGCTTCTCGCCATGTGAGAGCAGCGACGCCCGTGTCGATGCGCGTTGCGCGAGGCCGACGCTTTCGAGAATTGCCAGGGCTGGCTCATTCAGCGCGCGCTCGTCAGCGACCTTGCCGATGAACCGAAAGCTGGAGCCGGAGCGCGCCTGCACTGCGAGCGCGACATTCTCCAACACTGTGAACCCGGCCAAAATCGACGTGATCTGGAACGAGCGGGCAAGGCCATGCCGGACCCGACCAGCCACCGCCATCCGCGTGATATCGCGGCCGTCGAAAATGATGGAGCCGGCATCAGGCATCGCCGCGCCTGAGAGTTGCTGGATCAGCGATGTCTTGCCCGCGCCATTGGGACCGATGATGGCGTGCAGTTCACCAGCCGGGATGTCTAGGTTGACGTCGTCGGTGACGGCGAGTGCGCCATAGCTCTTCGAAAGATTGCGGATCGATAGCAGCGCGTCAGCCATGGCCGGCCTCGCCGCGCTTTGTCGCTAGTCGTCGCAGCGCACCGGCGATGCCGCCGCGCCCGAACAGGACGACCAGGATCAGCATCGGGCCGAAGATCATCTTCCAGTGTTCGGTGTAGTGCGACAGGCCGTCCTCGAGCAGGAGGTAGGCTGTTGCGCCGAGGATCGCTCCGTACAGCGTGCCGATGCCGCCGAGGATCACCATCACCAGCAGTTCGCCCGAGCGCTGCCACGTCATGTAGGCCGGTGACACGAACTCCGCCTGATTGGCGAGCAGCACGCCGGCTAGCGCGCAGATCATGCCCGAGATCACGTAGGCTGTTAGCTGATAGCGGAACGGCTCGAAGCCGATGGCGCGCATGCGCTCCGGGTTCTCGCGGGTGCCGATCAGCACGCGACCGAAGCGCGAGCCGACGAGCGCATGGGTGAACAGGTAGGCGGCGGCCAGAACGGCGAGCGCGGCATAGTAGAAGACACTGTTGCTCTTTAGGAGGTCGAAACCGACGATTGTGCTGCGCTTCGCCAGCGTGATGCCGTCATCGCCACCGTAGGCCGACAGCGACACGGCAAGGAAGTACAGCATTTGGCCGAACGCCAGCGAGATCATGATGTAGTAGACGCCCTTGGTGCGCAGCGAGAGTGCGCCGGTCGCCAGCGCGAACACCGCCGCAGCGATAAGTGCGACAGCAGCTTGCAACAATATGTCGGTGATGCCGTGCGTCGACAGGATGCCGACCGCATAGGCGCCTAGTCCGAGGAACGCAGCATGGCCGAACGATACCAGCGCACCGAACCCCAATATGAGATCGAGCGAGAGTGCCGCGATGGCGATCACGACCACGCGGGTGGCGACACTGAGGATATAGCTCTCGGCGCCGAAGCGGGCGGCGAGCGGCAGCAGCACCAGGATCAGGAACAGTGCCGCGACGCCGCGTTGTCTGCCGATTGCCACGTCGATCATTGTCGGACCGGGAACAGGCCCGACGGCCGCACGAACAACACGGCCGCCATCAGGATATAGATCAGCATCGGCGCCAGCGAACGTCCGGTCTGGTTCGCCGCCGCCGGGTCCATGACGAGGCGCAGCATCTGCGGACCGAACGAACGGCCGAGGGTGTCGATAAGGCCGATCAACAGGCTGGCGATGAATGCACCACGGATCGAGCCGATGCCGCCGATCACGATGACGACAAAGGTCAGGATCAGCAGGTTGTCGCCCATGCCGGGCTCCACCGACAGGATCGGCGCCACCATCGCACCGGCAAATCCGGCGAGCATGGCGCCGAAGCCGAACACGATCATGAACAGGCGGCGGATGTCGACGCCGAGCGCGGATACCATCTGTGCGTTGGTGGCGCCGGCGCGTACCAGCATGCCGATGCGGGTGCGGGTGGTCAGGAAGTAGAGCCCGAGCGCGGTGGCGAGACCGGCTGTAATGATGGCGATGCGATAGACCGGATAGAGTAGCCCCGGCATCAGTACGACGCTGCCGGACAGGATTTCCGGCACCGGCACGCTGAGCGGCGCGGCACCCCAGATCAGTTTCACCGCCTGATTGAGGAACAGGATCAGGCCGAAGGTCGCCAACACCTGTTCCAGGTGATCGCGATCGTACAAGTGGCGGAAGATCAGCACTTCGAGCAGCAGGCCGAATGCCAGTGCCGTCGGCAGCGTCAGCGCCAGCCCGAGGAACAAATTGCCGGTCAGCGCCGTGAAGGTCGCGGCCAGATAGGCGCCGACCATGTACTGCACGCCATGCGCGAGGTTGATGAAGTCCATCACCCCGAACACCAGCGTCAGACCTGCCGCGATCAGGAACAGCAGGATGCCGAACTGCAAACCGTTCAGCGTCTGCACCAGGAATAGTCCGGTCGACATCAGCGGAGATCCGTCGGCAAACGGAATAGTCGGCGGCCTGTCTGCGACCTGTAGGTCGGGTAGAGCCCCCTTGCGAGACCCGACATTTTGTTTCCGATTGGCAAGACTCGACCCGCAATTCGATCGGCAATCGTGCCGCAAACCTTCTGTGCCGTGAAGTGCATTCGGGTGAGGCCGCCAGTAAGTCGTCGGGTCTCGCAAGGGGGCTCTACCCGACCTACGTAACGGCGCCTTCGATAGGACGCGATCCCGGATACGCCCACTGGCATGGGCATTCCGGGAAGGCTGCTGTGGGAGGGATGGAAGAAAATGCTAGTGCCCGTACGGTTGTGACCAGATGCATCAGATTTACTTCATCGGGCATTCGGCGGCGTAGACGTCGACATAGTCCGAGAAGATCTTCTCGGCGATCTCGGTCTGGTATTTGCCGTCGGCGCGCTTGGCGACCTTCACCAGATAGAAGTCCTGGACCGGGAAGTGGTTGTTGCCGAACTTGAACTTGCCCCGCAGCGACTTGAAATCAGCCTTGGCGAGCGCCGCCCGCAGCGCGTCCTGATTGCCGAGCTTGCCGCCCGTCGCCTTGATCGCGCTGTCGATCAGCAGCGCCGCGTCGTATGCCTGCATGGCGTAGGTGCCGGGCACGGCCTTGAAGGCCTCCTCGTAAGCGGCGACGAATGCCTTGGACTGCGGGTTGTCCATGTTCGGCGCCCAGTTGGCGCCGGCCAGGAAGCCAAGTGCCGCATCCTGCTGGGCCGGCAGGGTCAACTCGTCGGTGGTGAACGCCGACAGGAACGGAATCGCTGCAAGGCCGGCCTGACGATACTGCTTGACGAGGTTCACACCCATGCCGCCCGGCATGAAGGTGAAGAAGGCGTCTGGCTTGGCTGCCGCGATCTTGGCGAGTTCGGCGGCGAAATCGAGCTGGCCAAGCGGGGTGTACATCTCCTCGATCACCTCGCCCTTGAAGTGGCGCTTGAAGCCGGCGAGCGAGTCCTTGCCGGCCTGATAGTTCGGCGCCAGCAACATCACCTTCTTGTAGCCCTTGGTCTGCGCGTACTTGCCCAGCACCTCGTGGTTCTGGTCGTTCTGGTAGGAGGTGACGAACAGGTTCTGGTGGCACTGTTTGCCGGCATAGCTGGACGTGCCGGCGTTCGGGCTGATCAGGAAGGCCTTGCTGTCGGTGACCGGTTTGCCGATCGCCTGCAGGATGTTCGAGAAGATCGGTCCGACCACGAAATTCACTTGATCGCGCTCGATAAGCCCCTTGACCTTGGTGACGGCGACGTCGGGCTTGAGCTCATCGTCGACGACAATGACCTCGGTCTCGAGTCCGCCGAGCTTGCCGCCAAGTTGCTTGATCGCAAGATTGAAGCCGTCACGCACCTGGCCGCCGAGTACGGCCGGCGGTCCGGACAGAGATACCATGATGCCGACTTTGAGCTTCTCCTGGGCGGCGACGCCGGAAGCCAACGCGATGGTGCTGCATGTCGCAACCGCCACCGAACGAACAAAACGTCCCCACATGCCAAGCGTCCCCAGGGTTCAACAAGTTTCGACAGCGACAAGGCGACATGCAATCGCCCGCGCAGCTCCATCGCCGCTTGGCAGGAGTGCCAGCAGCGACCGAAGCCCCATGATTTTGAACGTGAAAGGTGCCGCCGTGGCAAGCGATATTTTGGCCCAATCCGAGCCCGGCGACTTTTGACGTCACTGTTTGCGGGCAATGCGCCTGACATAAGTCGCATAGTCCGACTTGCCGAGCTTCGTCAGCCACGGCTCCATTTGCTCAAGGGACAGGAAGCCATAGCGCAGCGCGATTTCCTCCGGACAGGAGATCTTCATGCCCTGACGCCGTTCGAGGGTCGCCACGAACTGCCCCGCTTCGAGCAGGCTGTCGTAGGTTCCAGTGTCGAGCCAGGCGAAGCCACGACCCATGCGCTGAACGCTCAACTTGCCGGCTTCGAGGTAGCAGCGGTTGACGTCGGTAATCTCAAGTTCACCGCGCGGCGACGGCTTTATGCTGGCGGCATGTCGCAGCACGTCGTTGTCGTAGAAGTAGAGCCCGGTGACCGCCCAATTCGACTTCGGCTCGGTCGGCTTTTCCTCGAGGCTGGTGGCCTTGCCGCTCGCATCGAACGCAACCACGCCGTAGCGGTGCGGGTCGGACACCTCGTAGGCAAAAACCGTCGCGCCGGTGGTCTGGCCACGCGCGGTCTGCAGCATCTGTGGCAGGTCGTGGCCGAAGAAGATGTTGTCGCCGAGGATCAGGGCACAGCGGTCACCGCCGACAAAATCAGCGCCGATGATGAAGGCCTGTGCCAGGCCGTCCGGTTTTGGCTGGATGGCGTAGCTGAGCTTGATGCCGAACTGCGAGCCATCGCCCAGCATCTGCTGGAACTGCGCCTGGTCGTGCGGCGTGGTGATGATCAGGATGTCGCGGATGTCGGCCAGCATCAGCACCGACAGCGGATAATAGATCATCGGCTTGTCGTAGACCGGCAATAGCTGCTTCGATAGGCCGAGCGTGATCGGATAGAGCCGCGTGCCGCTGCCGCCGGCCAGAATGATGCCCTTCTTCATATGCCGATGTCCCCCTCGGACTGAATAATTCAAGTAACGGATTTGCCGATCATGCCGTCGAGACAGTGGTCGAGCGCCGCCTGCCATGATGGCATCTGAATGTCGTGGACACGGGCGAGCTTGCCGGTGTCGAGCTTGGAATAGGCCGGCCTGCGTGCCTTGGTCGGGAAATCGGCGGTGGTGATCGCATGCACCGGCACCGATGGCCCGCCGCGTGCCTTCGATGACGCCATGATGGCGCGGGCGAAGCCGCACCAGGTCACCTCGCCTTGCGACACCAGATGGAACACGCCGAATGCCGGCGCGCCAGCCGCCTGGGTCGCGCATGTCCTGGCGATGCGAGCGGTGGCGGTGGCGATGTCGGCCGCGAACGTCGGGCTGCCGTGCTGGTCGTCGACCACTTTCAGCTCGGGTCGTTCTGCCGCCAGCCGCAGCATGGTCTTGAGGAAGTTGGCGCCGTCGGCACTGCACACCCAGGCGGTGCGCAGGATGACGTGGCGCGGGTTGGCGGCCGCGACCGCCTGCTCGCCGGCGAGCTTCGAAGCGCCATAGACGCCCTGCGGGCCGGTCGGGTCGGTCTCGATATAGGGTCGCGATTGCTGGCCGTCGAACACGTAGTCGGTCGAATAGTGGACAATGACGGCACCGACGCTGGCGGCGGCGGCGGCAATGGCGCCAGCCGCGTCGCGGTTGATGGCAAAGGCCAGATCTGGCTCGTCCTCGGCGCGATCGACGGCGGTGTGGGCGGCCGGATTGATCACCACGTCGGGCTTGGCGGCAATGATTGCGGCCGCGATCGACTGCGGATCGGTCAGGTCGAAGTCAGGCCGGGCGAGGACGGTGACGTCGAAGCCACTGGCCGGTAGCACGCGAGCGAGCGAGGTGGCGACCTGCCCCTTGGCGCCGATCAGCGCGATGCGCAGGGGCGCGCTCATGACTTTTTCTCGACTAGGCCCAGTCGTTCGCCGGCATAGACGCCCGCCCGCAACGGCCGCCACCAGGCTTCATTGTCGAGATACCATTGCACCGTCTTCTCGATGCCGGTGTCGAAGGTCTCATTCGACCGCCAGCCGAGTTCGGTTTCGATCTTGCTCGGATCGATGGCGTAGCGACGGTCGTGGCCGGGCCGGTCCTTGACGTAGGTGATCAGCGCGCGGCGCGGCTTGTCGCCCGGACGCAACCGGTCGAGGATGTCGCAGATGCGTTCGACCACGGTCAGGTTCTGCATCGGCGCGCGGCCGCCGACATTGTAGGTCTCGCCGACCCGGCCACGTTCGACGGCGAGGCAGATGGCGCGGGCATGGTCGTCGACATAGAGCCAGTCGCGCTCCTGTTTGCCGTCGCCATAGACCGGCAGCGGCTTGTGCTCCAGCGCGTTGAGCATGATCAGCGGGATCAGCTTCTCCGGGAAATGATAGGGCCCGTAGTTGTTCGAGCAGTTGGTGATCACCGTCGGCAGGCCGTAGGTGTGGTGCCAGGCGCTGACCAGATGGTCGGACGAAGCCTTGCTGGCCGAATAGGGCGAGCGCGGATCGTAAGGCGTTGTTTCGTAGAAAAAGTCACCCGGTTCAAGGCTGCCGTAGACCTCGTCGGTCGAGACGTGCAGGAAGCGGAAGGCGTCGCGCCGGGGCTGCGGCAGACCGTTCCAATAGGCGCGGGCGGCTTCGAGCAGCGTGTGGGTGCCGACGATATTGGTGGTGATGAATTCAGCCGAGCCGGTGATCGATCGGTCGACGTGGCTTTCCGCCGCCAGATGCAGGATCGCGTCGGGTTGGGTATCGGCGATAACCCGGTCCATGGCGGCGCGGTCGCAGATGTCGGCCTTGACGAAGCGATAGCCGGGCTTGTCATCGATCGGCTTCAGCGATGCGAGGTTGGCGGCGTAAGTCAGCTTGTCGACGTTGGTGACCTGCCAGCCCTTGCTATCGACGAGATAGCGGCAGAGCGCCGATCCAATGAATCCGGCACCGCCCGTTACAATGACTTTCATGAAGCGTACGTAGCTCTCGCTGAACGATGGGATGAACTTAAAAGAGTGCGGGTAAATCGCGCAGTCGCGGCAACTTGGCGTCCTTGTCAGACAACACCGGCTCGGCGCCGTCGAGCGGCCAGTCGATGCCGATATCCGGATCATTCCAGATCACGCCGCCATCGTTGGCCGGCGCATAAATATTGGTCACCTTGTACAACACCTCGGTATCGGGCTCGAGAGTGCAAAAACCATGCGCAAAGCCGATCGGCACCAGGATCTGCGTCCAGTTCTCGGCCGAGATCACCGCGCTGACATGGCGGCCATAGGTCGGCGAGGCGCGCCGCATATCGACAGCCACGTCCAGAATGCTGCCGCGCGTCACGCGCACCAGCTTGTCTTGGCCGAACGGCGCGGTCTGGAAGTGCAGGCCCCGAATGGTGCCCTTGCGGGCCGAGCGGGAGTGATTGTCCTGCACGAATTCCATCGCGATGCCGGCCTTCGCCAGTGCGGGACGGCTGTAGACTTCGGAAAAGAAACCCCGAGCGTCGCCGAACCGCTTTGGTCGGATCAGTTTCACATCCGGTATTGCGAGCGGTTCGATTTCCATACTATTGACGTCCGTTCAAAGGGTTTCGGGCCTTCGTAACCGTTCATCAAGGTAGTGCACAAGTGCCTTTGCGCTCGGTGTGGTGATAATGTCCACGCGCCCGTCTGTTTCGTCGTTCGCGCGGTGGCGCATGGGCGCGCCTGGCCATTGTGCCCGTTGTCGCTTGCGCGTGCCGCTACCTTGGCGGTAGTTCAACTTGAGAATTGCGAAGTCGTCGGCAATGAATTCGTCTGACGGGATATCGTTGCCGGCTCTTGGGGGCGGCGGAACGGAAAAGGACAGGCCAGCGGATGGCTACGAGTTTGGCGCATAAACTCAGAGATCTGCGTCGCCGCCTGCGCAGCATTGCACCGGCAGCGCTGCCGCACGAACAGGTCGGCCGATACGCCGGTCGCGGCCTCGATCCTTCGACCGAGTGCGCCAAAGCTGCAACCGATTTGGAACGCCTGTTCTGGACCCACGAAGGCCGGCTGGTGCACAAGTGGCCTCACTATCTGCCGATCCATCAACGGTATCTTGAGCCGTTCAAACAGGGATTTGCCACTGCCAACGGCAATCGCCGCCCTGTGCGGCTGCTCGAGATCGGGGTCAGTCACGGCGGTTCGCTGGAACTCTGGCGCCGGTTCCTGGGCCCCCAGGCCATTATCTTCGGCATCGACATCGATCCGCGCTGCCGCGCCCTTGACCAGCCTGATCTACCGGTCCGCGTCGGTTCGCAGGCGGACGCGGAGTTCCTGTCTGCCGTGGTGCGGGAAATGGGTGGCGTCGATGTGGTGATTGATGATGGCAGTCATATTGCCCAGCATCAAAAAGCGAGCCTCGACGCCTTGTTCCCGCTGCTATCCGAGGGCGGACTCTATATCGTCGAGGATACGCAGACGTCGTATTGGCGGCAGTGGGAGGGTGGATTTCGCCGGCCGGGCACGTTCATCGAGTTGGCCAAGACCCTCGTTGACGACATGCACGCCTGGTATCACGCCGGCCGCGTCGATCGGCCAGCGGCCAAGACCGAGGTCTCGGCGGTTAGCTTCCACGATGGCATTGTCGTGATCGAGAAGCGGCAAAGGCCGGTTCCCGTGCATGTCATGCTGGGCAAGCCGTCACATTGATGGAAGGGCCCCATCGCGCATGGGGCGCCGCTGACCAGTCGGTTCCAAGAATCCTCAAAAATGCAAAAGGGACCGGCTCTTCCGAGCCAGTCCCGTTCGTGTTCGAGCGATATTGACCGTGGTTGCTTACTTCAGCGAAGCCGGGGCTGAGCGGCGGCCCAGCAAATCTTCGAGGTTGAAGCGATAGCCGACGCCAGCGCTGATGGTCAGCGGATCGAGGTCGGCCTTGGCGACGATGTTGCCGCCGGTCACCGTGGAATTGTGCCAGGTCGCCTTGGTGTCGAGCCAGGACTTCTTGATGTCGGCGTTTAGATACCAGCCGCCGCCGAGTTGGTAGTCGAAGCCGGCTTGCACGGTCACGCCGAAGGCGTCCGACATGCTGACGCTGGTGGCGCCGAGCGTGTTGTCGCCGGTCTTTTCGTTGAAGAAGTGGATCCACTGGGCGCCGACGCCGACATAGGGCTTGAAGGCGCCCATGCCATCGAAGTGGTACTGCAGCGTCAAGGCCGGCGGGAAGATCCAGGCATCGGCGACTTTACCCGACAGGCCAGCGAATGCCGGCGGAGCCTTCAGGTCGATGTGATGCTTCGAGAAGCAGCAGAACAGCTCCAGCGCGAGGTTCTTGTTCAGGAAGTAGGTTAGCGTGGCGGTCGGGATGAAGCGATCGCTCACCTCGGCGTCGAAGCCGGCGCCCTTGAGGTCCGAAACCGGCGCGCCCGAAACCGACGTCAGCGACTTGAGGCTATCCTGCGTCATCACCTGCGTACCCTGCAGGCGAACCATGAAGTTGCCGTTGTAGTCGCCGGCAACCGCGGCCTGCCCCATGCCCATGCCGAGCGCCAGTGCAGCCAAACCAATCTTCAAACTCTTCATCTTCGTCCTCGCTTCCCCGGTAGTGTCTGATCCGAACTCGTGAATTCCTGTGCGGACCCCACTCCGGTTTCGATTTCGAGGCGAGCGGTAGTTAATACGGCGGACTGATCTCGATCAGTGATATTCACGCCGCAGCCGCAATGTTGCCTCGGTGCAACGCATTTCGTTGATGTAGATCAAGTCAAAAGTTTTTGGGGCCCTTGATCCGCCTCAAGTAATTGCCTCTCGCGTTGCACTAGGTTGAACCAAGTTCGGTTCTCCTTTTTGCACTGCGAAAGCCAATGGCACCCTCCAGCACCATCCGCGCGCGGCTTGCGTCGGCCAAGGTCGAAGACCAGTCGGATCGGTCGCTGTCGACTGAAAATGCGGTTCGCATCGGGTTGCGTCGTCGCCAACGTCTTGCGTTGCAGCAAGGTGGGCCGGAGCATGTCTTCATCGTCGAGAGTGGATGCTTGACGCTTGATACGGTGTTGCCGGGAAACCGGCGGCAAGTTGCGCTGGTCCTCTATGCTGGCGATATGATTGCCAAGAGCGCCGCGCCGCCAGTGCCGCAAGTGGGTTTGACCGCGATGCTGCCATCGATGGTGGCCCGTCTCCGTATCGACGATACTTGCGGCACTGACTTGACCGGGCTGGGTGCCGCCACGGCGCGGCTGGCCGCCCGTTCCAGTCTGCATACGATTGCGATTGGCCGGCTGACTGGCGAGGAGCGGATCGCTACCCTATTCCTGGAAATGGCGCTTTATCTTGGCAAGCCGACGCCGGGCGGTTGGTCGTTCGAGATCCCGCTGTCGCGCAGTGACATGGCCGACTACATGGCGCTCAACCCGGATACCCTGAGCCGTCTGGTGTCGCGCCTGCGGGCCAGCGGCTTGATCACGATGCCGACGCGCAGTCGGGCGACGGTCAAGGATCTGTCCGCACTCGAAGAATTGACCCCACTGGCGCAATCGCTACGCATGCTGCGCGATGGCGTGGCGACGTACCCGGCGGGCAATCGAAACATGCCTATGCCGTAAGGATCGATTGGTCGGCGATTGTTCCTGGTGGACGAGATATTCCGTCAGGGGCCGACCACCACCGACCGCCCGCCGCTGAGGCCGACCTGCACCATCGGTTGCCCCTCGCGCATCACCACTTTGAAATCCTCGGCGGCGACGCTCGGCAACTCGGCGACGCCGATCTGGCGCGCCTTGCCGCCGCGAAAGGTCAAGAACCTCAGGCGCCGGCGATCCTGCGACGGGACCGCCAGATCCGGGACGCCGTCGCCGTTGAAATCGGCGATTGCGTGTAGCTTCAGGAATGGCGAGCGCAGCGCATGATTGCAGACGTCGTCGATACCGACGGTCTGAACCATCTGGCCGTTGCGGGCGGTCCACAATTGCAGTTCGCCATCGATATGCGGCGTACGCACCAGGGCGATCTGCAAGATGCCGTCGCCGGCAAAGTTGGCCGGGCCGATCGGATTGAGCCACTTGAACGGCGTGCCGATCGGTGGCGTTTCGGCGACAATCTTGATCTCGTTGTTGACGATCGCGATCAGCGCCAGCGCGGCACCCTTCTTGAGGTACGTGCGCACCGCGATCACCATGTCGACGCCATCGATATCGACGATGCGCGGCTCGCGGTCCTCGAACACGCTGTCGTCGGGCAGCTTGAGTTTGTAGGCTTTGTGGTCCGCCGTGGAGATCACCAGCGATTCCGGTTCGTATTCGGTCGCGAACGCCAGATGCCGGTAGCGTTGCACCGGGTCGGAAAACCAGGCTGCCAGGATCGACCGGTTGCCGCGCGCGAGCCGCCCATCCTTGATCGGGGCGTCGTGGCGCGGCCGCTTGAACCGACCGAGTGGCGCGTCGACGATGTCGGCGAGCGCCTTCGACTGGGCCAACGCCAACACGGGGTGCAGCATCGTCGCGCTCGCGGCAAGGCCCGCCATCATCGATCGTCTGGAAGGCATCTGGTCATCAGCCCCTGTGGTGTGCCGGATTAGCTGGGCAGTCATAACCGGATTCGGCCCGCCGCGCTGCCTTGCGCTTGGCCGACGCGGCGGGCAGTGTGTTGGCGAAATTTGGTGCCAAGCCATCCACGAAGATGGCGCCGCGTTCCGGGAGAGAGACACGAAAATGACGGCAGAGAAATCGAATACGACGCGGCGCATGTCCGGCGGTCAGGCGATGGCTGAGATGCTGAAGCTCGCAGGCGTCGGGCCGATGTTCGGCATGGGCGGCTTCCAGCTGCTGCCGTTCTATGAAGCCCTCCGGCATCTGGGGATGCAGCATGTGCTGATCAACGACGAGCGCAACGGCGCGTTCGCCGCCGACGCCTACGCCAAGGTCACCAACCGTCCCGGCGTCGCCGACGGCACGCTTGGACCGGGCGCGACCAATCTCGTCACCGGTCTGGTCGAGAGCTACAACGCCGGCATTCCGATGATCGCCATCACCGGCGACAGCAATCGCGAGCACGCCTGGAAGAACATGACCCAGGAAGCGCGGCAGCTCGAAATCCTGCGGCCGGCGGTCAAGGAAGTGATTCGCGTCGAGGTCATCAAGCGCATCCCGGAGCATTTCCGCCGTGCCTTTGCGGTGGCGACCAGCGGCCGGCCCGGCCCGGCGCTGATCGACGTGCCGGAGGACATTGCGCACGCCGAGTTCGACTTCGATGCGTCTGATTTCTGGATGGAACCGGGAACGCTCAAGGCACAGGCCCGGCGCACTCGTCCCGACCCGGCCGACCTCACGCGCGCCGCGGCACTGTTGTCGAATGCCAAGCGGCCGCTGATCCTGGCTGGCGGCGGCATCCATATTTCGGAAGCACATCAGGCGCTGCTCGACTTTGCCCATGCGCAGGGTATTCCCGTTGCCCACACCATGAGCGGCAAGGGCGCGATCTCGTGCGCGGATTCGCATTCCGCCGGCCTGTTCGGCCGCTATGACCGCATCGCCAACGCGCTGATCGCCGAAAGCGACTGTCTGCTCGTCGTTGGCTGCAAGCTCGGCGAGATCGCGACCAAGCGGTTCGCTTTGATGACGCCGGGCAAGCCAGTCATCCATATCGATATCGTGCCCGAGGAGATTGGCCGCACCACCCGCACCGACGTCGCCCTCGTCGGCGATGCCAGGTTGACACTCGCCGACCTCGCCGCCGAATTATCCGATGGGGGAAAACGCGCCAAGTCGCGTGCCGGCTATCTCGCTGAATTGCCGAAGCGCATGGCCGAGTGGCGCGCAGGTGCGGCCGACCGCATGGAATCCAAGGAAACGCCGATCAACGTCGGTCGTCTGATGGGTGAACTGAACAAGATCATGCCGGCCGACGGCGTGCTGGTTGCCGACGGCGGCTTCGCGGCGCACTGGGGCGGCCTGATGTTCGACACCAAGGCCGCCGGCCGCCACTTCCTGCCCGACCGCGGCTTCGCCTCGATCGGCTACGGCGTGCCCGGCGGCATCGGCGCCCAGATCGGCGCTGGCAAGAAGCGCCGGGTCGTGTCGCTGACCGGCGACGGCGGCTTCAACATGAGTCTTGGCGAACTCGAAACCGCGCGCCGGGTCGGCGCCAACTTCGTCACCATCGTTTTCAACAACGCCGCGTCCGGCTACGTGAAAGCGCTACAGCACGCGGTCTATGGTGCCGGCAACTATCAGTCATCGGATTTGAGCGATCTCAACTACGCCGAGATCGTCAAGGGCTTCGGCTGTCACGGTATCCGCGTCACCGACCCAGAGAAGTTGTCAGGCGCCATCGCCGAGGGCCTCGCCAATACGTCGAGCCCGACGGTGATCGACTGCGTCGTCACCCGCGACCCCGCCAAGATGCTCCCCGCCGCCGACAATCGCGCGCTGAAAGTGCAAAAAGGCGACCGGCCGGTGTGACGAGACATGCGAGTTGTCCTACCTTCTGGAAAGGTAGGACAACCGCCCGAGTCACCCCTTCGCCGCCAGTTCCTTCAGCCGATACACCAGCTCAAGCGCCGCTTTCGGGGACAGCTCGTCTGGCTTGATGCCGGCGAGCGTGGTTTCGAGTTCGCTCGCCTTGGCGACGGGCTTCTCGGCTTCCCTCGCCGCCGACATGGCGAACAGCGGCAGGTCTTCGAGTGTCGAGCCGCCGGCGCCGGCGCGGCGGTTGTTCTTTTCCAACCGCGCCAATACTTCGCCGGCACGCTTGACGACGGCGCGCGGCAGGCCGGCGAGGCGGGCGACCTGAATGCCGTAGCTGCGGTCGGCGGCACCCGGCTTGATCTTGTGCAGGAACACGATGTCGTCGTGCCATTCCTTGACGTCGACGGTGACATTGGCGACCTCGCCAAGCCGGCCGGCGAGCTGCGTCAGTTCATGGAAGTGGGTGGCGAACAGTGCGCGGCTCTTGTTGGCGTCGTGCAGATGCTCGACGGCGGCCCAGGCGATCGACAAGCCGTCGAACGTCGCGGTGCCACGCCCGATCTCGTCGAGGATGACGAGGCTCTTGTCCGTTGCCTGATTGAGGATCGCCGCCGTTTCGACCATTTCGACCATGAACGTGGAGCGACCGCGCGCCAGATCGTCCGAGGCGCCCACACGGCTGAACAGGCGGTCGACGACGCCGATATGGGCACGCTTTGCCGGCACGAACGAACCCATCTGCGCCATCAGGGCAATCAGCGCGTTCTGCCGCAGGAAGGTCGACTTGCCGGCCATGTTGGGGCCGGTGACCAGCCACAGCCGGCCGCTCGGGCCCTCGTCAAAGCCGGTCGGCACCGGCATTGATGGCCGGCCGAGAGTGCAGTCGTTCTCGATGAAGGGACCGGCCTTGGCCTTGCGCAGCGCCTGCTCGACCACCGGATGTCGGCCGCCGCGAATATCGAAGGTGACGCTGTCGTCGATCTCTGGCCGCACGTAGCCTTCGTTCCAGGCCAGCGTCGACAGACCGCAAACATGATCGAGTTCGGCGAGTGCTGTGGCGACACGGGCCATCGCCATTTCTTCCGCCAGGATCAGTCGCGATAATTCGGCGAATACTTCCTGTTCCAATGCCAACGCCCGGTCGGCGGCGGTGGCAATCGCGCCCTCGATTTCGATCAGCTCCGGCGTCGTGAATCGCATCGCGTTCGACATCGTCTGCTTGTGGCGGAACAGCGTGTCATGTGGCGGCGATTGCAGCGGCTTTGCATTGGCGGCGGTAACTTCGACGAAGTAGCCGAGCATGTGGTTATGGCGCAGCTTCAGCGCCTTGACGCCGGTGGCTTCGACGTAAGTGGTCTCGAGTGCCGCCAGCACCTTGCGGCTGTCGGCGCCGAGATTGCGCGCCTTGTCGATCGCCTCGCGGTAGCCCTCGGCGACGAAGCCGCCGTCGCGTTTCAGGTGCGGTGGTTCCTCGACCAGCGCCTTGTCGAGTTCGATGGCGATGGCGGGCGATACGCCTTCGAGGCGCTGGGCGATGGCTGCGAGTTCTTCCGGCAAGCCCATCGCCTGCTCGCGCAGCAGCCGGGCGCAGACGCTGCCCGCCGATAATCCCTGCGCGATGGCCTTGAGGTCGCGCGGGCCGCCGCGTTGCAGGGCGAGGCGGGAGATTGCGCGCGCGATGTCGGGCGCGGTTCGCAATTGCCCACGCAGACGTTCGCGCAACGCTTCGCGCTCGACCAGATAGCCGACGGCATCGAGCCGGGCGTTGATCTGGCCGGCGTCCTTCAGCGGCGAGGCGATGCGTGAGGCCAATTCACGCGCGCCGGAGGCGGTCACCGTCAAGTCCATGGCGCCGAGCAGCGAGCCGTCCTTGTCGCCGCCCGATGAGCGGACAAGTTCGAGGCTGGCGCGGCTCGCCGCATCGATCACGAGGGTCTGTTCCGGCCCGCCGCGACGGGGTGGCCTCAGACTGGGCTGGCGGCCAAGCTGGGTCAGGTCGACGTAGGTCAGCAGCGCGCCGATGGCTGCGAGTTCGGCGCGCGAGAAGCCACCGAAGGCGCCGAGGTCGGCAACCTTCAAGCGTTCCTTCAGGGTGCGCTCGCCGTTCAAGGCATCGAAGCTCGCTGGTGCCACTGGCGTCGAGGCGGTACTGGCCACGCCGAGCCAGCGCTTGACCTCTGGGTCTCGAAGTACGTCGTCGACGGCGATCACTTCGCCTGGCGACAGCCGCACGATCTCGCCGGCGAAATCGGCGACCGGCGTGCTGCCGACCTCGAACTCGCCGGTCGAGATATCAAGCGAGGCCAGCGCGAAACCGCCGCCGGGAATGGTGTTCAAAGCGGTGAGGTAATTACGGGTCTTGGCGTCGAGTAGCGCGTCTTCGGTCAGCGTGCCGGGAGTGACGAGCCGCACCACATCGCGTTTGACGACCGCCTTCGAGCCGCGCTTGCGGGCTTCGGCGGGGTCTTCAAGCTGTTCGCAGACGGCGACGCGGTACCCCTTGCGGATCAGCCGCTGCAAGTAGTCATCGGCGCGCACCACCGGCACGCCGCACATCGGGATGTCCTGCCCCAAGTGCTTGCCGCGCTTGGTGAGTACAATGCCGAGGGCCTGCGAGGCGACCACGGCGTCGTCGAAGAACAATTCGTAGAAGTCGCCCATCCGGTACCAAAGGATCGAGTCCGGGTTGGCGGCCTTGATCTCGAGGAACTGCGCCATCGACGGTGTGGCACCAGCGGCGATCAGTGCCGCCGCTGACTTGTCTTCGTTTTCCGGCGCGGTGTCTTGGGCCGGCTTTTCGCGCTTCGGCGGCATCGCGGCAGGTCTCGTCACGGAATAATGCGCTGGCGGCGGAACTCGGCCAGCATGCCGAGAATGATGTCTTCGCTGTCAACGTACTCGTGGAAACCCGCGCGGCGGATCTTGGTCATGTCGCTCATGATGTCCCAGTCGCTGGCCCAGACATAGTCGGCGAACGGCCAGGCAACGAGCTGTTCATAGGGGTAGGCTTCGAGGCCGTATTTCTTCTGCATTGCCGCCCACAGCGGGCCCTTGTCGGCCATGAACTCGGTGAGTTTGATGGTCTGCACCGGGCCCGGCTCCATTTCGAAGGCGCGGGCGATGCGCGGCCACACGTTGCGCCAGCGGAAGAAGTCGCCATTGGTCAGGTTGAACACCTGATTGTGGGCGGCCGGCGTGGTCGCGGCCCAGGTCATGCCCTTGGCGAGCAATGCGCTGTCGGTCATCTGGTAGACGGCGTCGAAGGTGCCGGGCTTGCCGGGGAAGCGCAGCGGCAGGCCCAGTTCCTTTGAGATCGCGGCATAGACCGCGAGGCAGGTCATCAGGTTCATCGGATTGCCGAGCGCGAAGCCGCAAATCGCGTGCGGGCGCAGCGCCGACCACGTCCAGCGGTTGCCGGGCTGATTCGAACGCAGCCATTGCTCCTGGTCGTAGTAGAAATTCGGCAACATGTGCGGCGGGTCGCTCTCCTTGGCCGGCGTCTTGAAGGGGCCTAGGTGACTGCCGTAGAACTTCGTGCCTTGGATCAGGTTGACGTGTTCCAGAACCTTCGAGGCCTTGCCGATCGGCTCGACCGCGTTGACCAGCATGGCAAGGTTCGGCGCATTGTGCTCGGCCCAGGTCGGCCTGGACTGGAAGGCGCAGTAGAAGATGTGGCTAACGCCGGTGAGGCCCGCAAGCTTCGCCTCGGCGTCGGCGCGATCCAGCAAGTCGACCGAAATGTACCGCAGCCGGGGTTTGCTCTCCGCCGGTTGGCGGCGCGACAAGCCGATGACTTCCCAGTCGCCGGCTTCGAGCAGGTGCTCGCGGATGTAGCGCCCGATGACGCCCTGGACGCCAACGATAACGGCTTGTTTCATGGTCGGTGGTGCCTGCGGTTCGAACAATGACGGGAACTGGCGGCACACTGGCGCATGGCGACGCCCAAGGGCAAGTCGCTCGGTCGGTGGGTCGGATCCGCCGTGGCCGACCAGGAACACCATTTACCACGGTTTTGGGTCGCCTACGTGTCAATGCTTGACAGCGGACCCGGCTAACCTCTCAATATCATTGATATAATTTCTGGGGAGCCGGCTTGGGGTGAAGGTGGGGCTTATCCACGCCGGCCGCCTGCCGCATAATATGGGGATCGTTGCCGCTGTGGATGAAAATCCGCGGCTGCCGGCGCTTCGTCATGGAAGGGGTTTCGACATGTGCCAGCCGCGTAAATGGTTGTGGGGTCTGCTGCCGCTGGCAGCCCTCTGGGCCGGCTCGATTTTCGTGCTCACGCCGCAGATCGAGAGCGAGCTGACCCATCGAGTACTCACTTCTGTGCGCCAAGACTTGCCGTGGCTGAAGCCGGCGATCGAAGGCCGCGACGTCAACATCGAGGGCACCGCGCCCTCCGATGAGGCCCGGCGCCGGGCGATGGACGCCGTACTTCAGATCGACGGCGCGCGCGTTGCGGTCAACGCCGCCGGGCTCATCCCCGAGGCCAAGCCGTTCGCCTGGAGCGCCAGCCGCGAAGCCCAGAAAGTCACGCTGAGTGGCTACGTTGCCCCCGAAGGTATGCGTGAAAAGGTCCTGGCCGAGGTTCGCAAGCAGGTTCCAGGTGTCACCATCGTCGACGAGATGAAGGAAGCGCGCGGCGCTTCGTCGGCATTGCCGGCGATGACGACGGTGGCGTTGGGCACGCTCGGCAAGCTCAGGTCCGGTTCGGTGGCGCTGTCGGACACCGCTTTGGCGATCAAGGGCGTGGCTCCCGATCAGGCAACCGCCAATGCGGTGATCGCGGCGGCGAAGAAATTGCCGGCACCTCTACAACTCGCGGCGGTCGACGTGACCGCGCCGCCGGTCGCGGCTGTTGCCGTGGCGGCGCCCAAAGCACCGGTGGTGCCAGTCGAAAGGCCATATGTCTGGCAGGCGGCGCGTGAAGGCAATTCACTTGTGGTGAGCGGCTTTGTGCCGTCCGAACCGGCTCGGACCCAGGTCGTGGCGGCGGCAAAAAGCGCACTCGGCGGCGGCCGCGTCGTCGACCAGCTGAAGATCGCGACCGGTTTGCCGGCGACCGTCGACTTCGGCGCGGCGTCGAGCTTCGCGCTGTCGCAACTTGGCCAGATGAGGACCGGAAGCGCCAAACTCACCGATGGCAATCTCGAAATCGAAGGCGAATTGGTTGACGCGGCCGCCTATCGCGCGGTGACGGTGGCGACTTCGGGCACCTTGCCCGGCGGTCTCAAACTGGAAAAATCGACCCTGACACCGCCGCGCATCGCCAATTATGCCTGGAGTGCGAAACGTGAAGGTAAGGCGCTGACATTGAACGGGTATTTTCCGGACGAAGGCACCCGTTACATCATGAACCAGGCGGTGACGCAGCGGTTCGCGGACTTCAAGGTCACCGACCGTACTTCGATCGCGTCTGGCGCGCCGGCCGGCTTTTCCGCAGCCATGGGCATGGGGTTGGACCAGCTGTCGCAACTCGACAGTGGGGACGCCTCGATTGCCAATGGCCGCCTCGTGATCACGGGGGTTGCGGCGGACGAAAAGACAGTCAATGAGGTCAAGTCCGCGCTGACCAAATTGGTCGGCGGCATGCCGGCCGAGTCGAAGGTGACATTCGTGCCGCCACCGCCTCCACCGGCGCCAGCGCCACCACCGGCTGTGGTGGTGCCTGTCGCACCGCCGGCGCCAGTGCCCCCTCCGGTCGCGGTACCAGCGCCGGTCGCGCCAGCTCCCGTAGTTCAGGCGCCAGTGAAGACGCCGCCGCCCGCCGTGGCATTGGCATCCCCGCCTGCGGCGCCGGTCGTGGCGGCAAAGCCAGTCGTGCCGCTGCCCGAGCCGGTGGCACCGAAGACGGTTGCGCCGGTACCTGTCTTGCCGCCCGCCGCCAAGGTCGCGACGGCCGCGCCGCCAGCGGCTACCTCGGTCCCGAAGTCGCCACCGGCAACGGTGGTCGCGACGCCAGTACCTGTGACGCCGTGCGCCCGTGGCTGCACCTGCAGCACTGGCGAAGCCCGCAACTCCGGCGCCTGTCGCTGCTTGCCCGGCCGGGCAGACCTCGGCGATCAAGGCCGGTCTGATACGGTTCGGCACGGCGAAGGCGGAAATCGGACTGGCCGGTCGCAAGTCCTTGGTGCGCGTCGTGCGTGCGCTGAAGCGGTGCAACAACATCAAGATTGAAGTTGGCGGACACACCGACAGCATCGGCTCGGCCGCCTACAACAAAAAGTTGTCGAAGAGCCGTGCCGAGGCAATCCGGCAGGTGCTCGTCAAGCGCGGTATCGATGCGTCGCGCATCAGGACCGCCGGCTACGGGTTCGAGAAGCCGGTGGCCGGTAATAAGACGCCGGCCGGCCGGGCCCAGAACCGCCGCATCGAATTCACCGTGGTTGAGTAACCCGCCGCCAGATCGAGGATATTCCAATCATGGCATTTGTGATCGACAGGTTCTGGCTGCCGCTGCTGATGGCGGCGATCATCGGCTTCATGGTCGGCTGGGCGACGTGCGGCCGTGGTGAGAAAAGGTCCTGGCTATCGAGCTGGCTGCCAATCGGCATTCTTCTGGCCGTGGCCGGCGTGATCGCCACCGTCCAGGTCATGCTGCCCGGTCGCTACGGCCTATGGCTTGAGACGGCGCTGATGATGTTCGCGTCATATCTCGGCGGTTGCTGTATCGCGTGCATGATCAATCGCATGATGTTCGGTCCGCCGCGTGCCGCCGAGCGCGATCCCAATGCCGAGATCGTCGCGAGGAAGGCAGCCGGAATCAATTCGATCGCCGACGAACGCCGCGAGCGCGAACGGCTGGCGGCCTTGGCGTCCGGCTCGGTTGAGCTCAGACAGCCGGCCGAAGTTGCAATCGTGACACCCCAGGGTTCCGCTGCTGCGCCATTGGCCGCGGCGGCCGTCACGGGGCTTGCCGGCGTGGCGGCGGCGGGCGTTGCGTCGGTGTCCGACGCCAAACCGGCTGGTGCAACGGCCAACAGCGGCAATGCGGTGGTCGGCGCCGTGCCGCCGCTGCTCAATCGGCCGCGCGACGGAAGAAAAGACGACCTCACGCTGATCTGGGGCGTCGCCGTCAAGCTCGAAGAGCGCATGAACCACATGGGCATCTGGCATTTCGACCAGATTGCCGCCTGGAGCCCGGACCACGTCAAGTGGTTCGAGCATGAAGTCGAGGGATTCAGGGGGCGGCTCGATCGCGACAAATGGATCGAACAGTGTGCCAAGATGGCCAAGGGCTGGCGGCCGGACAACAAAGCCGGCGCCCGCCCGAAGTCGTGAGTCGATGATTTTTGCTGATGGCGCTCGCCGTCACGCCCGTTCGATGCGGCAGTGGTAGCAGTTGTTCGACGTCGAGCGGACGTGGATATAGCGCACGCGCCGGTTCTCGAACATGGCGTCGGCAGTCGCCGGAATGCTTGGCGTTTCCACGATCTGGCCAGTGCCGTAGACGATGCGATCGCGCTCGTCATAGCCACGCATGATGTAGCGCGGGCTTGCCAGGAACGCCGGGATTTCGGCCGAGCCGCCGCCGGCTTCGGTCGCTTCCGCGTGCACGAAGATCGGGCCGACCTCGGCATAGGGCTGCGGTGCTGGGAACGGCCGATGTGCCAGCACCAGATAGGGCTCGCCCTCCGGTACCAATTTCATGGTCAGCCGGCAGGGTATGCCGTTGCCGTCCGATATTTGTCGCTCGGGCGGCTGGCCATTGGCGTCGGTGCCCCCCGACTGCCACGATCGGACTAGGGCGGGGTCGAGGGCGACAAAGCGTATCGGCATCGGGCATCTCCTGAGCGAGGACAAGTTGGTCGATGATCGGTATAGTTACCGGTATGATGTTGCGACCCGAAACCTGCGCCGCTAGTGCCAAACTGAAAGGTCGACTGCCATGAATGTGAGCTACTTCACGTTGCTGCTGGCGACCATTGCCAGCTTCCTTTTCGGTGCTGTTTGGTATGGCAGTTTCAGCCAACTCTGGCTGGCGGCGCTCGGCAAGACCGACGACGAATTGAAGGCTTCCGCCGGGTTCGTCGTGCCAATGGTGGTGACGTTCGTTGCCCAACTCGTCATGGCCTGGGTGCTGGCCGGCATCCTCGCCCACTTGCTGAAGGGCGGTGTCGCCATCGGCGTGCGCAACGGCATGCTGACGGCGGCCATCCTGTGGCTCGGCTTCGTCGCCACGACGCTGGCATCGAACCACGCGTTTCAGGGCGCGCGCCGCATGCTGACGGTCATCGATGCCGGGCATTGGCTTGGCGTGTTGTTGATCCAGGGCGCGATCATCGGCGGCTGGGCATTGCGTTAACATCGAGCATCCGATGTTCGACGAATGGGGCAATTGCGGTGTCGGGAGCGTCCGGCCATAGTGACCTCAAAACCAACCGCTTTCGGGAGTTGAAGCCGATGTCCGAGAAAATTTATCCCGTTCCCGCCGAATGGGCATCGCGCGCCCTGGCGGACGACGCCAAGTACCAGGCGATGTACAAGCGCTCCATCGACGACCCGAACGGTTTCTGGGGCGAAGAAGGCAAGCGGCTCGACTGGATCAAGCCGTACACCAAGGTCAAGAACACCTCCTATGATCCGCACAACGTGTCGATCAAGTGGTACGAGGACGGCACCCTCAATGTGTCGGCGAACTGCATCGACCGGCATCTCAAGACACGGGCCAATCAGGTCGCGATCATCTGGGAGGGCGACGATCCGACCCAGGATGAAAAAATTACGTACCGTCAGCTGCACGAGCGGGTTTGCAAGGTCGCCAACGTTTTGAAGGCGAACGGCGTCAAGAAGGGCGACCGCGTAACTATCTACCTGCCGATGATTCCGGAAGCGGCCTATTCGATGCTGGCCTGCGCCCGCATCGGCGCCATCCACTCGGTGGTGTTCGGCGGCTTCTCACCCGACAGCCTTGCCAGCCGCGTCATCGATGCTGACAGCAAGCTGATCATTACCGCCGATGAAGGCCTGCGCGCCGGCAAGACGGTGCCGCTCAAAAAGAACACCGACGATGCGCTGAAGAAGTGCAAGGGCGACGAGAAAGTTCTGGTGGTGCGTCGCACCGGTGGCAAGGTCGATATGACGGCCGGCCGTGACGTCTGGCTGCACGAGGAGTTGGTCAAGGTTTCGTCGGACTGTCCGCCGGTCGAGATGAGCGCCGAGGACCCGCTGTTCATTCTCTATACTTCCGGTTCGACCGGTACGCCGAAGGGCGTGCTGCATACCTCGGGCGGTTATCTCGTCTACGCGGCGATGACGCACAGCTACGTGTTCGATTACCACGATGGCGATGTGTACTGGTGCACCGCCGACGTCGGCTGGGTTACCGGCCACAGCTACATTCTCTACGGGCCGCTCGCCAACGGCGCCACCACGCTGATGTTCGAGGGCGTGCCGAACTATCCGACGCCGTCGCGCATGTGGCACGTGGTCGACAAGTGGGACGTCAACATATTCTACACCGCCCCGACCGCGATCCGCGCCCTGATGGGTGCCGGCGATGATTACGTCAAGCGCACGGATCGGACTTCGCTGCGCCTGCTCGGTTCGGTCGGTGAGCCGATCAATCCGGAAGCTTGGGAGTGGTATCACCGCGTCGTCGGCGAGGGCCGCTGCCCGATCGTCGATACCTGGTGGCAGACCGAGACCGGCGGCATCCTGATCACGCCGCTGCCGGGTGCGACCAAGTTGAAGCCTGGTTCGGCGACGAAGCCGTTCTTCGGCATCAAGCCGGAATTGTTCGACGACAAGGGTAATGTGATCGAGGGCGCCGGCTCCGGCAATCTCGCCATCCTCGACAGTTGGCCGGGCCAGATGCGCACGGTCTATGGTGATCACGAGCGCTTCATCCAGACCTATTTTTCGACCTACAAGGGCACCTACTTCACCGGCGATGGCTGTCGTCGCGATGCGGACGGCTACTATTGGATCACCGGCCGCGTCGACGACGTGATCAACGTGTCTGGCCATCGCATGGGCACCGCCGAAGTGGAAAGCGCGCTGGTTTCGCATCCGATGGTTTCGGAAGCGGCGGTGGTCGGCTATCCGCACGACCTCAAGGGCCAGGGCATCTACTGCTACGTCACCTTGAAGAGCGGCGAGCAGCCGAGCGACGCACTGAAGAAGGAACTGGTCGCGCATGTGCGCAAGGAGATCGGTCCGATCGCTTCGCCTGATCAGATCCAGTTCTCACCCGGATTGCCCAAGACCCGTTCGGGCAAGATCATGCGCCGCATCCTGCGCAAGATCGCCGAGGACGATTTCTCCAATCTGGGCGACACCTCGACGCTGGCCGAGCCGGCAGTCGTTGGCGACCTGATCGAGAACCGTCAGAACAAGAAAGCTTGAGCCGATCTTGCGGGCTCGATGAAATGCAAACAGGCGGCATCCTCGGATGCCGCCTGTTTTAATGTTCGGTGCGCCGCGCGTGGCGGCCGGCTCCCGGAACGGGAGTCGCCACGCGCAAATCAAGAAGCCACGCGCAGGTGGTTCAACTGGCTGACGATCTGCTGGAAGACCGCTTTCAGGGCAACGCCGTCGGCAGCCGTGTAAGAGTTGGCGCCACCGCAGGTGGCGAGTTCGGTCAGCGCGCGGGGATCGAGCAGATCGAGCGCCACGGTGTACACCGTAATGCCCTGTGCCTTCATGTTGGTGCACAGAGACTGGAACTGCGCGTAAAACTCGTTCATCTGCGTGGTGTCGTCGGTGGCAGGTCCGTTCTTATAGGATGTGTTGAAGATGCCGTCGGTCAGGAAGATCACGTGTTTGGTCACGGTCTTGTCGGTGTAGGGCACGGGCGCGCTTGCCGAGGGCAATACCGACGCCCACTTCGGCGACAGCAGATACCAACCCCAGGCGGCGCCGATGTGACCGGCCGTGGCGCCGGTCGCGATGTAGGAATTGATCGTCGATTTGATGGTTGCGACCTGGCTCTTGCCCTGCAGCGGCACGACCACCGCTGACGGGCAATTGTAGCGCCCGTAGGGTGTCGATGGAACGGCCGGCAGGATGTCGGCGCCGACCGGGGCATCATCGGTGAAGGCGCGGCTGTTGGTGCGTTCGATCACGCAGGTGTCGACGTCGGCGCCGGCGGCGGTGGTGCAGGTGTAGCCCCAATGCCAAGTGTAACCGCAGCTGGTCACGGCGGGTGAGGTGCTGACCTTGTTGGCCAATGCTCCGGCATTCACCGAGGCCGAGAACGGGGCGACGGCAATGCGGATTGAATTTTCCGAGATTGAACCGGCCATCAAACTGTCAATGACGTCGTTGGCGGCGGCTTTCATCGCAGCCATCTTGCCATCGGCATTCATCGAGCCGGTGACGTCGAGCACCATCGCCAACTCGATCTTGTTCATGTTGAAGACGACTTCGGTGCTGCGCTTGAAGTCGAATTTGCCGACTCCAATCACTTGGGAAAAAGTCGTTGGCAGGCCGACGTCGACATCAACCGAGACCTTGTTGTTCGGTCGATCGACGATGACTTTGAAGTTCGAAAGTTGAAGTCCAGGCATCGACTTTTCGTTCGTGTGCAACTGGAAGTATGCCTGTGCCGACGCCTGGATCTCCGCATCGGTCGCGGTTTCGATCTCAAACATCTTGGCGCCGGCGAGCGCCGCGGAATCGAGAATTGACGATACACGCCCGGAAACGGCATAGGCGCGCGATGCATCCACCGCGAAGCCGACGATGCCGCACAGCATGAAAATGCTGAGCGCGAAGATCATCGCGATGGTGCCGCGATTGTCGTTTTCGAAACGGTTCTTAAGATCTCGCCAGTACATAAGGGCCCCCGCACTTCAATTCATATTGCGAGATCCATAGATGCCTTTGGTCGATAAAATTGCGCTAAGCGTGAGCAGCTTTTGTTGTTCTTGGCGACCGAGTTTAAGTCAAGGTTATCAACCTCTAAAGCCCAAGTCGAAAATGGACCGTTCGGCGAGGGGCGTGATCAAGAACGCCAAATCCACCTCGGTAGTTCGACCGCGCAACCTCTCTCGACAGCGTCAGCGTGTGTCTGATTGCGGTGTGCTGATCACTTGATTCCGCGGCCGATCTTCCACATTTCCTCGCGCACGCGAATGTCGGCCAGCATGCGGTCGATCAGCAGGCAGGTCCGCTTGAACAGTTCCGAGCCGCGTCGATAGTCGGCGACGGCGAAGAAATCGACGCGACCCGCCGAGAACAAGTCGACACATTTCGATTTCGCCTTGCCGGGCGGGTGAACAGCGATGGCGTGCCCGCCGCTCTTCCTCATCAAGGCCATCGATGGCACGTCGGTTTCGCCGTCGCCGAAATAGATCATATTGGCGAACGGGATCGGCCGCTGGTCCTCCGGCATGTGATGATTGATACTCTGGCCGAGATCCTCGATGCCCTTGTTGATGCGGAACAGGTACTGAGTCTTGCCGGTGTCGGTGATGACGCGCTTCGGATAGGGCAGGTCGTAGGCCTCGAACCAGTATTCCGAGGCGAACACGTTGTGGAATTTGCCGTAGATCGAGGTGCCTTCGATGATCTCGGTCAGGCCGGATGAAACGAGGTAGTGGCGCACCGCCACGCCCTGGGATTCGGCGCGAAGTGCGACGTAGGCAGCGATCTCGTCGAACCACTCGGTGACGCCAGGAAAGAGCTCGACGTCGCGACCCAACTGCACCAGATCCTCGCGGTCGATGCGGACGCCCTTCTCCTTCGCCTTCTTGTACATCAGGTGCATGTAGGTGATCAGCGGATCGGCGCCCTGCTCAGCTGCGATGCGGTTGCTCTCCGCCCAGAACGCCTTGGCGTCCATGTTGATCTTGGGCAGCACCGTGTATTCCTGCATCGGCTTCGGCGACAGGGTGCCGTCGAAGTCGTAGACGAGGGCGATGGTCTTTTTGTCGAAGCCGGGTTTGGCGCACTGGCGCGGCTTTGCGCGACACGACAGGCCCGTCGTCGTTGGCGGCATTCCGCTTCGATGTGACGCGCTCGACCATGATGGCTTTCCCCGACAGGAGTCCCGAGTTGCTGCAGCCAGTCATCATGTGATTCGGCCGGCGAAACCAAGGCGCGAGGGTGAGTTTTGCGCTGTCGAGGTTGCCAGCAAGAATTGGATCTTTATGATTGTTGAAAACTTCAACAATCGAGTGTGCGGCAATGGGTACGATGAATTTCTCGATTCCGGATGACGTAAAGGACGCGTTCAACGAGACCTTCGCGGCCGAGAACAAGAGCGCGATTGTTGCCGATTTGATGCGCAAGGCAGTGGCTTTGCGCGCGAAATCGGCGATGGCCGTAACCGAAGTTGAGCGGCGCCTGCGTTTCGATGCCGCGGTGAAGCGCTTGGAAGCGGCGCGACGCGCCGGCAAGACCTATAGCGACGAGGAAATTCGGCAAGCACGGCACGAGGGCCGCCCTTGAAACGGGTGGTCGATGCCAGCGTTGCGTTGAAGTGGATCTTGAGTCCGATCAACGAGCCACATGCAAGGGAAGCCGGCAACCTGCTCGACCGCATCGGGATTGGCGCGGTCGAACTGCTCGCACCGGTGCATTGGTTCGCCGAAATCGTCGCCGTCGTTACCCGACAAGAACCGGATCGCCTAGACGACACACTTGAACTGCTGCACACATTGAATGTGCGGGTTGTCGACGGCCGCATGTTGCTTGAGCACGCAGCCAAGCTCAGCCGGCTGCTCGACCACCAACTGTTCGACACGCTCTATCATGCCGTCGCCATCGATCACGACGCAACGCTGATCACTGCTGATGAACGCTATTTCGAGAAAGCCAGGCCGTTGGGGAAGATCGAGCTATTGGGGCGGACGAGTTCATGAAGCTTGATTGCGTCACCCTTTGGCGCCCGGTCGGGCCGAAAGAATTGGCGCTCATCCAGAACTTGGAGATGCGCGCCTTTCCGCCACGCCTTCCCGAGCAGCCGATCTTTTACCCAGTGCTGAGCGAGGCCTATGCGATCAAGATCGCGCGTGACTGGAACGTGCCGGCGAGCGGCAAGGGCTATGTGACCCGGTTCAATGTGATGAAGTCGTTTTTGGATCGCTATCAGGTCCAGCAGGCCGGCGGGCGAGACATTCTCGAATATTGGATCCCGGCCGAGGATCTGCCGGCATTCAATCTGGCGATTGTCGGCGAGATCGAGGTAACGGCTGAGTTCGGCTAACCGTCTCGCGCCATTCGCCTTGCTTCCGCCCACGTCGGCGACTATGAGGCTGCGGACGAATTCGAGTAACCCACAGGAGCTGCCCGCATGACCCACACCCAGCCGACGCTTCAATTGAACGTCCGCACGGGTGTCGTTGCGGGCAGTGATCACTCATTCCTGATGGTTTTCCATGGGCACTTCTCAGGGCGCGCCGACTGACGCGCCGAACGTCCGGCTAATCGCGTCGGACAAGACCTGGATCGAGGGGCTAGCGCTCGATCAACTCAACCAAACTGCAAGTCTGCCGGGTGTCGAATACGCCGTCGGCTTTCCCGACCTGCATCCTGGCAAGGGCACGCCGGTCGGGGCTGCATTCGTCTCACGCGGGATAATCCACCCGCGCCTGCCGGGCAATGACATCGGCTGCGCCATGAGCTTCTGGGCGACCGATCTGTCGGCGCGCAAGCTCAAGATCGATCGCTGGGCCGATCGGCTCGAAGGCCTCGACCGGCCTTTCGAGGGCGATGTCGCGCCGTGGCTCGAAGCGCAGCGCCTCGCGCCGTCGCTCCACGACGCCGGCCTTGGTACCATCGGCGGCGGCAATCATTTTGCCGAGCTGCAGGTGGTGCACGAGGTCGCGGACAAGGCGCGGTTCGCCGAATTGGGTCTCGATCGCAGCGATGCCGCGATGCTGATCCACTCCGGCAGTCGTGGCATGGGGCAAGCGATCTTCGACGAGCAGATGCGGGAGAACGGCCTCGAACCGCTGGTCGAGGGCACCCCGAAGGCCGAAGCCTACCTCGCCCGCCACCACGAGGCGTTGCGTTGGTCGATGGCCAATCGGGCATTGATCGCGCATCGGTTCGCAGCCCAGATCGGCGCCGAAGTGCGGCTCGTTTCCGACGTGCCGCACAACGTCATCGCCAAAGAGGACTGGGGCGGCGCGCCGGCCTTTATCCATCGCAAGGGCGCGGCGGTCGCGCATGGCAATGCGATCATGATTCCAGGTTCACGCGGCACGCTCTCCTATCTCGTGGCGCCGATCGGCGACCAACAAGCTGCGGCGTTCTCGCTCGCCCACGGCGCGGGGCGGCGCTGGCAACGCGGCTATGCCAAGCCGCGCCTGTCGCACAAGTACCGGGTCGAGGATCTACAGCGCACCGAGCTGGGCGGGCGCGTCATCTGCGAGGATCGCGAACTGCTCTACGAAGAGGCGCCGCAAGCCTACAAGGACATCGGCCGGGTAATCGACGATCTGGTTGCGGCCGGCTTGGTCGCGGTGATTGCGGTTTACAAGCCGGTTCTGACCTACAAGGTGCGGAGGCGCGACGATGACTGATCAGAGCGCCTTTGAAACCTGCTGGCTGCAATTGTCATCGGGTCGCGGGCCGGTCGAATGTCAGCTGGCGGTCGCCCTGCTTGGCCGCGAAATCGCGCGAGCCGGCAAGGCGGCAGGCATCACTATCGAGACCATCGAAGCGGTCGCCGGTGAAACCCGCGATGCGATGCTGTCGACACTGTTGAAGCTCGACGGCGTAGGCGCGGCTCAGCTCGCGCGCCGCTATGCCGGCACAGTGCAGTGGATCTGCCCGAGCCCGGTCCGGGTCGGCCACAAGCGCAAGAACTGGTTCGTCGCCGTCGATCTGCTTGACGTGCCGGAGGTGGGCGAGGCCAAGCTCGACCCGCGCGACGTCACGTTCGAGACCATGAAGGCGGGCGGCGCTGGCGGCCAGCACGTCAACAAGACCGAGAGCGCGGTCCGGGCGACGCATCACGCTTCGGGCCTCGTGGTGGTGGCGCGGGAGGAACGCTCGCAGCACATGAACAAGCGGCTGGCGCTGGCGCGGCTCGTCGGACTGTTGCGCGATCAGGCGGCGGGTAACCAAGCCACAGCCGAACGCGAACGCTGGGCGGCGCACGATAAGCTCGAACGCGGTGCCGCCGTGCGAACCTACGTCGGGCCAATGTTCAAGGAGAAGAAATAGATCGCTTCATCACCGCGATGAAGAAGCCGTCGGTGCCGTGGCTGGCCGGCGTCAGTAACAGCGTATCGGTGCGACCGTCGGCGGAAGCCGGCGCGTCGCCGCCGAGTGTCGCCTGCCAGGCATCGGCGGTCGGGACCAGCTTGAACTCCGGCGCCTCGCCAAGGAACGCGGTAACCTGATCGGTGTTCTCTTCGGGCAGTATCGAGCAGGTCACATACACCAGTCGGCCGCCCGGCTTGACGAGGCCACGGGCCAAGCTGAGCACCTCGCGCTGATCGGCGAGGCGCTGCTCGAGGTTTTGCGGCGTCACCCGCCACTTGGCATCGGGACGGCGCCGCCACGTACCCGACCCGGTGCATGGCGCATCGACCAGCACAACATCGAAGCGGGCGCCGAGTGCGGTCAATTCGCCGATGTTGCCGGCGTTCATCACCTGGGCGTTGCGCACGCCAGCGCGCTTCAACCGCTCGAAGATCGGCCGCAATTGGCCCTTGTCGGAATCATAGGCGTAGATCTGTCCGGTGTTCTGCATCGCCGCCGCCATGGCGAGTGTCTTGCCACCGGCGCCGGCGCACAGGTCCATCACCTGCTGGCGCGGTCCTGCGCCACTCATCGCGGCGGCGATCTGACTGCCTTCGTCCTGAACTTCGAACCAGCCCTTGCCGTGGGCGGCATCGGCCTCGACGTTGGGGGTGCGGCCGGGACCTTCCGGCGGCGGAATACGCACACCAAGGGCTGCGTACTTTGTGGCGACGGCGCCGTACTGTTCCAGCGCCTTCAGCGCCTTTTCGCGCGTCGTCTTCATCGAGTTGACGCGCAGGTCGACCGGTGCACGGCGCGCCATCGCCTGGCCCTGCTCGACGATACTGGCGCCGAACGTGCGCTCGATGCTCGGCATCAGCCATTCCGGCAAGTCGCCGCGCACGAATGCCGGGGCGGCGTTGTCGATCGTGCGCGTGAGGCCGGCGATCTCCTCCGGTGTCAGCGGCGCAAGTGAATGATCCGAGCCATCGGCGTGTAGGGCGATTGCCTCTGGCGACAGCGCCAAGGCACGACCGGCCGCCGCCAGCACAAGTGTCCGCGCGCTGTCCGAGCCCATCTGCGCTGCCAGCGAATGTTTTCGCCGCAGCACGTCGTAGACCAGATTGCCGATTGCGGCGCGGTCGCCGGAACCCGCGAAGCGATGCGCCTTGCCCCATTCGGACAACGCGTTCGCCACCGGTCGATGACGCTGCATCACCTCATCCAGAACTTCCACTGCGCCTGCGAGACGTGCACCGGGTTTCATCGCTCAGGCACCCAGGCCGACGCGGACGAACAGCAAGATCCACATGATCAGCAACGCAACGAGGCCGACCAGGTAGAGGTAGAACCGTTGCATCACGATGTTGGAGCCGAGATGGATCAGGGCGTGGCCGACGCGGCTTGCGACATAGACCCAGGCCAGCGCCACCATCGCGTAGTCGACCGACTTGGTCATCAGCGCGAAGATGCAGGCGACGTAGAACAAGACCGGCGTCTCGAACTGGTTCCTGAAGTTGTTGGCGGCCTTGGTCGCCTCGTCCGGCCACGCGCTCTGGCCAAGTGCGATGTCTTTCATTTTTACGCCGCCGTACGCGAACGCATCGCGCCGCCGCATCGCCATCACGATCAGCACGACGAAGGTCAGCAGCACCTGCGCGAACACCGGCAGGACGATTGCGGTTTGGGACATGACTAATTCCACTGTTGACTATGTCGGCAGCAATCGATGCTCATGGCGCAACTAGCTGCTCAGGAAACAGCCCTGGTGCTATTCGTGGCGCGAGTTTAGCCGGGAATGCAAGTCGCCAGTCGGCGCGAACTCCCGCCGAAGTAATGATGCCGTGTTTGCTCAGGGCATTCGTCGCGGCTCTCGCACTCCTATCGGACTGGCCAAGAACATCGGCAACTTCGGATTTTGGCAGCGAACCCTTGAATAGGATGGCGTCTAGCACGCGCGAGGATTTTGGCGGCAGATGTCCATATGTCATTTCTTCTTCAGCCCATTTCAATATTCGCTCGCGGAGCAAAGCTGGCTGCATCAGATCACTCATGAACTTTATCTGATCGATGCAGACTTCCAGGAAAAATTGGGTGAATTCGGAAAGTGCTGCTTCGCCCAAGTGGCCTCGCCCATCGCGATCGCCACGTCGTTTTTCGTCACATGCGGCCAAGTGCTTCTTGTAGTCATTTTCGCGGCGCGCCAAACCACGCGCAATCGACCAGAGGCCGCCTGTCTCGAGAACTCGAAGCAGAGTGGCGTAGGACATCAGCCTGGTGACGCGGCCGTTGCCATCCGCAAAAGGGTGAATGAAAAGCAATCGATGGTGGGCAGGAGCCACGGCAAGAATTGCCTCGAAGTCGGTCAACCCGGAGAAACTGTCTTCGAAGCGCTGCATGAAGCGAGGAATGGCGCCCGGACTAGGCGCGACGTGCCGTCCGACTTTAACGTCTCGCATTCTACTGGTGCCGGGCTCGACAGGAATCCTTTCGCCGGTCGTCGGGTTCGTCACCCAGCGTAGAGTTTCCGGGAGCAAATTCGTAAAGCGGCGGTGGATTTCGAGGATACCGTCCGTCGTGGTATCGTTTCCCTTCAATCCACCTTCGTCAATCCAGCGCTGCACTGCGATGTGTGCCTTCGCCTCGAGCTGAAGGTCGCGCTTCTTCGGGTTTTCGCTGAATTCATCATTGAGCGCGCGTTCAATATCCACGGGATGCGTATTGTGGCCTTCGATGAGATTGCTGTAGTAGCAGTTCATCGATCTGACGAAATCGGCCAAGGGCTCGGCCAGTCCGCGCGGCAGACTGGACCGGAATGAAGCGTTCCGCTTGGAAATTGCAAGGACGAGTTCGGTCAAGGCAGGCCGTGCGTCGTTTTCCTGCGAGATCCGCATCGGCTCCATCAGGTAGACGTCTTCACCGCCGTCTCGCGGGGTCGCGACTGCAGCCGATTTCGCCGGTTTTTTTGCCGCTATTTTTGCCGATTTTCTTGGCATGTGCTGCGATTTTTATCTCAATAAATACATGTATTTAAGGTCGCTCGTGGTCATTCAAGGTGGTTCGGCTTGCCGGTATTTATGCCGCTTCGATTGCCACTTATTCTGCCGCTTTCGTTCCGCTATGGCAATACCCCAGGCCAGCCCGGACAGGGGAACGCCAGCCGCGCCCTCTCGTCCTCATCGCCCAACCTCAACCCATGCCGCCCGGATAATTCGGGCTTTCGCGGGTGATGCCGATCGAGTGGGTATGGCTTTCGCGCATGCCGGCCGGCGAGATGCGGATGAACTTTGCCCGTGCCTTCAGCTCGGTTAGGTTGGCGGCGCCGAGATAGCCCATGCCGGCGCGCAAGCCGCCGACCAATTGATGCACGACGTTGCCGACCGGGCCCTTGTACGGCACCTGGCCTTCGACGCCTTCCGGCACCAGCTTCAATGTGTCTTTCACTTCCTGCTGGAAGTAGCGATCGGCGCTGCCGCGCGCCATGGCGCCGACGGAGCCCATGCCGCGGTAGGATTTGTAGGTGCGGCCCTGGTAGAGGTAGGTCTCACCCGGGCTTTCGTCGGTGCCGGCCAGGAGCGAGCCGACCATGACGCAATCGGCGCCGGCGGCCAGCGCCTTGGTGACGTCGCCTGAGAACTTGACGCCGCCGTCGGCGATTATGGGCACGCCGGCGCGACGGGCGGCCGAGACACAATCGAAAATTGCGGTCAATTGCGGCACGCCGACACCGGCGACGATGCGGGTGGTGCAGATCGAGCCCGGGCCAATGCCGACCTTGATGGCGTCGGCGCCAGCGTCGATGAGGGCGCGGGTGGCGTCGGCGGTGGCGACGTTGCCGGCCATCACCTGCGTGCTGTTCGACAGCTTCTTGATGCGCCGCACGATCTCCAGCACCTTGGCGGAGTGGCCGTGCGCGGTATCGACAACGACGAGGTCGACACCGGCGGCGATCAGGCGCTCGGCGCGCTCCAGGCCGTCATCGCCAACGCTTGTCGCGGCGGCGGCGCGCAGGCGACCCTGCTCATCCTTGCAGGCGTTGGGAAAATTCTGCGCCTTCTCGATGTCCTTCACCGTGATCAGGCCAACGCAGCGGTAGGCGTCGTCGACCACCACCAGCTTCTCAATCCGGTGCTGATGCAGCAGGCGCATGGCCTCGGCACGATCGACCCCGACTTTCACGGTAATCAGCCGCTCCTTGGTCATCAGGTCCTTGATCGGCGTATTCGGGTTGGTGGCGAAGCGGACGTCGCGGTTGGTGAGAATGCCGACCAGCTTGCCGATGCGATCACCGACTTTCACCATTTCAACCACCGGGATGCCGGAAATACGATGCTCGCGCATTAGCTCGAGCGCTTCGCCGAGAGTGGCGTTCGGCGCAATGGTCACCGGATTGACCACCATGCCGCTCTCGAACTTCTTCACCCGCTCGACTTCCTTGGCCTGCAGCTCGGGCGTCAGGTTGCGATGAATGACGCCGAGTCCGCCGGCCTGGGCCATGGCAATGGCAAGGCGGGCTTCGGTCACCGTGTCCATGGCCGACGACATCACTGGGATATTGAGCCCGATCGACTTGGTCACGCGCGTGGCGACCGAAACCTGTCCCGGCATCACTTCCGATGCCTGGGGCACCAGCAGTACGTCGTCGAAGGTCAGGCCGACGTCGGCCGCGATTTTCGGCGCGGCGAGGTCGTAAGCGGAATCGGTAGCGGGGGTGGAGGGCGCAACGGCCATCGGGCAGCTCCTCGTCTGAATTGAAATCGCGAGCATGCCGATTGTGAAACCGGCCTGCTTCGCACATGCGTGGCGATTTCGAAGCGCAAGTAGCACGGTCCGGCTTCGACGGGAAGCGGCACGGTCGATGGGTCGCGGAAATCCAGGGCATGTGCTGTGCGGCACAGCCCAATGAACCAATCGCCGGCAGAGTGCGACTACTGGAATAGATCCGCAACACCAGCCCCAAACAGGGAGCCTCGCAAATGACCAGCCATCGGCTCACCTGCACTGTCCTCGCCATCTTGCTGCTGGCGACCGGCACCAAGACCCGGCCGGTCGAGATCGCCAAGGAGCGGTTCGAGCGCCAGAAGCCGCCGATCAGCCTCATCATCGTGGCCAAGGCCTGAATTCCAGGCTTGCCGGCGGGCCACGGCATCGGCTTTAACCTCTCCAAGCGCCGCGAGCGCAGCAGCAATCGGGGAGGCTACCATGTCGCGAATTCTTCTGACCGGCGCGAGCGGCGGGGTCGGCACCCGGCTACGGCAAATGCTGCCGGCGATTTACCCTGATCTCGTGCTGTCCGACATCAAGGCGCCGGCAGACTTGAAGGCTGGCGAAAAATTCATCGCCGCCGACCTCGCCGACATGGCCGCGGTTGAAAGCATCTGCAAGGGCGTCGACGGCATCATCCATCTCGGCGGTTACTCGGTCGAGGGGCCGTGGGAGCCGATCCACCAGTCCAACATCGTCGGCTGCTACAATCTGTTCGAGGCGGCGCGCCGGCAGGGCGTGAAACGGGTGGTGTTCGCCTCGTCGAACCACGCCGTCGGCTTTTACCCGCGCAATCATCACATCGGCAACGACGTGCAGCCGCGCCCGGACGGCCGCTATGGCGTGTCGAAGGTGTTCGGCGAGGCGTTGGGCAGCCTCTATTCCGACAAGCACGGCATGCGGGTAACTTGCCTGCGCATCGGCAATTTCGGCGACGTGCCACTCGACAAGCGCCGGCTGTCGATCTGGCTTCACCCCGACGACCTCGTGCAGTTGTGCCGCATCGGTCTTGAGCATCCGGAAATCCGTTTCGAGGTGCTCTATGGCGCTTCACTCAACGAGCGGGCGTGGTGGGACAACAGCCGTGCTTATGCACTCGGCTACCGGCCGAAGCACCGCTCGGAGGATCATGTCGTCCACGCGCTGGCGGAGCAGGCCAAGCTGCCGGCCGATCCAGTCGGCGATTTCTACCAGGGCGGCGCCTTCTGCGCGATGGAGTTCGACGGCGACAAAAGCCGGATCTGGAGCTGAATAGGTTAATTGCTTTAACCGTAACAGATTGTTGGTGCTGCATTCTCGACAAGTTCGTGGCGCCAGGACTCGACGCTCGAAGCGCGAATTCGCTATTTTGACTTCGTGAATTGCAGTGAAGATTGTCCGGACCCGAAGGCGCGCCAAGATGAACGAGCTTAATACCCCCGTAGTGAAAGCATACGACAGTATATTTCGCTCGGGTTTATTTGCTGGCCGCGTCGTTGTCATAACAGGTGGCGGCAGTGGCATAGGCCGCTGCACGGCGCATGAACTGGCGGCACTAGGCGCTCGCGTCGCCCTGATCGGTCGCAAATCCGAAAAGCTGATCGCCACCGAAGCCGAAATCCGCGCGGCGGGTGGCGAAGCCGCTTGGTGGAGCCTCGACATTCGTGACGAGGCGGCCGTCACCGCGGCCGTGGGTGAGATCATTACCCGCTTCGGCCGCATCGACGGCCTCGTCAACAACGCCGGAGGTCAGTACGCCAGCGACCTCGACAAGATCTCGGCCAAGGGCTTCGACGCGGTGGTTCGCTCGAACCTGCTCGGCGGGTTTTTGATGGCGCGCGAGTGCTACACGCAGTGGTTGCGCGATCACGGTGGCGCCATTGTCAACATCGTCGCTGACATGTGGAACGGCATGCCGACCATGGGGCATTCGGGCGCGGCGCGTGCCGGCATGATTAATCTCACCGAAACGGCCGCCTTCGAGTGGGCGGCGAAGAATGTCCGCGTTAACGCTGTGGCGCCGGGGGTGATCGCGTCGTCGGGCATGGACACCTATCCGCCGGAGCGGCGCGAGTACATCCGTACGCGCGGAGAGCGCGTTCCACTCGGACGATTCGGAACGGAGAGCGAAGTGTCGGCGGCGATCGTTTTCCTGCTGTCGGACGCGTCGCTCTATACGACCGGGACCACGCTCAGGATCGACGGCGGCACGCCAACTGTCAGGCCAGCCGTGCCGCTGAAACCGCGTGCGCCGAGCGACGCGGCGCCGCAATACCAGGGCTTCCATCTGGCCGAGACGCCGAAAGTCCTGCAAGGTCTCTGAATGAGATTTTCAGGCGGTCCCGCATGCGCTTCTACTACCCCGACACACCCGATCTGCCGTTGCCTGCTGGACACCGGTTCCCGGCCGGCAAGTATCGGATGTTGAAGGAAAAAATCGACAACGAACGCATTCTCGGCAATGCCCGGCTTCTGCCGTCGCCACCGGCCCTGATGCACGAGCTGCTGCGGGCGCATGACGTCGGTTACATCGACAGCGTGCTCGATGGAAGCTTGGCGCCGGATATCCAGCGCCGGATCGGGTTGCCTTGGAGCGAGACGCTGGTTTCGCGCTCGCTGGCGACCACCGGCGGCTCGCTGGCGGCGGCGAAGGCGGCGTTGGAATATGGGCTTTCAGGCCAGTTGGCGGGCGGCACGCATCATGCGCATCGCGACTTCGGTTCGGGCTATTGCGTGCTGAACGACCTCGCTGTCGCGGCGCTCGGCGTGCTGGCCGACGGGCTGGTCCACCGGGTCGCGATCATCGATCTCGACGTGCACCAGGGCGACGGCAATGCCGCGATCCTTGGCGACAATCCAGACGTGTTCGTGCTCAGCATGCACGGCGAGAAGAACTTCCCGTTTCGCAAGGTGCCGTCGACGCTCGACATTGGTTTGCCTGACGGCATCGAGGACGAGGCGTATTTGGAAGCATTGGGCGGGGCGCTCGAGCACGTTGCCACATTCAACCCCGATCTCGTGCTCTACTTGTCGGGTGCCGACCCGTTGAAGTCGGATACGCTTGGGCGACTAAGCCTGACGTTCGCCGGGCTGGCCGCGCGCGACCGCATGGTGCTGCAATTCTGCCGGCGTCGCGTAATCCCGGTGTCGATCGCGGCCGGCGGCGGCTATGCCGATCCAATCAGCGATAGCGTCGAGGCCTATGCCAACACCTTCCGTGTCGCCCGCGAGATCTTCAGCGGCGCGTGAAGTGATGTCGTCTGCGCTGCACAGCCTGCCGCAAAAATCCCTTGCAACGGCGCCAGTGCGCGGACAAGAGGAAGCGATAGCGACGCCGACCTTGACCCGTGAGACGCCATGACCGCCACCCGCATCGACAATCGCTTTGCCGCCTTGAAGGCCGAGGGCCGGGCAGGGCTGGTTACATTCGTGATGGCGGGTGACCCGGATGCCGCGACCTTCGCCAAAATCCTGGCTGGCTTGCCGCCTGCTGGTGCCGACATAATTGAGGTCGGCATGCCGTTTTCCGACCCTATGGCCGACGGCCCGGCGATCCAGGCAGCCGGCCTGCGTGCGCTTAAGGCTGGTCAGAACATGCACAAGACGCTGGCGGCAATCAAAGCCTTCCGCGTCAACGACAACGATACCCCCATCGTGCTGATGGGTTATTTCAACCCGATCTACGTCTATCCGGTCGATGCTTTTCTTACCGATGCCGTGGCGGCCGGCGTCGACGGCTTGATCATCGTTGACGCACCTCCGGAGGTCGACGACGAGCTATGTCTGCCGGCAGTCGCCAAAGGCTTGAATTTCATCAGACTTGCGACGCCGACGACCGACGCGAAGCGATTGCCGGCGGTGCTGGCGAACACCAGCGGCTTCGTCTATTATGTGTCGATCACCGGCATCACTGGTACGGCTGCACCGGATGCCGCCGAGGTGCATGCCCAAGTTGCGCGCATCAAGAAGTCGACGAAACTGCCGGTAGCGGTCGGTTTCGGTGTCAAGACGGCAGAGCAGGCACGCGCCATCGCCAAGGGTGCCGACGCGGTTGTCGTCGGTTCTGCGCTGGTAAGCGCGATTGCGGAATCGCTCGACAAGTCCGGCAAAGCCACTGGAAAGACGGCGTCAGCAGTCCTAGATGTTGTGGAGACGCTGGCAAAAGGGTTGCGGAAGGGCTCATAAGAGGCACAACCGGGTAACCATGTTGCTGACCGGGGCCATTGGCTCCGCTACGTACTGCGGTATATTGCTGCGGTGCGTCAAAGGCGTTTAGGAGCACATTAGCCGTGAACTGGATCAACAGCGTCGTTCGCCCGAAAATTCGGGGCTTCCTGGGCGCCAAGCGCGAAGTGCCGGACGACATGTGGCGCACGGACCCCGAGTCCGGCCAGATGGTGTTCTACAAGGACCTCGAGAACAATCAGTTCGTCTTCCCCGGCTCGAACTATCACGAGCGCATGACGGCGCCGCAACGGCTCGCGCATTTGTTCGACAATGGCGAATACACCAAGGTCGCGGTGCCGGCTGTGCCGATGGACCCGCTGAAGTTCCGCGACAGCGTCAAGTATCCCGATCGGCTGAAGGAAGCACGCACCAAGACCGAGCTTGATGATTCGGTGCTGGTCGGCGAAGGCAAACTCGACGGCCAGTTGGTCGTTGCCGCCGCGCACGACATGCGCTTCGTCGGCGGCTCGCTGGGCATGGCGGCAGGGCAGGCGATCATCACCGGCATGATGCGCGCGGTCGAGAAGAAGACGCCGTTCATTCTGTTCGCTGCCTCGGGCGGCGCGCGTATGCAGGAAGGCATCCTTTCACTGATGCAGATGCCGCGGACGACCATCGCCGTGCAGCGCCTGCGTGAAGAGCGGCTGCCCTATCTCGTCGTGCTGACCAATCCGACCACCGGTGGCGTCACCGCGTCCTATGCGATGCTGGGCGACGTTCACATCGCCGAGCCGGGTGCGTTGATCTGCTTCGCCGGTCCTCGCGTGATCCAGCAGACCATCCGCGAGCAGTTGCCGGACGGCTTCCAGCGCGCCGAGTACCTGTTGGCGCATGGCATGATCGACATGGTCGTGCATCGCCACAAGATGAAGGCGACGCTGGCCCGACTGTGCAATCTGATGATGGCGAACCATGCTCTGGTCAAACAGCCGTCGAAGCAGAAGCCGGTGAATGGTCATCCCAATGCGGTCAATTACGTCAATGGCCATCCGATCGAAGCCGGCCGCAACGGTAGCGGCCAGCAAGTGGTCGAGGCCGAACCGGTGACGGGCGCCAAGCGGTTCGATCCAAGTCGCGCAGGCACCAGTAAGCCGGGTGAGGTCACTGGCAAGCCCGCGACCAAGCCGCAGGGCTGACAGGAAATCGATCCATGAGCGCGCCGCGCCCGCAAACTAGCGATGCGCTGCTGGCGCATCTGAAGACGCTGCATCCGCTGCTGATCGACCTGTCGCTCGATCGCATAGCGCAATTGCTGACGAAGCTCGGCGATCCGCAACTGAAGCTGCCGGCAGTCATCCACATCGCCGGTACCAACGGCAAGGGTTCGACCACTGCCTTCCTGCGCGCGATGCTTGAGGCCGCCGGCAAGCGCGTGCACACCTACACGTCGCCGCATCTCGTCCGCTTTCACGAGCGTATCGGTATTGCCGGGGCCGATGGCCGGTCGCTGCCGATCAGCGAGAGCTATCTGGTTGAGTTGTTGTCGCGGGTGGTACAGGCCAACGCTGGTGCTCGCATGACGTTCTTCGAAATGACGACGGCGGCGGCTTTCCTCGGGTTCGCCGAGACACCCGCAGATGCGGTGATCCTGGAAGTTGGTCTCGGTGGCAGAGGGGATGCGACCAACGTTATCGCCAATCCCCGGCTTTGCGTCATCACACCGGTGTCGATGGATCACGCCGATAAGCTTGGCGATACAGTTGCGAAAATTGCGGTCGAGAAGGCGGGTATCCTCAAGCGCGGCGTGCCGTGCGTGGTGTCGCAGCAGGCCGACGACGGCATGGATGCGATCCGCCACGTCGCCCGTCGCGTCGGCGCGCCGCTGATCGTATGGGGCGAGGACTTCGACGCCTTCGAACAGCGCGGCCGCATGGTTTTCCAGACCGGCGATACGCTGCTTGACCTGCCGCGCCCGGCGCTACTCGGGCGGCATCAGATCATCAACGCCGGTACCGCTATTTCGGCGGCTCTGCAGATGCCGGAGCTGGGGCTTGACGCCAAGGCAATCGAGCGCGGGTTGTCGACTGTTGTTTGGCCGGGCCGCATGCAATTGCTCAGCGGTGGCCGGTTGACCGCAGGCATCTCCGCTGACGCCGAGGTCTGGCTCGACGGCGGGCACAATCCTGCCGGCGGGCAAGCGCTGGCGCAGACCATGGCCGACCTCGAGGAGCGCGCGCCGAAGCCACTGACCATGATCGTCGGCATGATGGGTCAGAAGGATGCGGCCGGCTTCCTGTCGCCGTTCCAGGGCCAGGCCGTCCAACTACTAACGGTGCCAATTCCTGGCGCGCATGAAGCGCCGTTTTCGGCCGATGCCTTGGCCAAAGTTGCCTGTGAGTTGGGATTCAAGGCCGAGCCGGCGGCCGACGTAGGCAGTGCACTGCATCGAGCCGATCGCGCTAGCAAGGGCCCGAAGCGCATCCTAGTTTGCGGTTCGCTGTATCTCGCCGGTCACGTGCTGGCGCTGGAGACGGGGCAGACGCAGCAGGGGAATTGAAGGGGCGCCGGCGCAGACCGACTTTTCCCCAACCGTCGAGCGTTGCCATTTTCGCTATTCGCCCGGCCGTGCGATACAGGGCGCGCATCCGCAACCTTGGTTCGACTACCATGACCTTGAACATCATCAAGCTTTGCGTCGGCGCCGAAAGCATCGCCGATCTTGAGCAATGGCAGAAGGGGCGCCTCGCCGAGCAGAAGCGGGTCGGTGAGGCGCCACGGCTGTTCCATGGCACCCGCATGGTGCCGAAGCGACAGGACGAGATCGCGGGTAAGGGTTCGCTGTACTGGGTGATCAAGGGCATCATCCAGGTGCGGCAGCGGATCATTGGCTTCGAAAGCGGTGCCAAGGCGGACGGCACGCCGTGCTGTCTGTTCATGCTCGATTCAAAGTTGGTGCCGGTGCGTCCGGCGGTTCGCAAGGCGTTCCAGGGCTGGCGCTATCTGACCGCCGACGATGCGCCCGCCGACCTCAAGGGCGGGAGCCAAGAATGACATTGGCCAACTGCCGCCGAAGATGCGCAAGGATCTGGCCGAACTCGGCCTGTTGTAAGCGCTCCTTGCTGCGGCTAATGAGAGCGGCAAATCGCTCATCAGGAGTTTGCCGTGCAGCAGCGTGCGCCATCGCCCCGTCAAGCCAAGCTTTGTGTCGACCTACCCTCGACCGTGCCGTTCGTCGGGCCAGAAGCGCAGGAGCGTGCGCGAGCCGCCAAGTTCCGGGCCCGCATCGGCGCCAACGAGAGTGTGTTCGGTCCGTCGCCCAAGGCCATCGCCGCAATGGCGGCAGCGGCAGCAGAAACTTGGATGTACGGCGATCCCGAGAACCACGACCTCAAGGCGGCAATCGCGACGCACCACGGTGTTAAGCCGGAAAACGTCATGGTCGGAGAGGGCATCGACGGATTGTTCGGCTACGCCGTTCGCTTGTTCATCGATCCAGGTGAGGTAGTGGCGACCTCGCGCGGCGCCTACCCGACCTTCAACTTCCATGTAAATGGCTATGGCGGGAGATTGGTGTTTGCCGACTATGCCAACGACCGCGAAAGCCCCGACGCACTATTGAAGCTCGCCCGCGCCGAAAATGCGCGGATGATCTATTTCGCCAACCCGGACAACCCGATGGCGTCGTGGTGGCCGGCCGCCGACGTGCAGTCATTCATCGATAAGCTGCCGACAGATGCGGTGTTGTGTCTCGATGAAGCCTACGGTGACTTCGCGCCTGAGGGCGTGTTGCCCAGGGTCGACGTCAGCAATCCGCAGGTGCTTCGCTTCCGCACGTTCTCCAAGGCCTACGGCATGGCCGGTGCGCGGGTCGGCTACATATTGGGTGAGGCAAGCGTCATCAAGAGCTTCGACAAGATCCGCAATCATTTTGGCATGTCGCGTGTGTCACAAGCCGGCGCGCTGGCCGCCATTGCCGATCAGTCCTACTTGCGCGAAGTCCTGACTAAGGTCGCGGCTGCGAAGTCGCGAATCGGCGAGATCGCTGCCGCCAATGGCCTTGAAGCCCTACCGTCGGCGACCAATTTCGTAGCCATTGATTGCAAGCGCGACGGCGCTTTCGCCAAGCGGGTGCTCGCCGCCTTGATTGCCCGCGACGTATTCGTGCGCATGCCAGGGGTGGCGCCGCTCGACCGCTGCATACGGGTCAGCGCCGGTACGCCAGCTGATCTGGACGTGTTTGCCGAGACTTTGCCGGTGGCATTGGCTGAAGCACAAAACCACTAGCAAAAACATAAGCTTGATGGTGTGCGGACGTGCCATGCACGCATTCTGCTTTAACCATTTTGGCTGCTGTGCCATGAGGGTTCGACGCGCGGTCGGCACGAACGAATCGCACCGTGATCGAGGGACGCTCGATAGGCATGGCAACCACACTCGACAGCGCGCGTTCGGCTGAAATCGCGCGCGGCTCGAACATTCGAGGCATCATCGCCATGCTGGTCAGCATGGGGTGTTTTGTAACCAGCGACACGCTGATCAAGATCGTCGGCCGCGACATGCCGGTTGGCCAGATCATGTTCCTGCGCGGCCTGTTCGCTTTCCTGATCGTCGGCGTTCTGGCGCTCGCCACTGGCGCACTCTTCAAACTCAGGATGGCGCTGACTGGGACCGTCGCGTTGCGCACCTTCTTCGAGGTCGGTTCGACGATCTTCTTCTTTTCCGGCCTGATGCGATTGCCGTTCGCCGACGCGGCGGCGATCGGCCAGTTCACGCCGTTGGCCGTCACCGCCGGTGCCGCCATGTTTCTATCCGAACCGGTCGGGTGGCGGCGTTGGCTTGCGACCCTCGTCGGGCTGCTCGGCGTTTTGCTCATCATCAGGCCGGGCACCAGCGCATTTAATCCAGCGGCCATCCTGATCGTGATCTGTGTGTTCTTCGTCGCGGCGCGCGATCTGATCACCAAGCACATGGGCAGTGCCATTCCAGCGCTCCTGCTGATCCTGGTATCAGCCGGAGCGGTGAGCCTGGCCGGCCTATGTGCCATTCCATTCGAAGCCTGGATTCGTCCGCCGTTGACATCGTACGGATGGCTGGCGCTGTCGGCGCTCGGTGTCACCGGCGGCTACTACGGTGCGATCGTTGCAATGCGTGCCGGCGAGATCGCGGTTGTGGCGCCATTCCGCTACACAGCGATGCTGTTTGCACTGACGTGGGGGTACCTGATCTTTGGTGAAGTGCCGGACCACATCACCTGGGCCGGGATCGCCATTGTCGTTATCGCCGGCGTGTATACCTTCCACCGCGAAAGTGTGCGCAAGCGCGAAGCCGCGCGCGCAGCGGGCAAGTCGAAATGAGACCGTTCAGTTTCTCCTCAAGTGCGACGCGCGGCATCGCGGCAATGATCACGGCGACCGCAGTTTTTTGCTGCGGTGATGCGATGATGAAGATCGCCGCGACCACGCTGCCTACCACCGAGACGATGTTCGTGCGCAGCTTAACGTCGGCAAGCCTGGTGCTCACATTCGCCTGGGCAACGGGCGCGTTTCGGGAGTTTCGCCGGATATTCTCGCCGCCGCTGGCTCTGCGCGCTTTTGGCGACGTGAGCGGCTCGTTGCTGTTCCAGGCTGCGCTCGGCCGCATGCATTTTTCCGACATCATGGCGGTTTTGCAGATCTCGCCGTTGACGCTGACCGCAGCCTCGGCAATCTTCCTCAAGGAGCAGGTTGGGTGGCGGCGCTGGAGTGCGGTTGGCGTCGGCCTGCTTGGCGCGCTGCTGATTATCAAGCCGGGCACCAGTGGGTTTAACTGGTGGGCGCTGGTGGCGATGCTTTCAGTGTTCTGCGCCGCCTCGCGAGATATCTCGACCAGATTGACGGACCCTCTGTTGCCGACGCCATTGATCCTTGGCGTGTCATCGGTCGCGGTGACGCTGGCGAGCCTGGCCGGATCGCTGTTTGAAAACTGGCACATGCCCGACGGCCGCACACTGTTCATGCTGATCTGCGCCGGTGTGTTGTCGATGGTCGGTCAACTGTGCGTGGTGATCGCCGTGCGTTCCGCCGCGATTTCCGTCGTCGCGCCGTTTCGCTATGCCGGCATCATCTGGGCCTTGATCCTCGATCTCGCGATCTGGGCTCACGTTCCGGATTTCTGGGCCATGATCGGCATCTGCGCCGTTTCGGGTGCCGGCATCTATACGTTCTATCGCGAGCGCGTACTGAAACGTAAGACCCGTGGACCCGAGGAGATTGCGCGATGAAGATCAACCGGATGAAGGAAAAGTTCGCGCGAGGCGAACCGGCCCTCGGCTGTTCGGTGATGTTTCCGTCACCGCAAATGGTCGAGATGTTGGGATACGCCGGTTTCGACTGGGTGTTGATCGACTGCGAGCACGGCTCGATCGGGCCGGGTGATGTGGAGCTCATGTGCATGGCGGCGGACGCGGTCGGCATTACCCCGATCGGCCGGCCGAGGTCGAATGCGTCGAGCGAAATCTCCGCGTTGATGGATCGCGGCGTGATGGGCGTGCAAGTGCCGCACGTCAATACCGCCGAGGATGCGCGCCGCGCAGTATCCGCGGTCAAGTTCGGACCCGGCGCCGGGCGTGGCCTTGCCGCCGGCACGCGCCCTGATCGTTGGGGGCTCGGAGCCAAGATGGCGGACTTCGCCACTCAGGCGAACGCCCAGTCGTTGGTTTGCGTGCAGATCGAGCATGAGGCGGCACTGGCGAACGTTGATGAAATCCTAAAGGTCGAAGGCGTCGACGTTTTCTTCATCGGACCGTCGGACCTGTCGCAATCGATGGGCCATCCGGGCAACCCGAAGGCAGCGCCGGTTGCGGCGGCGATTACCACGACGTTGGCCAAGATCCGCGCTGCCGGCAAAACACCCGGCATGCCGGCTGCCACCGATACCCTGCCGGACGTGCTCCAGAGCGGGTGTCGCTATATCTACAACCACGTGCCGAAACTGCTCGGCGCCGGGGCGTCGGCGTTCCTGAAGGCGGGCAAGTAAAGCTGCCTCACTAGCCGCCGGTTGCCATGTCGAACAGCAATTTTATATTCAACCCGATGATCAAGATAGCGATGAGCCACGCCGCCATGGTGAGCCAGCGTGGCGAAACGAGCTCGCCCATCTTGGTCTTGTTGGCGGTGAACATGACGAGCGGCACAATCGCAAACGGCAACTGAAAGCTCAGTACCACCTGACTGAGGATCAACAGCTTCGCCGTCTCACCCGAGCCGTAGATCAATGTTACCGCGGCAGCCGGTACAATGGCAACGCCGCGCGTCACAAGGCGCCGCAACCAAGGTTCCAGGCGGAATGCGATGAATCCTTCCATGACAGCCTGCCCCGCCAAAGTCGCCGTCACCGTCGAATTGAGACCGCAGGCTAGCAGGGCAATGCCGAACAGCGTCGGTGCGATCGATGCGCCAAGTAGCGGCATCAGCAGGGCATGAGCGTCGCCGAGTTCCGCGACGTCGGTGCGGCCAGTCTTGTGGAACGTGGCCGCCGCCAGGATCAAGATTGAGGCATTAATCAACAGCGCGAAGCACAGTGCGATGGTCGAGTCGATGGTGGCGTAGCGCAAGGCCTCGCGCTTCTCGTCGATGCTGTCGCCGTAGGCGCGGGTCTGCACGATCGCAGAATGCAAGTAGAGGTTGTGCGGCATGACGGTCGCGCCGATGATGCCGAGCGCCAGGAACAGCATGTCGGGATTGCGCACGATATCAGTTGTCGGCCAGAAGCCGCGCAACACCGCCCCCCACTCGGGACTTGCCAGTGCGATCTGGGCCGCGAAGCAGACCGCGATCACCAGCAGCAGCGCCACCACGAACGCCTCGATCCAGCGGAAGCCGAGATTCTGCAGCCCTAAGAATCAGGAATACGTCGAGCGCGGTGATGATGACGCCCGCTTCGAGAGGAATGCCGAAAACGAGATTGAGGCCAATTGCCGTTCCGATCACTTCGGCGAGATCGGTGGCGCAGATTGCGAGTTCGGCCAGCAGCCACAAGCCCCATACCACCGGACGCGGATAGGCATCGCGGCAGGCTTGCGACAGATCACGACCCGTTGCGACACCAAGGCGCGCGCACAAGGCCTGCAGGATGATCGCCATGATGTTCGACAACAGGGCGATGAACAGAAGCGCGTAGCCAAACTTGGATCCGCCCGCGAGAGACGTTGCCCAGTTGCCAGGATCCATGTAGCCGACGGCGACGAGATAGCCCGGCCCGAGAAATGCGAACAAGCGCTTCACGCCGGTGCCGGTCGACGGCACGCGAATGCTGCTGAACACTTCCTGTAGCGGCGGGTTCTCGGACTTCCGCCGCCAACCGCGAGATGTCTTGTTGATTGTCAATTGATTGCTCATCTTCCGCTCTTTACGCTGTGCTTGCGCGGCCGCTCGCCGCAAGCAACGCGCGACCCCAGCCGGTTGCAGAGGACCCCAGTTGCAAATGATTGTCAATTGAAACTAGCGATCCGATCGGTTCTGCGAGGCGCGACCATTGCGCACCGCGGCCGAGACTTCAGTCCTTGCAGATGACGGTGATTGCCTTGGCCGGTGCAAGCTTGGCATCGACGCGGCCGAACATCTTCATGAAGGCGGTGATTGCCTTTTGTTGCTCACCGCCGGGTGCAAGCGCCACGTTCGCGGTGCAAGCGCCTGACTTGCCTGTCGCCTCCACCGTGATGCCGCGCCCGTCGCCGAGAACGAATTCGGTGAAGAACGTCCGGTCGTAGATGTCGATTTGGAGTGGACCAGTGTTCACGCTCACCGACTTCGGCAGCCGGGCGATGAAATGCAGCGTCAAGGCCCTCGGCGGTTATTTCGAACCGATGGCCGTCGGCGCTGGTAGGGGACAAGGTTTCCCGGCCTTGACGCAAGGTCGTGAAGAATTTGAATGCGTCGAGATTGGTTTTGGAATCGGCGAGCCACCTCTGCATTTCCTCGTCGGAGATCACGCCGTCGCGGTTGGTATCGTATTCTTGCTTGAGGCCGTCGAGATATTTGCTATCGAACCGCCAGACATAACGCAGGCTATTAAGGGCGCCGTCGTCGATCATGATCGTGGCGCTGACATGGATGTAATTGTGCGGGTGGGCAGAAACCGAAGTTGTCGGAACCACCAGACAAACCAAGGCAAACGTGGCGCGGGACAGTCTGTGGCACATGATCATGCCAAAACGGATGAACCCGGCGCTGGCACGACGGCAAGGTCTGGTCGCGCGACATGGTTAAGCGCAATTGGGGGCAAGCCTGCGGCCACCGGCACAACAATTTCACCGCGTCCACGAAAATTCGCCGCAATTTTCCCTCATCTGAGCATTTCCCGCCAAGACGCCTCGTGTCCGGACTCGTTGAGATCTGGCTGGCGCGCGCCGCTCTGCGGTGGTGTGTTCCGCGTGTGGTGGGAGAAGACGCGCGTGTAGCTCAGCGGTAGAGCGCCCGACTGTTATCGGGAGGTCGGAGGTTCGAGTCCTTTCATGTGCTCCAAGACGACTAGCTCAGTAGGTAGAGCACCAGACTGTTACTCTGGCTGTCGTGGGTTCGACTCCCATGTCGCAAACTTCGCCTTCCAAAGCGAACTTCGATGAAGGGGAGCCGGTCGTTGTCCACGCTGCCTAACGTTTGATGCCTGAGGCTTCGGCCGAAGGCTAAGAGCGAAAGGCAGCAAGCGGCGATCACGCTACGTGCCGAAGCGGATACCGCGATCGTTCGCGGCCGACGAGCTCCAGATACCGGCGTCTGTTCTTCGGAACATGCGGTCGCAATCTGGTCGCCAAGGCCAACGGTGGTCGCTCAAGCTTCAGCCCGCGCGGTCGACGCCGGTCAGCGACCGGTGACCTGCTTTAACTGTTGGAATTTAGGACGAAAAGAAAGTGTGATGATTACCAAGACCAACACCAGCATGTTCCACACCGTCGTCGTGCGCGACGACGAGCGCGGCTTCCTGATGCGCGACGGCCGTTTCGAGCGCCTGCTTGAGCCGGGCCGCTACCGTGCGTTCGATTTTGGCCGTCGCCTGACGTCCGAGGTGGTTAAGGTCGTGCGGGCCGAATTCCCGGCCGAGCGGGCGTTGCTGTTCGAAAAGACGCAGCCCGATCTGGCGTCGAAGCATTTCGCGCTGGTGCAGCCGTCGGCGACCGAGGTCGCCATCGTCTCGTTCGATGGCGAGCCGAAGCACATCGTGCTGCCGAACACCACGCGCGCCTTCTGGAAGACGCTGACGCTGGTCGAGATCGACATGATCGACACCGCGAGTGATCCGCGCGTCGCCCGGAAGCATCTCGACAAAATGGAACTGCGCGGCACGACCGTCGTGCAGGCGGTAGTCGAAGCACACGAGGCTGGAATTCTGTTCATCGACGGCCAGCTGAAGGAGAAGCTGGCGCCCGGCCGGCACGCATTCTGGCAGATCGGCCGAACGGTCCGGATCGGCAAGGTCGACATGCGGCCGCGTCCGCACGAGGTAACGGCGCAGGAGATCCTGACCAAGGATCGCATCGGTATCCGTGTGACGCTGACCGCGTTCACCAAGGTGATCGATCCGGAGAAGGCGACACTGGCCGCGGCGGACCTCGACAACACGGTCTACCGGTTGATCCAGTTTGCGATCCGCGAGGCGGTGGCGACGCGCACGTTGGACGATATTCTGGCGGCGCGCGACACTATCGATCGCGAGGTGCGTGGCTTCGTCACCGAGCGGGTGAAGGAACTCGGCATCGAGATCGGCGAAATTGGCGTCAAGGATGTCATTCTGCCGGGTGATGTGCGCGAGCTTCTGAACAAGGTCGTGGAGGCGGAGCGGGTGGCCAAGGCCAACCTGATCCGGCGCCAGGAGGAGACGGCGGCGACGCGCTCGCTGCTCAACACTGCGCGGCTTATGGAGGACAACCCTCTGTTGCTTCGGTTGAAGGAGTTGGAGGCGCTGGAGAAGCTGGTCGAGAAAGTCGGCCGCATCGACCTGCATGCCGGCCAGGGCGCCAGTGGTTTCGACGCGCTGTTGTCGGGTCTGTACCGGATGAATTCGGATTCGAGTGTGAAGCCGCTGGGCAAGACTTGAGCCATCGAAGTTGGACGGAACGGGCGGCCCGAATGGGCCGTCCGTTCATTCCGGTGCACGCAGTCCGGCTGCGGCATCGCTCGCTGCCTATTGCTTGTGGTTGTCGTAAGCTGCGTTGGGCCTCCCGGGAGCGGATGAGGTCATGGTTGGAATAATCAACCCATGCGTTCGTTATTAATTGTGGGCGCCTACCGATAAGGGCCTTTTTGCCTCGCGAATGCCAAGCCAATAGTTTCGATCCTGATCGGAGACGTTCATGGCGGTCACCAAGACAAGCGGAAATCGCATTGGCGGTGCGTGGTCTGATCCTCATAATCTTCCCGAGGTCTTCGCCAACAGCGTTGTGATGCGTGTGCGCGACGGTGTCGTTCATCTCACGATGTGCACGGCTCGGCCATGCGGGGTCGACGAAAAGGGTATCGTAAAGGATGAACTCGTCGTCACTGCCCGAACTGTCATGTCGGTGCCGACACTACTCAGCATGTTCAAGTCATTCCAGCAGATCCAACAGAACATGGATGCGGCAGACGCCTCCCCGTCGCAACCACACTCGCCGCAACCAAGCAATATCCATTGATTGATTAGATTGGTCGCCAGATGCGCATGATTAGCAGCGCTTCATCGGCGGATTGTCCCAAGTGGCATCGCCATGACGGGTTGGCGAGAACAGAGTCATTCGACCACTTCCAACTTCACCTGCGCCAGTCCCCTGGGTTTGAATCCTAGGATCTCGGCGGCACGGTCGGACAAGTCGACAACGCGGCCTGCCTTGAAGGGGCCGCGGTCGTTGATGCGCACGACTACCGTTCGACCACTGTCGACGTGGGTTACCTTGACGCGGGTGTTCATCGGCAGGGTTTTGTGGGCGGCGGTCAGCGCATTCTTGTCGAACTGCTCACCCGAGGCAGTCTTCTGCCCCTGCCAGTAGTAAGACGCAATGCCTGCCATTGCGTGATGCGTGGCAGGCCTGAGCTTGGGGCTGGTTGGCACCGGAGGGGCGGGCAACGCACTCGTCGTGATGGGTGCGGCGCGCGCGCGGGCGCAACAACGGACGTGTTCCAGTGACGCTGATACAACTGCGCGTCGGCTGCACGAGGCACCAACAAGGCAACGGTAATGGCGACATAAGGTGTGAAACGCATGGCGATGCATGTCCGTCGCCAAAGTGGCGATCCAAGGGCATCGCATAGCCCGATTCGGGCTTTTCCACGCTCGACGGAAATGCAAGCGGCGAGGACAAAGAGTTGTCCTCGCCGACTGGTAATGTTCGCGGCTACGGAAAGCTCAGCGTCCGAGAACCGTCATGCGGACCGGAACCACGCCAGAGCCCTTCATGTTGATTGCGCCAGCGGCGGCTGACGACAGGTCGATGACGCGGCCGGCAACATAAGGGCCGCGATCATTGATAGTAACTTCGACAGACTGGCCGTTGCGCTCGTTGGTAACCCGAACGCGAGTTCCGAACGGCAAGGTCTTGTGGGCAGCGGTCATGGCGTTCGGGTTGAACCAGCCGCCGGAGGCGACGCGTTGCGGCTGCCAGTAGTACGAGGCGAGGCCGGAACCGATGCTCGAGCCACCTTCCGAACCCGACGAACGGCTACGGGCCGTGCGCTGGCTGCGCGTTGGTTGGTCGGTATCGTTCGATTCCGCGCGGGCGGCACGGGTGCGACGCTGCGGGCGGGCTTCGGTATTGCCGCTCTCGGAGCGGGCGGCGCGCTCGGCGCGGGCCGGGCGGGCTTCGCTGCGGCTATTGGCGTTGGTGCCAAAAATCGAATCCTGCCAGGCGGCGCTGGCATTGCCGGCGCCGAGCAGGCCGAAGGTCACGATCGAAATGACAGCAAGCAGATATTGTCTCATGATGGAGTACTCCTTTTACGCATTATCGCTGGCCTCCCCCGGAGGCCGAAACGACAACGCGCTACCTCTTGGTCAGAGGCAGCGCGGTGTGAGGTCGGGGTAGCGGAGGGCGCAGATACAATCCACGCCCGATCGCCGATATGGTTAACGCGCGTTGGAGTATATGTGAGCGATTACTGTGCCAGTTCGAGCCGCTCGTTTTTCAGAATGTGCTGTTGAACGAGCCACCGTCGATGACGAGATTCTGCCCGGTGATGAAGCCGGCATGGGCCGAACACAGGAACGCGGCGGTGGCACCGAACTCGGTGGTGGTGCCGAATCGGCCGGCCGGCACTTCCTTCTTGCGGGCCTCGGTGACGGCCTCGAATGTCGTGCCCTTGGCGGCGGCCATCTTAGTGGTGGTGCCGCGCAGACGATCCGTGTCGAACGGACCCGGCAGAATCGCGTTGATGGTGACATTACGGACGGCAGTCTTGCGCGATAGAGCGGCAACGGCCCCGGTGAGGCCAGCGCGTGCGCCGTTCGACAACTCAAGGTTCGGGATCGGGCACTTCACGGAGAAGCTGGTGATGTTAAGGATGCGGCCGAAGCCGCGATCCATCATGCCGTAGACGGTCGCATGGATTAGCGCCAGCGGCGAGATCATGTTGCCTTCGACGGCGGCCCGCCAGTCGTCCATTGAGAAGTCCTTGAAGTCGCCAGGCGGCGGCCCGCCGGCATTGTTGATCAGGATGTCCGGGTTCGGGCAGGCGGCTAGAAGTGCCTTGCGGCCTTCGTCGGTGGTGACGTCGCAGGCGATGGCGGTGACCTTGGCGCCGGACGACTTGCGGATCTCGGCAGCGGTGGCTTCCAGCACGTCCTTGGTGCGGGCGCAGATGGTTAGTTCAACGCCTTCGGCGGCGAGCGCTTCAGCGCAACCGCGTCCGAGGCCCTTCGATGCCGCGCATACGATCGCCTTGCGACCCTTGAGACCCAAATCCATGACGCCCTCCTGATTGATGCTTGCGCGAGGTTGGCGGATTGCAGGCGTCGGCGTCAAGGCAAGTCGCTGCTATTCGGCTTGTTGCAACGCAGTGGCCGTGACAACCTTTCATTCGTTATTCCCAAGGATGGCGAGCAAAGCAAAGAGCCCTTGCATGAAACCCTGTGAACTCGGTGCCGTCGAAGCCCGCGCGCTGATCGGCGCCAAGAAGTTGTCGCCGCGCGAATTGCTGGCAAGCTGCATCGAGCGGATCGAAGCCGTCGATCCGGCGGTCAACGCAATGGTCGCGCGCGATTTCGAGCGAGCGGGAAAGGCGGCTGCCGAGGCCGAGGCTGCTGTCATGCGCGGCGATGAACTCGGCTCCCTGCACGGTCTGCCAATCGGCATCAAGGATTTGGAGGATACCGAAGGCCTGCGGACGACCTATGGCAGCGTGTTGTTCAAGGATCAGGTGCCAACGAAAGATCATCTCATCGTGCGCTCGGTGAAAAAGGCTGGCGCGATCGTGGTCGGCAAGACCAACACGCCGGAATGGGGGGCTGGCGCCAACACCCGCAACGCGGTTTACGGAGTTACCGGCAATCCATTCGATCCGACAAAGTCGGCGGCCGGATCGTCCGGCGGATCAGGCGTGGTGCTTGCCACCGGCATGGTGCCGATCGCGACCGGATCGGATACTGGTGGTTCGCTACGCAACCCGGCGGCCTACAATGGCATTGTCGGCTTCAGGCCGTCGCCTGGCGTGGTGCCGAGCGACAAGCGGCCGCTGGGCTGGAACCCCTTAAGTGTACTGGGTCCGATGGCGCGCACCGTGCCGGACCTGTGCCTGTTGATGTCGGCACTTGTATCGGATGCAGGTGTTGATCCGCTGGCAACCACCATTCATGGCCGGCAGGTGCGTCGACCCGAGGACTTTGCTCGATCCGAGCCATGCGACCTCGCTTCGCTGAGAGTGGCACTGACGCCAGATTTCGGCTTCGCGCCGACTGAGCGGCATATCGCACAGGTGTTTGCCGAAAAGTGCGGGCTGTTCCGTAGCGCCTTCCGGGTTGCCGACGAGACGACGCCAGATTGCAGCGGCATGGATGAAACATTCGAAGTGCTGCGTGCGGTTTCGTTCATGGCGAGTTTCCATGATCGATATCGCGCGACGCCGGAACTGCTCGGCCCCAACGTTCGCGCCAACGTCGAGGAAGGTCTGCGTTACTCCGGCCTCGACGTTACCAACGCGCTGAAGCAGCAGACGGTCCTCTACCAGCGCTGGCAATCGTTCTTTGAGCGCTTCGACGTGGTCCTGTCGCCAGCCGTGACGCTAAGCCCGAGACCGTGGTCCGAATTGTTCCCCAAAGAGATCGACGGCCGAGCCACCCGAACCTATTTCCACTGGTTGGCGCTGGCCTATGCCGTAACCGTCGTCGGGCATCCGGCGATTTCACTGCCGGTTGGCCTCGATCGCAACGGGATGCCGTTCGGCTTGCAGATCGTCGGCCCGCGCGGCGGCGATGCCAAGGTGCTGGCGGTGGCTGCGGCGCTGGAGACGATGCTGGCGGGCGATCCCCGCACGGCGCGCCCGAAGCCAGATATCGCTGCACTGACAGCAGCCCCCAAGCTTTCGAACAGTCCGGGTTTCCTCGGTTTCGATTGAAACACTGGCCCTCGCGTGCACAATTGCCGAAGCGTTGGCATGAATTGCAGGAGACCGTTCGATGGATCGCCGGACATTTGTGAAGGGAGCCGCTGGCAGCGTCGGCGCGCTGCTCGCCGCCCCCGCCATCGCGCAGGATCTGCGGGCGAAGACGCTGCGCTTTGTGCCGCAGGCGAACCTCACGCTGCTTGATCCGGTGTGGACGACGGCGACGGTAACCAGCAACCATGGGTACTACGTCTATGACACGCTGTTTGGCGCGGATATGGACCTGAAGCCGAGGCCGCAAATGGTCGAAAGCTACGAGACTGCGGCCGACGGCCGCTCGTGGCAATTCCGCTTGCGTCAGGGACAGAAGTTCCACGACGGCGTACCCGTGCGCTCGGTCGACTGCATCGCCAGTGTCAAGCGCTGGTGCCAGCGCGATACCTTCGGCCAGTTGCTGGCAAAGGTCGTCGACCAATGGAACGTGATCGATGATCGCAATTTTGAGGTTCGCCTGACGCGCCCATTTCCATTGCTGCTTGAAGTGCTCGCCAAGGTCGACGGCGCCGCGTTCATCATGCCAGAGCGGCACGCGGCAACCGATGCGTCGAAGCCGATCTCGGAAGTTGTGGGATCGGGACCGTATCGTTTCATGGCCGCTGAGTTCAACTCTGGCAGCCGGGTCGTCTACGAGAAATACGACGGCTATGCGCTGCGGTCGGAGCCGGCGAGCCGAAACGCGGGCGGAAAGAACGCTCACTTTCCGCGTATCGAGTGGCACATCATTCCCGATCCATCGACAGCGGCCAACGCGCTAATGAAGGGCGAGGTCGATTGGTGGGAGCGGCCGACGGCGGATCTGCACCCGATGCTGAAGCGTAATCCTGATGTCATCCGCGAGGTGACCGATGCTACCGGCCGCATGGCGATCATGCGTTTCAACACGCTGCACCCGCCATTCAACAACGTCGCTGTGCGGCAAGCTGTCCGGCTGGCGGTGAAGCAGGACGACTACATGCTCGCAACACAAGGTGAGGATGGCGCCAGCTGGAAGACGTGCCGCAATCTGTGGGGGCGTGGAACGCCATATTACCAGGGCGAGCAGGAAGATCTGATGCCGCAGAGCCTCGACAAGGCGAAGGCAGCGCTCGCCAAGTCCGGATATGCCGGCGAGAAGGTCGTCATCATCAATCCGGCCGACTTCCCCGATATCGGACCACTTGGCATCGTCACTGCCGACCTGCTGAAGAAGTTGGGTATGAACGTCGAACTTGTCGAGATGGACTGGGGCTCGGTGGTGAAGCGCCGCTCCAGCCGTGAGCCAGTGAGCAACGGCGGTTGGAGCCTCTTCCACACGACCGGTCCGGTGGTCGGCTGGGGCAATCCGGCGCTCAACATCCTGGCGCGCGGCCAGGGCGAGACCGGTTGGTTCGGTTGGTGGAAGAGCGACAGGGCCGAGACCCTGACCCAGGAGTGGCTGTTCGCGGCCGATGAGGCGGCGCAGAAGAAGGCGGCTGTCGAACTAGGGCGGCTGGCGTTGGAGGAAGTATCGACCGCGCCGCTCGGCCAGTTCACCATCACAACCGCTTACCGCAAGGGCCTGACCGGCATGTTGCCGGGCTCCGCGCCATATCCATGGGGCCTTAAGCGAGCGTAACGCCGGGGCCTACTCGTTGTCGTCGATCATGGTCAGGGCGGCGCGGCGCTCGCCCGGCTTCAATTTAAGAAACGCCGCGCGCGCGGCCTTGATGTCGCGCTCGGTGCCACTCTCGGCGGCGAGCTTCAACGCCTTGGTGGTGGGGTGATCGGCGCCGCATATGAAGATCAGCGCCTTTGCGAGCCGCGCCATCGAATCGCGGTCGATTGTCGTTTCGCTCATTATTGTCCCGGCTAGCTGTTGAGAGCGTCAAGACGCCTGTCGGCGCGGCAGCGGATAGTCCACGCTGTCGTATAGACTGCGGATCTCGGCAGCGCCAAAGCGCTCTTCATCGACTTCAACCACTGTCGCGACCAGTTTGTCGGCGCTCTGCAGTTCAATCGCGAACCGAATTGCCTCGGCACCGGTCGGGAAACGCCGGTAGGCCATCGCGATGCGCTTTGAGAAGCGACCACCGCCAACGAAAACGTCGGCCGGCTCATTGTAATTGAACTGTTCCATAGTCCACATATGGGGTCGCGTCGCTCGCGTTACACCCCCTGAGGGAATGGAATATCGGGAGTGGGGCTAACGCTTGACCCAATGAGGCGTGACGACCCGCGCATTGAACGTTGCCACCCGCGCCGCGTCGAGTTCGCCGCGATCGACGGCTGCGCGGACGGCGCATTTGGGCTCGCTGCCATGTTGGCAATTGCGGAACTTGCATTCGAGTGCGAGCGCTTCGATATCGCTGAAGTCCGGGGCGACGTTGTCTTCCGAGTCCCACATTTCCAGCCCTCGCATGCCGGGTGTATCCATGATCGCGCCACCGTGAGGCCGCAGGAAAAGTTGGCGATGGGTGGTCGTGTGTCGGCCGCGGTCGTCGTGGCTGCGGACCTCCTGGGTTGCCTGCGCTTCGCGGCCGAGCAGGCGATTTGTCAGCGTTGACTTGCCGACGCCGGACGAACCAATAAGGGCGATCGTGCGATTGCCGTCGAAATAGGTTTCGAGTTGTCGAGTGTCGGCTGCGGCACGGGCGGTGATCGCGTGCACCGCTACGCCAGGCGCGACAGTCGCGAAATCCGCCATCCGGGACGCCAAATCGGCCGCGAGGTCAGTCTTGTTGGCGACGATGACCGGCCGCGCACCACTCGCATGTACCAACGCCAGATAGCGTTCCAGGCGCGGCAAATTGAAATCGCCGTCAAGTGCCATGACGATGAAAATAACGTCGACGTTGGCTGCGAGTAATTGCGGGCGCTTTTCGCCGGCGGCCTTGCGTACCAACGCACTCGTGCGCGGCAGAACGGCTTCGATGGTCGCTGGACCGTCGCCGGGCGATGGGCGGATCGCCACGAAATCACCGACGCCGGCGAGGTCCGACCGCTGCCTGGCGTCATTGCGCAGCCGGCCAGCTAAAGTCGCGCTGAGCTCGGTGGTGGCGACGCCAACCTGATAGTGGGTGCGATGCTCGCCGACCACTCGACCGGGGATTAAGCCTTCGGCGGCATGAGGCGCAAAGACCGATTGGCGTTCGTCGGTCCACCCCAATGCCGCGAGAGAAATAGCGGGCGGGAGAATTTGCGTCGACAGCGTCAAGCGATTTTCCATTTGGGAACCGGCACCGAGGCTGGTCTGACGGCGAGCTTGGTGTGACGGTCGCAGTAGGTCGACTTGCCATCGGTGGCGCCGCCACACAGATAGAATCCGGCGGATCGTGGATCACCGATCGGCCAACGGCACGATGTGGCGTTCACCGTGATGATCGATCGGCGCTGGGTCTTGGGTGTGCGGTGATCGGTCTCGCTGCCGGCGTCGGACCGGGCAATAAGTGACAAGTCTGGAATTCGCAGCATGGCAGAACCTTCCTGATGCAAGCGCGCGTCGGCCGGCGCTGGCGTTAAGTATCGTTTGTGGCGATGTCCGCTTGGGACCGCAAATGAAAACGCCCCGCGGTGCGATCGGGGCGTTTAGAATCCAACTCCCACCAGCGCGAAACCCGGCATCGGTATGCTGCGCAGTGGGATAGTTAGCTAGGTGGTGCTGCATTACCGATTTTACAAGGGCATTCAAACGGCGAGGCTGCAGCGTTGCCGGTCGATGGGCCGCCCAAGCATATCAGCCGCGAACCGCGCGCTTCGCAAATCGGTGTCGCAGGCTCTATAGTCGACCGCAGAAACCGGTCAGGAAACATTCGAGGAGAGCGTCATGACACGTGGGTGCATCGTCGGCTGGGCGCATACACCGTTCGGCAAGCTGGACGATCCGGACGTCGAGAGCCTAATGGCGCGCGTTTCAGGTGAGGCACTCGCACATGCCGGCGTCGGCACCGAGCAGGTCGACGGCATCTATGTCGGTGTCATGAACAATGGCTTCTCGAAACAGGGTTTCGAGGCGGCGCAAGTCGCGCTCGGGCTACCTGCCTTGTCGCAGGTGCCGGCCATGCGACTGGAAAATGCCTGTGCGACGGGCTCGTCGGCACTCTATGCCGCGCTTGATTTCATTGAAAGTGGCCGTGGCCGGGTGGCTTTGGTGGTCGGCGCCGAGAAGATGACCGCCAAGACCGTGGCCGAGACCAGCGACATCCTGCTCAGCGCCTCCTATCGCAAGGAAGAGAGCAATATCGACGGTGGCTTCGCCGGCGTTTTCGGCCGCATCGCCGCCGACTATTTCCAGCGTTACGGCGACCGCAGCCAGGAATTGGCGCACATCGCCGCCAAGAATCACAAGAACGGCGTCGCCAACCCCTACGCCCAGATGCGGCGCGACTTCGGCTACGACTTCTGCAATACCGTATCGGACAAGAACCCCTACGTGGCGGCGCCCTTGCGGCGGACGGATTGCTCGCTGATCTCGGACGGCGCTGCCGCGATCGTGGTGGCGGATGAGGAAACCGCTGCCAGCCTTCAGCGTTCCATCGCTTTCCGAGCCCGAGTTCAGGCCAACGACTTTCTGCCGCTATCGCGTCGCGATCCAACCGCGTTCGACGGCGCGCGCCGCGCCTGGAGCAAGGCGCGCGAGGCGGCGGGTGTCACGCTCGATGATCTGAGCTTCGTCGAGACCCATGACTGCTTCACCGTCGCAGAGTTGATCGAGTACGAGGCGATGGGGCTTGCCAAGCCGGGTGAGGGCTACCGCGTGGTGCGCGACGGCACCGCCGAGAAGGGCGGCAAACTGCCGATCAATGCGTCCGGCGGCCTCAAATCGAAGGGCCATCCAATTGGCGCCACCGGCGTGTCGATGCACATCATGGCCTGCCTTCAGTTGATGAACGAAGCCAATGACATGCAAGTCAAGGACGCCAAGCTCGGCGGCGTGTTCAACATGGGCGGCGCCGCGGTGGCAAACTTCGTCTCGATCCTGGAGCGCCGTCGATGAATGCGATTGTTGCGGCGCCGAAGGGTGGCGTCGCGCCGTGCTCGAAACGGGCGATGAACCTCGCCCATTTCCTGCGTCAGTCGGCTCGGCGTTATCCGGCCGGGATTGCGTTCGTTTGGGGCGACCAATCCTGGACATGGCGCGAGCTCGACGACAGGGTTGACGCCATGGCGGCAGCGCTTGCCGCCGGTGGCGTAACGAAGGGCGATCGCGTTCTGGTGCAGGCGAAGAACTCGAACCAGATGTTCGAGTCGATGTTCGCCTGCTTCCGCCTCGGCGCGGTGTGGGTGCCGACCAACTTCCGCCAGACGCCGGATGAAGTAGCCTTTCTTGCCGAGGCCAGCGGCGCTTCGGCGATGATCTGCGGCAGCGACTTTCCCGACCATGTGCGGGCAGCCCGCGCGGCTGCACCCGAAATCCGCCTCGTCATTGCAATCGGTATTGCGGATTTCGGCGACGACTACGACGGCATTGTCGCGGCCCATAAAGGCAGAACGGCTCCGGTGGCAGCCGTCGAATATGACGACCCGTGCTGGTTCTTCTTCACCTCGGGCACCACGGGACGACCCAAGGCTGCGGTGCTGACGCCACGGCCAGATGGCGTTCGTCGTCACCAATCACCTATGCGATTTGATGCCGGGGACGACCAATGGCGACGCTTCGCTGGTGGTGGCGCCGCTGTCGCATGGCGCGGGCATCCATCAGCTAGCGCAGGTGGCGCGCGGCGTGAAGACGGTGCTGCTCGCGTCCGACCGTTTCGACATCGAGGAAGCCTGGAAGTTGATCGAAACCTGGCGCGTGACGAACATGTTCACGGTGCCAACCATCGTCAAGCTGCTGACCGAGCACCCGGCGGCTGGGAAGTACGATCATTCGTCGCTGCGGCATGTGATCTATGCCGGCGCGCCGATGTACCGCGAAGACCAAAAATTCGCGTTGGCCAAGCTCGGCAAGGTGATGGTGCAGTATTTCGGGCTCGGCGAGGTCACCGGCAACATTACCGTTTTGCCGCCCGCCCTGCACAGCCCCGAGGACGGCCCGGACGTCAAGATCGGCACTTGTGGCTTCGAGCGTACCGGTATGCAGGTCTCGATCCAGGACCAGACGGGCCGCGAAGTTGCATCGGGGGAGACCGGCGAGATCTGCGTTTGCGGGCCGGCCGTGTTCGCTGGCTACTACAACAACCCGGAGGCCAATGCGAAGGCGTTCCGCGATGGCTGGTTCTGCACCGGCGATCTCGGCCACGTCGATAACGAGGGCTTTCTCTACATCACCGGCAGGGCGTCGGACATGTACATTTCGGGTGGCTCGAACGTCTATCCGCGCGAGACCGAGGAGAAAGTCTTGACGCACCCTGCGATCGCCGAAGTCGCGATCCTCGGTGTGCCCGACCGCACCTGGGGAGAGGTCGGTGTCGCGGTCTGCGTGCTGCGGCCCGGGGCCAAACTCGGCGAGGACGAGTTGCTCGGCTGGTTGGCACCCAAGGTCGCCCGCTACAAGCTACCGAAGCGGGTGTTCTTCTGGGACGAATTGCCCAAGTCCGGTTATGGCAAGATCACCAAGAAGAGCATTCGTGCCGAGCTGGAAACGCGCGGTAGCCTGCCGCTGTGAACGTGGAGACATTGATGAAAGCCGCCTTGTGTAAGACCCTCGATGGACCCGAGGCGATCGTGATCGAGGAGATCGCAACGCCGGAGCCGGGGTCAGGGGAGGTGCGCGTTCGCGTCAAAGCGGTGGCGCTGAACTTTCTCGACACGCTAATCTGTCGCGGCAAGTATCAATACAAGCCGGCGTTGCCGTTCTCGCCAGCATGCGAATTGTCCGGTGTGGTCGACAAGCTGGGTGCCGGCGTCACTGGCCTTCAATTGGGGCAGCGTGTATGCGGGTTCATCGGTTGGGGGTGCGCCCGAGAGTTCGCGATCGTCAAGGCATCGGCCATGGTTCCGGTGCCGGACGGTGTCAGCGACGAGGTGGCGTGCGGTGTCAGTGTTACCTACGGCACGGCGATGCACGGGCTTGTCGACCGTGGTCGCCTTAAGGCCGGTGAAACAGTCGCGGTGCTCGGCGCGTCGGGTGGCGCCGGTCTTGCTGCCGTTGAGCTTGCCAAGCTGCTTGGTGCCAAGGTGGTGGCGGCCGCTTCGTCGGCGGAAAAGCTCACCATCTGCAGGGCACGCGGGGCCGATGTGCTGGTCGACTACAGTTCAGGCGACCTCAAGCAACAGTTGCGCGACGCCACCGGTGGCACCGGTCCCGACGTCATTTATGACTGCGTCGGCGGCGACTATGCCGAGCCGGCACTCAGGGCGATCAATTGGATGGGGCGTTATCTCGTGGTCGGATTTGCCGCCGGTGGCATCCCGAAAATTCCGATCAATCTGACTTTGCTCAAGAGCTGCGACATCGTCGGAGTGTTCTGGGGCGAAAACGCCGCCCGCGATCCGGCGCCGCATGCGGCCAATATCGCGCGGGTCCTCGACTGGGTGGCGCAAGGCCGGCTGGCACCGCATACCCACGCGACCATGCCGTTCGAGAAGATCCGCGAGGCGATCGCCATGCTCGATCGTCGTGAAGTTGCGGGCAAGCTGGTGCTTACAGTTTAGCGAAATCGCGATCTTTTATTGAACCGGCCGATCGACTATGTAGATCTTCGTAGCAAGGCCGCGATCAAACACGGCTGCCGACTATTCAGGGAGTGTGACGACGAACATGAAGATCAGAACTGCACTAGTTTTGGGCCTTGGGCTCCTCGCCGGCAGCGCCATCGCGGTTGCGCAGACCGCCAAGCAGCTTTCGATCGCCACCGGCGGCACCGGCGGCGTTTATTATCCGCTCGGCGGCGGCTTCGCCAATATCCTGTCCAAGGCACTTCCTGGCGTCACCGCCACCGCCGAAGTGACCGGCGGATCCGTGGCCAACCTCCAACTGCTCGGTTCGGGAAAGGCTGATCTCGCCTACGTTCAGGTTGATGCCTCCTGGGATGCGATCAACGGCCTCGATAAATTCACCAGCGGCAAGCTGCCAATCCAGGCGTTGGTCGTCATGTATGCGAACCACATGCACGTGGTGACGGTCGAAGGCACCGGTATCAACAAGATCGAAGATCTGAAGGGCAAGCGCATCTCGACCGGCTCGCCGGGTTCGGCCACCGAAGTGTTCGCCTTCCGCGTGCTGGAAGCCGCCGGCATCGACAAGGATAAGGACGTCAAGCGCGAGCGGCTGGGCGTTGCTGAATCAGTCAATGCGTTGAAAGACAAGAAGATCGAGGCGTTCCTTTGGGTCGGCGGCCTGCCGACCGCGGCGGTGACCGATCTCGCCGCCACGCCGTCGACCAAGTTGAAGCTGCTCGATATCGCTCAGCTGGTCGAAAAGATGAACGCCAAGTATGGCCCACTGTATACCGCCGCCACGATCCCGAAAGCGACTTATTCCGGCCTCGACGCCGACAACAAGAACGTCACCGTCTGGAACCTGATGGCGGTCAACGCCAAGATGGACGAGCAGTTGGCATACGACCTGACCAAGACGATGATGGAGAAGCGTGCTGATCTTGCCCAGGTGCACAAGGAAGCCTTGAACATCAAGGACGAGAACCAGACTTCGAAGAAGGCTGGCATCCCTTGGCACCCGGGCGCGCTGAAGTACTTCAAGGAAAAAGGCATCAAGGTCGATTGAGGACCGAGTTCCGATCGAACCACAACAGGGCCGGGCAGGAATGCCCGGCCTTTTGTCATGGTGCGACGATCGCCGGTAACTAATTGTCCGCGCGGGCTTTCCATGGTGCGGGCGAACGGCTTAGAAGCCATCAAGAGCCGCCGAACGGCCGACACGGATTTCGAGGGGGAGGTCTTATGGCCACGGAACACGACACCGCCAGCGCGGTGATCAGCGAAGAGCAGTTAAAGCTCGCCGAGAAATACATCGAGGAAGACGAGGGCGCGACCAACCGGCTGGGGGGATGGGTCGGGTTGACTGTCACAAGCCTTGCGATCTTCGTGACGCTGTTTCACTTATACGCCGCTGCCGCGGGCGCTTGGCCGTTCCAATGGGCGCCGGTGGTGCCGACCTATCTACTGCGGCCGATCCACGTAGGCATGGTGCTGTTTCTCGCCTTCCTGCTGTTCCCGATGTTGCCCAGGCTGCGCAACCGGTTGACGATCCTCGATATTGTGCTGGCTTTGCTCAGCGTCGCCATCATCGTCTATGTCATCTTGCAGGGTGACGAGTTCGGTGACCGCGCCACGGCGCCGAGCCAAATCGACATCTACATCGGCGTCGCCTTCATCGCCTTGCTGCTGGAAGCGACGCGGCGAACGACCGGCCTCATCATGCCGGTGATCTCGCTGATGTTCATCGCCTATGCGGTCTATGGGCCTTATCTGCCCGCGCCGTGGACCCATCGTGGCTATGATGTCGACCGGCTGGTCGGCCAACTCTACATGACGCTTGAAGGCATCTTCGGCACAGCCGTCGACGTTTCGTCGAGCCTGATCATCCTGTTCACCATTTTCGGGGCCGTCCTGCAGTATTCGGGCGCTGGAAAATTCTTCATCGACTTCTCACTCGCCGCCATGGGCGGGAAGCGCAATGCCGCCGGCCGCTCGGTGGTGTTGTCGTCGTTCCTGATGGGCGGGCCGTCGGGGTCGGGCGTCGCGACCACGGTGACGATCGGCGCCGTCGCCTATCCGATGCTGGCGAAGGCTGGATACGAGAAGAACGCCGCCGGTGGACTGCTGGCGGCTGGTGGCTTGGGGGCGATCATATCGCCGCCCGTGCTGGGTGCGGCCGCCTTCCTGATCGCCGAGTTCCTCAAGATCTCGTATTTCGACGTGATCCTGATGGCGACCATACCGACCATTCTCTATTACCTCGGCATCTTCATCATGGTGGAGCTGGATAGCGCCAAGTACGGCGGCGGCCAGACCAGCTTGATCGAAACCGGTAACCTCTGGGCACTCGCCAAGTCCTACTGGTTCCACTTCGGCTCGCTGATCTCGATTATCGTGTTCATGCTGCTCGGTTTCTCGCCGGTGCTCTCAGTTTTCTGGGCAACGATGCTGGCCATTGCCGCGAGCTTCCTGCGCAAAGACACGGCGCTAGTGCCGCCAAAGCTCATCCGGGCACTGGCGGAAGGCACGACCGGCGTACTCAATGCGGCGACGACCTGCGCCTCGGCCGGCATCATCGTCGGCGTCGTAACCTTGACCGGGCTCGGCTTGAAGTTCTCGTCGATTGCCATCGACTATGCGGGTGGCAGCCTGCTGCTCACCGCGATCTACACAGCCTTGATCGTCTGGGTGGTCGGACTGGCCGTGCCGGTCACCGCATCCTACATCATTTGCGCGGTGATCGCGGCGCCGGCGTTGACCAAGCTCGGTGTTCCCGACTACGCCGCGCACATGTTCATTTTCTATTATGCCGTGTTATCAGAGGTGTCGCCGCCGACGGCGCTGTCACCGTTCGCGGCGGCGGCGATCACCGGCGGCAATCCTTACCTGACGACGCTGCAGTCGTGGAAGTACACCATGCCAGCCTTCCTGGTGCCGTTCGTGTTTGTACTCGATCCGCAGGGTTCGGCGCTGCTGCTGCAGTTCCCCAAGGGGCTCGGATGGCTCGATGCGTTGGAAGTGTCTTTGAAGACGGCGGCTGGAATCGCGATTCTCGGCGTGGCGGCGCAAGGCTGGCTGTTCCGGCGCAGCAATGTGATCGAGACCGTGCTGTTCACGTTCGCCGGGCTGTTGCTGGTATTTCCACTGCTGGTTCAGGGCATTGTGTCGTCGATGACCGGCATGAAGTTCGGTTACACGACGGTAATCGGGTTGGCGATCGCGATGGCTGGCGCTGCCTTGCAAAAGGCGCGCGGCGGCAAGGTGGCGACGACCTGACGGCGCGCTTTCAGCTGCGGCGATTGGCAACGAACGTTGCTGCTTGCCGTAGCACGTCGGCCTTGCTGCCGAACACATCGAGCGCGGCGATGGCTTCCGCCTCGACCTGTGCGAGCTTGGCTCGCGCGGCATCAGGGCCCATCAACGACACCAGCGTTGCCTTGCCTGCGGCGGCATCCTTTGCCACTGCCTTGCCAACGGTTGCGGCGTCGCCGGTGGCGTCGAGCAGGTCGTCGGCGATCTGGAAGGCGAAACCGAGCCGCTCGCCATACGTAGCGAGCGCTTGATGCTCGACGGCGGGCCCGTCGCCCATGATCGCACCGGCGATACAGGCGAACTGGATCAGAGCACCGGTCTTCAGGGCCTGCAAATGCCGAATTTGCGCAAGTGTCGGGTTCGCCGGATTGCCGAGCTTGTCGGCGGCGAGATCAATTGCCTGCCCGCCGACCATGCCGGCGCGGCCCGATGCACGCGCCAACGCGGCGACAAGGGTCAACCGCTGATGCTGGGTCAGTGTGTGCGGACCATCGGCGACGACTTCGAATGCCAGCGTCAGCAGCGCGTCGCCGGCCAGGATCGCCGTCCACTCGTCGAAAGCAGTCCATACCGTAGGCTTTCCCCTGCGCAAACGGTCGTTGTCCATTGCCGGCAGATCATCGTGCGCGAGGCTGTAGCAGTGCACGCATTCGAGTGCGGCGGCGACATCAAGCGCCGCCGCCCGATCGACACCGAACAATCGCGCACTTTCGAGCACCAAGAACGGTCGCACGCGCTTGCCGCCGCCCAGGACCGCGTGCCGCATCGCCTGCGACAGACGGTCTGGCGTGCTGGCATCGCTTAGCCATAGGGCGAGCCGCGTCTCGACGTCGCGCTGCGCCTCTGCCAATCTTTCGCTGAACGCCATGGTTATCCTATATGTCGAGCGTTGCCGCATCTGGTGGAGTTATGTCATGGAAGTCGGGGCGTCTGCCAGATGAACGACGGGCGTTTGACGCGATCAGCCCGATTGCGATCCCAATTGTTGCCGTGCGCCCGTTTCGCCCTGGTGAAGGGAACGCGCGCGCTGGTCCTGGCGGGTATCGGCGGAATGGCGGCGGTCAGCTTGATGCTGCTGGCATTTCGGTTCGTCGATCCGCCGACCTCGGCGCTGATGTTCACCCAGGCCCTCTATGGCCAGGAGATCGACAACCGCTGGGTGCCGTTGTCCCGAGTGTCACCTAACCTCGTGCGCGCCGTCATTCTTTCCGAGGACAACAAGTTCTGCAGCCATTTCGGGATCGACATGGGCGAAATGCGGGCGGCGCTCGACAAGGCCGAACGGGAGGGCGAGGAGGCATTGCGCGGCGCCAGCACGATCTCGCAGCAGGTAGCTAAGAACCTGGCGCTGTGGCCGGGCCGCAGTGCGCTGCGCAAGGTTTTGGAACTCGGCGTCACGCTACCAATGGAAGTGCTGTGGCCGAAGGCGCGGATTATGGAAGTTTATCTCAATATCGCCGAGTGGGGGCCGGGCATCTTCGGTGCGGAAGCGGCGAGCCAGTACCATTTCAGCAAGCCGGCCAGCCGTTTGACGCAGCGTGAGGCGGCATTGCTGGCGGTCGCCCTGCCGAACCCTTTCGAACGGGTTGCAGGCAAGCCCGGCCAGGGCACACAGCGGCTTGCCGCTACCATTGAAGGGCGGATGTCGGCGGCGTCGGGTTCGCCGCGGTTCGATTGCGTGTTGCGCGCCAAGAATTGAAGTGCTTCGCGCGTGCCAGCATGCGCACCCTATGATGTCGCGGCCTTGCATTCCTCATCGGGCGGCAGCGGATCGCAGGTGGTGCCTTGCACGCAGGCCTCCATGGCCCGCTGCAATTCGTACGAAGTCAGCCCGTCGGCGGGTCCCTTGTACAAACCGGCGGCGGCTAAACCGCATTGGTACAGTTTGATCATGCGCGGGCCGCCAAACGCCATGGCACGCTCGTAGTCGGCAAGCGCTGCCGAAGGCCGGCCACCCCATTGCTTGATGTGCGCGCGCGTATCGTAAGTGTGGGCGCTTGACGGATCGAGAGCTAGCGATTTTTCGACGTCGACGATCCCCATTTCGGGCCGGCCAGACTTGAAGTATGCCCATGCCCGATTGTTGAGCGCGACCGCAAAGTCTGGAACAATGCGGATCGCCTGATCGTAGTCGCGAATGGCTTGATCGTAGTTGCCCTTCAGCGAGTACGAAAGCGCCCGCATCGCGAATGCGCCGCTCTGATTTTCCGGTGATACGCCGGGCATCTCGATCAACTCGGAGCAGGCTTTGAGCCGGCGTTCATTGTCCTCGCCGTAGCATTCATGGCCGTCGATCGATTGCGCTGCTAACGGCAAGGCGCACGACAAGCCAACCAGGAAGGCTACCGCCAAGCTGCGAGCCATATGCCGAAATCGCTTACTCATCAATCAAGCCCTGCCGCTGTCTCGCGCATTCTCCGGCACCTCGATCTCCATCGAAAGCAGGAGCGAACTCCATGACTTGCCATGACTATCCAGATTAAGCGAAGTGTTCACTCCGCCCTCCAAAGCATTGTAGGCGACAAAGTTCAGCCCACACAATTCGTCCAACGCGTATCGGACGACGTTGCCACGAATAAGGCGCGGGAAGGCATCCTTGAGCCGCTCGGCGGTCAATTGCTCCTTGACCAGCGCGTAGTCGCCTTCGTCGTAAACCCACACCGAGATCGACGAGGTGTCGCCCTTGTCGCCAGCGCGGGCGTGAGCAAGCTTGTGCAGGGGGATGCGGCGGGTCATGCGCTGAATACCCGGACGGTTGGCTTGACGGAATGGCGGTCGATCAGCGTCGAATGGGTGATGACGCTCGGTGAAACTTGTCCGCGGTAGCCACCGCCGCCGGCCGGACCGCAGCAAAGCAGGCTTTCGACTTCCCAAAGCAAGGTCTCGATGGCGCCGCGATCAGGGCTGCGCATGGCGGCGCGGACACGCACATCTCGGATGTCGGACGATGCGGCGACGTTGGCGGTGGCGTGCAGGCTGTCGATGCCGATCAGGTCAAGCCGAAGGTTCTCGGTGAAGCCCGGATGCCGCCCGAGCCTTTCGGCCAGGATATCACGGGCGAGAATGGCTCGCGCGGCGGCGTTCGGCCCGGCGTAGCTGATGCCACCCTCGCCAAGGAATCCACCGTCGAATCCGACGGTGACTTTCAATGTATCAGGCCGCTTCGTGCCCGAACCGCCGCTGATCTCGACGCGGTCGCGGCCCTTGTCGGCAACTCGCACCTTCGAGAAATCGGCGGTCACGTCGGGTGTCAGATAGGCCGCCGGGTCGTGGACCTCGTATAGTAACTGTTCCTTCACCGTGCGTGATGACACCATGCCACCGGCAGTCGGCAACTTAGTGATGGTGACGTTGCCGTCGGCGGAGGCCTCGGCGATCGGGTAGCCGCAGTCGGCTGGGCGGGCGACGTCCTTGATGCCTGGGTCGGCGTAATAGCCACCGGTGATTTGCATGCCGCACTCCATCAAGTGGCCGACCAGCGTGCCACGACCCATCAGGCCCCAGTCGTCTTGCCTCCAGCCGAAATGATGCACCAGCGGCGATAGGAACAGCGAAGGATCGGCAACACGGCCGGTAATCACCACATCGGCGCCGGTCTCCAGTGCCGGCAGGATTGCGTCGATGCCGAGATAGACGTTGGCGCCGACCACCGGCCGGCCGACCTGGCGAATAGTGCGATTGTCGTGATCGAACAGCACGGTGTCGGGCGTCATCATATGAGTAACATCGTCGCCCTCGACACAGGCGACCCTGAAATCCTTCAGCCCCAGCTCGCGGGCAATGCCGATGATGACTTCGGCGGCGGCCTCGACGTTGGCGACTCCCATGTTGGTGACGATGCGGGTGCCATTGGCGCGGCAATGCGCAAGTACGCCCCTCATGCGGTGGCCAAGTTGCGGATTGTAGCCGCGTTTGGGGTCGAGTTTACGGTCGCGATGACCGAACGCCAACGTGCGCTCGCCGATGGTTTCGAAGACGAGGTAGTCAAGTTTGCCATCGCGGGCGAGATCAATCGCTGGTTCAAGCCTGTCCGACGAGAAGCCGGCGCCGCAGCCTAGTCGCAGCACGTTCTTCGATGCCATTGGCTCCACCCATTCTATTTGTTGGCCGCCAGGAAATTCGAGACGCCGTCCTTGAAGATCCGATCGCCGACCGCGCGCATGTGGTCGCGGCCGAGGATTTCGAGGATCTGGGCGCCTGGGATCAGGCGGGCAAGTTCCGGACCGGAGCCGGCGACCGTATCGGTGGTGCCGACCGCCACCAGCACCGGACGGGCGATGCGCGCGACGGTTTCCGGCGCGATGCGCTCGCGGGTACCACGGATGCAGGCGGCCAGTGCCCGGCGGTCGCTCCTGGTCTGGTCGGCGAAGATGCGGAAAGTGCGGGCTTGAGCGTCGGTGACTTGGTCGAGGCTTGCGGCTTCGAGTGCGGTAGCAATCGGTTCAGCACCGGCGAGGCCATGGACCATATTGATGCCGAGACCGGCGATGATGGCGGTCTGCACCCGTTCGGGGTGCTCAAGTGTCAGCTGAGCGGTGATGCGGGCACCCATCGAATAGCCCATCACGTGGGCCTGTGGGATGTGCAGGTGATCGAGCAACCGGCGGGCGTCCTCGGCCATGATGGCGGTCGTGTACTCGGCCGGATCGTAGAGCTTCTGGCTCGAGCCGTGGCCGCGATTATCGAGGGCAATCACACGTAAGCCATCACGATTGAGATGTTTGACCCAGCCGGTATCGACCCAGTTGGTTGCCGCATTGGACGCGAAGCCATGGATCAGCAGGATCGGCGGGCCTGAGCCTTCGTCGAGGTAGGCGATCTCAATGCCGTCGGAGGAGAAAGTATGCACAGGTCGATAAGACTCTCGCTGTTAGCAATCCCACAGATGTCATCCCGTGGCTTGTCCACGGGACCCATCGTTCAACAACCTAGCTAATTGAGATCGTTACACAACGGGTCCCGGCAATAAATGCCGGGATGACACCTGCTGCATGAGATGCTTACCGCGAGACCGACTTTTCGAACTGACGCAGCACCACATTTCCGCGCGCGACGGCGTCATCCATCGCCTTCTGCGGTGGTTTCGAGCCTTGCAGCGCGGCCTCGAGTTCTTCGGCCCACATATCGCGGATCTGCACCATGTTGCCGAAGCGCAGGCCGCGGCTGTTCTCGGTCGGCGCCTTGTTGGCGAGCGACACCAGCGGCGTATCGCGACCCGGGTTCTTTTCATAGAAGCCCGAAGCGCGGGTCTTCTCGTACGCGGCGTTGGTGATCGGCAGATAGCCTGACTCTATGTGCAACTTCATCTGCCGGTCGGTGTCGGACAGGAACGTGAAGAACTTCGCGACACCCTTGTACTCTTCTGGCTTCTTGCCACCCATCACCCACAACGAAGCGCCGCCGATGATCGAGTTCTGCGGGGCACCGGCGACATCTGGGTAGTACGGCATCGGGGCGGCGCCGAAGTCGAACTTGGCGTTGCCCTTGACGTTGCCATAGAACGCCGACGAGGTCAGGAAGATCGGGCATTCACCGGACGTGAAACGACCCTCGCCGGTGTTGGTACGGCCGGCGTAGTCGAAGGTCTTGTCCTTCTGCAACTCGACCAGATTGGTCAGATGCTTGACGTGCAGCGGGCCATTGAAATTCAGCGCGGTTTCGAAACCATCGAGGCCGTTGGCCTTGGTGCCGAGTGGCACATTGTGCCAAGCGGCGAGTTGCTCGATGTGGGCCCAAGTGGTCCAGGCGGTCGAGAAGCCGCAGGTCGGCGATACCGAAGCGCGCAGCTTCTTTGCGGCCTCGAATACGCCGGGCCAGGTCTTGAGGGTTGCCGCGTCAACGCCGCCCTTCTTCAATTGGTCCTTGTTGAGCCACATCACCATTGAAGACGAATTGAACGGGAACGACAGCATCTCGCCCTTGGCCGTCGAATAGTAGCCAGCGATGGCTGGCAGGTAGGAGGCGGGGTCGAACTTCTCGCCGGCTTCCTTCATCAGGTCCTGCACCGGCTTGATGGCGCCCTTGGCGGCCATCATGGTCGCGGTGCCGACCTCGAAAACCTGCATTATGTGCGGCGGGTTGTTGGCACGGAAAGCGGCGATGCCGGCATTCATGGTATCGGGATAGCTGCCCTTGTAGGTGGGCACCACCTTGTAGTCTTTCTGGCTCGCATTGAACTCGTCGGCGAGCTTGACCACGACCTCGTTGTTGCCGCCGGTCATGGCGTGCCACCACTGGATCTCGGTCTGGGCGAAAGCCGGCAGACTGCCGGCAACCAGCGCGCCCGCTACCGCCAGGGCACGCAATTTCATTGCATTCATCGAAGTCCTCCCAGGAAATGCGCACGCGCCATTCGATCGAGCGCATTGCAGCGATTAGCCGTGCGTGATGACGGCTACGCGACAGGCTAGCACGGAAACCGGGGAAGGGTAGTGGGGGTGCGATGACTGCGGAGCTACCCCGGGGTGTCGGCTCAGAAACGGAAATGCCAGACGGCCGAACCGGTCAGGACGAGGCTGCGGGTGTCGGCTTCGTCGGCTGGAACCCAGTTGGCCGGCCCGACGGTGCGCATCGCCGAGGCGTTGAGGACGAGCCCGTCGAGAAGCAGCGTCTTTGTATCGCGGAACGGCTGCCAGACGACTTTGCCGCCGACCCATTCGACATCGGTTTGCGAACTGCGTGGCTCGCTGCTGCTCAGCCAGAAGGCGCCTTCATAGAACGGGCCGAAGGCCAGGCCGAGGCGATCGCTCGCTAGCAGAAGGCTGGTGGTCGCGTAGGCGTGCAGGTTGTCTTCAGGACCGGTGCGATGATCGAGCTTGAAATCGACGCTGCCAATCAGCGAAGTGCCGGGCGGGCCGAGGTGCCATTGGCTGTGAGCAGTAATGCCGACAAACAAATTGTTTTCGGTGGCTGTGCCGTCGTGCGCTGGCAGAATGCTGTCGCCGATAATGGCATTGACGACGAAGCGCCGGCTGGTGGACGGGCCGGTATCGAGCAAATTGACGTTGACGGTGAGTGTTTGGCGTGTCGGCGAACGAGGCGCTGAATTTGTCGTTCGAATTTAGTAATCCAATCCCAAGTCCAGTGTTTAGGCCTCGCGTGCGCCCGATAGGGCGGCGGTAGGTACGCGTGTCCGGCACGAGCGTGAATGGCCCGCGGCGGATGATCACGGGCGGCGGCGCAATAGTGACCCTCAGGGGCTGACTCGCCGCGACTGGATCGATCCTGACATCTCCTTCGCCGAAGGTGTGCGCCGAAGCGAAAGACAATGTCAGCCAGTTCGTCGGTGTAACGCTGAGGCTGATCGCGGGCCGTAGTACACGGCTTTCACTCTCAATGGTCTCGGATGGCGTCGCTCGGCTATAGCTATAGCGATTGAACAATGCCGATGCGCCAAGTGCAAAACTGCGCGCGCAACGCGTGCCGATGACGGCATTGCGGAACCAGTCGCAATTTTCGATGCCTGCTGGAGCCGCATCATTCGGCCGATCCTGCGCCAGTGCCGGTGCCGCCAGCAATGGCAGCGCAAGGCTCAACGTCGCGAGTTTGTTGAAATATCGCAGAATACTTAGCCTCCACCGCGCGGAAAGCTCCGTGCTCAATCACGTTGAGACTACGGTGGCGGGCTGTCAATCAACCATCAGTGGGAAGAGGTGTGGCTGTAACTCGTCCGCCACATGCGACACCACGTTCGGCGGTGCCGGCCTCATTTCAGTCCCGCCAGATCGATTTTCCCTGCCGCCGCCATTACCGCTTCCACGATTGCCTTCGTTCCCGCCTCGCCACCCTGCTCGAACGTCTTCAATTTGTGCTCGATATAGGCTTGGCTGACCGCCGCCTCGATCAAACGGGCGGCGGTGTTCAAATTGCGCTCCCCGTGTCGGTCGCCGAGCCAGTCGAGCATCATCGCCGCCGACATGAACATGGCGGTTGGGTTGGCCTTACCCTGGCCGACGATGTCGGGCGCGGTGCCGTGGCAGGGCTGGAACACGGCATGCTTGTCGCCAATGTCGGCCGACGGCGCCATGCCCATGCCGCCCATCAATCCGGCGCCGAGGTCTGACAGGATGTCGCCGAACATATTCTCGGTTACCATCACGTCGAAGGTCCACGGCCGGCGGACCATGTCGAGGGCCGTCGCATCGACATAAGCAAAGTTGTGCTCGATGTCGGGGAAGGCGACCGCTCGTTCCTCGAATATTTTCCGCGCCCAGGCGAAAGAGGCAAATACGTTTGCCTTGTCGACCAGCGTCAACCGGCCGGGTTTGCCACGCGCCTTGCGGCTGCCTGCGAGCTTGAAGCCGAAGTCGAACAGGCGTTCCGATACGGCGCGGGTGATGACGAGGGTTTCGGTGGCGCAGATGTCGTTAACAACCGCGCCCTTGCCCTTGGTGGCGAAAAGTCCCTCGGTCGATTCACGGATCAGCACGAAATCGAGGTTGGCGGCGCGGGGGTCGGACAGTACCGTCGGCAGGCCGGGAATGGTGCGCACCGGACGGACGCCAGCGTATAGGCCTAACTCCATGCGCAGATCGATCTGCGGCGAGATCTCGGTGCCGTTGGGATAGCGCACCGACGGCAAGCCCATCGCCGCGAGAAGGATCGCGTCAGCCTTGGCGCAGGCTGCCATTGTCTCCTTAGGCAGGGCAACACCATGATCACGGTAGTTGCCTGCACCGGCGGCGTGGCTCGTAGTGGCGAGTGCAAACCCGCCGACCCGCTTCTCGACCGCTTGCAGAAGCGCGAGGCACGGATCCATCACCTCGGTGCCGATACCGTCGCCGGGCAGGATGGCGATCTGAAGCGCGTTCGAGGATGTCATGGCGCTGGATTCCCTGTTGGAGCGATTAACGTATACGTAGATCGGTTCGGACGGGCGCGCAACGGGACTTGCGAGAGCGGGCTCCCCCCTGCCACAAGCTGCACCCATGTTGCCCGCGCAGACCTCCCAGGCCGCCCTCAAGCCCAAAGTGATGATCTGCATCACCGAGGACTGGTTCCTGCTGTCGCATTTCCGGCCGCTGGTACGAGCGCTGGTCGAGGCGGTCGGTAACGTCGTGGTGGTGACGACGTCCTCGGGGCGGTTACCAGAAATCGAGGCGCTGGGCGCCCGCGTGGTGGCGTTCGATTTCGAGCGTGCATCGCTTGATCCGGTGCGGCAGGCAGGCATCGTGCGGCGATTGCGGCAGTTGATTGCGGTGGAAAGACCGGACGTGATTCACGCCATCGCGTTGAAGCCGATCGCGCTGGCTGGCCTTGCATTCCTGGCGACTGGCGTCGGGCTCGCCAAGCCGAGGTTCGTCATGCACCTGACCGGTGTCGGCTTCGCCGGGACAAGTGCCGCGGGTCGGAGTTCGCTGGTATACGGCATGACGCTGCGTCTGATGGCGCGGATGCTGCGCCGGGCGGATGTCGCCTTGTTGGTCGAAAACCCGGATGACGCGGCACGCGTTGCCGGTACCGGATGGCAGCGACACGGCAATGTCACCATTCTCGGCGGTGCCGGCGTCGATCCGGCCAGGTTGCCGGCAGTGCCGATTCCTTCAGGCGTGCCGCCGGTTGCTGGCTTTCTCGGCCGCATGGTGTGGACCAAGGGGGTCGACGTGCTCGTTGCGGCGCATGAACAGTTGCAGGCCCGCGGCGTCGAACTTGAACTGCGGCTGGGCGGTACGCCCGACGTATCCAATCCCCGCGCAATTTCATTGACCGAACTCGCAGCCTGGGCGCGCAATCCCGCCATCGAATGCACCGGCCGCGTTGACGATCCAGGCGCGTTCTGGGCCGGCGTTCATGTCGCCGTTGTGCCCTCACGCGGCGGTGAAGGCATGCCGCGCGCACTACTCGAAGCTGCCGCGACGGGCCGGCCATTGATCGTTTCAGACGTAGCGGGCTGCCGCTATTTCGTGCGCCACGAGCGCGAAGGTCTGGTCGTGCCGGCGGATGACGCCACCGCGCTGGCCGACGCACTCGAGCGGCTGGTGGCCAACCCGGATCTCGCCCGCCGGCTCGGCGAGAACGCTCGTGCCCGAATGCTCGATGGCTTCACGGAACGGCATGTGGCAGAAGCCGTGATTGCTGCCTACATGCAGCTGCTGAACCCAACGAAACGATGAGACGATGGCACCGCCACTCCTGACCTTGCGCGATACGCAGCTGACGTTCGGCGGCACACCGCTGCTGACCGGGGCGGATCTGTCCGTGGTCGCCGGCGACCGCATCTGCCTCGTCGGCCGCAATGGATCGGGGAAATCAACGTTGCTGAAGATTGCGGCTGGCGTGCTTGAGCCCGACAAGGGCGAGCGCTTCCTGCATCCCAATGCGCGTGCTCGCTATCTGCCCCAGGAAGTCGATTTCACAGGCTTTGCCACGACACTCGCTTATGTCGAGGATGGGCTCGGACCGCAGGACGATCACCATCGGGCTCGCGCGCTGCTTTATGATCTCGGTCTCACTGGCGAGGAAGACCCGGCGACAATTTCCGGAGGCGAGGCGCGCCGCGCGGCGCTCGCCCGTACTCTGGCGCCGCGTCCTGACATTCTGCTGCTCGACGAGCCGACCAACCATCTCGACCTCACCGCCATTGAATGGCTGGAGGCCGAACTCAAAGGTTTGCGATCGGCAATCGTGATGATCAGTCACGACCGGCGGTTCCTAGAGAACCTGTCGCGCACCACAATCTGGCTCGACCGTGGCCTAACGCGCCGCAACGAGCAGGGCTTTGCCACGTTCGAAACCTGGCGCGACAAGGTGCTCGAGGAAGAGGAACTTGAAGCCCACAAACTCGACCGCAAGATCGCACGCGAGCAACAATGGATGCATGGTGGCGTCACCGGCCGACGCAAGCGCAACGTGCGCCGTGTCGCGTTGCTGGCCGAGATGCGCAAGGAAAAGCGCGAGGCCCGCAAGGTCACTGGCACGGTCACCATGGCGGTATCCGAAGGCGGCACCTCAGGCAAGCTCGTTTCCGAGGCGATCGGCATCTCGAAGTTCTATGATGGCCGCCCGGTGGTGGCAGACGTGTCGTTGCGCCTGATGCGTGGCGATCGGCTCGGTCTCGTCGGGCCCAACGGTGCCGGCAAAACCACTTTGCTGAAGATGTTGATCGGAGAACTAGCGCCCGACGGCGGCACCATCCGGCTCGGCACCAATTTAGAACTCGTGCAACTCGACCAGAAGCGCGACGAGCTGAATCCGACATGGACCGTCACCGAGGCGATGACCGGCGGCAAGGGTGACAAGGTCACCGTCAACGGCCAGATCCGCCACGTCGCCAGCTACATGAAGGACTTCCTGTTCCAACCCGAACAGGCGCGCAGCCCGGTCAGCGTGCTGTCGGGCGGCGAACGGGCGCGGCTGCTGCTAGCAAGGGTGCTCGCCAAGCCGTCCAACGTGCTGGTGCTCGACGAGCCGACCAATGACCTTGATCTCGAAACCCTCGACCTGCTGCAGGAGCTGATCGACGACTATCCCGGTACGGTTCTGCTGGTCAGCCACGACCGCGATTTTCTCGATCGCATAGTCACTAGCGTAATGGCGTCGGAAGGCGAAGGGCGGTGGATCGAATACGCCGGTGGCTACTCCGACATGATTGCGCAACGCCAAGGCGCCGATCTGGCATCAACCAAGATCTCGGCAGAAGCCAAGACCGACCGCACAGCCGCCGCATCGGTGCCGGAAGCGAAGGCCGTCAAGCGCAAGCTCTCGTTCAAGGAAAAGCACGCGCTTGAATCACTGCCGGCAACGATCGACAAGTTGCACGTCGACATTGCCCGCCTGCAGGCGAAGCTCGCCTCGCCTGGGCTGTTCGCCAAGGATCCACTCGCCTTCAACGCCGCTGCCGCAGAGCTCAAGGCTGCTGAAACCGCCATCGCCACTGCCGAGGAGCAATGGCTTGAGCTTGAAATGCTGCGCGAGGAATTGGCGCTCTAGTCTGCCCGGTTCTGCGTGATCTCGTGAGTGAAGTCGAGAAGGTCGGTGCCCAATTGTGTGAAACGCTCGAAGCGAGGATCGTTAGTGGCGCCGCGCCGCCACTGGGCGCCGAGCTGCAGGTAGACGATGCTGGTCTTGAACATGGTCAGGATACGATGGAAGCGGAACTGCGAGACATCGCGGCCGCTTAGGCGCGCATAGGCCTCGACCATCTCGGCACGGGTCATGAAGCCCGGCATTGCGGTCGGCATCTGCCGAACTTCGTGCATGCACGGCGGGTCGTTGCTCTGAGTCCAGTAACTTAGCATGGTTGCCAGATCGAACAGTGGATCGCCGCGCGATCCCATGTCCCAGTCGACGACGGCGCGAGGCACGAGCGTGTCGGTGTCGAGGATGACGTTGTCGAGCTTGAAGTCGTTGTGCAGCAGGGTGACGTCGCCTTTAGGTACGGGAGCCGCGCGCAGCCATTCGATGACCGTGCGCCCTGCCGAAGTCACCTTGCCGTCGCCGGCGATCTCGGCGCGTTTCGCCCAGCCTTCGACCGCGCGGTTGAGAAATCCATCGGGTTTGCCGAATTCGCCGAGCCCGACACTGACAGGATCGATCCCATGTAGTCGCGCCAGAATGTCGACCAGCAATTGGCTCAATTGCGGACCGGCGATGTTCGAATTGAGCCCTGTCGGCAATAACTCGCGAATGACGAGGCCGGGCCGATATTCGAGGATTAGGAACGGCGCGCCGAGCATCGCCGGATCGGCGGTGAAATACAGGGCCTTCGGCGCCAATGGAAACGCGGGCGCGATCGCCGACAGAACCTTGTACTCGCGCGCCATGTCGTTGGCGCCAGGCGGGATCGGCCCCATCGGCGGCCGGCGGAGCACCCACGGTTTGCCGTCGATGCTGACGAGGTAGTTGAGATTGCCGAAACCGCCAGCGAACTGCTGCGGAGCGGGTACAGGCTCAAATGCGAAGCCGTGACCAGCGAGATGCCGAGAAAGGGCCGCCCAATCCTGGCGAATAGTGGTTTCCTCGGGACGAAAGGTGGCCGGAGTCTCGGGCATATTCGATCAGCTCGCAAGCCAGCCGCCATCGACGGCGAGGCTATGGCCGGTGACATAGTCCGCTGCCTTGGAGGCCAGGAAAATCGCCGCCCCAGGCACGTCTTCCAAGGTGCCGAAGCGGCCCATCGGCGTGCGTGACAAGAGCTTAGGCCCAATGTGCGGATGGTTAAGAATGCTGTTGGTGAGATCGGTATCGATGAAACCGTAGGCGATGGCGTTGACGCGCACGCCGTGTTCGGCCCAGTCGACGGCCAGTGCCTTCGTGATCTGCTCGACACCTCCTTTGGTCGCGCAATAGGGCACCTGCCGCTTCAGGGCAACGTGCCCCGCGACCGAGCTGATGTTGATGATCGAGCCGCCCTTGTTGTCGATCATGGTGGCGCCGAGGATGCGGCAGCAGCGGAATACACCGGTCAGGTTGACGGCGACGATGCGGTCCCATTCCTCCGGTTTGGTCTTTTCCAAGGTCGCATAGTGCGGGTCGATACCGGCGTTGTTAACCAGGATGTCGATGCGACCGGCGGCGCTTAGGATCTCGTCGCGCGCGCGCAGCACGTCGGCTTCCAGTTCGACGTCCATGGGAATGCCGAATGGCTCGGTCTTGGGCGCCGCTGCATGCAGTTTGTGCACTGTCTCGTCGAGCGTTGACTTGGTGCGACCGCCAACGATCACGGTGGCGCCGTGGCTGGCGAGACCGAGGGCAATCGACTGGCCGATGCCGCGACCGCCGCCAGTCACCACCGCGACCTTGCCGGTCAGATCGAAGAGCTTGCCAATGTGCATGGGGTCAGAGCCGTGCTGGTTCGTTTCGCGCCAACGTTGCGCAGAAGGCCAGATAACGTCAAATGCCAATTCAAAGCGGCTGTTCAACGCTCCTTGGGATCTAGCGCATCACGCAAGCCGTCGCCCAGAAGATTGAACGACAATACGGCGAGGAAGATGGCGAGGCCAGGCCAGATCGCCATCCACGGTGCGTTGGTCAGGAAGCGCTGGGCGGTATTCAACATCGAGCCCCACGACGGTGCCGGCGGCTGTTGGCCGAGCCCAAGGAAACTGAGCGAGGCCTCGGCGATGATGGCGGCGGCGATGGTCAGCGTCGCCTGTACCAACAGCGCGGGCAGGATATTGGGCAATATGTGCCGGAAGGCGATGCGCCAACCGCTGTTGCCGACGGCACGGGCGGCCTCGACATAGTCCTCGGTCTTGACTGACAGGACCTGCCCGCGCGTCAAGCGGATGAAGATCGGAGTCGCGGTGACGCCGATCGCGATCATGGCATTCATCAGCGACGGCCCAAGGAATGCGGCAAGCGCGATGGCGAGGATCAGGAATGGGATCGCCAGTAGCGCATCGGTGATGCGGCTGATGAGTGCGTCGGTCCAACCACCGCGATAACCGGCGAGCAGTCCGACTGGCACGCCGAGGCCGAGAGCGATGGCGACCGAGACCACACCGGCCATCAGCGAGGCCCGCGCGCCGAAAATCACGCGGCTGAGCACGTCGCGGCCGGATTCGTCGGTGCCGAGCCAATTGCGCCAGGACGGGGCCTTGCGGATGTGGGCATAAGCCTGCTGGGTCGGATCGTAAGGTGCGATCAGCGGCGCAAGAATTGCGAGCAGGATCAGTGCCACGACGATGACGAGCCCGAGTATCGCGCTCTTGCGCCGGACAAGTCGCCGCCACGCCCGCCACATTGGTAATTCGTCGACCGGGGCGGTGACTTCAATCGCTTCGTTAAGGGTTGCCATCCGTCAATCCCTCAGTCGTGGGTTGACGAGAACGTAGGCTATGTCGGCAAGCAGGTTGAGCAGGATGTAGGTGGTCGCCGTCACCAACGTCACGCCCTGAACCACGGCGTAGTCGCGGTTGAACACGCTGTCGACGATCAGCTTGCCGAAACCGGGGATCGAGAATACCTGTTCGGTGAGAACCGCACCGGATAGTAGCGTGCCGAGTTCAAGTGCACCGAGGGTAATCACGGGTGTCAAGGCATTGCGCATTGCATGCTTCAGGACTACGACGCGTTCGCTCAAACCCTTGGCGCGAGCCGTGCGCACATAGTCCGAGGTCATCGCCTGCAACATGGCGCTACGGGTGTGGCGCATTAAGACTGCCGCGAACGAGTTGCCGAGCACGAATGCGGGCAAGATCGTGGTCTTCATCGATTGCCAAAAGTCTTCAAACGGGCTGACGTACCCCGACGCCGGCAACCAGCCGAGGTACACCGAAAAGAAGAAGATCAGCATGATGCCGAGCCAGAAGTTCGGTGTCGAGATGCCGGTCAGCGCCAGCACGTTGACGAAATAGTCGAGGCGGGTGTTGCGTCTAACCGCGGAGATGATGCCGGCGGTGACACCCACGGCCAGTGAAATGACGATCGCCATCAGCGCGAGTTGCAGCGTTACCGGAAATTTCTGTCCGATCAGGCGTAGCACCGGTTCCTTCAATCGCATGGACTCGCCGAGGTTGCCGGTCAGCACGCCGCCGATCCAATAGAAGTATTGCTCATGCAATGGCCGATCGAGCCGGTACTGCTGCCGGATCTGCTCCAGCACCGCCGGGTCGCGTTCCTCGCCGGCCATGGCGAGGGCCGGATCGCCCGGCAGCAACTGTTGCAGGCCGAAAATGATAAGCGACACGAAGAACAGCGTCGGGATCAACTGCAGCAGTCGCTTGCCCAGGAACATCATCATGGCGCGGCGGCTCCGTACATGAGTGGCGCCACTAACAGATCGCGAATCTCCTGCCACAACGCGCGCGAAGGCGCGCTCAGCAGAGCCGCACCCTTGTCGGCTGGGCGATACGGCGTGTCATCGGCGCGGCCGTGGTGGAAGCCCATTTCGGAGACGAGCAGCAGTCCCGGCAGATGGTCCCAGGGGTGGACCGAGAAATTGAGCAGGAAATCGGCTTCGCCGCGCAGCATACGGGCGTAGTTGCGGCCAGCCGATGTCGGCGGCACGAAGCCGGCGAAGTGAGACGCCATCTCGGACATGGCGCGGCGCGGATCGGTACGCGGCCAGTCCTGTCGCACGATGCCGATTGTTTGCCCGAGGCTGGATTTGGCGGCACGAGTGGGACGGCTACTCGATCCGTCCGCCTGATGCAGCATGACGCCGCTGCCGCGTTCGCCGGCATAGAGTTCGCCGGAAACCGGATGGAAGATCCAGCCCGCCACGGTTATGCCGTCCACCACGAGGGCGACCATCATGTCGAAATCCTCGCGTCCCTTGGCAAAGGCGCGGGTGCCGTCGATCGGATCGAGAACCCACACCGGGTCGGTGCGGCGGAAGAGGTCGAGCCGGAGCGGATCGGCCGCGACACCTTCTTCGCCGACAACGAGCGAGCCCGGCAACAACTCGCCGAGCCGCCGTTCGAGTGCGGCTTCGGCGGCATGGTCGGCGACGGTGACGAGGCTGCCACCGCCGGCCTTGTAGGTGATGTCGCCGACGGCAAGTTGCCGCCAGCGGCTCATTACCTCGGCCTGTCCGACCTCGCGCAGTATCCGCGAAACAGCATCGATATCGACTGTCTTGCTCACGGCTTCAATTTCAATCCGACGACCCGCACCAACCCGTCTGGCAACTGCTTGTAACCCTCGAGCTTGACCGAATGCACGATGATTACCGGGCGGTGGTAGAGGTAGATGATCGAGCCGCCGGTGAGCCATTTTCCGGTGATCTTCTCGAAGATCGCCTTTCTGTCGGCGAACGCGGACACCTTGCGCTGATCGTCGAGCCACAGGTCGACTTCCGCGTCGGTGTAGTTGCCGTTGTTCTGCGGCGCCTTGGTCTTGGCGAAGATGAAGCTGTTGCCATCCGGGTCGACGCGGCCTGACCAGCCGATGAAGTAGGCCTGGAAGCGTCCTTGCTCGCCCTCTTTCAGCGAGGTCGCGAATTCGGTGACGCGGATCTTCATATCGAAGCCGGCTTCGGCCGCCATCGACTGGATCACTTCCGCCGCCTGCCGTGACTCGGGATTGTTGGGCACCATGAAGTCGACTGTGACGGGCGCCTTCAGGCCGGCTTCCTCCAACAGCTTCTTGGCCTTGGCGACGTCGCGCTTCTGGACCGGGAATTTCTCCTGATAGTAGGGATTGCGCGGGCTGATCCACTGGTTGCCGGGCAGCGCCTCGCCGTTGAACACCACCTGGTTCAATGCCTCGCGGTCGATCGCCAGTTCTAGCGCCTGCCGCGCCTTCGGGCTTTTGCCGAACGGACCATCGGTGCCAGCCGGACCATTGGCGAGATTGAGGGTCAGCCCCTGGTAGCCGATTTCAATCTGGGTTGCGAGTTTGAGTTTCGGGTCGGCTTTGATGTCCTTGATGTCGGTGGCGAGCGCACGCTCGATCAGGTCGAGGCTGCCCGACTTTAGATTGGCAAGGCGTACCGTCGAGTTGACTACCGGCCGGAAGACGATCTTGTCGATGGAGACGTCCTTCACGTTCCAATAGCCGGCAAACTTTTCGACGACGATGCGGTCCTGTTGAACGCGTTCGACAAATTTGTAGGGACCAGCGCAGACGGGGCCGAGGCCGAATTTATCGCCGGCGGCGGTGGCGGCTTTCGGCGACACGATCATGCCGGCGCGGTCGGACAACTGCGCGATCAGCGGCGAGAAGGGGTTCTTGAGGGCGAGTTTCACGGTCAGCGGATCGACCACCTCGATCTTGTCGACTGCGGCCAACTCCGGCTTGCGGAACGAAGTCGGAAAATTGATGTGGCGTTCGAGAGAGAACTTGACCGCCTCTGCATCCATCGTCTCGCCGTCATGGAATTTGACGCCCGGACGAAGTTTGATCGTGACCGTTTTGCCATCGGCGGACGTGTCGTGCGACAGCGCGAGTTGCGGCACCAAGGTGAGCTTGTCGTCGATTTCGAACAGTTTGTCGCAGATCGACGCGAACACGATGCGGCCAACATAGGTGCGGCCGAGTGTGGGATCGAGGATGTCGGGATCTTCCGCGAGCCCGATCCGCAAAGTGGTCTGCGCGGCGGCAGGCGACAGCGCCTGCAAGGTCAAGGCGGCAAGGGCAAACAGCGCACGTTTCATGTTGGTCATCTCCTCGAACGTCAAACGAACGGATTGGATTTCATGCGGCCGGTGCACCGAATCTCGCGAACAGGCGCATCAATTCCGGCGAAGGGGCATCGGCGTCGACCCTGACCCTGCCAGAGGCAGCGATCTCGCGCCAGACGTGACAGGCGGTGGCGTGACTGCCAGCATCGCACTCCAATGCCGGGCGCTCGCTGCGGCAGATGTCGCGCACATGCGGACAGCGCGGCGATAAGTGGCAGCCGGACGGCGGATCGATCGGGCTTGGCGGATCGCCCGGCAAAAGCCGGCGTTCACGCGCCAATGACGGCTGTGCCACCGGAATCGCCGACAGCAGCGCCTGGGCATACGGGTGTCGTGGCTCGGCGAACAGATCTTTCGCCGACGCCGTTTCGACGATGCGGCCGAGGTACATCACTCCGATCCGGTTGGCGACGTGCCTGACCACAGCGAGGTCGTGGCTGATGAAGATGTAGGCGAGACCGAGCTTTTGCTGCAGGTCCTGCAGCAGGTTCAGGACCTGCGCTCGGATCGAGACATCGAGCGCCGACACCGGCTCGTCGCAGACGATCAGCTTCGGATCGGGTGCGAGCGCGCGCGCAATGGCGATGCGTTGCCGCTGGCCACCGGAGAATTCGTGCGGATAGCGTTGGGCGTGTTCGGCCTTCAAGCCTACCGTTTGCAGCAGATCGCCGACTTTGATGCGTCGGTCGGAAGGCGACAGATCGGTATGCAACAGCAGCGGTTCATTGAGGGTGTCGCCGACCGTCATGCGTGGATTGAGCGAGGCATAAGGGTCCTGGAAGATTAGCTGTGCCTTGGCGCGGAAGGCGCGCAGATCGACGGAACCCAAGTTTTCCAAATTCTGGCCCGCGAAACGCACCGAACCAGCGGTCGGCTCGATCAGTCGCAATACCAAGCGGCCGGCGGTCGATTTGCCACATCCGGATTCGCCCACCAGCGCGAAGGTTTCGCCCGCTGCGACGTCGAACGAAATGCCATCGACGGCCTTCACGAAAGTGCGCGCGGCGCCCAGCACCGATCGTGAGGCCACGAAGTGTTTCTGCAGATCGCGAACTTGAAGCAGCGGTTCGCTCATGCCACCAGCGCCTCCAATGGCGTCTTCCAGCAACGCGAAAGATGCCCGCCGCCAGTGTCGATCAGGGGTGGGGCCTTGGCGCGGCAGTGGTCGTCGGCGAACGGGCAGCGGGCGGCGAAGCGGCAGCCGGGTATAGGTTGCGACAGCGCGGGGACCGAGCCACTGATCGACGACAATCTCGCACGGTGATCGCCGGAGCGCGGGATCGAACCCAGCAGGCCGACGGTGTAGGGATGCTGCGGTTGGGCAAACAGATCCTCGACCAACGCTTGCTCGACGACCTCGCCGGCATACATGACCACGACCCTGGCACACATCTCGGCGACGACGCCCAGGTCGTGCGTGATCAGCAGTACCGCTGTTCCGGTTGCCTTGCTGAGGTCGCGCAGCAGATCGAGTACCTGCGCCTGTATCGTCACATCGAGGGCGGTGGTCGGTTCATCGGCAATCAGTAGCGCCGGTTCGCAGGCGAGCGCCATCGCGATCATGACTCGCTGACGCATGCCGCCCGAGAGCTTGTGGGGATAGGCATCGACGCGCGTTTCAGGTGAGGGAATGCGAACTCGCTGCAGCAATTGCACTGCCTCGGCTCGCGCCGCCTTTGCAGACATGCCGCGATGGCGTTCCAGCGCTTCGCCGATCTGATCGCCAACCGTGTAGGAAGGGTTCAGCGAAGTCATCGGCTCTTGAAAAATCATGGCAATGCGGTTGCCACGCAGTTCCTGCATTTGGCGTTCGGTGAGGTCAGGCAGATTGCGTCCTTCAAACTCGATGTTGCCGGAAATGCGCGATGTTTCGTGCGGCAACAGCCGAAGAGTGGCGAGGGCAGTGACACTCTTGCCGCAGCCGCTCTCGCCGACGATGCCGACGGTCTCGCCACGACCGATTTCGAACGTTACGCCGGTGACCGCTGGCGTCAGTCTGCCACCATCGCCTTCGAAGGTAATCTTCAGGTCATCGACGCGAAATAGTGGTGCCGGCTTCATTCGTAGCCTTCGGTGATCGACTTGGTGATTTCGGCTTCGAGTTGGGCGCGATCTGTTTGGCCGGACGGGTTCTGTTTCGAAGGCATCTGGCGACGGAAATGCACCCACCGTTCGCGGGCGATCGCCTCCAGGCGCGTGATCTCGGCCAGGGGATCGGTGTGGTCATCGACGCGCAGGTCGAGCAGCGCGTAGTCCTGGTCGTCGTGGATCAACAGTGCGGCTGACTGCTTGCCACGCTTGTCGCCGCCAGCTGCCTCGCCCGCCCGCATCGCAGCGATCAATCGGCGGGCAAATGGTACGGCGGCGGTCTCGCGATATGTCCGCGCTGTTTCGTCAAGCACACCGGGACCGGTCAGCATATTGCCAGCGACCGAAAAGCCGTCGTGGACCTGGTGGCCGCACCAATCAATACACGCAGCGCCGGTGAAGGCCGCGAACCGACCGCGCTTATCCATGACGTGCAATTGGCGGTTGTCGCGGCCGTTGTCGGCAGCAGTGAGTAGCCGGACTACGTCCTCCGGAGCGGCGCCGGCCTGCAACAAGGCCAGGCCCTGCGGTCCGTAGAACGGATTTATGAACGCTTGGCTCGCGATCGCGCCGATACCCGTTCTGATATGCGGCACGCAAGCGCCGACAGCAAAGAACCGGGTCGCAACGGCAATGCCAATGCGGCCAGACTTCTCGTCGAGGGCGATAATCGACCAGGTCATGAGGTGGCTCTGCAACTCCTAAAAATGCGATCGGCTGGACTAAGCCATAGGATGCGGTGGCAGCCGGCAACGCCGCAAGCGGAATCGCTGCCCTTTAAAGTCACAATTCGCCTGAAACATAAGCGCTGGTGTGTGAGTAGAGTCACACCCCCTTGGCGTGGCGACTCCGAGGCCGCACTATCTTTTGCGCGGTAGGTGATTTGCTGTCCAAGCCACCGCAAGCCGACATCGATGAACAATTTATTGAAAGGGCACGCGCCATGGCGTCAGCTGCGCTCGAAGCGCACCCGCAAACGGCCGCTGCGCCGCTGGGTCGCTCCTGGCGAATGCTGGTGGCAGCGCGCGCCTGCGTCGATGGCGGCGCCACTCGTGCCGAATTGGCAAAAGACCTGGGCAGTTTGTCGTCGCATCGGTTGTCGCCGGCCGAGTTGCGGGCGGTGCTTGATCGCGAGGTCGGCGCCTTGCAGGCCGACGGTATGATCGTCGAGCAACGCAATCGAATTGCAATGACGCCGTCCGGGCAGTCGGTTGCCTTCGAATCACTCGGTGTTAAGGCGGGAGCCAAGTCCGCCAAGCAGTTCTGGCCGGAAATTCGTGACCTCCGATTGGTGGCTGTGGCATTGGGACTCGAAAACGAGCCTGCCTCAAGAATCAAGCTGTTGTCGCGGCCCGACGCGTTGCGCGCCGCCGCATTACAGAAACACTACGGATTGAATGCTCGCGTACGCTCCAGTCCGGCACGGTTGAGGTCGGCTTTGGCTGCCGTGGCGCTGCAGCGGGCATTCGGTAACTCGATCAAGGGTGCGATGGACGCGGGTGAGGGGTTGTCCGCCAAGGCCGGACGACTGCTGGCTGGTCAACTCGCCCAGAAGCCGCGTGACTTCGGCACCGATGCACGACTGATCGCCATCCTCGCCGCCGAATGCGTTGGCAGTCCGCAAGTCGATGCCGATGCATTGCGGATGGCAATCCTGCGCAAGCTGGTGAGCGACGTTTCGGCGCCGGGCCCGCGTGCGGCGCCAGCCCCGTCAGTGCCGACGATTGCTCCAAGGTCGCCGCAGGTTCTGTGCCCGTGCCAGCGCCAGTGGTGGTGCCGGCGACGCGCCCGCCGGCGGCGACGCGGCCCGATCTCGTAGGCTTCGCCAAGATCGTCCAAGCGATGGCTCGCGAACGATCTGAAGGCTGGCCGGGCAACCGCAAGGCCTATATCAGCGACGTCTGGTTGGCGGTGAAGGCAGAGCGCGCAGAGTGGGGTCTGACTGAGATCGAGTTCAAGAGCATGCTGGCCGAAGCGCATCGAACCGGCCACGTGGTGCTCGCCAACGCCGATCTCAAGGATCGACGATCACTGCCGCGGGTCCAGCAATCGGCCCTCGCGTTCAAGAATACCGTGCTGCACTTCGTACGCGTCGCAGACTGAACCCACGTAGTCATAAGACGAGACGCAATTGTTGAAGCGTCCAGGAACACTTCGCTCGATGCAGCCCGAAGATACCAATACCGCCTCGGCCAGCCAGCTCGCCGCCGCCTTCGACCACTCGATCACGTGGGAGGACGATATCTGGCGTGCCGACCCGGTCGACGTCGAGGAAGTGCACAAGAAGGCGCGGACCAAGTTCTACGACCTGCTAGATACCGTGGTGGCGCCCGACAAGGCCAAGCCACAGGCGCGTATCCTGCTGTTTCACGGTCAGTCCGGCGCCGGCAAGACGCACTTGATCAGGGCGCTGCGGACCGGCGCACACCGTCGCGGCTGCGCCTACTTCGGCTACGCGCAAATGACGCCAGACGTGAACAGCTACGCGGACTACTATCTGCGCCGGCTGATAGCATCTCTCGAAAAGCCCTATGATCCCGACGAAGGCGGTGAGACTGGCCTTGCGCGGTTGACGCGGCGCCTTGTCGAGGACGCCGACGTGATGCCGGCCGGCGAACTCGAAAAGCTGCGCGAGGCGGCGCTCGACGAAGTTAGGCTCGCTAAGCTCATTCACACTCTGGCCGACGATATCGTGGCAAGTCCGCGCTTCGCCGATCAGGAGCTTGACATCAATATCGTGCGGGCGCTGCTCTATCTGCAGCGCGCCGATCCACGCATCGACCAGCGCGTGCGGCAGTACCTATATGGCCGGCCGCTCAACGAGTTGTCGATGGCGGCGGTGGCTGCGCTCGATCCCAACACTGGCGATGGCCGTGCATTCGAGATCATCGAAAGCCTCGGCAAGCTGATGTGGACGGTCGATCGCTCGGCATTGGTATTCTGCATCGATCAGGTAGAGGACCTGCGCTCTTTCGAGGATGCTGAAGAGCGGTTCCAGCGAGCGGCGCGCGATCTGATCCAGATCGCCAATCGGCTGCCGACATCGATCATCATCATCTCATGCCTGGAGGACTTTTACGGCCAGGTGCGCGGCGTGCTGGCGCAGAGCTATATCGACCGTATCGAGAAGTCGGGCCCGGTGGCGTTGCTCGAGACCCGCACGCCCGAGGAGGCACGCCTGATCATCGCGCGCAGGCTTGAGCACGATGCCGAAGCCCGTGCTGGCGGCATGAGTTTCCCTGATGCATCGGCGTTCTTCGGTCCGCAGTTCTTCGAGGAATTCGGCGGCCTGTCGACGCGCCGTCTCTTGGAGCACGCCCAGAGCCGGCTGCGCTCGGAGCAGGGCAGTGAGCAGGAGGACGCGCGCGAGGAGCCAGAAAAGGCAGGCTTCATTTCGACGCTCGCCGCCGCGTTGGGCTTCGCTTCATCGAACGACGATCCGGATGAATCCGATCCCGCGTTCGACATTGATTTCCGCGACATGTGGCACAGGTTCGTCAGTGCTTCCGAGGCCGAGATTCCGTCAACCGACAACGATCTGATGGATGTGCTCGTCACAGCACTCGGTCTCGCCAAGGACGAATGGGGCGGCGCGGTGCAACTCACCGTCGAGCGGTTAGAACTAGCTGACGATTTGCCTGCGATCGACTTCAAGGTCGGTCAGAGGAATGGATTGGCTTACGAGGGGCGCGTCTTCCTTTGCAACCGGCCAACCCAAGGCGGCGGCCTGAAGCGCCAACTCGACCGCGTTCTGGCTTCGATGCAGGGGCGTGCCTGTTTCATGCTGCGGGCCAGCGATTTCCCGCCGAACAAGAAGAACCAGACCGCACAGGCCTTCCGCAAGTTCCGTGATGGCGGCGGACGCTCGATCCTGGTGCCGATCCCCGAGTGGGAACGCATGATGATGGTGCGGGAGTTCCACGCCCACCATCGTTTCGATCCCGGTTTCCGGCCGTGGTTCGAGCAGGCCAAGTTGCTGTCGGGCCTGGCGCCGCTAATCCAGCTGTTGCGGCTCGATCTGTTGACACGACAGGCGCCAAGGGTCGAAGCCGTTCCAGTGGCGGCCATCACGGGTGGCGACTACACCGGCGATGTCGAGGCCACTTCCGCGCCGGGTCAACCGGTATGGAGCGAGTGGAGCGGTCCAGCTGAGGGAGAAGCCGAGCCGGTACCGGCCAACGACGACGAATTGCCCCTATCTGTCATTCTCGACGAGAATGGTGACAACGCACACAGCATCTTCGCCGGCCGCGAAATCGGTGGTCGCGGCAAGGCAGTGACACTTAACACCAGTGTGCTGAAGCGGCATGCGGCGGTGCTTGGCGGTTCCGGATCGGGCAAGACGACGCTCGCGCTGACGCTGATTGAGCAGTTGCTGTTGCGCGGAATTCCGGCGGTGCTGCTCGACCGCAAAGGCGACTTGTGCAGCTACGCCAATCCGGATGTTTGGCGCGCCAACGAGGACGAATTCCAGGAGCGTCGCGGCGAGCGCGAGAAGCTTGCCGATGCGATCGACGTGGCGGTCTATACGCCAGGTCGCGCCACCGGCCGGCCGATCTCGATCACGCTATTGCCGAACGGCATCAACGAGTTGCCCGAGCATGAGCAGCAACTGCTGGCCAATCTGTCGTCGGCGGCGCTGGGTGACATGTTGCACCTGAGAAATTCGGCAACGCATCAGAAGCAGTCTGGCACGTTGTCGGTTGCATTGCGCATCCTCGGCTCGCGCTATAGCCGCGAGGTGACGCTGGCCGATCTGATCAACCTGCTTGAGGACGAGGATGCGGAACTCACCGACCGCACGCAGCGCATGGACCCGTCGGGCAAGCTGCGGCGCGATCTGGTTGCTCAGTTGGACAGTCTTCGCCATCGCAACGCCTCGTTGTTCGAGGGCGGCGGCGAGAGCCTCAGCATGGAGGCATTGCTCGGTATTGGGCCTTATGCCCGTGACGGCCGTACCCGCCTGTCGGTGATCTACACCGGCTTCCTCGGCGACAACGAGAACATCCTGTTCTGGGTGGCGCAATTCCTGTCGGAAGCTTTGCGGTTCTGCCAGCGCAATCCGAATGACGAGTTGCAGGCGGTCGTCATGTTCGACGAAGCCGATCTTTACATCCCGGCGAATTCGAAGCCGGCCACGGCCGAACCGCTGCAATCACTGTTGAAGCGTGCCCGTTCGGCCGGTCTCGGCATCATGCTGGCGACCCAGTCGCCGGGCGATCTCGACTACAAGAGCCGGGATCAGGTGACGAGTTGGTTCATCGGTCGCGTGCGTGAGGACACCGCTCTGCGCAAGCTGCGGGCCGCGTTCCAAAGCGAGAGTGGTCTTGATCCGGCCCGTGTGCTGCCGAACCAGACGGTCGGCGAGTTCCACCTCGTGCAGGAAGGTCTTGTTCGCGCAATCAAGGCGCAACGGTCGCTGATCAATGCGGAGCAGGTACCGTTTGATCGAATTGAGCAATTGGCGCATGAGACCAAGGGGCAGGACGAAAAACAGTTGCGATTGTTCGATATGCGTTGACGGTTGGCTCGTTTGGTGCCGATTTGCAGCCAAATCGACGCCAAGTGATTGTGATAAATTGGCACCAATTTGCCGGCGTCGTGATTGTGTTTCAACGTTCGACGCCTTGCATTGCACAATGCGGTGGTCCAAAGACCACTTCGCAGACGCAAAAATACTTAGTCCTTGCAATCGCTAGGGATGTGTCTGTTGAGAGTTTGTCGCACGCCGACGGGCGGAATTGGTCTCTTGACAGTTGCGAAAAAATCTGTGGCAAAACTGTCTGAAGTGTGTATGCTGTGCATATGACCAAGAGTTGAGGGACTCGTGGTCAGGTGGCGGGGAGTGATTTTTCTCCCCAACGCAGTTTGTAGCGTGCGGGAGTTATAGTCATGGTTGCGAAGCCGTTTGTAATGATGGTGTTGGCGACACTGCTCGGTCCGGCTCTCGGAATCGGGCTGTTCGTGTTGATGCAGGCGCAGTAGGCGTCGTCGGATTCCTCGGTGCGTCTGGGCGCGTGAAGCGCTTGCGGCGGCGTTGTTTCGGTTTGAGATTGACCTGTTTGTTTTGTTCATTTTCTTGGACTGGCGCATCGGCTTTCGGCGTGCTCCCTGTCCGTGTGCAATCCATAGTATAGAGGCTCCTTATCACGAACGTGACAAGGCTGAGCCCAATGTCTCCAATAGCTGTCGATGATTGCTTCGCCCATGGCGATCGCCGCCTGACACATGCCGAGGCCTTGGCATTGCTGCAAGCCAACGTCCGCCCTTTGGTCCGGGTGGAAAGCGTGCACTTGGATGCCGCTGGCGGACGTTTCATTGCAGAACCCATCGCCGCGGTTCAGCCGGTGCCCGCACATACAAATTCCGCTGTCGACGGTTTTGCCTTCGCGCATGCAGGCTATGATCGGGTTGGCGGCAAAACGTTCGATATTGTTGGGCGGGCTGCAGCTGGGCATCCATTGGCGGACGGTCTGTCGGTCAATTCCGCAGCTCGCATTTTCACCGGCGCCGTCATGCCGGCCGGGACTGATACTGTCGCGATGCAGGAAGATTGCCGCGTAAATGATGATGCCGTTGCGATACCGGGAGGCCTCAAGGTTGGCGCCAATGTGCGCAAGGCTGGCGAGGATCTGGCAATCGGCACGCTTCTGTTCGACGAGGGCCACAGGCTGCGACCGCAAGACCTAGCGGCATTGGCTTCGATCGGTCGAGCCAATCCCACCTGCTTTCGGCGGTTGCGGGTGGCGGTGGTTGCCAGCGGCGATGAAATCGTTCCGCCAGGTTCTGGCGAATTGCGACCAGGCCAGGTTTACGACGCCAACACACCGATGTTGCGACAGCTTATCGAACTCACCGGCGCCGAGGTCGAGGACCTTGGCATCTGGCGCGACGATGCGGCGGTGGTTCGACAGAAGCTCGCGGCGGCAGCGGAAAACTACGATGTGGTGCTAACCACAGGTGGTGCCAGTCGAGGCGACGAGGACCACATGGGGGGAGCGCTGGCGGCGCTCGGCTCGCGTCATTTCTGGCAGTTGGCGGTCAAACCGGGCCGGCCGATGATGTTTGGGCAAATTGGACGGGCATCCGTTCCCGCACGGCCGGCATGTGTCGTCGTCGGGTTGCCGGGCAATCCGGTTGCGGTGTTCGTGTGCTTCCTGATGTACGTGTTCCCACTGCTGCATCGGCTCGGTGGCGGGCCATGGCGCGAGCCGCGCCGCTACAAGTTGCCGGCGACATTCGCGTTCAAGGGCCGCAAGCCTGGCCGGCGCGAGTTCTGGCGCGGCATGTCGGTCGAGACAGTGAATGGACTGGCGGTCGACAAGTTTGCGCGCGATGGATCCGGGCTTATTTCCGGCCTGCGCGCGGCTGACGGCCTGATCGACATCCCCGAGGATGCCGGCGACGTCGCCGTCGGCGATCTGGTCGACTACATCCCGTTCAGCGAGTTCGGGATCATTGGCGGTTAGCCGCCGGTCACGCTCATATGACGAGCAACAGCGGGCTTTTTTGAGCGGCGGTCGATGATGAAGTCGTGGCCCTTGGGCTTGCGGCTGATCGCTTCGTCGATGGCGCGTGATAGAGCCGCGTCGTCGCTCGACGCACGCAACACGCCGCGCAGGTCGGCGGCGTCGTCCTGACCGAGGCACATATAAAGGGTGCCGGTGCAGGTCAGCCGCACGCGATTGCAGCTTTCGCAGAAGTTGTGCGTCATCGGCGTGATGAAGCCGATGCGGCCACCGGTCTCCTTGACGCTCACGTAGCGCGCCGGGCCGCCGGTGCGATAGGCGATGTCCTCCAGCGTGAACTCGTCCATCAGTCGGCGCGCGCACGATCGACAGCGGCAGATACTGGTCGGTGCGGTCTTCCTCGATATCGCCGAGCGGCATGGTCTCGATCAAGGTGAGATCGGCGCCACGGCCATGGGCAAACCGTACCATGTCGGCGATCTCAAGCTCGTTGACGCCCTTGAGCGCCACCGCGTTGATCTTGACCTTCAGGCCAGCCTTGTCGGCGGCATCAAGGCCGGCCATCACTTGCGCTAGGTCGCCCCAGCGGGTGATCGCCTTGAACTTGTCGGCATCGAGTGTGTCGAGCGAGACGTTGATGCGTTTGACGCCGCAATCGGCCAGTTCCTGCGCGAACTTCGGCAGTTGGCTGCCGTTGGTGGTCAGCGTAAGTTCGTCTAGCGCGCCAGTGCCCAGATGCCGCGACAACGAGCGGAACAGCCACATGATGTTCTTGCGCACCAGCGGTTCGCCACCGGTAATGCGCAGTTTGCGCACGCCCTTGTCGACGAACGCCGAGCACAGCCGGTCTAGTTCCTCGAGCGACAGCAGGTCCTTCTTCGGCAGGAACGTCATGTGCTCGGACATGCAATAGACGCAGCGGAAATCGCAGCGGTCGGTTACCGAAACGCGCAGGTAGCTCACATGCCGCCCGAACGGGTCGATCATCGGCGGGGCTGGTCTGGTGGCAAGTATCTGGGACATCTGCGATTCCTGGGGCCGGTCGGCAACGGCCAGCCCGGCTGTTTCTCATCGCTAACGTAGCGCTTCCTTGCGTTCGATCAAGTGCAGCGTCGTAACCGCTGCAGCTTGCCGCCATGCTGCATGGCCGTTACTGACCGTGTCTGCAACGTCGACCGAGCGAGTTAGCCCCCATGTCCGATACCTCGACCCTGCAGCCGGCCAATCCCGGAATTCGCCGAAGTCGTGCGCGCGAGCTTTGCACGGCAGGGCATGATGCGCTCGTTCGGTGCGCGTCTTGCGCGAAATCGCGCCCGGCCGGGTCGCGATCGAACTGCCGTATGGCGAGGTGGTGGGCCAGCAGCAGGGACTGTTCCACGGCGGCGCGATCGGCGCGATCGGCGATATCGCCGGTGGCTATGCGGCGCTGTCGCTGATGCCGGCCGGCAGCGAAGTGGTGACCGTCGAATACAAGATCAATTTCATCCGCCCGGCCAAGGGCGCGCTGCTGCGAGCGGAAGGGCAAGTGCTGCGCGCCGGCAAGTCGGTGACCGTGGCGCGTATCGACGTTTCGCTGGTCGACGGTGACAAAACCACCGCCGTCGCCCTGCTGCAGGCGACCTTCATGCGGGTGGCAGGTTAGGCCCGCTGGATGCGCGCTTCTTACGCGCGCGGGTGAGAAGGGGGCGTAGGGGGAGCAAAGGAGGATAAGGGGGGGCGCTGCTAGGAGGCCGGCGCCGAGCTTCAGCGTGTGAAGGAGGGAGAGGGTGAGGAGCGAGGAGAGGTGGGCCAGTGCGGAGTGGCTGGGTGTAGCAGCGCGAGAGCGAAGTTGACATCAATGCTGCGAGGCTGACAACGCCGGATGACTTGTGAAGTTCATGATGGCACGACCATGATCACCTCGTCGCATCACATCGGTATCGAGATGCCGCTGATATAGACTTCTGGAGACCGCTCAGTGTAGTGGTGCTCGCCACTGAACCTCTCTCATCACTGATGATCGACCCGCTCCGTTGCAGTCGTCGACCCACATTACAGTTACTAGTTGAGCAAACACCGTTTGGGTCCGGTATTACAATCAAACGTATGTCTCTACTGTCGCTATGGGAGTTGTTCTCCATCGCGTATCGAAGAACCCAGGGCGTGTCGCTGGTGTGCCGTCGAGAAAACAAAGCCAAACCTCAGTACGAACAAGATGTCCGATACAACAATGCTCGATCGAGCTTTGGTCTCGGCGTGCAGTTTATATGCGAGACCGAAGTTTTGCTGCCGAGCCATTGCACGGATGCGCTCGTTGCAGCACGTGGTGCCCAGGGCTGCTCATCTTCCAACCGCGCCTCCCTGCGAATCCTATGTTCGTTCTTCGTCGCCGTATCTTAAAATATATCCCTGTACTTTACAAGTGCTTTCACTCGGATGTGGCTGCATGGTTACGAATTGTGAAGTCACGCACACTCTAGGCCCGCGGATGCGCCGCGTCGTACACCGCGAGCAGCCGGTCGCGGTCGACCTCGGTGTAGACCTGCGTGGTCGACAGCGAGGCGTGGCCGAGCAGTTCCTGGATCTGCCGCAGGTCGGCGCCGGCCGACAACAGGTGCGTTGCGAACGAATGGCGCAGCGCGTGCGGTGTCGCGGTTGCCGGCAGTTTTAGTTGCGTCGCGAATGCCGCTCCATGGCGAGTTGGATGATGCGCGGTGACAGCGGCCCGCCCTTGGCGCCGCGAAACAGGATGTCGTCGGGTTCGAGCGGGAATGGGCACAGCGCGCGATAGCTCTCGATCGCGGCGATGGTGACCGGGATCACCGGCACGGCGCGCTCCTTCGAGCCCTTGCCGACGATGCGCAGCACATCGCGGTCCGGCGTCGGTGCATCTTTGACCAGCAGCCCGAGAGCTTCCGAGATGCGCAGGCCCGAGCCGTAAAGCAGCAGCAGCACGGCGGTATCGCGGGCGCCGATCCAGTCCATCTCGGCGCGTCTGCCTTCCTCGACCGCGTTGGCGGCATGGCCGACGGTCAGCGGCTTCGGCACACTGTGCGGAATTTTCGGCATGGCGACGGTCAGGATTGCGCGGTTCTTCAAGGTCTCGGTCGGCTTCGAGCCAGCGGAAGAACATGCGCAGCGCCGACATCGTGCCGGCGAGCGTGCGTCCCGAAACGCCCTGCCGGCGACGGCGCGCCAGGAAGCCGCGAATGGTGCGGGTGTCGAGTTTTGCGAGGTCGGCCATCACCGGCGCGCGGCCGCGCTCATGGCGGATGTGGCCGAGGAACTGGACGAGGTCGCGGGCGTAGGCCTCGCGGGTGCCTTCCGACAGGCCGCGATCGAGCACCATGTGGTCGAGCCACGCCTCGACGGTTACCAGCCAACTCGTTCGACAGCGGCAGTTCGCCGTCGACGCGCATGATGTCGGCTAGCGTGGTCAAAGTGCCCGGCTCCGGTGCAATTGGCGAATCGCCTCTGTTCAGCGCAACTGTCGGGAGCATACAGTTAATCGAACGTTAACGGCAGGCTGGGTGGGGTTCGCGACGTGCTGGAATTGATCCTGTGGGAGTGGCTGAGCTTCGCGGTGCGCTGGCTGCATGTGATCGCCGGCATCGCCTGGATCGGCAGCTCGTTCTATTTCGTGCACCTCGACCTCAGCCTGAGTCAAGCGCGAGGGCTGCCGGAGGGCGCGCACGGCGAGGCCTGGCAGGTGCACGGCGGCGGCTTCTACAACATGGTGAAGTACCTGGTCGCGCCGGCCCGCATGCCGGACCATCTGACTTGGTTCAAGTGGGAGGCTTACGCCACCTGGCTGTCCGGCATGGGGCTGCTGGTCGTCGTCTATTATTCTCGGCGCCGGCTCTATCTGATCGACCAGCGCGTCATGGCGCTGTCACCGATGCAGGCGATTGCCATCAGCGTCGGCGGGCTGGTGCTCGGGTGGATCGTTTATGACGGGCTGTGCAAGTCGCCGCTCGGGCGACAACGACACGCGCTGGCGCTGGTCGGCTACGTGTTCCTGGTGGCGCTCGCCTGGGGCTTCACGAAGGTGTTCAGCGGACGCGGCGCCTACATGCAGATGGGCGCGCTGATCGGCACCATCATGGTCGCGAACGTCTGCCATGATCATCATCCCGAACCAGCGCGCGTGGTCGCTGATCTGATCGCCGGCCGCGTCGCCCGATCCGGCGCTCGGCGCACGCGGCAAGCAGCGCTCGCTGCACAACAACTACCTGACGCTGCCGGTGGTGTTCGTGATGATCTCGAACCATTATCCGCTGGCGCTTCGCCACCCGCTTCAACTGGCTGATCCTGGCGCTGGTGATGATCATCGGCGCGGTGATCCGGCACTTCTACAACAGCCGACACAAGGGCCTGCCGTCGCCCTGGTGGACATGGGGGTGTCGGCCGTTTGCGGCATCGCCATCATCTGGCTGTCGACCTTTCCCGCCGTCTCGATCAAGCGCGCCGCCGGCACCGTGACCTTCGCCGCAGGCCGAAGAGATCGTAATTTCGCGCTGCAGCATGTGCCATGCCGCGCAGCCGGTATGGGAGGGCATCGGCAGCGCGCCGAAGGGCGTGATGCTCGACACGCCGAGCGGATAAAGGCGCACGCGCGCGCAGATCGCGCTCAACAGCGTGCTCTCGAACGCCATGCCGCCCGGCAACATCACTGAACTCTCAGCCGAGGAACGCGGCGTCCTGGCAGCCTGGATCGAGACTAGGCCGTGATTTCCGAACCGTCCCCGCGTTCGATAGGGCAATGGCGTGCAACCGCCGTCATGGCTGGATTTGCAACGCTGACGTTGCCGCTGATGCCGGTGCAGGCGGTACTGCTGCGCACGACCTCACGCGGTGCGCGGGCTTTTCCGCACTGGTACCACCGGCAAGTCTGCCGGCTGCTCGGCATCCGCCTGCAGATCGAAGGCGCGGTTGCGCGCGACCGGCCGGTGCTGGTCGTCGCCAACCATTCATCGTGGCTCGATATTCCGGTGCTGTCGGCGGTGGCGCCGGTGTCGTTCATCGCCAAGAAGGAGGTCGGCGGCTGGCCGTTCGTGTCGTAGCTCGCCCGGCTGCAGCGCAGCGTGTTCGTCGATCGCACCCGGCGTACTGCGGTCGGCGAGACGACGTCAGCGAGATGACCGCAGCGACTGGCGGCCGGCGATGCGCTGGTGCTGTTCGCCGAGGGCACCTCGACCGACGGCAACCGCGTGCTGCCGCTGCGCACGTCGCTGTTCGGCGCGGTCTTGCCCGGCACGAAGGGCGACCAGGTGCCGCATGATGCCGTCGTGCAGACCTGCGCCGTGGTCTACGGCCGCCTGCACGGCCTGCCGCTCGGCCGCGCCGACCGGCCGCTGTCGGCTGGTATGGCGACATGGAGATGGGCAGCCACGCCTGGAAGCTGCTCAAGGCCGGTCCGCTCGATGTCCGCATCGTCATCGGCGCCGCCGGTCGCGATCGACAGCTTTGCCGATCGCAAGGCACTGGCACGTCACAGTGGAGATCGGAATTGCGCCACGCCGTGGTGCGCAGTTTGCGCAATCGCCCGCCGGGCGAGCCGCTGGAAGTCGCCGGCCAGCGGCGCACGTCGAGCGGACGTGTCACACGCCGCTCCCAAGGCCTCGGCGAAGTGGACCGTAGATGTGGCGTTGCAACTGTTTTCCCCTTAAGTCGAATGCTGCAATGCAACATTTTGATAACTCGCACGTTTCGAGCGGATAGCGTAACCGCCTAGGAACGTGATTGCGTTAAGTTCCCGCCGGGGTTCGCAGTTCTCGAAGAGCGACGAGGGGCACATGTCTGACGATACGTGCAGACGCAGTGGCTGGACCGAAGAAGGTCTTCGTCAAGACGTTTGGCTGCCAGATGAACGTCTACGACAGCGAGCGATGGTCGAGGCGCTGGCGCCGTCCGGCTATCACCGAGACCGGCGATATCGCGGACGCCGATCTGGTCGTCCTCAACACCTGCCACATCCGAGAAAAGGCCGTCGAGAAGGTCTATTCCGACCTCGGCCGCGTGCGCGACGTGAAGGCCGAGCGGCAGGCGCTGGGCAAGTCGACGCTTGTCGCGGTGGCCGGCTGCGTGGCGCAGGCCGAGGGCCCGAGATCTCCGCCGGGCGCCGGTGGTCGATCTCGTCGATCGGGCCGCAGAGCTATCACCGGTTGCCCGAATTGCTCGGCGAGATGCGCGCCGGGCGCCGCATCGTCGAGACCGAGTTCCCCGAGGACGACAAGTTCGCCGCACTGCCGCAGCGCACCGGCCCAGCGCCAGACGGCGGCCTTCCTCACCGTGCAGGAAGGCTGCGACAAGTTCTGCACCTTCTGCGTCGTGCCCTATACGCGCGGCATGGAGTACTCGCGGCCGGTCGCCGATATCGTGCGCGAGGCCGAGGCCGCTGGTCGAGCGCGGCGTGCGCGAGCTGACCCTGCTCGGCCAGAACGTCAACGCCTACCACGGCGTCGGCGCCGACGGCGCGCAGCAGTCGCTGGCGCAGTTGCTCGCCCGCCTGTCCGACGTGCCGCTGATCGAGCGGCTGCGCTACATCACCAGCCATCCGCGCGACATGCAGCGACGACCTGATCGCCGCCCACCGGCGACATGCCGAAGCTGATGCCCTACCTGCACCTGCCGTTCCAGGCCGGCGCGGATCGCATCCTGGCCGCCATGAACCGCAAGCACACGCGCCGACGACTATCGCCGCCTGGTCGAGCGCATCCGCGCGGCCCGGCCCGACATCGCGCTGTCGACCGACATCATCGTCGGCTTTCCCGGCGAGACCGATGCCGAGTTCGGCCAGACGCTCGATCTCGTGCGCGAGATCGGCTTCGCCCAGGCCTATTCGTTCAAGTACAGCGGCCGCCCCGGCACGCCGGCCGCCACCATGGACGAGCAGGTGCCGGACGCGATCAAGATCGGCGCGCCTGCTGCGAACTGCAGGACCTGCTCGAAAACCAGCAGACGTCGTTCAACGACGGCTTCATCGGTCAGGTCGTGCCGGTGCTGTTCGAGCGCACGGGCGCGCGAGGGCCATCTGGTCGGCCGCTCGCCCTATCTGCAGCTGGTCCACGTCGAGGCCGGCGAACAGGCTGCTCGGCCACGTTCTGCCTGTCGCAATCGCCTCGGCCGGCCAGAACAGCCTGTCCGGCACGCTGCAAGCGGCCTGAGCCGCCAACACGACGGTTGATCGTCACCTGCCGGTGTCATCGCATCGGCGCGCGGGCTGTGCTAGGTTAATGGTGGTTACAGCAACTCAACCGTCGCCGGAGACGCCGATTTGACAGCATATCGTGGACCTGCGCCCGCAGGCGGACTGGCCCGTCCCAAGAAGTCCAAGCGCCGCCCAAGAAGCGGGTGGTCGTGCCCTTCGAGGACAACCGGCTCCTGCCGCGGCTGCTCGGCGAGCACGACGCGCATCTGGCGCTGATCGAGGATCGGCTCGGCATCGAGGCGCACGCGCACGGCAACGTCGTGATCCTGGCCGGCTCGGAAAGCGGCTGCGACATCGCCCGCGGCGTGCTGGAGCAGCTGTATGCCCGCATCGCCAAGGGCGACGACATCGGCCCCGGCGATTTCGACGGCCTGATCCGGCATGCGCGCCAGGAAGACGCGCGGCGATCAGCGACGGCCAGGCCCAGATCGCCACCCGCCGCAAGGTCGTCAAGGCGCGCACGCCGGCGCAGAGCACCTATATGCGCGCGCTCGAGAAGATCGATCTGGTGTTCGGCATCGGCCCGGCCGGCACCGGCAAGACCTATCTCGCCGTCGCCTTCGCCGCCCATTGCCTGGAGCGCGGCCTCGTCGAGCGCATCATCCTGTCGCGGCCGGCGGTCGAGGCCGGCGAGCGGCTGGGCTTCCTGCCCGGCGACATGCGCGAGAAGGTCGATCCGTATCTGCGGCCGCTCTACGACGCGCTCTACGACGTGCTGCCGCCCGAGAAGGTCGAGCGCGACCTCGAGGCCGGCATCATCGAGATCGCGCCGCTGGCGTTCATGCGCGGCCGCACGCTGGCCAACGCCTTCGTCATTCTCGACGAGGCGCAGAACACCACCAGCATGCAGATGAAGATGTTCCTGACCCGCCTCGGCGAGGGCTCGAAGATGGTGGTCACCGGCGATCCCACGCAGATCGACCTGCCGCCGGGCCAGAAGTCGGGCCTCGAGGAGGCGGTGGCGCTGCTCGACGGCGTGCCGGGCATCGAGGCGGTCCGCTTCACCGGCGCGGACGTCGTGCGCCGCGATCTGGTCGCCCGCATCGTCGAGGCCTACGACACGCGCCACGCCGCCGAAGAAGGTCTGAAGATGCCGACGTTCTAGCGACGATGACAGCCGCAGTCGGCAGCCGGCGCCGACCGAGACCCCGAGCCTCCGCGAGCGCATGCTCGATCGAGATCGTCGCGGAGGCCGGCGACTGGTCGGCCTTCGGCGACGTCGAGCCGCGATCCTGGCGCCGGTGCTGGCGGCCGTCGGCGTCACCGACAGCGCTGCCGCAATGCTGCCGGCGCGAGGCCTGCGTCGCGCTCGCCGACGATGCGGCGGTGCGCCCGCTCAACGCCCACTTGCGCGGCAAGGACAAGCCGACCAACGTGCTGTCGTTCCCGTGCCGCGCATGCCGCGCGGTCGACGCGCGCGCGCGCCGTCTCGGCGATATCGTGCTCGGCTGCCGAGACGGTGATGCGCGGAGGCGGCGCGAGCAGGCATCGCGCCGGCCGATCATCTGCAGCCATCTCGTCGTGCACGGCCTGCTGCATCTGCTGGGCTACGACCACGAGACCGACGCCGAGGCCGAGGTCATGGAGGCGCTCGAGATCGCAGATCCTGGCGCGACTCGGCATCGCCAACCCCTATGAGGAGGCGGCCGACGCGCCGGCTGCACAATGACCGCCGATCCAACGGTGCCATGACAGCGACGGCTGCAGCCGAGCGACGGCGTCCGACCCGGCGCATGCCGCAGCGTCGCCACACGCTCGGCTGGCTCGCCGCGCTGCGCGCCGGCTCGGCCTGCCCGGCGGCCCGATCGCTGCGCGAGACCCTCGAGGACGCGCTGAACGGAGCGAGAAGCGCCGAACTCGTTCTCCGCCGAGGAGCGCGGATGCTGCTGCGGCTGCTGCGCTTCGGCGCCCTGCGGGTCGAGGACGTCATGGTGCCGCGCGCCGACATCATCGCCGCCGACGAGAGCGAGCCGCTGGCCGAGCTGCTGCGCATGTTCCAGGAGCCGGCGTCTCGCGCATTCCGGTGTTCCAGCGAGACGCTCGACGATCCGCGCGGCATGATCCACATCAAGGATCTGTTGCTGATGGTGCGATGACTCGGCGACACGGCGCGCGAAGGCGCCGTGACGGCGCCGCAGCCCCGAGCACGCGCTGCCGGACCTGTCGAAGCGTTCGATCTGTCGCGAAGCCGATCTCGCGCCGACCAAGATCCGCCGGCCGGTGCTCTACGTGCCGCCGTCGATGCCGGCGATGAACCTGCTGATCCGCATGCAGTCGACGCGCATCCACATGGCGCTGGTGGTCGACGAGTACGGCGGCACCGACGGCCTCGTCACGATCGAGGATCTGGTCGAGCAGATCGTCGGCGAGATCGAGGACGAGCACGACGAGGCGGAGGATGCGCACATCTCCAGGATCCCAAGCTCGGCCTGGTCGCCTCGGCGCGCACGCCGGTGCAGGAGCTGGAGGAGCATCTCGGCGTCAAGCTGCTGACGCCCGAGGAGGAAGAGGACATCGACACGCTGGGCGGCCTGGTGTTCGCCCTGGTCGGCCGCGTGCCGGCGCGCGGCGAGATCGATCCGCCATCCGGCCGGCCTCGAGTTCGAGGTGCTCGATGCCGATCCGCGCCGCGTCAAGACGCCTGAGGATCATCGACACGCGCGGCGGCCTGTCCGCCGGTAAGTCGGCCGACGCAAGCGCCTGAGGGCACAGCCGAAAGCATGAGCGCTGGCGATCACCAGGTGGCTGGCAGTCTCGCTTCGACTGTCGCGAGCGGCTGGCGCGATGGTGCCGGGTCTGCCGGCGGCGCGGCGCGGCGCTGGCCGCATTTGTCGGCCGGGCGCGGTCTCGGTGCTGGCGATGGCGCCGTTCTTTCTGTGGCCGGTGCTGTTTGTCACCTGCCGGTCCTGGTCTGGCTGATCGATCGGGTCCAGCGAGCGCCGCGGGCGGCGATGGTTCGCCTGCGTTCTGGCCGCGGCTGGTGGTTCGGCTTCGGCTATTTCCTGCTCGGGCTGTTCTGGATCGGCGAGGCGTTCCTGGTCGAGGCCGAACGGTTCGCTGTGGGTGCTGCCGTTCGCGGTGACGCTGCTGCCGGCGGGCCTTGCGTTGTTCTATCGGGCGGCCGCGGCTGCTGCCGGCAGTTGTCGCGGCCTGGCGTCGGCCGGGTGGTGGCGCTGGCGCTGGCGCTGTCGGCCACGCGAATGGCTGCGCGGGCATATCCTGACTGGCTTTCCCTGGAACACGCTCGGCTATGCGCTGACCATGCCGTTGCCGTTGATGCAGGCGGCGGCGCTGGTCGGCATCTACGGATTGACACTGGCGCGGTGCTGATCTTCGCCGCGCCTGGCGTGCTGCTGGCTGGCGATCGCGCGGCGACAAGCTTCGTGCGGCGTTGGCCGATCGCGGTGCTGCCACTGGCCGCGATGCGGCGTTCGGCACGCTGCGCCTGGCGATGCTGCAAGCCGACGCTGTTGCCGGGCGTTAGAGTGCGCATCGTGCAGCCGAGCGTGCCGCAGCGCGAGAAGTGGCTGCCCGAGAACCAGCGGCAGATCTTCTTCGATCATATCGAGCTGTCGCAACGCAGTCCCGATGGCGCGCTCGACGAAGCCATGGCCGACATCACGCACGTGATCTGGCCCGAAGCGGCGATGCCGTTCCGGCCGCTGCAAAGCCCCGAGGCGCTGGCCATGATCGGCGAAATGCTGCCGCCGGGTCGTGCATCTGATATCGGGCGGACTGCGAACTGTGGAGACGGATCGGCGAACTCGAGGCGCGCAATAGCCTGATGGTGTTCGGTGAGGGCGGCAGCGCGGTGGCCGTCTACGACAAGATCCACCTCGTGCCGTTTGGCGAGTACTTGCCGCTGAAATCATGGTTGGAGAAAATCGGACTCGAACAGCTTGCGCGCCAGCGCGGTGGTTTCGGCATCGGTCCCAAGCCGCGCCCGCTGCTTTCCGTGCCTGGTCTGCCGCAAGCAGGGCCGCTGATCTGTTACGAGGCGATCTTTCCGGCCGCCATCGTGCAAGGCAACGAGCGACCGGGCATGCTGATCAACCTCACCAATGATGGCTGGTTCGGCAATACGACCGGGCCGCGTCAGCACCTGCATCAGACGCGTGTGCGCGCGGTCGAAGAAGGCGTGCCGCTGGTGCGCGCGGCCAACAACGGCATCTCCGCCGTGATCGCACCTTCCGGCCGCATCATCGATCGCCTCGGCATGAATGTGCGCGGCAGCATTGATGCTCATCTGCCACAGGAGGTGTCGCCGCCGCTTTACGCAAGGTTCGGTGACATGTTGTTCGCTGGCACTTGGTTGTTGTTTGCGTGTTTGCTGGTCGGTTGGCGCCGGCATGCGTAGTTTGGACCGCACGAATTGCAGTTCGTGGCGACTTTGCATTGCGACGCACGCGGTCATCACGGTTGACTGGTTGCAAATGCGCACCTACGAAGTGGCGGTGGGGGCACGCGAAATCCCATCGATGTTCGACGTATTTCAGCCGCGAGCACACTCTTGAGCGCCGACGAGCAAGATGAAAAAGGCTCCCGACGAGCCAATCCTGTCGACGTTCACGTCGGCACCCGAGTGAGGCTGCGCCGCATGTTGCTTGGGCTAAGCCAGGAAAAGCTCGGCGAACGATTGGGGTTGACGTTCCAGCAAGTGCAAAAATACGAGAAGGGCGTCAATCGCGTCGGTGCGAGCAGATTGTTCGAACTGTCCAAGGTTCTCGGCGTCAAGGTGGGCTACTTTTTTGAGGATTTGCCGGGCCAGTCGACGGCGATCGACGAAGCGGGTGCCGTGCTCGGATTTGCGGAGATGCCGTTGGAGAATTACGCGGCCGACTTCCTCAGCAGCCGCGAAGGACTGGAGCTCAATAAGGCGTTCGCGCGGATCACCGATCCCAAAGTGCGCCGATCGATCGTTGATCTGGTTCGGTCGCTGGCCAATGACATCGCAAAGACCTGAACCAGGTTGCGATCTGCTGGATATGCAAATGATGAAATCATCGTCCTAAAACACCAAGGCACGGTGGACGATTGGCTGGCTCTGCCTTGACCCCGCCATCAAAGCCTTTAAACAAGCGCGCGATCTCAATCAAACGAGCGCACCTGCGCGTCTTTACATCAAACGGGGTTGTCCAGTGGCACGCCAATCGTACCTGTTCACTAGTGAGTCGGTCTCCGAAGGCCATCCGGACAAGGTGGCGGATCAGATCTCCGACGCGATCCTGGATACGTTTCTCGAGAATGACCAGAAGCTCGGCATTGCCGACAATAGCGCCGTGAACACGCGCCTGGGCTGCGAAACGTTGGTCACCACCAATAAAGTTGTGATCGCGGGTGAAGGTCGCGGCCAAGCGCCACTGTTCGAGAAATTCGCTAGCCACCAGTTCGTCGGCCAGAACGAGTGGGTCGTCAATCGCGAGTTGCTCACCCAGGTTGCTCGCGATGTCATCAAGGACATCGGTTACGATCAGGTTGGGTTTTCCCATCGCGGCGCGGAAGTCGAGGTTTTGCTGCACGGCCAATCCGCCGACATCGCGATGGGCGTAGATGAGAAGCAGGGTGAGGAAGGTGCCGGTGATCAGGGCATGATGTTCGGCTTCGCCTGCACCGACAGCGAAGCCTACGAGAAGGGCTCGTTCATGCCCGCCCCGATCTATTTCTCGCATAAGATCCTCAAGATTCTGTCCGAGCAACGGCGTTCAGGCAAGCTCGGCGATCTGTTGCCAGACGCCAAGAGCCAGGTGACGATCCAGTACGAGAACGGCAAGGCGATTGGCGCCACCAAGGTCGTCGTTTCGACGCAGCATCGTAAGGCTTCGGCGACGGGCCGCGATTACACGCCCGAGATGATCAAGGATTTGATTGGCGATGCCGTCACTTCGGCGCTGCCGAAGGGCTGGATGCCGAAGAGCGGCGTCGACTTCCTTGTGAACCCAACCGGTAACTTCGTGGTTGGCGGTCCCGATGGCGACTGCGGGCTGACCGGCCGCAAGATCATCGTCGACACTTACGGCGGTTACGCTCCTCACGGCGGCGGCGCTTTTTCCGGCAAGGATCCGACCAAGGTCGACCGTTCGGCTGCCTATGCCGCCCGCTATCTGGCCAAGAACGTGGTCGCTGCCGGCTTGGCCGAGCGCTGCATGATCCAAGTCGCCTATGCCATTGGTCGGCCAGAGCCAATGTCGCTGCTGGTCGACACTCAAGGCACGAGCAAGCACGGCGCCGAACTCGATGCTAAGCTCGAGAAGGTACTGAACGAACTGTTCCCGATGCGCCCGACCAATATTCGTCGCAAGCTGCAACTCAACAAGCCGATCTACAAGCGTACCGCCGCTTATGGTCATTTCGGCCGCGCGCCGGAAGCCGACGGCGGTTTCTCGTGGGAACGCACCGACCTCGCCGACGCGATCAAGAAGGCGGTTGGGTAGGTTTCGAATCGCGCACTATTTAGAAGCGGCCGCGGATTTCGCGGCCGTTTTCGTTGGTGGATGGGCAATGAGCGAAGACCAGGACGAATTGGACCACGATCTGCACCTTGAGCTGCGTTCGTTTGGGCGTCGTCGAGGTCGGACGTTAACCGCGCGCCAGCAAAATCTAGTCGATGAACTGTTGCCGCGACTTCGACTGCCGCTCGACTGCCGCGCGCCGCTTGCGGATGAATTGGCGTCGGCCCTCGTAACGGGCGCGGTGGCGACATGGCTCGAAATCGGTTTCGGTGGCGGCGAGCATCTGGTGGCCCAGGCAACGGCCAACCCTGGCGCCGCAATCATCGGTTGCGAGCCATTTATCGACGGCGTGGTCAAGGTACTCGCGCGCATCGAGGAGCAGGGCCTGTCGAACGTCCGCTTGCATGACGACGACGCGCGCGACGTCCTGCGTTGGCTGCCGCCGGCTTCAATCGATCGGGCCTTCGTGCTGTTTCCGGACCCGTGGCCGAAGGCGCGGCATCGCAAGCGCCGGCTGGTGTCGGGACCGACCCTGTCGTTGCTGGCGCGCGTGATGAAGCCCGGTTCGCAGCTGCGCGTGGCGACCGACATCGGCGACTACGCCCGGACGATCCTTGAGGCGATTGCACATCAAGCGGCATTCCGCTGGACCGCCACCTGTCCCGCCGATTGGCGTGTGCAGGGCTGCGACTGGCCGGTCACTCGCTATCAAAAGAAGGCAATTCGTGAAGAGCGCTGCAGTTACTTCCTGAGGTTCGAGCGTGTCTAGCCGACTTGGCGATTTACCAAGCTCGACTTTGCATCGCGAATTTCTCAAGCTATGCGACAGATTCATATTGACGCGGACGTGGCCAAAGTATACGCAGAAAGTGCTCATGATCATCTCAACTTTGGGGTGGGTCCGAAAGGATCCGCTCTTTTTGTTTTGATGGGCCTGAGATGGGTTTCGCGTGTATACATCGGGCCGAATGGACGATCACGAAAACAGCGCGTCATTGGACGAAAGATTTATCCACGAGAGTGGGCTTGCGGCTGGCATTGCCACGCTGATCGAGCCGGCGCTCGTCGATCTTGGTTTTCGTTTGGTCCGGGTTCAGATCTCGGGCAAGGAAGATCTGACCCTGCAGATAATGGCCGAGCGACCGGACGGCACGATGTCGGTGGGCGACTGCGAATTGGTGTCCAGGCAATTGTCGCCGGTGCTGGATGCTTATGACCCGTTGCCGGGCGCCTATCGACTTGAGGTGTCGTCGCCAGGCATCGACCGGCCATTGGTGCGGCCGTCCGATTTCGAGGACTGGTCCGGCTTCGAGGCCAGGATCGAACTGAACCAGCCGGTCAACGGCCGCAAGCGATTTCGCGGGATTCTCGACGGCTTCGAGAACAATGAAGTCCGTATCGAGTGCGAACTCGACAAGGTTGGCTTACAGGTGCTGGGTATCCCGATCGCTTTGGTCGGCGAGGCCAAGCTGATGCTGACCGACGATCTCATTCGCGAGACGCTCCGGCGTGCGAAAAAGTTGAAGGAGCGCGGCGTCGAGGCCGGCTCTGACGAAGGTTCGAACCAGGAATAAGGGTAGAGACCATGGCGGTTACAGGCGTAAGTGCTAATCGGTTGGAGCTGCTCCAGATCGCCGATAGCGTCGCGCGCGAGAAGACGATCGATCGCAAGATCGTCATCGAGGCGATGGAGGACGCGATCCAGAAGGCGGCGAAATCGCGTTACGGCGCCGAGAACGATATACGTTGCGAAATCGACCCGAAGACGGGCGAGACGCGACTGTCGCGAGTGATGGCAGTCGTCGAGGACGTCGAGAACGAGTTGACCCAGATTACGCTGGCCGATGCCAAGCGCCGCAATCCCGATGCCAAGATTGGCGATTTCATCGCAGAAGGCCTGCCCCCGCTCGACTTCGGCCGCGTCGCCGCCCAGAACGCCAAGCAGGTCATTGTTCAGAAAGTGCGCGAGGCCGAGCGCGAGCGCCAGTACGGCGAGTACAAGGATCGTGTCGGCGAAATCATCAATGGCACCGTCAAGCGCGTCGAATACGGCAACGTGATCGTCGATCTTGGTCGCGCCGAAGGCGTCATCCGTCGCGACGAAATGATCCCGCGCGAAGTGCCTCGCTATGGCGATCGCATCCGCTCCTACATTTACGACGTGCGCCGCGAACCGCGCGGACCGCAGATCTTCCTGTCTCGCGCGCGGCCGGAGTTCATGTCGAAGCTGTTCGCAATGGAAGTGCCGGAAATCTACGACAACGTCGTGGAAATCAAGTCGGTTGCCCGTGATCCGGGCTCTCGCGCCAAGATCGCGGTGATCTCCAAGGATTCCTCCATCGATCCAGTCGGCGCGTGCGTCGGCATGCGCGGCGCTCGTGTACAGGCCGTGGTCAACGAGTTGCAAGGCGAGAAGGTCGACATCATCCAGTGGAACCAGGATGCGGCGACATTCATCGTCAACGCGCTGGCCCCTGCCGAAGTGTCGAAAGTCGTGCTCGACGAGGATGCGAGCCGCATCGAAGTGGTGGTGCCGGAAGCGCAGTTGTCGCTGGCAATCGGTCGGCGCGGCCAGAACGTGCGGTTGGCCTCGCAACTGACCGGCTGGGATATCGACATTCTGACCGAGCAGGAAGAGAGCGAGCGCCGCCAAAAGGAATTCGCCGAGCGCTCGGCGATGTTCATGGAGGCCCTTGATGTCGACGAGGTCATTGCCCAATTGCTGGTGACGGAAGGTTTTGCCAGCGTCGAGGAAGTGGCATTCGTGGAATTGTCGGAAGTGGCGCATATCGCCGGTTTCGACGAGAATACGGCGGAAGAGATCCAGACTCGCGCCCGCGAATATCTCGAAAAACAGGAAAAGGCTCGCGACGATCGGCGTCGCGAACTCGGTGTTGCCGACGATCTGGCGCAGGTTGCCGGCGTTACAACGGCGATGCTGGTGGCGTTCGGCGAGAACGGCGTCAAATCGCTGGAAGATCTGGCTGATTGCGCGACCGACGACCTGATCGGTTGGACCGAGCGCAAGAAGGAAAAGGATGCCGAGGCGGTTCGCCACAAGGGCTTCCTCGAAGGCTTCGATGTCGATCGCAAGGCCGCCGAGGATTTGATCATGTCGGCGCGCGTGTTGGCTGGCTGGATCAAGGCCGAGGACCTGGAGCAGCCGGAGGTCGCCGAGGACGCGACCGACGATGCCGCTCCTGCGGCTTGACGTAACAAGTGTCGTGAGTTGGAGACGGATCAAGCATGACGGCAGAGGCGGCAATCGCTGATATCGATCCCGTGCGCAAGGGGCAGAAGCCCAGCTTGCGGACGTGCATCGTGACACGCGCCGAACTCCTGCCGACTGAATTGATCCGGTTCGTGCCCGCACCTGATGGGACTATTACTCCGGATCTTGCCCGCAAGCTGCCGGGTCGAGGCGTCTGGGTGACCTGTAGTGCGGCTTGTGTCGATCAAGCCGTGGCGAAAAAAATGTTCGCCAAGAGTTTGAAACGTCAAGTTAAAATACCTGAGGACTTGGGGGCTCGGATCGAGCGTCTCATGGTCAATCGGGTGATTGAGTCGCTTTCGTTGGCGAACAAGGCCGGCTTGCTGGTAACCGGGTTTTCGAAGATCGACTCGGAACTCGGCAAAGGCAACGTGACGTTCCTGCTGCATGCGGTCGAGGCGGCTGACGATGGCTGCAACAAGCTTGATCGGAAATGGCGGGCCGTCGCCGCCGATCTAGGTCGCGAGCCACGCATCGCCAAGGATTTGACAATCGCACAATTGGATTTGGCTACAGGCAGGGAAAATGTGGTACATGCTGGCTTGAGCGCTGGTGGCGCGACGATCAGGTTCTCGATTGAAGCCGAGCGCCTTGGCCGCTACCGGTCAAATAATTCCTCGTCTGCGCGTGAATTGGCAGCAGAGTAATCTGTTGATCATTCGGTGACATGGCTGCCTTTCGGTCCAAGGGATCGGTGTGCAGGCAGGGAGCCGGAGCATTGAAATTACGGATTGATCCGGACGGCCGCCAGGGGGTGGTTTGTTAGGTCGGGTTGAGCCGCTTGAATGTCGGGAAAACGGATCTGGTATGAGCGAACCGAAAGAAACTACCGATAAGACCTCTGCGGCAGGCGGGCGCAAGCCACTTAGCTTGGTGCAGCGGGTCGAGTCCGGCCATGTGCAGCAGAAGTTCAGCCACGGCCGCTCCAAGACGGTGGTGGTCGAGAAGAAGCGCTCGCGCAGCGTCAAGGACGGCGACGAGCCAGCACCCGCCCGCCCGGTGGTTGCGGCCGCCCCCGCACGAACGACCGTCGCCAAGAAGCCTGGTTCACCGGCTGGCCAAAGTCCCAGCAGGCCCGAGCAGTCGAAGCCCGGGGCAGTGTTGCGCACGCTTTCCGAGGAGGAACGCGTTGCCCGATCGAAGGCACTCGCCGCCGCCAACGAACGCAGCGTCGAGGAAGAGCGCAACCGCGTTGAGCGTGAGCGCCAGGAAGCGATAGAAGCCGCCGCGCGCGCCGAGCGCAATGCTGCTGCGTTGGCCGCCGCGCAGGCCAAGGGCGAGCCCGATCCGGAACCCGAAGTGGCACCCGCGCCGGTCGTGGTCGAGCCGCCGGCTCCGGTCGCTGAAGTGGTGGTCACGACGGCCGATGCTGCGGCATCGCTTGATGCCGCAGCCGTTCCTTCGACGTCGGCTCCGGCCGCAATCTCCGCTGCTCCCGCTGCGGCTCCGGTCGCGGAGGAAGCGCCAGCGAAACCCGCTGGCATGACACGTCCGATGATTGTGTCGCGCGCTGATCGTCCCAGTCCGAAGCCGCCCGAGAGTTTGGCCAAGAAGGGCGAGACCGAAGCGGCGCGGCGCACTGGCAAGCTTGCCATGGTGCCCGAGACCGAGGACGACGACCGCGCCAAGAAGAAGGGCGGAAAGATCGTTCGCAGCACGGTCGCCAAGCCCGGTACCGAGGAAGGCCGCGTTCGCGGCAAGCTGACCATCACCAATGCGTTCGACGAGCGCCAGCGCGAGCGGTCACTTGCCTCGCTGAAGCGCAAGCGCGAACGCGAAAAGCTCAAGGCGATGGGCGTTCCCCAGGCGCGCGACAAGGTTGTGCGCGAGGTGATCATTCCCGAGGCGATCACGATCCAGGAATTGTCGAACCGCATGACTGAGCGGGCCGTCGATCTCATCAAGGTTCTGATGAAGAGCGGCGCCATGCACAAGATCACCGACGTGATCGACGCCGACACCGCCGAGTTGCTGGTCGCCGAATTCGGCCACACGGCGAAGCGCGTGACCGACGCCGATGTGCTCGAAGGCTTCATCGGCGCCAAGGACGAGGACGATCACCTGGAGCCGCGCGCACCGGTCGTCACCATCATGGGCCACGTCGACCACGGCAAGACATCGCTGCTCGACGCCATCCGCAAGGCCAATGTGGCGAGCGGCGAAGCCGGCGGCATCACCCAGCATATTGGCGCCTATCAGGTGAAGACACCCGAGGGCCAAAAGATCACCTTCATCGACACCCCCGGCCACGAGGCGTTCACCGCCATGCGTGCTCGTGGCGCCAAGGTGACGGATATCGTCGTGTTGGTGGTCGCAGCCGACGACGGCGTCATGCCGCAGACGGTCGAAGCCATCAATCACGCCAAGGCTGCCGGCGTGCCGATCATCGTCGCGATCAACAAGATCGATAAGCCGGACGCCGATCCGACACGTGTGCGCACCGACCTGTTGCAGCACGAGATCGTGGTCGAAAGCATGTCGGGTGACGTGCAGGACGTGCCGGTTTCGGCAACCAAGCGCATGAACCTCGACAAGTTGCTTGAGGCCATCGCGCTGCAGGCCGAAGTGCTCGAATTGAAGGCCAACCCGCTGCGTTCGGCTGAAGGCTTCGTCATCGAAGCCAAGCTGGAGCGCGGTCGCGGTCCGGTTGGTACGCTGCTGGTGCAGCGCGGTACTCTCAAGGTCGGCGATATTGTCGTTGCCGGCATGGCCTGGGGCCGCGTTCGCGCTCTACTCGACGACAAGGGCGATCCGATCAAGGACGCCGGTCCCTCGGTTCCCGTAGAAGTGCTTGGCTTCGACAGTGCGCCGGAAGCCGGCGACCAGTTTGCCGTTGTGGAGAGCGAGGCCCGTGCCCGCGAGATTACCGACTATCGTGTTCGCAAGCGCCGCGAGACGCTGGGTTCCGCTGGTACGCCACGCACTCTTGAGCAGATGATGCAGTCGCTCAAGGATGCCGCCGGCCAGAAGGAATTCACGTTGCTCATCAAGGGCGACGTGCAGGGTTCGGTGGAAGCCATCATTGGCTCGCTGAAGAAGCTCGGCACCGATGAAGTAATGGCCCGCATTGTCCATACCGGCGTCGGCGGCATCACTGAGTCGGACGTCGCTCTCGCCAACGCCTCGAAGGCGATCGTCATCGGCTTCAACGTCCGCGCCAATGTGCAGGCGAAGGCTGCCGCCGACATGCAGGGCATTGAGATCCGCTACTACAACATCATCTACGACCTCGTGGATGACGTGAAGGCGGCGATGTCGGGCTTGCTGGCACCGACGTTGCGCGAGGTATTCCTCGGCAATGCCACGATCAAGGAAGTGTTCACGATCACCAAGTTCGGCAAGGTCGCCGGTTGCCTCGTCACCGATGGCAAGCTGGAGCGCGGCGGCAAGGTGCGCCTGATACGCGAAAACGTCGTGATCCACGAAGGCACACTGTCGATCTTGAAGCGCTTCAAGGACGACGTGAGGGAAGTGCCAACGGGCCAGGAATGTGGCGCGAGCTTCGCCAACTACCAGGACATCCGCGCCGGCGACGTCATCGAGTGCTTCAACATCGAGACCATCAAGCGCAGCTTGTAAGTCTCGCGGCGAGGCAGGCGGTCGATCGACTGCCGCTCCCGCGGCAGGAGAGATGCATGTCTCGTAAAAAATCTTCCTCCGCCAGAGCGCCGACGCAGCGGATGCTGCGCGTCGCCGAGCAGATCCGGCACGTGGTGGCGGAGATGCTGGCGCGTGGCGAGATCCACGACGACGTCATCGCCAGCCACGTGATCACGATCACGCAGGTGCGGATGTCGACGGATCTGAGGCTCGCGACCGCGTTCGTCATGCCACTCGGCGGCAAGGATACCGAGAAGGTAATCGCGGCGCTGGAAAAGAACCGGCGCTACATTCGCGGCCGCATCGCCCAGACCCTCGACCTGCAGTTCTCGCCCGAGATTCGCTTCAAGGACGACAATACTTTCGAGGAAGCGATGCGCATCGACATGCTGCTGGCGAGCCCGAAGGTGCGGCAGGATACGGCAAAGAAGGAATAGAGCGCGTGAAATCGTGAACTCGCCAAGTCGCCAATTCGTGCGCGACATGCGGGTGGTTTTCCGCAGTAATTCGATACCTGAATACACGACTTCACGACTTGGCGAACTCACGACTTTACGAACCAAATGGCACGACGCAAAAAAGGCAATCGGGTCAACGGCTGGTTGATCTTCGACAAGCCGCTGGAAATGACCTCGACGCAAGCCGTGGGCAAAGTCCGCTGGCTATTTGAGGCGCAGAAGGCCGGCCACGCCGGCACCCTCGATCCGTTGGCCACCGGCATCCTGCCGATTGCGCTCGGCGAAGCGACCAAGACCGTGTCGTCCGCGGTCGACGGCGAGAAATCTTACCGGTTCACCGTGCGCTGGGGCGTCGAGACCACCACCGACGACACCGAAGGAAGTGCGACCGAGACCAGCGACGCCCGCCCGACCATGACCGCGATCGAAGCGCTGCTGCCGAGCTTCACCGGCGAGATCATGCAGCGCCCTCCGGCATTCTCGGCGATCAAGATCGACGGCCAGCGCGCCTATGATCTCGCCCGCGACGGAGAGGAAGTCATCCTCGAAGCCCGACCGGTCGTGATTGACACACTGCGCATAGTTGAGATGCCGGATGACGCCACCACCGTGTTCGAGGCGACCTGCGGCAAGGGCACGTACGTCCGTGCCATCGCCCGCGATCTTGGCCGCGCACTTGGCTGCTTTGGCCATGTCATCAAGCTGCGCCGTACCCGCGTCGGCCCGTTCGGCGAGGATCAGGCGATCACGCTTGCCGAACTCGAGGAGTTGGCGAAGCAGGACGACGGCGGCATCGAACTGATGCGCTGCCTGATGCCGATCGAGACCGCGCTTACCGGCATGGTCGAGTTGCAAGTGTCATCGAACGATGCCGGCCGGCTTCGACTGGGCCAGCCGGTGCTGATCCGTGGACGCGATGCGCCGATCATGCAGGGCGAGGTCTATGCCGTCTGCAAAGGCCAACTCGTCGCCATGGGCGAAATCGAGCGCGGCGAACTGCGCCCGACCCGTGTGTTTAACCTGGAATAGGCGCACCGCACAATTTCCTCGCCTTTCCCGTGCATTCAGCTATATAGCGCCCAACGCGTGGCCTTTGAGCCACGCGTTAACTTGTGACCCGGCTGGACGACATCCCGGCCGCGGCCACTATCAGGGTGCCCTGAACAAGGCCCCATCCTTCACGATCAACTAGAAAGGATGCCCGATGTCGCTGATTAGACCTGTCCGCAAGGACGCTAAGACTGCCGTGATCAAAGAGAACGCGTTGAAGCCGAACGATACCGGCTCACCGGAAGTGCAGGTTGCGATCCTGACCGAACGGATCAACTACCTGACCGACCATTTCAAGATCCACAAGAAAGACAACCACTCGCGCCGCGGACTGCTCAAGATGGTCGCGCTGCGCCGGCAGTTGCTCGATTACGTGAAGCGCAAGGACGAACCGCGCTATCAGAAGATCATCGATAAGCTCGGCATTCGCCGCTGATCGCATGCCGACAGCCCTTGCAACTCGCTGTTGGTCAAGGCTGTGTTACGCGAGGCAGTCTAAGCTTTGCGATACCTGAACTGCGACTGCGCTGGCCCCGATCGAACGGGGTTTCGGCGCAGTCTGCGTTGATGCCCGATCCGCGGGCACTCGACGCCAATGAACGAAACCGAACGAAAGACGAAACTCATGTTTGACATTCATCGCGTTGAAATCGAATGGGGCGGCCGCAAGCTCAGCCTCGAGACCGGCCACATGGCGCGTCAGGCCGATGCCGCCGTCGTCGCTCAGTACGGCGAGACCAGTGTGCTGGCGACTGTCGTCGCCGCCAAGTCGGCGAAGCCCGGCATCGATTTCTTCCCCCTCACCGTGAACTATCAGGAACGCACCTATGCGGCCGGCAAGATCCCCGGCGGCTACTTCAAGCGTGAAGGCCGCCCGACCGAGAAAGAGACGCTGACCTCACGTCTGATTGATCGCCCGATCCGTCCGCTGTTCGTCGATGGCTTCAAGAACGAGACTCAGGTCGTCGTCACCGTGCTGTCGTTCGATAACGAAAATGATGCCGATATCGTCGGCCTTGTCGCAGCTTCCGCAGCGCTCACCCTTTCGGGCGTGCCGTTCCTGGGTCCAGTCGGCGCTGCCCGTGTCGGCATGATCGACGGCCAATACGTGCTGAACCCGCTGTGCGACGAGATGGCAAAGACCAAGCTCGATCTGGTTATGGCCGGCACCCACGACGCCGTCATGATGGTCGAGAGCGAGGCGCACGAACTGTCGGAAAAGCAGATGCTGGAAGCCGTGATGTTCGGCCACCGCAATGCCCAGCCGGTGATCCAGGCGATCATCAAGCTGGCCGAGAAGGCCGCCAAGGAGCCGGTCGACATCAAGTTGCCCGACAAGGCAAAGTACTCGGGCAAGGTCAAGGAACTGGTCGAGGCCGACCTGCGCGCCGCCTTCGCGACGCCGCAGAAGCAGAAGCGCCAGGATCTGGTCGCAGCCGCCAAGACCAAGGTCAAGACCTTGCTGCCGGAAGGTGCAAACGCCGACGAGCAGGTTCTGCTCGGCACCGTGTTCAAGGAACTCGAAGCCGATGTCGTGCGTGGCGATATCCTGCGTACCTCGAAGCGCATTGATGGCCGTGATCTGAAGACCGTCCGTCCAATCGAGTCGCTGGTTCATGTCCTGCCGCGCACCCACGGCTCGGCGTTGTTCACTCGTGGCGAAACCCAGGCGCTGGTTGTTGCCACCTTGGGCACTGGCGAGGATGAGCAGTACATCGACAGCCTGGAAGGGACTAAGAAGGCCCGATTCATGCTGCACTACAATTTCCCTCCCTATTCGGTTGGTGAGACCGGCCGCATGGGCTCACCTGGCCGGCGTGAAATTGGCCACGGCAAGCTCGCATGGCGCGCACTGAACCCGCTGATCCCAGGCCCGGATTTGTTCCCCTACACTGTCCGCGTCGTCTCCGAGATCACCGAGTTCGAACGGCTCGTCGTCGATGGCGACGGTCTGCGGCACTTCGCTGGCGTTGATGGACGCGGGCGTGCCGCTGAAGTCGCCGGTGGCCGGCATCGCCATGGGTCTGATCAAGGAAGGCAACGACTTCGCCATCCTTTCCGACATTCTCGGTGACGAAGATCACCTCGGCGACATGGACTTCAAGGTCGCTGGCACCGCCAATGGCGTGACGTCTTTGCAGATGGACATCAAGATCGCTGGCATCACTGAAGAGATCATGCGCATCGCGCTCGATCAGGCCCGTGACGGCCGTATCCACATCCTTGGCGAGATGGCCAAGGGCATCGGCGGTGCCCGCACCGAACTCGGCGAGCACGCACCGCGCATTGAGACCATCAAGATTCCGACCGATAAGATCCGTGAAGTAATCGGCTCGGGCGGCTCGGTTATCCGCAACATGGTCGAAGTCAGCGGCGCCAAGATCGACATCGACGACGACGGCACCATCAAGGTCGCCGCCGCCAAGAAAGAGTTGATCGAGAAGGCGTTGCAGATGATCCGCGAGATCACATCGGAACCGGAAGTCGGCACCATCTATAAGGGCAAAGTGGTCAAGCTGATGGAGTTTGGCGCCTTCGTGAACTTCTTTGGTGCCAAGGACGGCCTCGTCCACGTATCGCAGCTGACCTCCAAGATGCGTCCGAACCATCCGAACGAAGTGGTCAAGGAAGGCCAGGAAGTCTGGGTCAAGCTCTTGGGCTTCGATGATCGCGGCAAGACCAAGTTGTCGATGAAGATCGTCGACCAGGACAGCGGCAAGGAAATCCCGCGCGCCGAAGGCGAGCCGGAAGAGGTTTTCGAGAGCCGTCCGCCGCGTCGTGAAGGTGGTGGCGATCGCCGTCCGCCGCGTCGCGATCGTAGCTAACGAGCGTCGGCGCCGGACGGAGGCGCTGGCTGCAATTATCTCAGACGGCCACCCCCAAAGGGTGGCCGTTTTCGCTATAGTGTTGCTAGAAATGCACAGCTAAGCAGGGACAGGGCGGCCGTCCTGAGTTATATCCGCTTCATGCGACTGATCAGCTCCACGGACGAACTCGCCGCTGCCTGCGCCGAGCTTAGCCGCCACGAATATGTAACGGTTGATACCGAATTTCTGCGTGAGCAGACATTCTGGTCCAAGCTGTGCCTGATCCAGATGGCGGGGCCCGAGTCGGAGTATCTCGTCGATCCGATAGCACCCGGCCTGGATCTGGCTCCGTTCTATGCGCTGATGGCGAACACCAGCATCGAGAAGGTGTTTCATGCTGGCCGCCAGGACGTCGAGATCGTCTATGTGCAGGCTGGCGTCATTCCGACGCCGATGTTCGATACCCAGGTCGCCGCCATGGTTTGTGGCTTCGGCGATAGCATTTCCTATGTCAATCTAGTCAAACGCATCACTGGGGCTGATCTAGATAAGTCATCCAGGTTTACTGACTGGAGCCGTCGGCCACTTTCCGAGCAGCAACTCGTTTACGCGCTCGGCGACGTAACCCATCTGCGCGATGTCTATCACCATCTCAAGGCGACGCTGAAAAAGAGCGGCCGTACTGATTGGCTGACCGAGGAAATGGCGGAGTTGACCACCGCCGCAACCTATATTCAAAACCCGGAAGATGCTTGGCAGCGGTTGAAGGTAAGGGTGAAAAATCGCCGTGCATTTGGCGTACTGATGGAGCTGGCAGCTTGGCGTGAACGTCTGGCCCAAGCGCAGGACGTGCCGCGCGCCCGCATCTTGCGCGATGAAGCGCTCTACGACATCGCCAATCAAGCGCCGACCGATACCGCCAAGCTCGGCGAATTGCGCACGTTGTCCGATGGGTTCGCCCGCTCGGGTCGCGCGCGCGAAATCGTCGAAGTGGTGAGGCTTGGTCTCGCCCGCGACCAGAAATCGGTGCCGCCGTTGCCCAAGGGGCAGGCAATTTCAGCCGAGGCCGCAGCATTGGTTGAACTGCTGAAAGTGCTGCTGAAATCGCTCGCGGCGCAGAAGGGCGTGGCTTCACGGTTGATCGCCAATGCCGACGATCTTGAACGCATCGCCACCGAAGCCAACCCGGACATTCCGGCGCTCAAGGGGTGGCGACACGACCTGTTCGGCGAGACTGCACTCAGTCTTAAGCGCGGCGAGATCGCGCTTGCCATCGATGGTGGCGAGGTGGTGCCGGTGCCGCGCGTGCGGCCGAATGCCACCTGACCGAAAGTTAATCCGTTGAAGGTCCGTACTCGCGACGGATGATAGCTGCGCGCGGCGTTTTCATCACAAGGACCGGATGCCTCCAAGCATTCCTTCTTGTGATCAACCGCTACCCAGCAGCCAGGACATCGCCATGATCAGCAATACACTCAAGGGCCTCGGGCTTTCATCGGCGGCACTCGTCGCCGCAACATTCGCAGTTTTCGCCCAGACCGCGCCGGCACCGCAGCCGGGCGCTGACGGGCAAGGCGGTAAAGGCAATCGACCGATGGCAGCTTGCCGCGCCGACATGAAGGCGCTTTGCGCCGACGTCGAGCGTCGCGGCGGTGGCCGCATGAAGTGTCTCGTCGAAAACAAGGCCAAAGCGTCGGCTGAATGCCAGGCGGTGATGGCGACAATGCAGGAGCGCATGGGGAAGGGCGCTGGCAAGGAGGCCCGCAAGCAGGTTCGGCAATCTTGCCAGGCCGATGTCCAGTCGGTTTGCGCTACCGCCGAGAAGGGCCGTGGCGGCGTGATGCGCTGCTTGCGTGAGAACGAGGCGAAGGTATCGCCAGCTTGCGCTCAGGCCCTTGCCGGTCTGCCTATGCGCAAAGGCGGCAAAATGGGCAAGACTGGCGGCCAGGATGCGGCGCCACAAGCTGCTCCTGTCGCACCCAAGCCGCAGTAATCCAGCGATTGTTGCTACGCTGTATGCATCATCCCGGAGATAATCATCCGGGATGATGCGTGCACATCTATTGGTACTTCACTGAGCAGCCGTACGCCCGCGTCGACACGACAGCCACTGGCTTACCCTCGACGACGGCCGCCAGTGCTTCCGTCAAGTAGTTGCGCGCACCCTTGACGTCGGCGACGTTCGACGTCGGCCTGTCGTCAATTGCACCATTGTAAGCGAGCCGGCCATCCTTATCGATGACGTACATGTGGGGTGTCGTCTTGGCGCCATAGGCACGACCGATCGCGCCGGCCGGATCGAGCAGAACCGCCGCAGGAGAGGCTTTGCGTTCGGTGGTGAGCTTGTTTGCGCCACCGCCATCGACGTATCCCTGCTCGCCCTTGGCCGACGAGATCACCGACAGCCAGACGACGCCTTTGTCGGCGGCTGCCTTTTGAAGCGCCTGCATGTTGCCCGAACCATAGTGCTTGCGGACATAGGGGCAGCCGTCGTTGGTCCATTCGAGGACGACAGTTCGCCCTTTGAAGTCGGTCAACTTGACCGATTTGCCATTGCTGTCAGTGGCGGTGAATTCAGGCGCGGGTCTGCCAGGAATCGCGTCGGCAAGCGAGGCCGGGCTGTGTGCCGCGACAACTGATGTGACAAACCCAAACCCGGCAATGGTCGAGAGCGTTCTGGAACGTCGTGACCGATTAGCGGTCATCATGGCGATATTCCTTTGATGATTGCGGAATTGCGACCACGAAACGGCAATCACTGACAATCGGCAAGTCCTCAAGCTGTCAAAGTCGCGTGAAGAGATTGACGGTTGCCTTAATTCGACCGTTTGACATGCGGCGCTGCCGCCTCTTACGGTCCCCGTCGAAACCGCGACGGGCGGTCATCAGCATCAGAAGGAAATCGACGCATGAGGATGAAATCCAAAGTCAGGATCGCAGGCTTGGCGCTGCTGACACTGGCTGGCGTCACCGCTGCCATTGCGCAAGCTCCGGCATTCTTCCGGATCGGCACCGGCGGCACCGCCGGCACCTACTATCCGGTCGGCGGCATGATAGCGAATTCGATATCGAACCCACCGGCGCTGGTATCGACGGCGGTGGCAACGAACGGTTCCGTCGCGAACGTCAACGGCATTGTCGGCGGCAACATGGAGTCGGGCTTTAGCCAAGCCGATGTGGCCTTCTGGGCTTACAGCGGCACCGGTTCGTTCGAAGGCAAACCCAAGGTCGAAGAGCTGCGCACACTTGCAAACCTCTACCCTGAAAGCGTCCACATCGTCGTCAAGAAGGGTGTCGCCAAGTCGGTTGCCGACCTCAAGGGCAAGCGCGTCTCGCTCGACGAGCCGGGTTCGGGCACGTTGATCAACGCGCGCGCAATTCTTGCCGCTTATGGCATCACGGAGAAGGACATTAAACCTGAGTATGTGAAGCCGAACCAGGCCGCCGATAAGCTGAAAGATGGCTCGATCGATGCTTTCTTTATCACTGGTGGTTATCCGCTGGCGGCGATGTCCGAGCTCGCGACCTCAACCGGCGGTGTCGACATTCTTCCCATTACTGGCGCCGAAGCCGACAAGTTGATGAAGTCGGCTCCGTTTTTCGCAGTCGATGAAATTCCGGCCGGAACCTACAAGGATATCGGCGCCGTCAAGACACTCGCCGTCGGTGCCCAGTGGGTGACCTCGTCGAAGCAGCCGAATGATCTCGTTTACAGCATCGTCAAGGCGCTGTGGTCCGAGAAGACCCGGGCTGTGCTTGATGCCGGCCATGCCAAGGGCAAGCTGATCACGCCGGCCAACGCACTGAAGGGGCTCGCAGTGCCGCTGCACCCCGGGGCCGAGAAGTTCTATAAGGAAGCCGGTCTGATCAAGTAAATCACAATACCAGATCGGCGCCGGGCCACTCCGGCGCCGACTTGCTTTCTGGGATCGCAGCGGAGGCAAGACACAATGTCAGGTCACGCATTCCATGGGCTTTATCCCGTTCTCTATGCCTTTCACAAAGCAAGCGGCGCGCTCGATCATGCCGCCATGCGAAAACAGGTCGAGCATTGTCTTGGCCTTGGCGCGCATGGGTTGATGGCGCTCGGTTTAATTACTGAAGTAGGAAAACACACCACGGCCGAACGGCATGAAATCGTCGGCGTGGTGGCCGAAGCGTTGTCGCGGCGCAAGCCGTTCATGGTGACGGTGGGCGAGCCGACGGCGGCCGAACAACTCACCTTCGCCCGCGAGGCGCGGCGCAACGGCGCTGACGTCATAATCCTGCAGCCACCTGCCCAGATCGAGAGCGAAGCGGCGTTGTTGCGCTTCTTCGGCGCGACCGCCGACGCGCTCGACTGTCCAGTGGCGGTGCAACACAACCCGTTCAATCTGGCAGTCAACCTGTCGCTTGAGGGCCTCGTTGTGCTGCACCGCAATCATCCCAACATCACCGTCCTGAAGGGTGAGGGTACGGCGGTTGAGACCCAACAATTGCTTGAGCGCACCGACGGCAAGTTGGCGAACTTCAGCGGTCACGGCGGCATTGAATTCATGTCGAACCTGCGCGCCGGGGTCGCCGGCTTGATTCCGGCGCCCGACCAGCTCGCGGTGCAAGTGCGGATCTACGAATTGTTTCGCCAAGGCACGCCCGCGGCGCTAGCGGAAGCGGAGCGGCTGCATATCGAGGTGTTGCCGCTGATTGTGTTCATGATCCGCTCGATCCAGCAGGCGCTGTGCTATGGAAAACGGTTCTATGCCCGCCAAATCGGCGTCGAGATCGCACACGAGCGACCGCCAGTGCAGGCACCCACAGCGTTCGGCCTCGCCGAGATGGACCGGCTGTATGCGCGATACGTCGCAACCCTCAGCGACATATCGAAGCGATCTTGATTAGGTATGTATGCTGCGCGACATGGAAGTGACTTTAGGCGGTAACGGAGGATGCAATGGCCAAGAAGCGCATGGTGCTAGAAATCGGCATGGGGACCGATATTCGTGGCACCGACTCGACCAAGGCTGCGTGTCGAGCCCTTCGCGATGCGCTGTGGCATAATTCACTATCGATCGCGACCGCACTTGGGCATCCACTCGAGGCGATGCAAGTGGATGTGCACATTGGTGTGCCGCGACCCGAAACCGTGGACAAAGAGCAAGTTCTGGCCGTTCTGCCCTACGGCAAGGGCACCGTTACGGTGGTCGAGGGCGGTCTCGAAATCCGCAACGACGCGGGTACCGACGGCACGTTGATTGCCAATGCCTGCGCCATTGTCAGTCTCGACATCGCCTGAGGGAGGCTTCTATGCCCAAGACCCGCGTGATCCTGGAGCTCGGCTCCGGTAACGACTTGCACGGTTCGGACTACACCAAGGCCGCCCTACGCGCGGTGCAGGACGCTCTACATCACAGTTCTCTGTCGTTTGTTCGCTCATTGAAAATCGACAAACAAAAGATCGACGTCGAAGTGACGATTGGTGTGCAGCGGCCGGAGCGGGTGGATCTTGAAAAAGTGAAGGCCTCGCTACCGGTGGGCAATGTCACCGTCAAGGCAGTAAAGGGTGGCCTCGACGTGCCTGACCCTGAAGGCAATGACCCAGCGGTTATCGCCAGTGCCGCAATCGCCGTCCGCGTGGACCTGGATTGAAGCCGGCGGACGGATCACCATCCGCCGCTTCAATTCGTCAACTGCGGCTACCCGCCGATCTCACCGTTGATGATCTGGCCAAACCGTTCCCACTGGGAGCCGGTAAAGCGGACGAGCTGCATCTGCTCGATTGGATAGAAGTCGGTCGCCGACGTGTTGAGCTTGATGCCGGGCAGGATCATGTCGAGCTGCACGTCCTTAAGCGCCGCCGCCTGCCTCATCACGTTGGCCCGCGTCAGGTCGTTGCCGCACTGCTTGAGGATTTGCACCATGGACTGCGCCGCAGAGTAGCCGTAAGTGGTGAACGTCGAAGTGCGGTCGCCGTCGGGGTAGTATTTTTCCATGAAAGCAGCCCAGGTCTTGAGGCCGGCATCGTCCTTCCAGGCCGGATCAGTCGGGTCCTTCTGGTAGAAGGTCGAGATCACGTCCTTGGCATTCTCCAGTCCCGCCGCCTTCAACACGCCGCCGACCGAGTTCGACACGTTGTTGAGAATGTGCACCGGCTTCCAGCCGATCTCGGCAAGCTTCTTGATCGCTTGGGCGGCGAACTTCGGGGTCGCGACGTTGACGAACAGATCGACGCCGGCCGCCTTCAGCTTCAGGATTTGGCTGTCGATGGTGGGCTCGGATACCTCGTAAGGGGCTTCGGCCACGATCATGCTGCCGGCTTTTCCGCCGAGGCCGTCTTTCAGGCCCTTCATGAGATCCTTGCCGTAGTCGTCGTTTTGGAACAGCACGCCGATTTTGGCGTTCGGGTGATTGTCGAGGATGTACTTGGCATAGATCCGGCCCTCACTCTGGTAGTTGGGCTGCCATCCCATCGTCCACGGGAAGCCTTTCGGATCGCCAAACTTTGTGGCGCCGGTGGCAACGAACAGTTGCGGTACTTTCTTGGCGTTCATGTACTTCATGATCGCGGTGTTCGATGCGGTGCCAAGCGGCTGCATGATGGCCAACACCTCGTCGCTCTCGACCAGTTTGCGCGCCTGCTCGACGGCCTTGGGCGGGCTGTAGGCGTCGTCGTAGCTGATGAACTTGATCTTGCGGCCGTTTATGCCGCCTTCGGCGTTGATCTTGTCGAAGTAGGCGCCGATCGTCTTGCCGATGGTGCCATAGGCAGAGGCTGGGCCGCTGTACGGCATGATGTTGCCGATGCGGATCTCGGTGTCGCTGGCACCAGTATCGTATTTTGATTGGGCGACGGCCGGTGTGGCGACTGCGGCCACCAATACAGCGGCGTATAGGCTTCGACGGGTTAGCATGGCTTCCTCCTCGTGGTTTTATTGGCCGTTTCTTGATTGGGTCAGACGATGATAGAGCCCGCCGGCACCTTTCGGCATCAGATAAATCAGAGCCAACAAGATCAGGCCGTAGACGGCACCTGAAAGGCCCTTCGAGACGTGCTCGGCAATGTTGGGCACGAACATAACGAAGGCGCCACCGATGAAGCATCCCGGCAGCCAGCCGACGCCGCCGACCACGAGCCCAACCAGGATCGCCACCGACAAGGTGAGATGGAAGCTGTCGGGGGCGACGAATTGTACCGCGATCGCCCCAAGTGCGCCGGCGATTCCGGCATAGGCGGCGCTGACACCGAAAGTCGTCGCCTTGTAGAGCGCAGTATCGATTCCCATCGCCTTGGCCGCGATCGGGTTGTCACGGATCGCCATGATGGCGCGGCCGGAGCGGCTGAGGGTGAGATTGCGGGCCAGTCGGAACAAGAGCAACGCCACGGCGAGTGTCACGAAATAGAGCCACTGGTCCTGATTGAGCGGCAGTCCGGCCGGGGCGTCCGGCTTGGTGATGACGATGCCCTGCACGCCGCCTGTCCAATGTTCCAATGGCGACAGCTTCAGAACTTGCGGCGTTGCGACGGCAAGCGCAAAGGTGGCTAGTGCCAGATAAATGGCTTCTAGTCGTAGTGCCGGCAGCCCGAACAGGAAACCGGCGGCAAAACATGCCGCGCCGGCGGCCGGCAGCGTCCACAGGTATGAAATGCCGACTTGCTCCATCAGGATCGCCGCGGTGTAGGCGCCAATGGCGTAGAACGCACCGTGTCCAAGTGAGAACTGGCCGTTGAAGCCGGTCAGCAGGTTGAGACCCATGATGGCGATGGCATAGACCAGCATCATCGTCAGCTGGAAGGTGACGAAACCCTTCACCAGGAAGGGCAATACGATAGCTGCGATCAGTAGCACCCATGGCAATGCGCGCATTACGGTCATGCGGTCGGCGGGCAAAACGGAATCGGTTTTGAAGGCCATTTCTTATACCCGCTGCACGTGTGCACGGCCGAGCAGGCCGCCGGGTCTAACGACGAGGACGCCGACAATCACGAACAGCGCGAGTGGCAGTTTTAACTCGCCGCCGATAACCGGAATGTAAGTGCCGGCGAGGTTCTCCAGAATGCCGACCATGAACCCACCGAGTACCGCGCCGGCTGGGCTCGTCAGCCCGCCGAGCACCGCGCCGGCAAAGCCGTAGAGCAGGATGCCAAGCATCATGTTCGGTTCGAGAAAGACCACCGGGGCGATCAGCATGCCGGCGACAGCACCGATGGCTGCTGCCATGCCCCAGCCGAGCGCCGCCATCCAGCCGACGCGAATTCCAACCAGCCGCGCCGACGTGGCGTTCTCGGCCGCGCCGCGCATGGCAAGGCCGATGCGAGTGAACCTGAAGAACACGAACAACCCGACCAGCAGGGCGAGTGTCACTGCGATCATGCCCGCCTGATGCGCGCCGATCAGCGATGAGCCCAATAGCGGCTTGGTGCCGAATGGAGTCGGGAACGGCTTGATCGAGAAGTCCCAGATGAATCCGGCGGCGCTGTTCAGGATCGAGAACAATGCGATAAATGCGACGACGTTGCTAAGCACGGGTGCGCTCGCGAGCGGCTTGAATACAACGCGTTCGATCAGAAATCCGGCGACGAAAGAGAATCCGATCGTCAGCACGAAGGCCGCCCAGTAGGGCAAGCCCCAGGACATGAGTTGCCAGGCGATGAAAGTTGACACCATCGCCATCTCGCCTTGGGCGAAATTGAGATGGCCAATCGCCTGGTAGATCATCACGATGGCGAGTGCCATGCAGGCATAGATGCTGCCTGTCGCAATGCCGGCCACCACTTGCTGCAGGAGTAGTTCCATTGGAGTTGTCTCAGGCCCCCAGATAGGCGCTGCGAACGCGCTCATTCGCGGCAATGGTACCGGCCGGTCCCGCGAGGACGATGCGGCCGGTCTCAAGCAAGTAGGCATGGTCGGCCAAGCTCAGTGCCAGTGCCGCATTCTGCTCGACGATCAGCATCGCCACGCCTTCCTCGCGGCGCACGCGCGCGAGAATGCCGAACAGGTCGCGCACCACCAGAGGCGCCAGACCGAACGACGGCTCGTCCAACAGGATCAATCGAGGTCGCAGCATAAGGGCGCGACCGACCGCCAGCATCTGCTGCTCGCCGCCTGACAATAGGCCGGCAACCTGGCGCTGGCGTTCCCGCAGTCTTGGAAAGTAGTCGTAGATCTTGTCGATATCAGCCTCTTGGCCAGAAGCGTCGCGCCGTCCCATTGCACCGAGTTGCAGATTTTCGGCGACGGTCATGCGTTGAAATGTGCCACGCCCTTCCGGCACGTGTGCGATGCCGAGCCGGGCAATATCCTCGGTCGCTCGCGTCTCTATCGGTTGCCCCTGAAAGCGAATACTACCGGTGCGGCGGATCAGGCCCGATATGGCGCGCAATGTTGTCGACTTGCCGGCCCCATTGGCGCCAAGCAAGGTCGTGACGCCGCCGTCGGCGACCGCCAGATCGATGGCGTGCAAAACATCGGCGCGGCCATAACCGGCGCTCAGGCCACTGATTTCGAGCAAAGCGCTCACGCAGCCGCCTCCGTGCCCAGATAGGCCTCGATGACCGCCGGATTGGATTGCACCTCCGCCGGAGTGCCCTCCGCCAGCTTGCGACCAAAATTCAGCGCGACCACCTTGTCGGATACCGACATGACGAGACCCATGTGGTGCTCGACCAGTAGGACCGTGATGCCGCGTTCGTCGCGCACTTGCCGGATCAGATGGCCTAGACCCGCCACTTCGTCGTGATTGAGGCCACCAGCCGGCTCGTCGAGCGCCAGCAGTTTGGGCGAACTCGCTAGCGCCCGAGCGAGTTCCACCCGCTTTTGCGTTCCAAACGGCAGGCTCGCAACCGGCCGATCCGCGAAGGCTTGCAGACCGAGCCAGCCGATCAGGTCACGCGCCGTGATTTCGAGTGCCCTATCGCTCGCGCGCGAGAGCCCGAGCCTCAATGCGTCGGCGACGAAGTTGCCACGACTGGAGACGTGTCCGCCGATCATCACGTTGTCGAGTACCGTAAGATTGCCGAACAAGGCTACGTTCTGAAATGTTCGACCTAGGCCGAGCCCTGCCATCTGGTGTGCCGACAATGACAGTGTCGAGTGGCCATCGAACAGAATATCGCCGCTGCTTTGCGAATAAAGGCGGCTCAGGCAATTGAACAGTGTCGTCTTGCCAGCGCCATTGGGACCAATGAGTCCCAGGATGGAGTCGCGCTCGATATCGAAGGATACGCCGTCTAGCGCCCGGATGCCGCCGAACGTGACAGCAAGATCGCGCACGGCAAGCAGGGGCTTGCTGGACTGCATGACGGCTCCGCGACGGACGACAGGGCGCTCGCTGATCGAGCTGCGCTCTTGATTGACAGTCGAGGGACCACTTCTTACCGTTCGGGTCAAGCTTGGAATAGCGTTCTGGCAGGAGAATGCCGGACCCCATCTGGAGGAATGCCGGTCATGTCTGCCGTGGTCACGTCCGCGCTCGACGGAAATATCGCCGTCATCACCATCAACAATCCGCCGGTCAATGCTCTCGGTTACCCGGTCAGGTCGGGACTGCTGCAGGCACTGGCTGCAGCGACGGCCTCCTCGGCGGTAAAGGCGATCGTCATCATTTGTTCTGGGCGCACATTTTGTGCAGGCGCCGACATCACAGAATTCGGCAAGCCGCCCCGGGCGCCGAGCCTTGCTGAGGTGCTAATCGCGATCGAGGCCATGGACAAACCGGTGGTTGCCGCAATCCACGGCACGGCACTTGGCGGCGGCCTAGAACTGGCGATGGCTTGTCATGTGCGCGTGGCGCTACGGTCCGCGAAACTTGGTCTGCCGGAGGTCAAGCTCGGCATCTTGCCTGGCGGCGGCGGCACACAGCGTCTGCCTCGCGCGATTGGTCCCATTAGGGCGCTTGAACGCATCGTCAGCGGTGAGCCGATGTCGGCATCCGAGGCGCTCAACGAAGGCCTGGTGGAAGCCATTGCTGATGGCGATCTGGCGAAACTTGCGATCGACCTTGCAAGACTGGCCGCCGCTTCGGGCAAGAAGCCGCTCTTGCTGCGTGATCGTGACGACAAGCTTGCGCCTGTTCGTACCGACCGTTCGGCGTTCGACGCGGCGGTGGCACACCTGCTTAGGCGGAGGCAGGGTCAGAACGCGCCCAAGGCTTGCGCGCAGTCGGTCGCCAATTCGTTCACGATGCCGTTCGACCAAGGTCTTGCCGCCGAGCGCGCCTTGTTTCTCGAACTTGTTCAGGGCGAGCAATCGAAGGCGCTGCGGCATGTATTCTTTGCGGAGCGTGAGGCCAGTAAGATCCCGGATCTCGGCGCGGATATCAAGCCGCGCGATATCGGGTTGGCGGCCGTAATCGGTGCCGGCACAATGGGCGGCGGCATCGCCATGTGTTTTGCCAATGCCGGCATTCCCGTTACGCTGATCGACGTTACCGATGAGGCGCTGCAACGCGGTTTAGGCGTTATCGAGGCCAACTATCGCAACACCGTAAAGCGTGGCGGGTTGACGCCGGATGCGGCGGCAAAGCGAATTTCGTTGATCAAGCTTGCAACTGGCCTGCCCGCAGTCGCCGACGCCGATATCGTGATCGAAGCAATCTTCGAGGAAATGGACGTAAAGCAGAAGCTGTTCGCCACACTCGACAGGCTTGCCAAGCCCGGTGTCATTCTTGCGACCAACACATCGACGCTCGATGTCGACGCAATCGCGGCCGTGACCAAGCGACCGGCCGATGTCGTTGGCATGCATTTCTTCTCGCCGGCCAACGTCATGCGATTGCTCGAAGTGGTGCGTGGCAAAGCCACCGCTCGCGACACGCTTGCGACGGCAATGGTACTCGGTCGCAAGCTCGGCAAGGTGCCGGTGGTGTCCGGCGTTTGCGACGGCTTTATCGGTAATCGCATGCTGGCAAGGCGCTCGATCGAAGCCGAGCGGCTGCTTCTCGAGGGTGCCGATCCCGCCGCCGCCGATGCCGCCTTGACGGACTTCGGCATGGCGATGGGGCACTACGCGATGTACGATCTGGCTGGTCTCGATGTCGGCTGGCGCATACGCAAGGCGCGTGGGCAGAAATCGCCGGTGTCGGATGCACTTTGCGAGGCCGGTCACTGGGGCCAGAAGACGGGACGCGGTTACTTCACCTACGAGAAGGGTTCTCGTACGCCGTTGTCCAATCCGGATGTGACGCGGATCGCGGCGGACCGGGCGAAGACCCTTGGCATCGTGCGCCGTGCGGTCGACGGGCAGGAAATCGTCGAGCGCATGACCTATTCGATGATCAACGAAGCGGCGCGGATCCTTGATGAGGGCATCGCACTGAGGGCCAGCGACATCGATGTAGTGTGGGTGTTTGGCTATGGCTTTCCGGCCTGGCGCGGCGGGCCGATGCACTACGCCGACAGCATCGGCCTTGCGAAGATCGCCGAGCGGCTCGCGGTGTTCGCGGCGCAAACCGGCGATGCGAGCCTGAAGCCGGCGCCGCTGCTGGCGCGATTGGCCGCCGAGGGCAAAGGGTTTGCCTCGCTCGGGTTGATGGGACGGAGTGATGCCTGATGACGCATCGTCCCTACGCCTGGGAAAAATCGTATCCGCCCGGGGTGCGTTGGGACATCGCGATCACGCCAACCACGATTCCGGTGAAGTTCGATACGGCGATTGCGGAGCACGGACCAAAACCGGCGATCGATTTTCGCGATGGCACGCTCACCTACGCTACGCTCGGTCGCGAAGTCGACCGGGCTGGCGCGGCTTTGTGGGCAAGCGGCATTGGGCACTGCGATTCGGTGGCGCTCTATCTGCCGAACGTGCCGTGGCACCCGATCGCGTTCTTCGCCGCATTGAAATGCGGGGCGAAGGTGGTGCATCTGTCACCGCTCGACGCTGAGCGCACATTGCGGCACAAGCTCACCGACAGCGGCGCTCGCACGCTGGTGACAACAAACCTCGCGTCGCTGCTGCCGCTGGCGATGAAGTTGCTCGAAGCCGGCCTGCTCGACCGCGTGTTCGTCGGCGAGGACGACCGGTTTGGCGCTTCCGTGCAACCGGCCGAGCCGATCCCTGATTTGCCCGGCGTGGTTCGCTTCGTTGACGCGTCGGCGCCGCATTGGCCGCAGGTCCAGCCGGCCGACATCGCCCTGCTGCAATATACCGGCGGTACCACCGGGCTGCCGAAGGGGGCGATGTTGACGCACGCCAATATGACCTCGGCGCTTCAAATGTACGAGGAATGGTACGGCCGGCAGGGCGTGGTTCGCAAAGGAGCTGAGCGCATAATCTGTGTCTTGCCACTGTTCCACATCTATGCGCTGACCACGATCCTGCTTAAGCAGATCTTCAACGGCAACGAGATCCTGCTACGCACGCGCTATGATATCGCCACGACGCTGCGCGACATCGAGCAGAAGCGCGCAACGAGTTTTCCAGGCGTGCCGACAATGTGGATCGCACTCGCCAATCATCCAGGCATCGAGACTCGCGATTTTTCATCGCTCGAATTGTGCTCATCAGGCGGTGCGCCGCTGCCAATTGACGTGCAGCAGCGGTTCGAACGACTGACCGGGCGCCGGCTCGGCGGTGGTTGGGGTATGACGGAAACCTGCCCTGCCGGCACCCTTATTCCGATTTCCTCAGGCACCCGGAGCGGCACAATCGGATTGCCGATTCCAGGCGTCGAATTGGGTATCGTCGCCCTAGACGATCCGACGCGCCTGCTGCCGCCGGGCGAGACTGGCGAGATCCGCATCAAGGGCCCCAACGTCACCGCCGGCTATTGGGGCAATCCCGAGGACAGTGCCGCTTCGTTCGTCGACGGCTACTTTCTCACCGGCGACGTCGGCTACATGGATGCCGATGGCTTTTTCTTCCTGGTCGATCGCAAGAAGGACCTGATAATTTCTGGCGGCTTCAACGTCTATCCGCAGATGATCGAACAGGCGATCTACGAGCATCCGGCAGTCGAGGAGGCGGTAGTGGTCGGCATCCCCGACGCCTATCGCGGCGAGGCGGCCAAGGCCTTCGTCAAGCTGCGCGCCGGCGCCGCGCCATTTGCGCTCGAAGAATTGAAGGCATTCCTCGATGGCAAGCTAGGCCGCCACGAGATGCCTGCTGCGCTGGAAATCCGGGATAGCCTTCCGCGCACCCCGGTTGGTAAGCTGTCACGATTGGAACTGCGCAACGAAACGCGCGCCGTACAAAACGAAAAGCCTGCCGGAGGAACCTGAACCATGGCCGATGCCGTCATCGTTTCGACTGCCCGAACCCCGATTGGGCGCGCGTTCCGAGGGGCGTTCAATACGACGCACGGCGGTGCACTTGCCGGTCACGTCATTAAACACGCGGTTGCACGCGGCAAAGTCGATCCAGGCGAGGTGGAGGACGTGGTGATTGGCTGTGGCTTCCCGGAGGGTGCTGCTGGCAACAACATCGCCAGGGTCGCCGCAATCCATGCCGGCATGCCGGTGACGGTGGCGGCAATGACGGTCAATCGCTTTTGCTCTTCCGGCTTGCAGGCGATCGCGCTCGCCGCCAATGCAATCCGAAACGGCGAGGTCGAAATCGCGGTTGCCGGTGGCTTCGAGTCGATCAGCCTCGTATCGCCCAACCTCAATACCAAGTTCTACAAGGATCCTTGGATCGTCGAGCACAAGCCGGCAATCTACATGCCGATGATCGAGACCGCCGACAACGTCGCCAAGCGTTATGGCATCAGCCGCGCAGCGCAGGACGAATATGCCTTCACCAGCCAGCAGCGCACCGCCAACGCCCAGGCCGCCGGCAAATTCAATGACGAAATAGTCGCCCTTCCATCGACAATGGCCGTGGAAGACAAGGAAACCAAGGCGATCAGTCACCGCGAAGTGACCCTCGCCAAGGACGAGGGCAACCGCGCCGACACCACGCTTGAAGGCCTCGCGAAACTGAAGCCGGTGCGCGGCGATGGTGAGTTCATCACTGCCGGCAACGCCAGTCAGCTGTCGGACGGGGCCTCGGCCTGCCTGATGATGTCCGACGCCCAGGCCCAGAAGCGCGGGCTACAGCCGCTCGGCGTTTTTCGTGGCTTCGCGGTCGCTGGCTGCGAGCCTGACGAAATGGGCATCGGTCCGGTGTTTGCGATCCCAAAGCTGCTGAAGCGCGCTGGTTTGAAGATCGAAGACATCGGCCTGTGGGAACTGAACGAGGCGTTCGCTAGCCAGGTACTCTACTGCCGCGACAAGCTCGGCATTCCGCATGACCGGCTCAACGTCAACGGCGGTGCGATCTCGATCGGCCATCCCTATGGAATGAGCGGTGCGAGGCTTGCTGGGCACGCTCTTATCGAAGGTCGCCGACGCGGTGCGAAGTATGCTGTCGTCACTATGTGCATCGGTGGTGGCCAGGGTGCCGCCGGCCTATTTGAAATCGTTTAAGGGAGACTCTGATGGATCTGCGCTTTTCGGCCGAGGAGATCGCGTTTCGCGACGAGGTCCGGCACTTCTTCAACTCGCAAATTCCCGAGTCGATCCGCCAAAAGACGATCGAGGGCCGTAAGCTTGAGAAGGCCGACATCGTCACTTCGCACAAGATCCTCTACAGGAAAGGCTGGGCGACGCCGAACTGGCCGAAGGAATGGGGCGGCACTGGCTGGACACCAATCCAACAGTACATCTTCCTCGAAGAGCTGCAGAGTTCCGGTACGCCGCAGCCGCTACAGTTCAACGTGCAGATGTGCGGACCGGTGTTGATTCAGTTCGCCTCTGATGAGATGAAACAGCGTTTCCTACCGCGCATGGCGGCGCTCGAAGACTGGTGGTGCCAGGGCTTTTCGGAGCCGGGCTCTGGTTCCGATCTCGCGTCGCTCAAGACCACGGCGAAGCGCGACGGCGACCATTACATCGTCAACGGGCAGAAGATCTGGACCACGCTGGCGCAATACGCCGACTGGATTTTCTGCCTCGTGCGCACAGACATGAACGCCAAGAAGCAAGAGGGCATCTCTTTCCTCCTGTTCGACATGAAGTCGCCGGGTGTCACGGTGCGGCCTATCCAGACGATCGACGGCAGCGCCGAGGTCAACGAAGTGTTTTTCGACGACGTTCGCGTGCCGGTGGAGAATCTTGTTGGGCAGGAGAACAAGGGCTGGGATTACGCCAAGTTCCTGCTCGGCAACGAGCGCGTCGGGATCGCACGCGTCGGCGTTTCGAAGGAGCGCATCAGGCGTATCAAGGAGCTGGCCCGCATTGAGTTCGACGGCGAGCGGCCAATGATCGAGAATCCGCGCTTTGCCGAAAAGCTCGCCGCCGTCGAGATCGAGCTGAAGGCACTGGAAATGACGCAGTTGCGCGTCGTTGCCGCTGAGCGCAATCGCGGTACCGGCAAGCCCGATCCGGCATCCTCGGTGCTGAAGATCAAAGGGTCCGAGATCCAGCAGGCGACCACCGAGCTGCTGATGGACATTATCGGCCCTTATGCTGCGCCGACCGCGATGGTCGACGGCGACGGTACCAACGAGCCGCCGGTCGCGCCCGACTACGCCGGTACCATCGCACCGGCCTACTTTAACTGGCGCAAGATCTCGATCTATGGCGGTTCCAACGAGATTCAACGCAATATCATCGCCAAGGCCGTCCTCGGACTTTGATAAACAAGGCACGACACCATGGACTTCGATCTGAACGAAGAGCAGCGGCTGTTGAAAGACAGCATCGACCGGCTGATGGCGACCGAATACGCGTTTGAGAAGCGCAAGGCCCATGCGGCAAGTGCGACCGGCAGTAGTGATGAGCTGTGGGCGAAGTACGCCGAACTCGGACTGCTTGCGCTACCGTTTGCGGAAGCCGACGGCGGCATCGGCGGTGGACCGACCGAGACCATGATCGTGATGGAGGCACTGGGACGCGCACTGGCGTTGGAGCCGTACTTCGCGACCGTGGTGCTCGGTGGTGGCATGCTGCGCCGCGGCTCGGTCGAGCAGCGCGCGCGCATCGTGCCCGGCGTCGCCAGCGGCGAATTGAAACTCGCGCTTGCCTTTCAGGAGAAGCAGTCGCGCTACGACCTCGCCGATGTGCAGACGACGGCCAAGCGCGACGGCGACGACTGGGTGCTCGACGGCGAAAAGGGTGTCGTGCTCGGTGGCGACACCGCCGACCGCATCTTTGTCACCGCGCGCACGTCTGGTGCGCGGCGTGATCGCAACGGTATCGGCGTCTTCATGGTCGACGCCAAGGCGGCCGGCCTTTCGCGCCGTGGCTACGTCACACAGGACGGCCTCAAGGCCGCGCAACTGACATTGGCCGGTGTCAAGGTCGTGGCTGCCGACGTCGTCGGCGATCCGGCCAATGGCCTGCCGCTGGTCGAGCGCGTCGTCGACGAGGCGATCGCGGCGCTGTGCGCGGAGGCCATCGGCGTCATGGACATGATGCATACGACGACGCTCGAATACCTCAAGACCCGCAAGCAGTTCGGCGTCACGATCGGCTCGTTCCAGGCGGTCCAGCACCGTGCCGCCGACATGTTCGTCGCACTTGAACAAGCTCGCAGCATGGCGATCTTCGCGACCATGATGGCGGCCGATGACAATGCCAAGGAACGGGCGCGGGCGATGTCGGCGGCCAAGGTTCAGGTTGGACGCTCTGGGCGCCAGATCGGCCAGGAGGCGGTGCAATTGCATGGCGGCATCGGCATGACGATGGAATACAGCGTCGGCCACGCCTTCAAGCGCATGACCATGATCGACAAAATGTTCGGCGATGCCGACTACCATCTGACGCGGTTGGCAGGCCTTGGCGGGTTGTCGGGGTGAGCGCGCCGCCCTCTTCCCGATAAACTTTGGGGGAACGGGGACGAATACAGCTATTTGCTACGCGGATCATACCCGTGCTTCTGCTTCCACTCGGACAGGAAGTAGGCGAGGCCGTCGTCGATCTTTTCCGGCAGCGCGATTTGCACGGTGACGATCTGATCGCCGGTCACACCGGTCGCTTTGTTGGCGATGCCCTTGCCTTTTAGCCGGAAGGCGCGGCCCGAACTGGTGCCCTTCGGCAGTGTCAATTGCACACGGCCGGTGGCGGTCGGAACCTCAATCTTCGCTCCCAGCACCGCTTCGTCGATCGAAATCGGCATTTCGACCAGCAGGTCTACACCGTCCCGCTTGAACTGCGGATGTGGCCGCACCTTGATCTCGACGAGTGCGTCACCGGGTTCGCCGCCACGCATGCCCGGTTGTCCCTTGCCTTTGAGACGTAGGACTTGTCCGTCGTCGACGCCTTCCGGAACCGCTAGGTCGAGCACACCGCCGTCGGGCATCGTCACCCGCTTCTTGGCGCCGTTGACGGCCTCAAGCAGATCGATTTCCAGGGTGTAGCGAACGTCCTGGCCGCGAAACATCGGCTGGCCACGCATGCCGCCTCGTGCGCCAAATACGTTGTCGAAAATGTCGCCGAAACCGAAATCCTCGGTGCCAGATGGGGCGGCCCCGGCCGTGCGACGTGCGCCAGGGCCATAGGGCGCGCCGTGATGCTGGTAGCCGCGCCTCGGTTCGCCACTGGCATCGATCTCGCCGCGATCGAATTTGCGGCGCTTGTCAGGGTCACTCAGCAGTTCGTTGGCAGCCGATACTTTCTTGAAGCGCTCGGTCGAGGCCTTGTTGTTGGGGTTGAGATCGGGATGCAACTCCTTGGCGAGCTTGCGAAAAGCCTTGGTGATCTCTTCCTGTGTCGCGCTTCGAGGCACGCCCAGGACACTGTAAGGGTCGTCCGCCATTGCGTTGTGTGATCCGGATGCGGTCTGATGCTGATTTGAGAGCCAGTATATCACATCAGCGTTTAGGGCGAATATCTGTCGGTCGCTCGAGTAATTGGCCCAGCGACTCGAACCTGCGCGCCAACCGCTCGCCGTTCATCGCCTGATAGGCCGGCGGGATGACCAGCACGAGCTTGCCCTTTTCATAGAATAGCTGGGTCTCGTCGATAATACCGGGCATGCCGATCGAGATCATGTGCGCCGCGCGAACGGCGGCGCCAACGATGCGGGCGCGCTTCAATAGCCGCTTGTCGATCGCCTTTTTAAGGCGGGTCGAAAGTTCCTCGGCGGTCTGTTCACCGGTGCCGACGTGGCGGAAATATACGCTGAGTGCCAGGAACAGGCGGCCGGGATGATCAACGCCAGCCAGCGCCGCATGCGCGATCACGTTGAGGCTCTGCTCACCGCGATAGTCGGGGTGCGCCCGCCAGCCGATGTCAGAGATCAAACAGGCGGCATGACGCAATCGGCGCTCATCGGCGGATTCTTTTGGACCAGCCGGATCAGTGAAAAGCGCATCGGTCCAGGCGCAAAGTTCCTGTGCATGAGCGACCGATCGAGAGCGCAGGCGCGCATAGTCCTCGCAGAAACTCAGCAACGGATCCTTGGCTTTCTCGTAATCCGACAGAAACGAGAACAGCAAACCCTCGCGGATGCCGAACACCGAGAACATCACCCGGCTCGGCTCCATGCGTTTCAGCACGCGCTCCATCACTAACGCGCCGTACGGCAGCGTCTCGCGCCGCGCCTTCGAGATTCCCTCCAGGCCGGGCATCCTGCGCCCCCGGCGTATCGCCTCGCAGAACTCGATCGCTTCGCGGGTCGGCAGGGCGTAGCCGTGCATCACCCGCAGTGGATAGCCGATCATTTCCATGTGCAGCTTGGCCAGTGCGCGCCAGGAACCACCGACGGCATAGAAGGTGCGGTTGCGCGCCCGGCCGAGCCAATCGACCCTGCTCAATTGCGCATCCGTGAAATCGAGTGCCTTGTCGAGTTTGTTGCCGGTTGTGTCGATCAATCGCAAACCGCCGAGAGGTAATGTGATGGCGTCCTTCAAATCGGCGCCATGCACGTCAATCAACTCCAGGCTGCCGCCGCCGAGGTCGCCAGCGACGCCGTCGGCATCGGCAAAGCCCATGCGGATGCCGTGCGCGGCGAGTTCTGCTTCGCGCTCGCCTGACAGGATCTGGATCGGCACGCCGCAGGCGGCTTCGCCACGAGTGATGAATGCGGCACCGTCCTCGGCGTCGCGAACGGCCGCTGTGGCGATCGCGCGCAGGTTCTTGACCCCCAGAATTCGGGCGATGGCGCGAAATCTCTTCAGCGCTTCGAGCGCGCGATCAACTGCCTCGTCGCCAAGCCGACGGGTGGTCGCGACCGAACGGCCGAGCCCGCATAGGACTTTCTCGTTGAACAGCGGCGTCGGCGCACGCACCGCACCCTCGTAGACCACGAGACGAACAGAGTTCGAGCCGATGTCGATGACACCGATGGGCTCAAGGTCGGCGAAGCGACCCCGATCGTCTGAATGTTGCGAACGTTCCGTCACCGGGTCTCTCTAGTCTTCGCGCGCCAGCTGGAAGCGCGGCGGCATGTGCTCCTTCAGGGCCTGGCCACGCCCGGACAGGCTTGGATTGGTCATGAAGTATTGGTGGGCGTTGAACGTTTCCTCGCCGGGCTTGGGTGCGATCCGCTTCGACGATCCGTCCGCCGCGATCCGCCAGCTCTGCTGATTGTCTTTAAGGTTCGCCACCATGATTTGGTCGAGAATCTGGGCATGCACGGTGGCGTTCTTGATCGGTACCATGGCTTCGACACGCCGGTCGAGGTTGCGCGGCATCATGTCCGCTGAACTGATATACACAGCCGCCTTCGGCGAGGGCAGCCCTTCTCCCTGCCCGAAACAGTAAATTCGGGCATGTTCAAGGAACCGCCCGATCACGCTCTTCACGGAGATGTTGCTGGAAAGTCCCGGGATGCCTGGTCGCAGGCAGCATATGCCGCGTACGATGAGGTCGATTTCGACGCCGGCCTCGCTCGCTTCGTAGAGCTTGCCGATGATCTGCGGGTCAACCAGTGAGTTCATCTTGGCCCAGATCGCGGCCGGTCGACCTGCCTTGGCGTGGGCTATTTCCTCGTCGATGTGGCGAACGATGCGGGCACGGATGCCGTGTGGGCTCGCCGCCAAAGTCTCCAATTCCGATGGCTCGCCGTACCCGGTGACAAAGTTGAAGATGCGGGCAACGTCGCGTCCGACCGCCGGGTCAGCGGTGAAGAACGACAAGTCGGTGTAGATCCGGGCCGTCTGCGGATGGTAGTTGCCGGTGCCGATGTGGCAATACGTGGAGATGCCGGTGCCTTCCTTGCGCACGATCATGCCGAGCTTGGCGTGGGTTTTAAGTTCGATGAAACCATAGACCACATGCACGCCGGCTTTCTCGAGTTCGCGGGCAACCGAGATGTTGGTGGTCTCGTCGAACCGGGCCTTTAGTTCGACCACCGCTGTGACCGATTTGCCCATGTCGGCAGCGTCTTTCAACGCCGCGACGATTGGGCTGTTCTCGCGCGAAGTTCGGTAAAGCGTCCATTTGATTGCCATCACCTGCGGGTCCGACACTGCCTGGCGCAGATACTGCAGCACCACGTCGAACGATTCGTAAGGGTGGTGGACGACGATGTCTTTCGCCCGCACCGCCGCGAATACATCGCCGTTGAACTCGCGGATACGCTCGGGAAAACGCGGATGAAACGGCTTGAACAGCAAATCTGGCCGGTCATTGACGATCAGCTGGGTGGTGTCGGACAATCCGAGCAGGCCATTCTTGACGAAGATCGACTCTTCCTTGGTTTCCAATTCGTCGATCACGAACCGCTGCAGATGCTGCGGCATGGCGGCGTCGATTTCCAACCGGATGACGGTGCCGCGCCGGCGCCGCTTGAGCTGGGTTTCGTAGGCACGGGTGAGATCTTCCGCTTCCTCCTGGAATTCCACGTCGCTGTCGCGTAGCACCCGGAACACACCCTGCGACTTGATCTCGAAGTTAGGATACAGCTCCGATATGAACAGGCCGATCACCGTTTCCATCCGAATGAAACGGATCGACTTGGAGTCCTTCTGCGCTGCCGGCAGCCGGATGAAGCGATCAACCTGTGCTGGGATCGGGATGAGACCACTCATTGCCTTGTGGTCGCGATTGGTCATTTCGATGGCGAGCGTCAATCCCTTGTTCTGAATAAACGGGAAGGGATGTGCCGGATCGACGTTCATCGGCGTCAGGATCGGGAAAACATGGTTCATGAACTCGGCTTCGAGCCAGGTGAGATCCTGCTCGGTCAGGTCCTCGCGGTCGACGATCCGCAAGCCCGCCTGGGCGAGATCGGAACGCAGGCTGTTCCAGCAGGCCTGCTTGTCGGCAACGAGGCTAGCGGCAAAGCGGTTGATCTCGGTCAGCTGCTGCGATGGCGTCTTGCCATCGGTACTGAGCGTGCCGACGCCGGCTGCGACCTGTCCGTACAATCCCGCCGCCCTCACCATGTAGAACTCGTCAAGGTTCGAGGCCGAGATCGACAGGAACCGCAGACGTTCCAGCAGCGGGTGCCGTGCATTCATCGCTTCTTCCAGGACACGACGATTGAATTGCAGCCAGGATAGTTCGCGATTGTAGAATCGGTCGGCGCCGGTCGGTGGCGGCGTTGCCGGTTCGGGGGCAGCAGCGCGCTTGGCAGTATCGGTGCCGGACTCCTTGGCTTTGTTGCGCGTCGTGCTCATGCGTGTCCTCACGTCTGAAACTGTCTCCAGGCGCAATATACGACAACTTTGTGACGGTGCGACAACAGACAGGATCAGGTCTCGTCAGCACTGACGCTGGCTAACGCTTCGGTCGCCAGAGCCCTGGTGACCTTGCGATGGGCGACCAACGCTCGGCGGTCGATTTCCGCGACGAGTTTTTGGGCGGCGCTGGCGGAACGCTCCATGTGGCGGACCAGATGGGCGATCAACTGCGGCTCAACTGCGAGTTGGCGGTCGGCAAATAGTTTTACCAACAACCCTTGCAACAGGTTCTGATCCGGCGGTTCGATCGAGACCATCGGCAATGCTCTGAGCCGCGAACGCAGGTCGGGCAAAGTAATCTTGAGATCACCCGGCGCCGTGCGCGAGGTCAGCAAGATCGAATACTTGTGCTCGCGGGCCAGGTTAAGGGCATGGAACAGTGCCTTCTCGTCGCTGACACCGCATTCGAGGTTTTCGATCGCAAGGCCTCTTAGTGCGCGCAGTTGGTCGAGTGATGATTCACAGAAATCGCGTGCTTCGACGCGGCCGGCGCCCGATCGCGATCGCCAGACGTTGGCGAGATGGCTTTTGCCCGACCCTTCGGGGCCAACCACGACGACCGCCCAGTGCTGCCAATTTGGCCAGCGGTCCACCACGTCAATTGCGGCCGCGTTGGCATCCGATACCAGGAAATCCTCTGCATCGAGCGCGGTCCGGTTCGGCAGGTCTAGGACCAATTGTTGGGGGGGGGCGGGCATCATGTGATGTTTGGCGGCTGTTCGCCGCCGCGCCCCTTGTAGATCGTGGAGTCGAGGTAGACCTCAAGCGCGAAGCGGACCAGCACCGCGATTGCGGCCGCCACGGGGACGGCCACAAGCACGCCCGCGAACCCGAACAGATAACTGAACACGAACAGAGCAGCGATCAACCAGACCGGGTGCAGGCCAATCTTCGAGCCGACGATCTTTGGCGAGAGGAATGCTGCATCGATCACTTGGCCAAAGGCGAACACGCCTAGGACCTTGAGCAGCGGCACGGTATCCGGCCAGAACTGCAATAGCGCCAGGGTCGACGCGGTCAACAGGCCGAGTGCCCAGCCGACGAACGGGATGAAACTCAAGACGCCCGTGGCCAGCCCGATCAGCAGGCCATAGCGCAACCCTACCCAGGTCAGCCCGAGCGCGTAGATGATGCCAAGCGCCAGGCACACCAGTCCCTGACCTCGTATGAAGGCGGAAATCGCGTCGTTTATCTCACCGGCCAGCCGCTCGATCGTCGCTTTGTGATCGCGTGGCAGCCAGGTCTCGATTCGTTGCAACATAGGGTGCCAATCGACCAGCAAGTAGAACACAACCAGCGGCGTAATCAGCAACAACGACAAAAAATTGACCAGTGCCAGCCCTTGCGCCCAAACCGATTTGGCGACGATGCCGGCGAGGCTCGACCAGTTGCTCGAAAGGTCGGCAACGGCACGGTCGAAGGCGACCTTGATGTCGCCGAAGCGATCCCCCAACCGTTCCTTGGCCCAGCCCTCCAGCAGCCCACGCAGGCGCTCGAACTCGCCTGGCAAAGACAGGCCCATCTGCTGCACCTGATTGGCGAGCAGCGGCACCAGGAAAACCAGCAGCAGAACGAGCACCACCACCATACCCGCGACGATCAATGTGGACGCGGCCGCACGGCTCATGCCGAGCCGTGCCATCCGATCAGCGAGTGGGTTCAACGCATAGGCTATGACGATGCCGATCAAGAACGGCAGCAGCACGTCCTTCAGTGCCAGCAGTGCCAATACGACCAGCAGCATAGCGGCCAGCCAGAACAGCACTTGGCGTTCGACCCGCATGGATTGGTCCCCCTGATCGATCGGTCGTTCGAAGGTGCTACCGTGAAGCCGTCAGCGGTCGCCGTCGACCGGAACATAGCCGGTCATGTGCTGAAGCCAAGCCCTCATATAGGCCGCGAGTGACGCTACAGTGGTCACGGCGGTCAGCCATATCAGGACCGTGCGAAGTTGTACGAGGCCGAGTCCGAAGCCGACATCGGCGAGTACGGTTGATGCCAAGATAAGCTGGGCGGCGGTGTTGGCCTTGCTGATCGCGAGTGGGCGAATACGCACCGGATGGTCCATCAGCCATGACAGCATTACTGCGGCCACGATCATGATATCGCGGGTGACCACGCCGATGACGAGCCAGGACGGCAGTTCGCCGAGCACGCCCATGGCAACGAAGATCGAGACTAGCAGCAGCTTGTCGGCCAACGGATCCAGATAAGCGCCGAGTTCCGTGGTCCAGCCGTAGCGCTTGGCCAGGAAGCCGTCGACACCATCGCTGATGCCAGCGGCGACGAACGCAAAGAACGCGGCCTGAACTCGGCCAGACACCAGCAACCAGAACACCACCGGCACCAAGATGACGCGCCCAACCGTTATGAAGTTTGGAATATTCAACGGTCGTTCCGCGTTGTGCGTATCGAGCATCTTAGGTCCTGGAGGACGGGTAATGTGTCCCATCTGATTTAATTAGCCCCAAGCACGATAGCGCGCGCAACACTGCGGCGTCGAGACTGATTTTCCAGGAAAATCAGTGCTGCTCTGTACATGAGCGCAGTTCACGTGTGCAGCAGGCAGTTCGGCAACGGTTAGCGCCTCGATCAGTGCCGTTCAGCGCAGAACCACCAGACCGTCGGCCGCCACCACGCCTTCACCCACCGGCCGCACGAATACCGGATTGATGTCGAGTTCGTGTAGTCGCTGATCGAGCGTCGCAGCCATCCGCGACACGGTCACCAGCAAGTCGGCGAGGGCCGCCACGTCCGTTGGTTTCGAGCCTCGATAGCCCTGGAACAGACGCGTGCCCTTGAGTTCGGCGATCATATCGCGCGCGGTGTCGATATCAAACGGCGCGATCCGATAGGTGATATCGCCCAGAACCTCGGTCAGCACGCCGCCGAGGCCGAGCGCGACGCAAGGGCCGAACGCCGGATCATTGACCACGCCGACCAGCACTTCGAGACCGCTGGCCATTTCCGCCACTAGCACGCCGTCGATTTTGGCATCGGGCTTGGCACGCGCCGCATTTGCCGTGACCTCGACGGCCGCCGCTGCCAATGCCGGTCCGGCGGCCACATTCAGTTTGACGCCGCCGACATCGCTCTTGTGGGCGATGTCCTTGGACGAAACCTTGACCGCGAACGGCGCCTTGAGGTGTTTAGTCGCTTCGGCGAGTCCGACGCCTGTGGGCACAAAGGCCTCGCGCGGTGTTGGAATGCCGAAGGCTGACAGCAGGGCCTTGCTTTCGGCTTCGTCCAGCGTGCAGGCCCCATCAGGCAGCCTCAAGCCGGTTGGCCATGCGGCCGGCGGCGGCGTGACGCGCGGCAGCAGCCGCTGCTGGTCGATGGCGAATTTGGCGATCCGGGAAGCAGCCTCGGCCAGTCGCACCGGTGTCGGGATCACCGCGATGCGAGCGCCTTCGAGCAGCCGGTAGGCGTCTTCCGACTTTGAGCGACGGCCCGACCAGCCGACGTGGATCGGCTTGTGCGTAGTCTTGGCGGCAGCGACAATGGCTTCTGCAGCCCGTGTTGCCGGGGTGCCGGGAATTGACGCCAGCAATATGCATAGCTGATCGACGTTGTCGTCCTCCAACACGATCTCGATCGTGCGCGTGAGTAGCGACATGTCGTTGAAGATGCCGGCGGTGACGTCGGCCGGATTCTGGATCGAGCCGAACGCTGGGATAATCTTGCGCAGCGCCGCCAGCGTCTTGTCCGAGAACGGCGGCAGCGCGAGGCCACCTTGCGCGGCGCGATCGGCAAACACGATGCCGGAACCGCCCGAAATTGACAGCACGCCGACGTTGCGCCCCTTCGGCATGCGACCGTGGGCCACCAGTTTCGCCACGTCGACGATCGGTTCGACGTCGCCGGCTTCGATCAGACCGGCTTGGCGGAATGCGGCGCGGTAGAGATCGGTGCGGCCGGTCATGTTGGCGGTGTGCGACTGCGCAGCCTTGGCGCCGACTTCGGAGGTTGCGCTCTTCCAGATCAGTACCGGCTTACCCGAGGTCAGTGACTTGCGGCCAAGCACCAGCAGCCCGCGCGCATCTGGTGTGCCTTCCATGACGCCGAACACCATGTGCGTGCCGGGATCGTCGAGGAATGCCGACAGCAGTTCCGGCATCGCGACGTCGGTCTCGTTGCCCGACGACACGCAATAGCGGAAGCCGACGCCCTGGGCCTCGGCAAGATTGACGATGGCATAGCCGAAGCCGCCCGACTGGAAGGCGCAGCTGACGCCGCCCGGCTGCAATTCGGTCTCTTCCGACACCGAGCCGAACACCGCCCACATGCGTTCCTGCAACGATATCAGGCCCTGGCAGTTGGGGCCGATCAGTCGCACGCCGGCATCTTTCGCGACCTCTTTCAGCTCGGCTTCGAGCTTGGCGCCGTCTGGCCCGGTTTCGCGGAAGCCGGCGGTCAGCACGATGGCAAAGCCGATCTTGGCCTCGCCGCAATCGCGGATTGCCTGCGCTACCATCGGTGCGGGTACTGCGACGATGGCGACATCGCAAGGCGCCTTGATCGCGGTGCAGTTCGGGTAACAGGTGAGGCCGACGATTTCGGGATAGCGTGGGTTTACCGGGAATATGCCGCCCTTGTAGCCGGCCTTCTGCAGCGCGCGCAGCGGATGGCCGCCGATGCGCGTAAGATCGGCCGAAGCGCCGATGATGGCGATGCCACGGGGATGGAACAATCGTTCGAAGCTCATCGCGATCTCAACCTTTTCCTTCCGGGGTGAGCAGGGAAAGCCCGAGCGCCGCGCGCCGCTTCAGCCAAGGTGACGGGCGATAGCGCGGTTCGCCGTAGAAGGTGGCGAGTCGCTCCAGAATGAACATCACTCGACCGGGACAGATCTTGTCACCCCAGGCCAGTGGCCCGAATGGATAAGCGAGGCCGAGCTTGGCGCCCTTATCGATGTCGACAGGGGTTGCCACCTGCCGCTGGGCGATCTGGCAGCCAACGTTGATGATATGCGCGACAATGCGCTGGGCGATGAAGCCTGGGCTGTCGTTGATCACCACTACGCCGCCGCCGTCGGCAGCGAGCAATGCGTGCGCGGCATCCCGCATCACGGGGTTGATTGCTGGTGTCACCATCAGCGTACGAATCCCATCTAGGCCGAACATCACGTCGACCGCCACGGTGCGGGAGCCATCGAGCTTCAGGTCGGTGATGGCGGTCGTCAGGTCGTAGCCGACGGGTGTGACAACGACCAAGGCCTCGTCGCTGGGTTTCTCACCTGCCTCGACTGGAGTGCCTGATTTCTGAAACAGCTCGATCAATGGCTTCTGCAGATCGGCATGAGTGGGGCTCGGCCACACCCAAACCGACTTGGGCCGCACCGTCGGGGCCGCCTTCGGCGCTGGATCGACGCGCTTGCCGTCCTTGTAAGTGTACCATCCGCCGCCGGATTTTTGACCGAAGGCGCCGCCATCGACGCGAGACCGCATGATTGGCTGCGGCGCGTACATCGGCTCCTGGTAGAATTGGCCGTATAGGCTCTCCATTACCGCCACCGAGACGTCGGCGCCGACCAGATCGAGCAATTGGAACGGTCCCATGCGCATGCCGACAGTCGCGGTCATGATGCGGTCGATCTCGTCGTGGGTCGCGATGCCCTCCGACACGATGCGGCCGGCTTCCGGCACGTAGGCGCGGCCGATGTGGTTGACAATGAACCCTGGGCTGTCGGTGCACACCACCGGTTCGCGGGTCATCAGGCGGGCGGCAGCAACCAATCGGTCGATGACGTCAGCCTTGGTCTTGAGGCCAGGGATCACTTCGACGAGCTTCATCAGCGGCACGGGATTGAAGAAGTGCAGGCCGGCGACGCGCTCAGGCATGGTGCATTTGGCGGCGATCGCAGTGATCGGCAGTGAAGAGGTATTCGACGCCAGGATCGTGTCTGGGCCGCAGATGCCGTCAAGTGCCGCGAACAGCTGTTGTTTGGCGTCGAGTTTTTCGACGATGGCCTCGACGATCAGGTCGCAGCCAGCCAATTCTTCGATTTTGTCGGCGATCGTGACCCGTCCAGCGATATCAGTCGCTTGGGCTTCTGTGCGGGTGCCCTTGGCGACCGCCCGATCGACCATCGACTTGATGAATTCGCGAGCTTTGCCAGCGGCACCTACCTGGGCGTCGAACAGCCGGACCTCGGCGCCACCTTCGGCTGAAACCTGGGCAATTCCTCGCCCCATTGCGCCTGTACCGACGACGCCGATTTTCAAGCGCTGCGCTGTTCCGGTCATTTCTGGTCCGTTCCTTGGTGATCCCGTTTTGCCGGCACTGTTGCGCGCCATCGGGGCGGCTTCAAGCGCCATTGGCGCCGCGTCTGCGTTGCAGGTAACGGGATGCATCGCCGTGCATGTACAAATTGCTGCATTGCAGGGTAGTGTCGCCGCCGACCAGTAAGTCACGGGAGGTCAACCGGCATGACAGGCGTATCGACGACGCAACAGCTTGAGCAATTGCCCGCGCCGGGTAGAATTTTCCTCGATCATGTCGGCTGGATGGTGCCCGATATGGCCCTGGCCGAGAAAGCGTTCGAGATCCTCGGTCTGCCGCTGACGCCGTTGTCGATTCACGGCGTGACCGATCCGACGACGGGCGAACGCAAACCGACCGGCACCGCCAATCGTCTCGCCATGCTGCCGCAAGGTTACCTAGAAATACTCACCCCGCACGGCGGCATCGACAACCCGACCGTCGCGCACATGAAGGCGTCGATGGCGCGGCATATCGGTATTCATCTGCTGGCCTTCACCGTGGCCGATGCTGATGCGGGGGCCGCGCGGCTCGCGGCGGATGGGTTCGATCTGCAGCCGACAGTGCATCTGCGCCGTACCATCGAGGCCGAGGACGGAAGTCCGGCAGAAGTCGCCTTCACCGTCATTCGTACCGGCTACGATACGTTTCCCGAGGCGCGCTGCCAGTTCCTCACCCACCACACGCCCGAGCATATGTGGCAGAAGCGCTATCTGCCGAAGGAAAACTGCATCACCGGTCTGCTTGAAGCGACGCTGGTAGTCGATAATCCGGCCGAATGCGCCGAACGTTTTTCAAAATTTCTCGGCCGCGGCGTGCTGCCGGATAAGGAAGATCGGTTGATCCTGCTCGATCGCGGGCGGGTGCGGTTCATCAAGCGACAAAGCGCCTCGAATTTGTTTGGCGCGCGCGCGCTGCCTCCGAATCCGAGCGTGGCGGCGATCACACTGACTTCGTCGGACATTGAGCGGACACGCGACGTGTTCCTGTCGAACGGATTGCACCCTGGGTCGCTTGGGGCTCCGCACCTGCTGCTCGATGCCGAGGAAGGCCTCGGCGTGCATATCATCGTGGTTCCTGCGGGGTAGGGGAATATCTCCTCGACAGCCGCACCCGACACACTTTATCCAGGTGGTATGCTGTCAGATGACGTCTACAAGACTCGATATCGCGCGACGGTCGCCTCGCTTGAGGCATGGCTTGACGGCTTGCGAGGGGTCGCTGACGTCGAGACCGCGCGCGACGAAGCTTCGTGGCGCGTTTCTGTGCGCCCGAACGTGCCCGAAGCCTGCCCCTTCGAACTCGTATTGCGCGCCGATCAGCATTTCGATCTGAGCATCGGGCCGGAAACCTATGAAGACCAGGCGATCGACACCCTCGATTTGTTCCAGCCGTTGTTAGCCGCAGTCACCCGAGGCGAGGTTAAGACCAGCAGCTGGTTGAGCGCTGGAACGCGCACGCTCGTCATGGTTGCAACGCGGGTTTTGCCAACCGGCGGCAAGCGCTGGCTTCGCAGCCGCACCATCGGCGCAATCGGCCGCGCTAGTGATACTCACCTGATCCGTCAGGATCGGCACTACGTTCCCTACGCACGCGGCGCGTGATCGGCTTCGTCGGCGCGCGGGAAGCCGACACCGCAGCTCTTGCACTTGTTGGGCAGGATGAACCGCGACTGTCGGCCGAGCAACGTACCGCAGCGCGGACAGCGCTCGCGAAACTGCACCCAGGCGCCCGCCGCCATAAGGCCGAGCAACATCGCCAGCAGTGCCGGTCGCACCCAAGCCTGTTCGCCGAACTGGCTCATCAGATAGAAGCCTACAGCGATCAGGATCATCGCGGCGCCGTAGAAGGCGTACATGCGCTGCTGCCAGCCCAGCACGCGGCCGAGTTCTGCTTTGTCCAACGGTTTCGGCGCAGGGCCAGCCGGAATACGGGGCTTGATCATGAAGTTGTCATCGCAGACGGTGCCGCCATTCGTTTGATTGAAGTGATATCGCCACCGACTTTGGAAATACGCGCGGCGGCTTCGGTGAGCGGTTCAGCCGCGACCGCCATCTGGTGGGCGTTGGCGTGCACCATGATGACGCCGTCGACCATAATGCCGACATGGCCCTTCCAGAATATCAGGTCGCCTCGTTCTAGACCTTCGTAGCCGTCGGCTGCTTTGATCGGCCGGCCGAGCGAAGCTTCCTGCATGTCGCTGTCGCGTGGTGCGGGGCGGCCGGCTGCCAGCAGACTCAATTGCAGCAGGCCCGAGCAGTCGAGGCCGATACGCGAACGTCCGCCCCACAAATAAGGCGTGCCGATGAAGCGTTCCGCGATCTCGACAAAGTCGCGGGCGTGCCGGCTAATCTCTGTGATGTGTCGGTTGACGACGAAGCCGCCGGTCGCCAATCGGCTGAAGCGATCTTGGCGCTCATCGATGGCGAGTGGACTGCCCAGGCTCACATGCATCAGCGGTGGGGATTTGATGTCGGCGATTGGATACACGAATGTGCCGAGTGCGCTCACCCAGTGGGTCGGAGGTGCAGCGCGCGCCTGCAAGGCGGCCGCTGGAACATAGCCAACGTAGCGGTCTCGATCGGCCTGCACCCAAGCCCAGCCCTCGGTTTCGTCGTAGACCTGAACTTGTTCGCCAAACAGCAGTTCGGTATCGAGGCCGGCCGCCGCCACGGGATTGCGCCGCAGCGGCGCGATCGACCAGGCGATCTGTCGCGGACTGCCTGCGACGAACCTCTCTGCTTCGATCTGACCCTCGAGCTCTTTCGACGCGAGGTCTGGTCGCCATACCGTGAGGCGAGGATCGCGCTTGTTTGCAAGCGGCTTCGGCGGCAGCGGCGGTGGGGCGGAGGTCATTGCGGCGCTGGCTTTCATTTCGCGGGATAGCGGCGGCAAAGGCATTCGAAAACGGCACGGGCAGCATGAGCCTCGCCGCCCTTGGGGCCGAGTGGTCGGGTCGCCTGACGCCAACCGTACATGTCGATATGAGCATAGCGCTTCGCCTTGGCGACAAAGCGGCGCAGGAACAGCGCGGCCGTGATCGCGCCGCCGAACGGACTGTCATAGACATTGTTCATGTCGGCGACGTCGCTGTCGAGGTGGCGGTCGTAGCCCGGCCAGAGCGGCATGCGCCAGAGCGGATCGCCGACGCCCAAGCCCGCTGCCTGGATGTCGCCGGCAAGTCCATCGTCATCACAAAACAGCGGCGGCAAGTCGGCACCGAGTGCAACGCGGGCTGCACCCGTAAGCGTCGCAAAGGTCAGGATGGTGTCCGGAGCGTCCTCGTCCGCCAGCGACAAGGCGTCGGCCAGCACCAGCCGTCCCTCGGCATCGGTGTTGCCGATCTCGACGGTCTTGCCGGCCCGGCTGCGGATGATGTCGCCGGGGCGGAAGGCATTGCCCGCGATCGAATTCTCGGCTGCGGCAATCAACACACGCAGACGAACGTCGAGCTTGGCCGACATGATCATGTGCGCGAGCGCGAGCACGCTTGCAGCCCCACCCATGTCTTTCTTCATGATCAACATGCCGCTCGACGGCTTGATGTCGAGGCCGCCGGTATCGAAGCAGATGCCCTTGCCGACCAGTGTGATCTTGGGGGCGTCGGCGCGGCCCCAACTGAAGTCGACCAAACGCGGTGGCCGCGAACTCGCTCGCCCGACGGCATGCAGCAGGCGGAACCCCTGCGCCAAAAGGTCGTCGCCGACAATCGAGGTTGCGGCGATGCCATGCGCAGCGGCAACGGATCTGGTGGCTGCTTCGAGTTCTGCTGGACCCATGTCGTTGGCCGGCGTGTTGATGAGATCGCGGCCTTGCCAGATGCCGTCAACGATAGCGGCGACGCGCTGGGCATCGACGTCGGCGGCGAGGCGCAGCAGCGGTTGCGCGGTTTCGCCATTGCCGGACTTGTAACGACGGAAGCGATAGGCACCAAGACCCCAGGCGATGGCTGCGAGTTCGGTATGCTGGCTTTCGCCGGCAAGCGTCCAGATGCCGGCTGGCAGCACGCCCGGCAAGAGCCCGATCAGCAATTCGGCCGGGCCGCACGGCTCTCCGGAAGCGTCGCCACCGATGCCCAAGACGACCCCTTGCGGTTGGCCATCGGAGCCGGGCAGCAATATATGCCGCTTCGCCTGGCCGCCGAAGCCCTGACCAGCAAGCCAGGCGCGGTGCGTTGGCGACAGTCCCGGTACCGCGTCCAGCGGCTGGTCCTTCCGAACCAACCAGATCGGCAGCGCCGGTGAGCCGGACGACGCCAGATCGAAGCAGGATCGCGAGTTCGCCATCGACGGTATCGTTGCAGTTTCGGTCATTCGCGATCGTTCCTTTGGGCGACGGTATCGGCTGCCAAGCATCGGATCGCATGTTCGGGGCACAGCCTGCAACAATCAAGGTCGCCTAGCCGAGGAGTAAAAATAGACTTGGCCGCACCCTCACGAAGTTAAGCGTTTATTGACCGCTGTATCGGAAAATGACGGTCAAGGGACGACTGCGTCCCGGTCGACTTCGAGGGGTTGTCAGGCATGTGCCGCGCGGAAATCAGGTCCAATAGGTCGAGCGTCGCTCTGTTGCGCCCACTTGTTGCGGTGGCGCCGGTCGCCCTGGCGGCGCTGTTGATGGGTGCCTGTGCCAACGCGCCCAAGATTGGCGATGCGTTCAACATCGCGGATGCTAAGTCGGCGCAGGCTGAAGACGCTTCCAAGCCGCCACAATCCGAATTGCAACGCGCCATCGAATACTGGGGGCAGCAGCATGCGAAGAAGCCGCGAGACCTGCCCACCGCCATCAACTACGCGAAGAACCTGAAGGCAGCCGGGCAGACCGATACCGCACTAGGCGTCCTGCAGGCGGCTTCTATCTATCATGGCGCCGATCGCTCGCTGGCGTCGGAGTATGGACGTCTCGCCCTCGAAATGGGGCAGACAAGTCTTGCGCAGCGTCTGCTTGAGGTCGCCGAGGACCCGGCAAAGCCAGATTGGAAGATCGTTTCGGCGCGGGGCACCGCGCTTGCGAAGCAGGGTCAATACAAGCAGGCGATCCCGCTTTACGAGCGCGCGCTGTTGCTGTCGCCGAACCAACCTTCAGTGGTCAGCAATCTAGCGATGGCGCATGCTGCCGACGGTGATGCGCCGCGCGCTGAAGCCATGCTTCGCAAGATTGCCGAGGGGTCGAACGCCGATCCGAAAATCCGCCAGAACCTCGCATTGGTGCTGAGCTTGCAGGGAAAGTACGACGAAGCACGCGCACTCTCGGCCAAGGATGTGCCGGTCGATCTCGCATCCGCCAATGTCGAATACGTGCGCCAGATGGTGCGCGCCGCACCGCAGGCGGCGCCGAAGTCCGCTCCGGCGATCGGCCCCGGCGTATGGGTAACGAACGTCGCGACCGGCTCGATCGTGCGCGCGCCGTCGAACGGCTTCAAACCGTCGCAGCGCTGAGCCTCGACTGAACCAGCCACAACGCCAGTGCCTCGATTTCGGTAGCTGACATCCGCAACCCGAGTTTGGTGCGCCGCCAGACGATATCCTCGGCGGTTTGCGCCCACTCGTGCTTCACCAGATATTTGACTTCCGTTTCGGTCAGCGTCGCACCGAACGTGCGACCGAGATCTGATGCCGAATTGGCGTCACGCAATAGCTCGAACGCTCGGCTCCCGTAGGTGCGGGCGAGGCGGCGTGCGTGGGCCTCGTCGAGAAATGGCGCGCTGCTGCCGATGCGGCCGACCAAATCATTCAGTCCTTGCACCGGGAATTCACCGCCGGGGAGTGACCCGGTCGCGGTCCACGGCGCGAACCTGCTGGCTCGTACGTAAGGTTCGAGCTTTTCGAGCGCCGCCTCCGCCAGTCGCCGATAGGTGGTGATCTTGCCGCCGAATACCGAAAGCAATGGCGCCAGGCCGGTCTTTTCGTCGAGTTCGAACACATAGTCGCGGGTGGCGGATTTTGCGTCGCTGGCGCCGTCGTCATAAAGCGGCCGCACGCCGGCGAAAGTCCAGACGATATCGGCGCGGGTGATCGGCTTGACGAAGTACTCGCTCGCCGCGTTGCACAGATAGTCGATTTCCTCCGCTGTGGCTGCAACCTCGGCCGGGTCGCCATGCACGTCCTTGTCAGTCGTGCCGATCAGGGTGAAGTCGTTCTCATAGGGAATCGCGAAGATGATCCGGCCGTCGGCATTCTGGAAGATGTAGGCGCGGTCGTGGTCATAGGCCTGACGCACGACGATGTGAGAGCCCTGCACCAGCCGGACGTGCGCGCCGGCCTTGATCCCCGCGCGGTGCGACAGGACATCCTCGACCCAGGGGCCGGCGGCGTTGACGAGGCAGCGCGCGGTGATTGTTTCGGTGGCGCCGGTATTGGTATTCTCGGTTGTGAGCCGCCAGACATCTCCCTCGCGGACGGCGCGGGTAGCCTTGGTGCGGGTTTCGACGCGGGCACCACGCGCAGCCGCGTCCTGTGCATTGGCGACGACGAGGCGAACGTCGTCGACCCGGCAATCGGAATATTCGAAGCCCTTGTGGAACATGCCGCGCTTCAAGGGGGCGCCTGCTGCATCGAGAGTAAGATCGATCGTGCGCGTTTTCGGCAACAATTTGCGACCACCGATATGATCGTAGAGGAACAGGCCGAGCCGCAGCAGCCACGCTGGCCGCAATCCGGCATGATGCGGCAGCACGAACCGCAGCGGCCGGATCAAATGCGGCGCCAATTTCCACAGTACCTCGCGCTCGGTTAGAGCCTCGCGCACCAGCCGGAACTCGTAGTATTCGAGATAGCGCAAGCCGCCGTGCACGAGTTTGGTCGACCACGACGAGGTGCCGCTGCCAAGATCGTTCATCTCGCACAGGTAGACCGACAAGCCCCGACCTGCAGCGTCGCGGGCGATGCCGCAGCCGTTGATGCCGCCTCCAATAATCGCAAGGTCATAGGTTTGGGGCACAGGTTGCTCGTGTGCTAATTCGAAGGTTCGGGCACTACTATCGTGATTTGGAACGCTTGAGGATACTCGATGGCAACGCTTCTCGCCAGGAATGCAATACTGGTCGCCACGATGGACGATGCCGGAACGGAGATCCACGACGGCGGCATCTTCGCCCGCGACGGCGTGATCGAGGCAGTCGGGGCTTCGATCAATCTACCGCGGGTGGCGGACGAGATCATCGATCTAGCTGGGCACGTGGTCATTCCAGGTCTGGTGAATACTCACCACCATCTCTACCAAAACCTTACTCGGGCGGTGCCGGCGGCGCAGGACGCGGCACTGTTTGGCTGGTTGCGAACGCTCTATCCGATCTGGGCCCATCTGGCGCCGGAACATATCCGGATCTCGACCCTGGTCGGCTTGGCCGAACTCGCGGTCTCGGGTTGCACCACTTCTTCCGATCACTTGTATCTGTTCCCGAATGGCATCAGGCTCGACGACGAGATTGATGCGGCGCGCGAGATCGGCATGAGGTTCCACGCGACGCGTGGTGCCATGAGCATCGGCGAGAGTTTAGGCGGATTGCCGCCGGACTCACTTGTCGAGCGCGAGGATGCCATCCTCGCCGATTGCCGCCGGGTGATCGAAGCGCATCACGATCCGAAGCGGTTCTCGATGACGCAGGTCGGCGTCGCTCCTTGCTCGCCGTTCTCGGTCAGTCGGGGGTTGATGCGCGATACAGCCCTATTGGCGCGGTCGCATGGCGTGCGGCTGCATACTCATCTGGCCGAGAATGCCGAGGACGTGGCCTATTCGCAGGCCATGTTCGGAATGCGGCCGGGCGCCTACGCCGAGGCGCTGGGCTGGACCGGTCCCGATGTCTGGCACGCCCACTGCGTCTGCCTAGACCATTCCGAGATTGAACTGTTCGCTCGCACGGGTACCGGTGTGGCTCACTGCCCATCGTCGAACATGCGGCTGGCGAGCGGCATCGCGCCGGTCCGGCGCATGCTCGATGCCGGCATGAAGATCGGCCTCGGCGTCGATGGTTCTGCGTCGAACGATGCCGCACATATGCTGTCCGAGGCGCGGCAGGCGATGTTGTTGCAGCGCGTACTGGGATCAAGTGCCAGCATGAGTGCGCGCGAGGCGTTAAGGGTCGCGACCCGGGGCGGCGCGGCGGTACTCGGCCGCGACGATATCGGCATTCTCGCGCCGGGTATGGCGGCGGATTTCGCAGCCTTCAACATGTCGGCGATGGAACTCGCCGGGTCTGGGTGGGATCCGCTGGCGTCGCTGATATTCTGTGCGCCGCTGGCTGCGAGTTACACCTTCGTGCAAGGACGATGTGTCGTGCGTCAAGGCCGCATCGCCACTATCGATATGGTGCCGGTGCTTGCTCGGCACCGGCAACTCGTGACTGGACTGATGCGCGGCGAAACTTGACGCCTCAAACCGCGATCTTGCCGCCGCCCTTGCGGGTAATGGCGACGATGGAGGGGCGCGGCGGCATTTCTGCTTTGAAGTCCGGCCAACGTGTGGCGGGAGTTTCAAAGTTTGCTGGTGTCGCCTTCGGGTCATCCTCATCAGCTTCGCCCGGATGCTGAATGGCGACGAACAGTGTCTCCATGTCCGGGGTGAACTCCGGTCCGCACATCTCGGCGCCGAGCGGTACGCGGAAGAACAGCTTCGATGTGCCGCGGGAGGTGCCTTCCGTTTCCATTGCCCAGATGCCGTCGGTCCGCCCGGTGCGGGAAGGCTGATTGCCATCCGTCGCGATCCACAGCCGCCCCATTGCATCGACAGCGCAGTTATCCGGCATGCCGAACCAGCCGTCTTTCGAGGTCGCGGGATTGAACGTCGACCCGACCGCCGCAATCGCCGGATCGCCACAGCGTACCAGGATCTCCCATTTGAAATTGGGGCTGCCATGGTCGCCGCCCTCTGGCATCATCTCGATGATATGGCCGAAACGGTTGCCGGCGCGAGGGTTGGCGGCATCGACCTGCTCGGCCTTGCGCTGGCTATTGTTGGTCAGATTGACGTAGATCTTGTTGGTCTTCGGGTTGGCTTCCACATCTTCGGGTCGATCCATTTTTGTGGCGCCCAATGCATCCGCCGCCAGCCGGGCGAAGATCACCACGTCGGCTTGCGAAACGAAGCCATTGGCGGCTGTCAAAGGTCCCTGGCCATGCACCAGCGGCAACCACACGCCTGTGCCATCGGCGTTGTATTTCGCAACATGGAGCGTGCCATTGTCGAGGATATCGCGATTAGCGGTCCTATTGGCGGTGTCGACCTTGGCGTCGGTAACGAACTTGTAAACATAGTCAAACCGCTGGTCGTCACCCTGGTAAATCGCATACCGGCCGTCCTTGTTTATGATGCCGGCTGCGCCCTCATGTTTGAACCGCCCCATTGAGGTGCGCTTGACCGGCGTTGATGTCGGATCGGTGGGATCGATTTCGACCACCCAACCGAAGCGATGCGGCTCGTTCGGTTCCTTGCCGAGATCGAAGCGATCGTGCCATTTGGCCCATGAATAGAATTCACCCGGAATACCGTAACGCTTCAGGGCCTTTGCATCGGCATGTTTGTCACCGGCGTCCTTGTTCATGAAATAGCCGTTGATGTTCTCCTCGCAGGTCAGCCAGGTACCCCAAGGTGTGGTGCCACCGGCACAATTATTGAGCATGCCCTTGACCTTGGTGCCGGCCGGATCGGCAGTGGTTTTCATGCGCGCGTCGCCGGCGGCGGGGCCGGCAATGCGCATCTCGGTCTCGGCGGTAATGCGGCGGGCGAATTTGCTGTCGGCGACCACCGCCCATTTGCCGTTGGTCTTCTTGACTTCAAGCACTGATCCGCCATGTGCCATCATCTCGATGTCGGCGAGTTCCTTGGTCATGTCGGCGAATTTCTTCGCCGTGTCCTGCCGGCCAATCTTCGGAAACATCAATTCTTCGTTGGTGTACTCATGGTTCACGCACAGCAGGCCGTGGTCGGACCGGCCGTCGATCGGGATGTAGCCCAGATAGTCATTGTTGTAGCCGAATTGCTTGGCTTGGGTGCCCGCCGTCTGCTTCGTCGGGTCGAATTCAGCAGCACCGCTGAGTACCTTATCGCCCCAGCGGATCAGGATATCGGCGTCGTAGCCATCGGCGACGTGATGCTTGTCGTCGAAGCCGGCAGCCAGTTCAGTGAAATTGAACGACGGCGTTGTATTTGCGGATTGCGCCTGTGCACTCGTTGCGGCGGCCATTGCGAGTGGTGAAGCGACGGCCGCGACCGCCGACACCGCGAGCAGCCCCTTCATCAGATCGCGACGTTCCAGACGGGCGGCGATCATGTCTCCGATTGTCGGATTGGCGCTCGTGTTGGTCGGCTCATTCTCGGACAACTCGTACTGAACCGAATTCGGCAGTTGGGAAATTCGTGTCATCTATGTCTCCTCCACGTACTGGGCGTTCATATGGCCCTAGCTATTTGTCGTGAAGGCTACATGACGAGCGGCTGGATGTCTGCCATTTTGGCTGTCTTCAAGCGCCGGAGCGATTGCGGTCGTGCTTCAGGATCGGCAGAAGCGATAGCGCACCGATGAGCGGCAGGATGGTGAAGATGCCGAATGTGCCGGCGATACTGCCGGTTGCTTTCGCGATGATGCCGAAGATCGCCGGTCCGAGAATGACACCGGCGAAATTGAAGATCAGCACGCCGCCGGTGGCGAGGCCGACATCGCGGGCGCCGCTCGTCCGCGCGGTCTCGGCCATGTAGATGCCGTTCCAGCCGATGATGCTGGCGCCGAACGCGCATAGCACGAGCGTCATCGCCCACGCCGGCCAGGTCGCGTTCATGGCGGTGGTGGCGAGCCCGAACATGGCCGAGGCGACGCCGAGGGCGACCAGGATCTTCAAGCCATTGCCAAAGCGGTCGGCGAACAGGCTCCAGGTGATGCGGCCGGTCATGCCGGCAGCCTGCATGACGGCTGCGATCGTTCCGGCCTCGACCAGCGTCCAGCCCATTTCGGTCGCCAGCATGGTGACGGCGAAGGCGATTAGACAGACCTGGAAGGCTGCGTAACAAAACCCGGTCAGTGCCAGCGACCGCAATACCGGGTTTTGGACGATCATCGCGACACCGGCGAGCGCCCCGGCACGCAGCGCCGTCGTCGGATCGCGGTCGTCGTCCCATCGCGTCCGGCGCCAGGCGAGCGGCAGGGCGAGCAGGATCATCAGTAAGACGCTGGTCGACACCGCTCCCTGCCAGCCGATCCGTTCGGCGAGGCGCGGCAGCATGGTCGCGGCCAGCATTGCGCCGATCGGCACGCCGGCCTGCTTAATGGCGAAGATCAGGTTGCGCCGGCCCGATGGCGCAAACCGAAGGAGCAAGTGGGCCGCCGCCGGATTGATCACGCCATAGCCGGCGCCGATGAGCAGCGAGCCGAGGATGGTGAGCGGCAGCGAGCCAGACGCGATGCCGACCAGACCGGCGGCGTTAAGTGCGAGCGCCACGAGGCTTGTCGTGCAGGCGCCGTACCGTCGCACCAGCAGTCCGCCGTAGCCGGACAGGCAGGCAGCCGCCAGATAGATGACGCTGACCTGATAGCCCACGGCCTGCGGCGCCATGCCGAAGGTGGCGGCGGCTTTCGGCGCCAGCGTCGGCAGCGCGAACACCGAGAAAGTACCGAGCGCCTGCACCGCCGTCGTCAACGCCAGCAGCGGTAGCAGCGGCTCGGCGGTTGTGATCGATGCGGCCGGTTGCGGTGCCTGCATGCGGTTTGGTGTTCCAACGGTTGTCGGCGGCGGGCGACAATGCAAGAGATATGGATAGAGCGTTAGATGCGACCATATCGGACGGCAAGGCCGTGGGCCGCATGGCTCTTGCGATCAACCTGGGGGACGAGAATATGACGCCGGAAGAAAAGCTCGCAAAGCTCGGACTCGTGCTGCCGAAGGTGCCGACGCCAGTGGCGAATTATGTGCCGTTCAAGCTCAACGGCAATACGCTTTATCTATCGGGTCAGGGCCCGAGGCGGGCCGACGGTTCCATGTGCACTGGCAAGGTCGGCCGCGATGTGACGGTCGAGGAAGCCTATCAGCACGCCAAGCTCGTCGGCCTCGGTCTGTTGGCCGCAGCTAAGCTCGCGGTCGGCGATCTGGGCCGCGTCGAGGCGTTGAAGCTGCTCGGGATGGTCAACGGCGTGCCGGAGTTTGGCGATCAGCCGAAGGTGATCAACGGTTGTTCGGATCTGTTTGTCGAGGTGTTGGGCGAGCGTGGGCGCCATGCCCGCTCGGCGGTCGGCATGGGCTCATTGCCCGGCAACATCACGGTCGAGATCGAGGCGATTTTCCGCATTCACGACTAACCAGCGCCAAATTCGAGTTGTACAGAAACATACAGCGAACTCGAATCGATCTGTGGCACTTCAGACACCCTGAGTTGTCAATGGGTCGTTTACAGCCTCTCTCGGCGTGTACAACAAAACGCCAGTGAGGTAATGTCTAGGAATAGAGCAGGGCGTTTGCCTGCCTCTAGATGTTGATTGCCAAGCATAGCGCATATCAACAAAGCGTAAGGCGCGTGTGGTGCAAGTGTAAGCACTGTTCCGCGACGGTTGTTCCGTCCGCGTGAAGCGTCAGTCCCCAGTGATGCGTTCTCCTGTTCAGCGTCTGTAATCGGTCGATCTGCGTGTTGCGGTGCGGATGAGCTTTGCTCGTCTTTCGCATCTGCTTCCGACAATCGATCACGCCGACGTTCGCGCCCGTGTGGCTGCGAGCGCTCGATAGTATTCGGTATGGAGCAAACGACCATGGGTTGGAACGACGAGCGCGTGGAGCTTCTGAAGAAGCTCTGGTCCGAGGGGCTGAGCGCCAGCCAGATCGCAGGACGCCTCGGCAGCGTTACCCGCAATGCCGTGATCGGCAAGGTACATCGCCTCGGCCTGTCGGGTCGGGCGACGACCTCCCGCATGAAGAGCCACCGGCCTCGTGCACGGGTGACTCAACAGCAGCAACATCAGCAGCCGAAGCGCCTGGCCAAGCCGCGCTTTCAGGCGCAGGGCAATCCGGCCGTGCGCGGACTATATCAGCTCGATGCCGAACCGTTCGTGCCGGCAATCGAAGAACTCGATATCCCGCTGAAGGATCGCCGCACCATCGCGACGCTGACCGAGTGCAACTGTCGCTGGCCGATCGGTGATCCGCAGATGGCAGACTTCCATTTCTGCAATCGGGATAAGGTGCCGGGTCTGCCCTATTGCGAATTCCACGCCCGCCGCGCGTTCCAGCCGCCGCAGCCGCGCCGTCGCGATATCCGCGAGCCCGGCGTTGAGAGCCCGGCCTACCTGCCGCGTCCGGTCAAGGTCGAAGCGCAGGGTGCGTGAGGCACACGAGATCAGTTAGAGGCAGGCCCAAACGTCGGGCCTGAGAGTGGGGCGGCGGCAAGCGATCGGGGGATCGCTTGCCGCCTTTTTTTGTTCGGTGACGGGAGTGTCGTAGGGTGCAATAGCGCGTTTCGCGCGTATTGCACCGCGTTTCGGCGACCGCGGCTGCCGTGGTGCAATACGGCTTGCGCCTATTGCACCCTACAAGAGCCGGGCAGCCTGGTGCGCCAACGACCCACATACAAAAAAAGGGCAAGCCCGCAGGCCTGCCCTTTCCGACTTCTGACTTCCGATTTCCGAACTCAGGCGACCTGCTTCGACCAGCGCGCCGATCGCGGCCGCGCGCTCGGCGAGGCGATGCTTGGTGGCGGCCGGCAGCTGGCGCTGCGACTTCACGGTCGGCAGGTCGAGCTGCTTGATCGGCTTGGCGTTCGGATACAGCGCCTTGTACTCGGCGGCCGTTGTCGAACACTTCGCGCGGAACGTTGTCGCAATAGGTCTCGGTGGCGGCGCCTTCGGCGAACACGATCTCGTGGCCGTCGAGTTCGACGTGGTAGTAGGTGAAGCTCGTCGGCACGTCCTGCCAACGCACGATCGACCGGCCGTTGACCAGCGCGCCGGAAATCGCCAGCACGCCATCAATCAGCATCGAGTGACCGGGCGAAGTGTAGAGATCGCGCGCCGGCACGTTTTCACCCAGCGCGCCGGCCTTGATCAGGATCGGCTGGGTCTTGAGATTGTCGGCGAAGATCATCGATACGGTCTGGCGGCCGATGAACTTCACCGGCTTGGCCGAGCCGTCGGCGGTGACGATCAGATCGCCGATGGCGAGCTTTTCGATCGCGGTCTCGCCGTCCGGCGTGCGGATCATGGTGCCGGCGAGGAAGCAGACCGACGAGTCGAAGGTCTCGATGGTCGACGTACCCGCGTTGCCAGCGACATCTGTGGCCGAGACCTGCACCTTGTAATTGCCGGCAACGAAGGAGAAGCCGCTGAAGGTGACGTCATATGCGCCGCCGACCCCAATGGTGCCGGTGCCCGTGTGGAGGACTGTTACGCCGTCGTCGGCCAACAACTTCACCGTAACGGTCTGGCCGTTTGCACCTGTCACCGAACCGGTGACATGCAGTGTGCCTTCTTCGCCCGTCGTCGTGATGTGGTCATCGCCCGCAACCGTGATCGCGCCGAACGTGGGGGCTGAAGTGTCAATGGTGAGCGCTTGACTATCCAGGCGCCCTGTCGCACCCGGATAAGTGGTGCTTGTTCCGGCGTAGACTTCAAGCGTGTAGGTACCAGCAGGAATTGTCACACCGCTCACATTCAACGTCCATGGAATGAGTGTGCCAGTTGTGTTAGTCGGCGTCTGATACGTGCCTAAGAACGTGCCGACACCACCGACAACGTAAAATACCCGAAGCGTATCGACGCCGTTGTTTGCTGATAAAGTTCCGTTGATGGTCAGATTCTGATCGTTGGTGATGTAGTCACCTGCCGTGCCGGTATCACTGGAAATCGAAGTGATGTTTGCTGCTGTAACGGCCATATCAAAATCTCCCTGCTTCAATGCGCCCCTGTGGCACTGCGGTTAACTGTATGATAGAGGGGGTTGGTGACAATCCGCGCCCAATGGATCGATACACATCGTGATAACTTCGATACAGCCAGCATGAAATACACCCCTAGGTTGTAGTTTTTTGTTGATAAACTTGTGCCAGCGGATTGCAAGTGCGCAGCGATTCGGACCACAATGACCGATGTCCAGCGACCGCAGCGGTCTGGCAGCAATTCTATAGCGGCCTGTGCGAGGTGACGACCGACGGACGTGCCGCCGGCCGGCTGTCCGTCGCGGTTGCCACCCGCCAGGTGCTCGTCGTTGGCACCGGCCAGCCGGTGCATCGTCGGGCGGACGCGCACTTGGCGCTGATCAGTTCTCTCGACTGCATTGCCATCACCCTCGTTACCGGCGGCGGCTTGAAGATTTCGGACGATCCCGAGGTGCCGCCACTCCAGCCCGGCGATCTGCATCTGGTGGATTTGTGCGCCGCCCGGGATTGGCACGCGGTCGGCGACCAGCCACTCGATGAAATCAGCCTGTATGTGCCGCGGCATCGTTTCGCCCATGTGACCGCAGGCGGCGGCCTTGGCATCGGGTCGATGGCCGGGACCACGCCGATGGGCGCCATGATCGGGGCGACGCTGCGGGCGCTGGTCGCGCACAAGCAAGGGCTCGATGCATCGGGTTTCGATGCGGCGGCGACGGCGATTGTCGGCTTGGCGAATGCCGGCGCCAAGACGTCGCAGGGGGCGAAATCGGCGACCGACGGACGTTCGTCATCGACGTTCGACAATCTGCGGCGGTTCGTCGATGTGCACCTGATGTCCGACGCGCTGACGCCGGACTTGATCGCCGGCAACTTCGGCATGTCGCGGGCGGTGCTCTATCGCATGTTCGAACCAGTAGGCGGGGTGGCCTCCTATATCCGCCGGCAGCGCATGGCGCGGGCACTGCATGAGCTCGGTTCGGTGGGCGTGTCGGGACAGCGGATCAGCGTGCTGGCGCGGCGCTTCGGATATACCAATGCGGCCGCCTTCACGCGCGCCTTCCGCGAAACCTATGGCGTGACGCCCAGTCAGTTGACCACCAGGTTTGCGGCCCGGCCGGGCGGCGATCGGCTGATCGATCTGCTGGCACCGCTGTGCGGGCGTCCGGTCACGTAGTTCAGGCAGGCAGTTGGCGCCCCGACTACCCCACCACCCGTCGCACCGCCTCCCGCCAGCCCTTGATCTTGCGCGCCCGCTCCGCTGCAGCCATGCGTGGTTCGAACCGCCGGTCCAGCGCCCACACCTTGGCGAATTCGGCCGGCTGCGGGTACACCCCGACCTGCAATCCGGCAAGATAGGCGGCGCCCAGCGCCGTCGTTTCCAGCACCTTCGGCCGGTCGACCGGCGCGTCGAGGATGTCGGCCAGGCGCTGCATGGTCCAGTCGGAGGCGGCCATGCCGCCGTCGACGCGCAGCACCGGTGAGGCGTCGCCGCCGGCATCGGCGCCCTCCCAGTCGCGCGCGCATGGCATCGAGCAGATCGCGCGGTCTGGAAGGCGACGGCTTCGAGCGCGGCGCGCGCGAGTCCTTCGGGCCGGTGTCGCGGGTCAGCCCGAACATGGCGCCGCGCGCGTCGGCGTCCCAGTACGGCGCGCCGAGGCCGACGAAGGCCGGCACCAGATAGACGTCCTGGGTCGGGTCGGCGGCAGCTGCCAGCGCGCCGGTCTCGGACGCCGACTTGATGATGCCGAGCCCGTCGCGCAGCCACTGCACCGCGGCGCCGGCGATGAAGATCGCGCCTTCGAGCGCATAGGTGCGCTGGCCGTCGAGCTGGTAGGCGATGGTGGTGAGCAGCGCGGTTCTTCGAGGGCACGGCGGTCGCGCCGGTGTTGAGCAGCGCGAAGCAGCCGGTGCCGTAGGTCGACTTCATCATGCCGGGCGCGAAGCAGGCCTGGCCGACGGTCGCCGCCTGCTGGTCGCCGGCGATGCCGCGGATCGGGATCGGCGCGCCGAGGATGGCGGCGTCGGTCATGCCGAAGTCGGCGGCGCAGTCGCGCACCTCGGGCAGCATCGCGCGCGGCACCCGGAACAGCCGCAGCAGGTCGTCGTCCCATGCGCCGGTGTGGATGTCGAGCAGCAGCGTGCGCGCAGGCGTTGGTGGCGTCGGTGGCGTGCACGCGGCCGCCGGTCAGCCGCCAGAGCAGGAAGCTGTCGACGGTGCCGAACAGCAGCTCGCCGCGCTTCGGCCGCGCGCGCGCGCGCCGGCGCACGTGGTCGAGCAGCCAGGCGATCTTGGTGCCGGAGAAATAGGGGTCGAGCAGCAGGCCGGTCTTGGCGGTGACGTGCCGGCTCGCGCGCCGTCGGCCTTCAGCTGCTGCGCAGGCGTCGGCGGTGCGCCGGTCCTGCCAGACGATGGCGCTGTGGATCGGCTTGCCGGTCGCGCGGTCCCAGACGACCGTGGTCTCGCGCTGGTTGGTGATGCCGATGGCGGCGATGTCGGCCGGCCGCGATGCCGGCCTTGGCGACCGCGGCGCGCAGCGGTCGCGAGCGTCGTGCGCCAGAGGTCCTCCGGGTCGTGCTCGACCCAGCCGGATTGCGGGTAGTGCTGGGCGAACTCCTGCTGGGCGACGGCCGACGCTGCAGGTCGGCGCCGAACACGATCGCCCGCGACGAGGTGGTGCCCTGGTCGATCGCCACCACGCATGTTGATCTGGCCACCATGTTGCCCTCCCTGCCGGTTCTTACCCACAACATGGCGCACCGGTCCGGTGTTGTTCAACCGGTCAAATCAGGGGTATGTGGGATGGCCATGTTCAACCGGGGCGTTGTCGCGTGTAGGTTGGGTTAGACCAGCCCCTTGCTGGTCGTAACCCAACATTCCACGGGTGGTCGAAGCTTTAGGGTTACGGACGCTGAAGGGCGTCTTACCCCAACCTACGGCGCCGGATCGTTCTGTTTGCATATGCGCCTTGCCGCCGGAGCCCCTTTCGTGACCACCAATGCCTCCCCCAACCTGCGCGCCAACGTCGCCGAGTTCTCGGTCGCGAACTTGCGAACGCGATCAAGCGGGCGCTGGAGGACGGGTTCGGCTACGTGCGGCTGCGTGGCGAGATCTCCGGCTATCGCGGGCCGCACTCCTCGGGCCACTGCTATTTCGCGCTGAAGGACGACAAGGCCAAGATCGAGGCGGTGATCTGGCGCGGCCTGTTCTCGAGGCCTGCGCTTCAAGCCCGAGGAAGGCATGGAGGTGATCGCGCAGGGCCGCATCACCACGTTCCCGGGCTCGTCGAAATACCAGATCGTGATCGAAACGCTGGAGCCGGCCGGCGTCGGCGCGCTGATGGCGCTGCTGGAGGAGCGCAAGCGCAAGCTCGCCGCCGAGGGCCTGTTCGACGACGACGCGCAAGCGCCAGCTGCCGTTCCTGCCGCGCGTGGTCGGCATCGTCACCTCGCCGACCGGCGCCGTCATCCGCGACATGCTGCACGGCTTCGACGAGCGCTTTCCGACCCGCGTCATCGTCTGGCCGGTGCGCGTGCAGGGCGAGACCTGCGCTGCCGAGGTCGCCGCCGCCATCCGCGGCTTCAACGCGCTTGCGGCCGGGCGGCCGCGATCCGCGGCCCGACGTGCTGATCGTCGCGCGCGGCGGCGGCAGCCTCGAGGACCTCTGGGGCTTCAACGAGGAGATCGTCGTGCGCGCGGCCGCCGAGAGCCGCATCCCGCTGATCTCCGCCGTCGGCCACGAGACCGACTGGACGCTGATCGACCTCGCCGCCGACGCCCGCGCGCCGACGCCGACCAAGGCCGCCGAATGGGCGGTGCCGAAGTATTCCGAGCTGCTCGAGCAGACTCGTCGATCTGGCCTCGCGCTGCGCCGCCGCCGTCCGCCGCTCGCTCGAAGGCACGCGCACCGAGTTGCGCGCCGCCGCCCGCGGCCTGCCGCGCCTGGAGGATCTGGTCGCGCTGCCGCGCCAGCGCTTCGATGCCGTCGAGCAGCGGCTCGGCCGGGCGCTGCTCGCCAACACCCGCGCCCACGCCAGGCGGCTCGCCCGCGTCGCGCCGCGCCTGCAGCCGCGCCTGCTGGTCGAAGCCGCATCGCAGCGCGCGCGCGACCGGCTCGAGGCGCTCGGCCGGCGCGCGGCGACGGCGCTGGCGCGGATCGCCGTCGCAGCGCCGGGCGCGGCTGGAGCGGGTCGTCGGCCGGCTCAATCCGCAGATCGCTCAGCGCGGATCGCGCGCGCCGCCGAGCGGCTCGACGGCGCTTGCATCGGCGCGCGCGGCCAGGCGCTGCTCAACCGTGTCGCGCGCCGGCGGCCGCGGCTCGAGGCGCAGGCGCAGATGCTGGCGTCGCTGAGCTATCAGAGCGTGCTGCGGCGCGGCTTCGCGCTGGTGCGCGACGAGGCCGGCAACGCCGTGCGTTCGGCCGGGCAGGTGGCGGCCGGTGGCCTCGTCGAGATCGAATTCGCCGACGGCCGCCTCGGTGCCCAGGTGCTGGGGCCAACTGGAGGTGGCGATAGGCCGTCGAGCGTCGCGCCAAAGCCGGCGGCGGCGCCGAAGCCCGCGCGGCGTACTTCGGGCGGCAGCGGCGGCGGCGGCCCGCAGGGTACGCTGTTCTAGCCTTATTCAGCGTCCGGCTGGTTCTGCGGCGCGGCTTTGATGAAGGCGTCTAGGCTCGCGCAGTGGTCGGCGGCGCGGACGATCTTCGGGAATGCATCGAGCGCGACCTTGAAACGGCGGGCGGCATAGACCTGCGGCACCAGATAAACATCGGCGATGGTCGGTGCCTCGCCGAAGCAATAGTCGCCACCCTCGATCAGTGCCTCGATGGCGGTAAAGCCCTGCTCGATCCAATGCCCGACCCAGGCGGCGTTGGCCGCGTCGTCGGCGCCGAGGGTCTTTTTCAGGTAGACCAACGGTCCGACGTTGCCGAGCGGCTGGATATCGCAGCCGATGATCGATGCCACCGCCCGGACGCGGGCACGAGCGAGCGGGTTCTTCGGCAGCAACGACGGATTAGGATGCGTTTCTTCCAGCCACTCGATGATCGCCGGCGACTGGATCAGCACCTCGCCGCCGTCGAGCACCAGCGACGGCACGCGGCCCTGCGGATTGATCGCGCGATAGGCGGGCTGATGCTGCTCGCCGCCGTTCTTCACCAGATGCACGGTCCTGATCTCGTGGGCCAAACCCTTGAGGTTGAGGGCGATGCGCAGCCGGTAGGATGCGCCCGATCGCCAGTAGCTATTGAGGATCATCGGCCGTGCTCCTTCAGGAAATTGTGGCCAGTCGGCGTGGCATGCACCATCGCGCCCTCGCCTTCGACGTACTTGCGGGTGACGAAGCCGCGCTCTTCCGCTTCCTCCCACACGGTCAGGCGCGGGCACGAGGTGCGCCAGGCGTCGAGCATGTCGGCGTAGGAGCGTGGTTCGCGCGCGACCCATTCGACCAGATCGAGGATCAGCGGATCGAGCGCGGATGCCGTTGTGGTCGCCATCGGTTTATCCCTTCTTCTCATGGAAGAAATCGTAGATCTCCTGCGCCATCTGCGCCGAGATGCCGGGCACCGCCTTCAAATCCTCGATGCCGGCGCGCGACACCGACTTGGCCGAGCCGAAATGCTGCAGCAGCGCGCGCTTGCGCGTCGGGCCGATGCCCTCGATCTCGTCCAGCGGATTGACCCCGATCGCCTTCGCCCGCTTGGCGCGGTGCGTGCCGATGGCGAAGCGATGCGCCTCGTCGCGCAGCCGCTGCACGAAGTAGAGCACGGGATCGCGCGGCTCCAGCATGAACGAACGCGGCCGGCCGGGCACGTGGAAATGCTCGCGCCCGGCGTCGCGGTCCGGTCCTTTGGCGACGCCGACGAGCGGCACGTCGGTGAGGCCGAGTTCGGCCAGCACCTCGCGCGCGACCGCCAGCTGGCCGGCGCCGCCGTCGATCAGCACGAGGTCGGGGATCGAGGGAAGTCTCGGAACGGCGACGTCGTCATCGTCGTCGTCGTCCGGCGTCGGTCATCCGATGCCGTGGTCGGGACGTCCGCGGAGTTGCGGCATGGGCGGATCGGCGCGCCGCACGCCGAAGGCGATCGCGTCCGCGCCCCGCTCGCCGTCGGGGCGAGCTGCGGTGATCCGGGAGCCTCCCTCTCCCGCTGCCGGGGAGTGGGTCAGGGAGAGGTTAAGCGACTGTCCGCTCTCCGGCATTGCGGGGAGAGATCCGGGATAGCGGCGGCATCGAGTATGCCTGTCGGCCGCCAAACGCCCCGCCCTCTCCCCGGGAAAGCGGGGAGAGGGGGAGTGCATCGCTCTCGGCTGCCACTCACGCAGTTCCTCCGCCACGCCGCTTGAACCGCCGCGTCAGCACTTCGCGCATCATGGCGTAGTCGTCGCCGGGCGTGAGGCCGTCGCCGACTTGATGTTGAACTTGCGGTACTGGTTCTTCACGAAGCCCTCGGGCGCCGGCGACGATCATGCGCGCCGACCGCGTTGGTGCCCATGATGTGGCTGTTGTCGTAGACCTCGATGCGGCGCGGCGCCGTGGCCAGGCCGAACCGCTCGGCCACGCCCTCGAGCAGCGTCGTCTGCGACGAGGTCTCGGCCAGCTTGCGGCCCAGCGCCTCGCGCGCATTGTGCAGCGCGTGCTCGACGAGGCCGATCTTGGTGCCGCGCTGCGGCACGCGGATCTCGACCTTCCGCTCGGCCTTGATCGACAGCGCTTCGGCCAGCAGCTCGCGCTCGGCGACGTCGTGCTGAGCAGGATCAGCCGCGGCACCGGCTTGTCGTCGTAGAACTGGGCGATGAAGCTATCGAGCACCTCGGCGGCGTCGAGCGACGCGGTCGGCCTTCGGGTAGTAGGCGCGGTTGCCCCAGTTCTGGCCGGTGCGGAAGAAGAACACCTGGATGCAGGTCTGCCCGCCCTCCTGGTGGGCGGCGAAGACGTCGGCTTCCTCGATGCCGTCGGGGTTGATCGACTGGTCGGCCGTGACGTGCGCCAGCGCCCACAGCCGGTTGCGGAACTGCGCCGCCTGCTCGAACTCGAGCTTGTCGGCCGCGTCCGTCCATCAGCTGCTGGTACATCTGCGCGCACGTTCTGGCTTTCGCCGCGCAGGAACGCGCACGCTCTCGTCGACCAGGCGGCGTAGTCCTCGGGCTGATTTCGCCGGTGCAAGGCGCCGCGCAGCGCTTGATCTGGTACAGCAGGCAGGGCCGGGTGCGGCTGTCGAACACGCTGTCGGAACAGGAGCGCAGCAGGAAGGCGCGCTGCAGCATGTTGATCGTGCGGTTGACGGCGCCGGCCGAGGCGAAGGGGCCGAAGTAGTCGCCTTGCGGTTGCGCGCGCCGCGATGCTTGAGCAGATCTGCGGCGCCGTGCGATGGATCGCGCGCGATCAGGATGTACGGAAACGATTTGTCGTCGCGCAGCAGCACGTTGAAGCGCGGCCGGAAGCGCTTGATCAGGTTGGCTTCGAGCAGCAGCGCCTCGGCTTCGGTGCGGACGGTGACGAACTCCATCGCCGCGGTCGCCGCGATCATGCGGGCGATGCGGTTGGAGTGGCCGTCCAGGCGGGCGTAGTTCGAGACGCGGGCCTTCAGCGAGCGCGCCTTGCCGACGTAGATCACATCGCCGGCGGCATCGATCATGCGATAGACGCCGGGCGACGACGGCAGCATCTTCAGGTAGCGCTGGATGACCTCCGTGCCGGACGCGCGCGGCTCAGCTGGTGCCTCGGCGGGCAGCGCACTGGCTTCAGGAGTTTGCCGGTCGGGGTGCCGGATTGGGGCTTCGGGCACAGTATACCAAATTCGCGTTTCGCGTTCAGCGGCGAAACCAATAATACTCGCGAAATTGGCATACTGTCCCCTTGCTGTCCCCTTGGCAGTTCAGTCGCGCACACGCGGCGGCACTGTTTGATCAGGCCGATCTGAGTTCCACTGCGGGCGCGGCGGCCCGGGCATACGGATTGCGCTCTTCCGGGGCTAAATCGACCTTGCGGCAGTTGGGCCCGACGTGGCGATGCCACCCGGTCACGCCATCCTGAGCCGAGCAGATGTAGCGTCTCATGATCTCCTCGATCATCGAGGCGCCGCCATTCACCTGACCAGTCGTGCCGATCATGCCGCCTGAAGCGGCCATCACAGACATCGCGCCCGCGAAACTGGCGATCGCCGTCACCGCGCCGGTAATCCAGAATCTCATGTTCCCTCCGTTGCTACATTGCATTGAGCATCTAGCAAACGCGCACTTCGGAGAAAAGTTCAATTGGTGGGCTGAGCGGTGTGTCTAACGTCACTTTTCCCAACGAAAAGCCAGGCAATCGAGCCCCTTGGCGATCTCGATCAGACTTGCGCGGCTGGCCGGGTGAAGCGGCGTCTGCGGATGGCGCAGCATGTCCGACTTGATGATGCCGCCGTCCTGCATCAGCGCCTTGGCGCAGGCGAGACCGCACTGCCGGTTCTCGTAGTTGATCAGCGGCAGCCACTTGGCATAGGCGGCTATCGCCGTCGGCGGCGATCGCCCGCGAACCACGGGTCGATGATCTGGCGAATGCCATCGGGATAGCCGCCGCCGGTCATCGCGCCGGTGGCGCCGGCGTCGAGATCGGCCATCAGGGTGATGCCTTCTTCGCCGTCCCAGGGGCCGACGATGGCGTCGCCGCCAAGCTGCGATCAGCTCGCGCAGCTTGGTCGCGGCATGCGGCACCTCGATCTTGAAGTAGCGAGACGTTGGCGATCTCCTTCGCCATGCGGGCCAGGAACGGCGCCGACAGCGGCGGTGCCGCTGACCGGCGCATCCTGGATCATGATCGGGATCGAAATCGCGTCCGACACGGTCTGGAAGAATTCGAAGATGCCCGCCTCCGGAACCCGGATGGTGGCGCCGTGATAGGGCGGCATGATCATCACCATCGCTGCGCCCGCGGCCTCGGCGCGGCGGCTGCGCTCGGCGCAGATGTGCGAGCCGAAATGGGTGGTGGTCACGATCACCGGCACCCGGCCGGCGACATGGCCGAGGACGCATCGATCAATTGCTCGCGTTCGGCGTCGGTCAGCACGAACTGCTCGGAGTAGTTGGCGAGGATGCAGAGGCCGTGCGAGCCGGCATCGATCATGAAGTCGACGCAGCGCTTCTGGCCGCCGATGTCGAGGTTGCCGCGCTCGTCGAAGATGGTCGGCACCACCGGGAAAACGCCGCCAAGGCGTTTGGTCAACTTCGAGGCCATGATCATTGCTCCGGATGCGCAGCTTGGTGAATGTGTTCGCGGCAGGCTAGGTGTCACATCCGCGACCGTCAATATGCTGCATACAGGAGGCAGCCGAGCCCGATAGTGGTGGCCGACGATTGCGATCACTTGGCACGTTGGCGGTCGATCGATTGCGCTATAGCAAGCACGTTGGGTCGCTCGACAACCAGGTCGAGACATGAGGAATCCATTGATGAGCGCGGTTGCAGATGTCGATCGCCGAATGGCGGAACTGGAAGAGCCGTATCCGCTGGCCCGCAAATTCTTTCTGCGGCTCCTGCCGCTGGCAATCATCGCGCTTGCTGCCGTGGTCGGCGTCGTGGGCTACGCGGTCTAAAATGGCCACTAAATCGGCCTATCTGACGCATGCCACCCGTGTGGCGGACAACATCGCCAACGATGTCGCCAAGAAGTCACCGGTCGCGTGGACGCGATTGATCAAAGGCGAAGATTTGTCGGCGGCCGACCTTGAAGCGCTCGTTGCTGTGTTCACGAATGAGCAGGCCGAATATCGCCTGTCAGCCTTGAAGGTCTATGACCTGACCGGTCGGACCCTGTATTCGTCCAACACCGACGACATCGGTGGCTTCGAACGCAATGCGACGCTGCGCAAGGTCATCGAAAGTGGCAAAGCCGGCGTCGTGCGGCACGAGGAAGACGATGGCATGGAGCTGTTCGAACTCTATGTGCCGTATGCCAATGCCGGTCGACCGATGGCGGTATTTGAATTGTATAAATCGGTTGCTGGCGGCTTGCAGAAGTCCATCGAGAACAGCATCTGGCCGGTAGTCGGCACATTGGCTTCGCTGCTGGCGGCCGGATTATTGATGCTAATTCCGGTAATTCGGAAAGCCCAGGCGGCAATTACCGCTCGAACCAGTGCCATTATCGAAATGCGCCAGCGACTGAACGGCTGGTGTCGCGCCAAGCGGTAACCGCCATGCGCTCGGGGGAGCTCGGTCAAGGCCGCCGGAATGCGCGGATCGACTTGACGTTGCTCTATTCCGACGCACGCAACTTTACGCAGTTTTGCGAAAAATCGGAGCCGGAACACGCTGTGGCGGTTCTCAATCTGTTGATTTCGGCGCAAGTCGAAGAAATTGAGCGCCATGGCGGCGACATCGACAAGATCATCGGCGACGGCATCCTGGCGCGTTTCGAAGGCGACGGGCGGGAGCGGCGCGCGGTGTTGGCGGCGCAGGCATTGCAGCGGCGCCTCATGGTGGCCGATTTACCGCTCGCGGTTGGCGTTGGCTTGTATTCCGGTCCGGTTGTCGCCGGCCTGCTCGGGTCTGAGGGGCGGCTCGATTTCACTATCATCGGCGATAGTGTGAACGTTGCGGCTCGGCTGTGCGCGGCCGCTCATGCCGGCGAGGTGGTGGTCGACGGCGCAACGCTGGCACGCGCCGATGTGGCCGGCTTTAGCGGCCCGAACAGCATCGACGTCAAAGGCCGCGAGCACAGTATTTCGGTGCAACGGTGGGCGGTTTTGGGGCAGACGCCCGCACTCGCCTGACCAACCGAAATTCGGCATGGCGAACCATATCTGCGTCCTTGCTAGCCGTGCGCCGGGGCTTGTGCTATGGCACCGCGCAACGACGCAGTGCAGCAAACGGCTGCAACATGCTGATCGGCCCCTCAAGGACCTTATATGCAACTCCGTAATATCGCGATTATCGCGCACGTCGACCATGGCAAAACCACTCTCATCGACGTGCTGCTGAAGCAGTCCGGCTCGTTCCGCGACAACCAGAAGGTCGCCGAGCGGGCGATGGACTCGAACGATCTCGAGCGCGAGCGCGGCATCACCATTCTCGCCAAGTGCACGTCACTGGTGTGGAAGGATACCCGCATCAATATCGTCGACACCCCTGGCCACGCCGACTTCGGCGGCGAAGTCGAGCGCATCTTGAACATGGTCGACGGCGTCATCGTGCTGGTCGACGCCTCGGAAGGTCCGCTGCCGCAGACCAAGTTCGTGCTGTCGAAGGCTTTGAAGCGCGGCTTCCGCCCGATCGTCGCGATCAACAAGATTGACCGTCCCGACCAGCGCTTCCAGGATGTTCTGAACGAAGTGTTCGACCTGATCGCCAATCTCGATGCCACTGACGAACAGCTCGACTTCCCGATCCTGTACGGCTCTGGCCGCGACGGCTGGATGGCTTTGTCACCGGATGGCCCGAAGGAGGACATGGCGCCGCTGTTCGACCTTGTATTGAAGCACGTGCCGCCGCCGACCATCGAAGAGGGGCCGTTCCGCCTGCTGGCAACCACGCTTGAGGCCGATCCCTATCTCGGCCGCATCCTCACCGGCCGCATCTCGTCGGGCACCGTCAAGCCCGGTCAGACGATCAAGGCATTGACGCGTGAAGGTGTGCTGATCGAAACGCAGCGTGTCACCAAGGTGCTGGCGTTCCGTGGGCTCGAACGCACCGCCATCGATGAAGGCGTGGCCGGTGACATCGTCGCCATTGCCGGTATCACCGAGTCGACCGTCGCCGATACTCTTTGCGACCCATCGGTCGACACCGCGATTTTCTCGCAGCCGGTTGATCCGCCGACGCTGTCGATGACCTTCCGCATCAACGACGGCCCGTTCGCTGGCCGCGAGGGCGACAAGGTGCAGAGCCGCGTGATCCGTGAGCGACTGCTCAAGGAAGCCGAGCGGAACGTTGCCATCAAGATCACCGAGCGTACCGATTCGGACGCTTTCGATGTTGCAGGGCGTGGCGAATTGCAGCTCGGCATTCTGATCGAGACGATGCGCCGCGAGGGCTTCGAGCTCACCGTGTCGCGGCCGCAGGTGGTGATGAAGACCGACGAGGTCACGGGCCAGCGGCTCGAGCCGATCGAGGAATGCATCATCGACGTCGACGAGCAGCACTCGGGCGTCGTCGTGCAGAAGCTGTCCGAGCGCAAAGGCGAACTGTTGGAAATGCGCCCGTCGGGTGGCGGCCGCAACCGGCTCGTGTTCCGAGTGCCGACCCGTGGCCTAATCGGCTACCAGGGTGAATTGCTGACCGATACACGCGGCACCGCCGTCATGAACCGGCTGTTCCATTCCTACGCGCCGCACAAGGGCAGCATCGAAGGCCGCCGCAATGGCGTGCTGCTGTCGAACGGCGACGGCGAGGCGACAACCTATGCGCTGTTCTATCTGCAGCCGCGCGGCTCCCTGATGATCGATCCGCAGACCAAGGTCTACGGTGGCATGATCATCGGCCAGCATACCCGCGACAACGATCTCGAAGTGAATGTCCGTGAAGGCAAGAAGCTGTCGAACGTCCGCGCGGCCGGCAAGGACGACGCACTGATCCTGACGCCGCCAATGAAGATGACGCTCGAACGCGCCATGTCCTACATTCAGGACGATGAACTCGTCGAGATCACGCCGCTGTCGATCCGGTTGCGCAAGCGCTACCTCGACCCGAACGAGCGCAAGCGTCGCGAGCGCGCCAAGGATGCCGAGGTCGCTTGAAACCAAGGCTCTAGTATCGCAACAAAAAAAGGCCTCCCGCGTTGGGAGGCCTTAAGTTGGACTGACAATGAAGGCGCCGAAGCGCTTGCATTGCATTTCGATCCTACAACATCGGCTCTTGTTCGGGCCGACCATTGATGCGACCGAGCCATTCGAATTTGACCGGGCTTAGGTCTTGATTGCTTCATAATTTGCTAACCAGCTGATAAAATAGCCAAATCAGCGCGGCGTGATCGTCTGGGTCGCCGCATTTGCCAACGAAATGTCAACACCACATCGGTAAGACCATTGATCGGCCGTTCGTCACGGTTGTTACCAATGGATGTCGACTATGCAAGCTCCTTCAATGCCTGATACGGCCCCGGTGGTACTCGGCAAGACCGAGGCTGGCCGATCAATCGTCGGCGGCTTCAATATGCACATGCTGTCGCCGATAATCCTCGGGTTGTCGTCGCCGCTGTTGATGATCGGGCTATTTGATCCGTCCGGACTGCGGCATGGCCGATTGGTGATCCTAGCTTTGCTGGTATCGCTGTTGGTGCTGTCGACCCTTCTGTTCGCACTCAGCCTCGTCTGGCCCGGCGAGACGACGTCGGTGATCTTTCACGTCAAAACGCGCAAGGTCGAATTCGTGCAAAGCGGCTTGCTTGCCAACTCCAGTGTCGAAGTGCATTTCGATCAGATTGCCTCGATCGGTGTTGCCTCCCGATTCGACCGCGACGGCTATCCGTTCACCCAGTCCGAGGTGAAGTTGCGCGATGGGCAGCGCGTCGCGCTGCCGCCGGGCACCAGGCCGGAAGCAGTCGAAACCGCGCGCCGCGCCTTGGGGCTGTAAGCGGCGACCCGGATCGGCTAAGCAGGACCGGACCTCATTGGCCCGGACCTCGAACACTTGTCGACCTTGATCCCAACGAACTACGGCCCAGGCATCGCTGGGGCCTGGCCGGCCGGTTTGACGCCGACCGCCGAATACGAAGCCGCGGCCCGCTTTCTGGCCCAGGGTGGTCAGGGACATCTGTTCATCACCGGCCGTGCTGGAACGGGCAAGTCGACGCTGTTGCGCGCGTTGCGCGACATGCTGACGGTGCCCAATGTCGTGGTGGCGCCGACCGGGCTTGCGGCAGTGACGGCCGGTGGCCAGACCATCCACTCGTTCTTCGGGTTTCCGCCCAAACTGATCCAATCCGGTGACATTCGCCGCAGCCGCAATGGCTCGATCATGCGGCGGTTGCAGGTGCTGATCATCGACGAGGTTTCGATGGTGCGCTCCGACCTGATGAACGCTATCGATTTGAGCCTGCGCATCAATCGCGGCCGGCCGCGCGAACCGTTCGGCGGCGTCCGATTAATGTTGTTCGGCGATCTGCATCAGTTGCCGCCGGTGGTGCAGCGTGGCGAGGAGGCGGAGTTTCTCGAAAGTGAGCACGGAGGGCCGTTCTTTTTCAGCATCGGCGCGCTGCGCGAAGGCGCCGGCACCACGCTACTGGAGTTGGGCGAGGTTTTCCGACAACGCGATGAAGCGTTACTCGATGTCTTGAACCGGGTGCGTGAAGGGGCGGCCAGCGAGGAAGACCTAGGGCTGTTGAACGCGCGCGTGTCGCCGGTGCGCACGCTTTCCGAGGGCGATCCTTATGTCATTCTCACGCCCACCAATGCGGCTGCCCAGCGGATAAATACAGCATTTCTCGAAGCCCTGCCCGGCCTCGCCACCATCTTCGAGGCGACGGTGACCGGCGAATTCAACGACAGCGCGCAACCGACCGATCCGGCGCTTTCGCTGAAGCCGCGCGCCAAGGTGATCATGCTGCGCAACGACCCTGATGGCCGTTGGGTCAACGGCACCATCGGCAGAATTTCCCGGCTGGAGGAAACTAGGGCCTTCGTTGAGATTGACGGCCGCGAATACGAAATCGAGCAGGTGTCGTGGGAAAACCGCCGCTACGCCTACGACACGGCAGCGGAAAAAATCGTCGAGACGATTGCCGGCACCTTCAAGCAGTTGCCGATGCGGCTGGCCTGGGCGCTGACGATCCACAAGAGCCAGGGTCTGACTTTGGACAAAGTTTACATCGATCTCGGCCGCGGCACGTTCGCCCATGGGCAAGCCTATGTCGCACTGTCGCGCTGTCGGACGCTCGAAGGCCTTTCACTCGCTCGTCCACTGCGCGGAACAGACATCATGTTTGATCCGGCAGCCATGGGTTATAGAGATCTTTTTTCTCCACTGGACATTGCTGCATTGCAGCATGAGCGAGGCTGAGAGGGCTTCGGCTCTGGCAATTGCCAGGTAATTGTGCATGTTCGCATCTGATGTGCGGGTTTCCTTTGCGGAAGCCCTCAATTGAACGACGAATAGCGCCCCAAGAATGGGCGATTTTAAGCCTGCGACAATTTGGCGTGCCGCGTCGCAATATCATTTATGTTGCACTGCAAGATATCCTGCACTATGTTGCGATTACTGAACACGGCGACGGCCGGCGAGATGCTCCTTGTAGGGCAACGTCAACCGGCGCGGTCCAGCCACCGACAGAATGCGAATTACCCGCGAGCACGGGTCAGTCAACTCAGCGATCAGGAGCAAGTCATGAACGTCAACGACCAGTTTACCCGCCAGGCCCAGGATATGTTCAACGCCGCCAAGGATGCCCGCATCCCCGAGAACGTTCAGCATATGGCCGAAGAAGGCGTCGCCAAGACCCGTGAAGCCTACCAGAAGATGAACGCGGTCACCAAGGACGGCGTCAAGGTCATGGAAGACGTGCTGCTGACCGCCCACGCTGGTGCCAAGACGATCAGCGAGAAGGTCATGCATAACGCGATGGCCAACACCGAAGCCGCCTTCGACGCCGCTCAGGCGATCGCTCGCTGCCGTTCGATCCCGGAAGCAGCGAAGCTGCAGGCCGACTTCATGCAGCAGCAGTTCGCCATTGCCGGCGCGCAGACGAAAGAGTTCTTTGAGCTGTCGACGAAGGTCGCCCGCCAGACGTTCGAGACCATGAACGCTGCCGCGACCAAGACTTTCGAGCAGGTAAAGAAGTCGGCCTGATCGCCACTACTACCAATACGAATTCAAGCCCGGCGCGCATGCGTGCCGGGCTTTTTCGTGCGCGCGGCCTGCCGCCAACATCGTTTGAAGTAGGCATTTTAGCGACTCTCAAAAATGGTACTATTCAAGTGCCGCGCGATGTCGCACAATTCCTCCCATGATAGGTTCGCGTTCCCAAGTACGTGTACGTCGCGGCAAGCTCGCCGATGCGAAGCCGCTTGCGGAAGTGTTCCGCGAATCCTGGGAGCTGGCTTATCGCGGCATCATCCCCCATCTGCACCTTGAGACGATGATCAGACGTCGTGGGCCCGAGTGGTGGCGTACGATGATCCGCTCCGGCGACACTCTGTTCGTACTTGAAGTGGCTGGTCAGGTTGCGGGCTATGCAACTTGCGGCGTGTCGCGTTCGCGCGGAACCCAACAGGGCGAGATCTACGAAATCTATCTGTCACCGGCCTATCAGGGATTGGGTCTCGGCGAGTATCTGTTCGAAGCCTGCCGGCATGCACTCGACATGCGCCGGCTCAATGGCATGGTGATCTGGGCACTCGCTGAAAACGCTGGCGCGATTGACTTCTATTGGCGTCGAGGCGGCCGGCCGATTGCGCGTCGCGCCGACAAGATCGGCAACGCCAAGCTCGCCAAGCTGGCGTTCGCCTGGGCCTGAGCGATATTCGGCCACCCATCGAATGGGCCCAATGGAGGCGGTTCATCGCGATCTGCACGGTGGCCGCCTTCCTGGCAAAGCTTCGAGCGGGCTGGGTATCGGCAAAGGCATAAATGGATACTTCCGCCGATATCGTCCATCAGGAGGATTGTAGCCGAGCGGCGGCTGCGGCAGAACAGGGGGCGAAGCAATGTGTGCTTCGAAACCTTCGTCAAACTCGCACCCAGACCGGGACCACACCCCATGCGCCTTGATGCCATTCCATCCGGCAAGAACCCACCCGACGACATTAATGTGATTGTCGAGGTGCCCGTCGGTGGCGAGCCGATCAAATATGAAATGGACAAAGCGTCCGGCACGCTGTTCGTAGATCGCTTCTTGTATACGCCGATGCGCTATCCTGGAAACTACGGGTTCGTCCCACACACGCTTTCCGCTGATGGCGATCCGATCGACGTGCTGGTTTGCAATACGCGCGCGATCGTACCGGGCGCGGTGATCAACTGCCGGCCGGTCGGCGTGCTCGTCATGGAGGACGACGGCGGCGGCGACGAGAAGATCATAGCGGTGCCGAGTGCGAAACTCACCAAGCGCTATGAGAAGGTCGTCAACTATACGGACCTGCCGGAAATTTCGATGCAGCAGATCGAGCATTTTTTCCGGCACTACAAGGACCTCGAGCCCGGCAAGTGGGTGAAAATCCATCATTGGGGCGACTCCGATGAGGCCCGGGCCTTGATCACGCAGGCGCTCGAACGCGAGGCCAAGGCAAAGTTGAAGGGTGGCGCATGAAGATCGCGGTGATGGGTGCTGCCGGACGCATGGGTCAGGAGCTCGTGCGCACGATTGCCACGATCTCGGCAGTCGAGATCGCCGGTGGTATCGAACGTCCCGGCAGCCAATGGGTTGGTCAGGACATCGGCAAGGTCGCCGGTCTCGACGCGCTTGGCATCAGCATCACCGATGATCCGCTTGAACTGATCGTGCGCGCGGAAGCGATCCTCGATTTCACCACGCCGGCTGCAACCGTCGAAACGGCTGGCCTCGCCGCCAACGCGCGCATCGTCCACGTCATCGGCACGACCGGTTTGCAGGACGAGCACATGGCCGCGATCAGGGCGGCATCCAGGCACGCGACGATCATTCAGGCGGGCAACATGAGCCTCGGCGTAAATCTGCTGCTGGGTCTGACGCGCAAAATCGCCGCTGCGCTCGACGATGACTACGACATCGAAATCCTCGAAATGCACCACAAGCATAAGGTCGACGCACCGTCTGGCACGGCCCTGATGCTCGGCGAGGCTGCAGCCGAAGGGCGCGGCATCAAGCTTTCAGAACGCAGCGTTCGGGTACGCGACGGGCACACCGGGGCGCGCAAGGCGGGGGACGTCGGCTTTGCCACCCTGCGCGGCGGCTCGGTCATCGGCGATCACTCGGTGATCTTCGCCGGTAGCGGCGAGCGCATCGAGATCTCGCATCTGGCGTCGGATCGCGGCATCTACGCGCGCGGCGCCATCAAGGCGGCACAGTGGGGGCGCGGTAAGGGACCCGGCCTGTTCTCGATGGCCGACGTGCTGGGCCTCTAAGCACCGAACTCTAGCCCCTCAGCAGCGAATTACCCGTCATTTCCGCCGGCTGCTTAAGACCCATGAGCTGCAACAGCGTCGGAGCGACATCGGCGAGCTTGCCATCGGTGATTACGGTTTTCGGTGTGCCAACGAGCAGCACCGGCACCGGGTTGGTCGTGTGCGCCGTGTGCGGGCCGCCGGTTTGCGGATCGCGCATCAATTCGCAATTGCCGTGGTCGGCGATGACGACCAGCGCGCCACCAGCGGCACGGATCGCACCCCACAACCGGCCGAGCCCGGTATCCACTGTTTCGACTGCCTTCACCGCGGCGGCGAGATCACCGGTGTGTCCAACCATGTCGGGATTGGCATAGTTGAGCACGATCAGATCGTACGTGCCTGAGGCGATCGCGCCGACGGCTTTGTCGGTCAGTTCCGGCGCCGACATTTCCGGCTGCAGGTCGTAGGTCGCGACCTTTGGCGACGGCACCATGATGCGGTCCTCGCCCGCATAGGCGGCTTCGGCGCCACCGTTGAGGAAGTACGTGACGTGGGCGTACTTCTCGGTCTCGGCCATGCGCAATTGGCGACGGCCGGCGTTGGCGACGACCTCGCCCAGCACGTTCGCCATCGACTGCGGCTCGAACATCGCCGACATGTACCGGTTGAGGTGGTCGCTGTAGCTCGTGAGGCCGACGGCCATGGCGAATTTTACCAGACGGGGCCGGGTAAAACCCTTGAACTCCGGATCGAGGGCCGCGGCCAGGATCTCGCGCACTCGGTCGGCGCGGAAATTGAAGCACAGCAACGCATCGCCGTCCTTCATGCCGGCATATTCACCGACCACTGCCGGCTCCAGGAATTCGTCGCTCTTGTCGTGGGCGTAGCCGTCTTCGATGACCGACAGCGGGTTGTGCGAAGCGCGGGCCGGCGGCTTCGACAATCGCGCCGTAGGCTTTGGCGACCCGGTCCCAGCGATTGTCGCGGTCCATGGCGAAATACCGTCCGCTCACCGATACAATCGGCGCCGAGGCAGGGAGTGCCGCGCTGAATGCCGTGACGTACTCCTTGGCTGAACGCGGCGGCGTATCGCGTCCGTCGGTTATGACGTGGACGACCGTCGGCACGCCGGCCTTGGTCAGTACTTCGGCCAGCGCGACAGCATGGTCTTGATGCGCATGCACGCCGCCCGGCGAGACGAGCCCCATCAGATGGCAGGTGCCACCGGATTTGCGCAGTTGCTCGACCAGCCGCAGCAGGGTCGGATTGCGGGCTATGTCACCGGTCTTCGTGGATTCGGAAATGCGCGGCAGGTCCTGCATAACGACCCGGCCGGCACCGATATTGAGATGGCCGACCTCGGAATTGCCCATCTGGCCCGCCGGCAAACCAACCTCCAGTCCCGAAGTGCGCAGGAAAGCATGCGGGTAGCTCGACCAGAGTTCGTCGAATACTGGTGTGCGGGCCTGCCGGACGGCATTGTCGGCGGGATCGTCGCGCCAGCCCCAGCCGTCCAAAATCACCAGCATCACCGGACGTTGCTGTGTCATGTCTTGCCTCGCATGGGTGACCAGGGCGCTGCGGACGAATTGCTGGCGCGCGCCGAGATCTCGATTTCGCTGGGTATTTGCTCCCGCCGCACCGTCCCGTCAACCAGTCCGCAAGCATGCGGCTGATCTGGTTGACATATTGGAGTAGCAGGATATCAGCCGCAGGGCACGGTGGCCGGCATTCGCGAGTTGGGAGATACGATGATGGGTTGGAACGAAATGGCGCTCGATGCCGAGAAAGAGAATAAGGCAAAGCGCGATCGGTTGATCAGCGTCTATATCGGCATCGTCGCGGTGATCCTGGCGATCTGCGCAATGGGAGGCGGCAACGCCACCAAGGATTCGACCCGCTACAACATCGAGGCCACCAACGGCTGGAACTTCTTCCAGGCCAAGAACCTGCGTCGTAATGCGCTTCTGCTGACGGTCGACGAACTGGAATTGACGTTGAAGGCCAACCCGCAGCTCAGCGCCGAAGCGCGCGCGCTGTATGAGGAAAAGATCAAGACCCGCAAGGCCGATATCGCCCGGCTCAGCAACGATCCGGCGACCAAGGAAGGCCTCGACCAGCTATTCGAGCGCAACAAGGGGCTTGAGAAGCAGCGCGACGAGTCGCTGCGCCGTGACCCCTATTTCGATTACGGACAGGCGTTCCTGCAGATCGCGATCGTGATCGCCTCGGTCGCGCTGATTTCGAGCGGCAGCCTGCTGCTAGTGTTCAGTGCGGTCTGCGCGGCGCTTGGCGCGTTCTGCACATTAAACGGCTTCACGATGCTGTTCAGCGTTCCGTTTATCGGTTGATGTTCCCATAATGTTCTTGTGGCAATGGCGCGTCTGTGCTATCCGTTGCCGGAACATCGGGAGCGTAGCATGTTCGGCAAAATGTCCACCGTTGCGTTTGTCGGCATCGAAGCCCGGCCGGTCCACGTCGAGGTGCGGATCACGCCCGGCAAGCACGTATTCACGGTGGTCGGCTTGCCCGACAAAGCTGTCGCGGAAAGTCGCGAGCGGGTGCGCAATGCGCTGCACGCGATCGGCCTCGGGTTACCATGGACGCGGCTGACGGTTAATCTCGCGCCCGGTGATTTGCCCAAGGAGGGCAGCCATTTCGATTTACCGATCGCGCTGGCGATGATGGTTGCGATGGGTGCGATTTCACCCGAGGCGGTGGAAGGTTTCGCCGCCATCGGCGAATTGCAGCTCGACGGCCAGATCAGGTCCGTGCCGGGGGCATTGCCGGCTGCGGTCGGCGCCAACGCGATGGGCAAAGGACTGATTTGCCCCGAGGCGTGCGGTTCGGAAGCGGCATGGGCTGCCGAAAGCATGAATGTGATCGCGGCACCGCACCTGATATCGCTGATCAATCACCTGCGCGGCACTCAGACCTTGCGACGGCCAACGGCGACGATCGATCGCGATTTGGCAACCAACCTGCCCGACCTGCGTGACGTCAAAGGCCAGGAGATGGCCAAGCGCGCGCTCGAGATCGCTGCTGCCGGGGGGCACAACCTGTTGATGGTCGGCCCGCCGGGATCTGGCAAATCCATGCTGGCGGCCAGGTTGCCGTCGATCCTGCCACCGCTCGATCCGGCCGAGATGCTCGAAGTATCGATGGTGCATTCGCTGGCCGGCGAACTGATGGGTGGCAAACTCAGGGTCGAGCGGCCGTTCCGCAGCCCACACCATTCGGCCAGCATGGCGGCGCTGGTTGGTGGTGGCTCACGGCCGAAGCCCGGCGAGGTTTCGCTCGCCCACCTCGGTGTATTGTTTCTCGACGAATTACCGGAGTTCGTGCCGCAGGTGCTCGACAGTCTGCGGCAACCGCTGGAAACCGGCGAGGTGGTGATCGCGCGCGCCAACCACCGCATCGCCTACCCGTCGCGCATTCAGTTGATCGCCGCAATGAACCCGTGCAAGTGCGGTGGTGGCTCGCCAGGGCACGCCTGCAAGCGCGGTCCGAAATGCGCCGCCGACTATCAGGCGCGAATCTCCGGGCCGCTGCTCGATCGCATCGATCTACAGATTGAGGTGCCGGCAGTTTCCGCCGCCGATCTGTCGCTGCCCAGTCCAGCCGAGGGCAGCGCCGAAGTTCGTGCCCGGGTCACTGCGGCTCGCGAGCGTCAACGTGATCGGATGCATGTGCTGGGCGTCAACAATGTCCGCACCAACGCCGAGACTTCGGGGCGGCTGCTTGAGGACATTGCCAAGCTTGATGCCGATGGCGCCGGGCTGTTGCGCCAAGCCTGCGATACGCTGCAGCTATCGGCACGTGGTTTTCATCGCACGCTGAAAGTTGCGCGCACACTCGCCGATCTCGATGCTGTCGAACAGGTGGGCCATGTCCATATCGCCGAGGCGTTGAGCTACCGAGGCGAAACCATGCGAAAGCAGAGAGTGGCGGCCTGATGCCATCGAGCCTGAACTCTGAACGGTCCTCGACGGTGCCCGCGCGTAATCTTGGCGTGACGTTTGCGCGCAAACAAGGACGGTGAGTGCTGCAATTCTGGACGGCTTAGCGCCGGTATTGGTCTACCCCATTCATGAATGGGGAACCGTTGCAAACTATGCTTGGTAAGGCCTGCTTCACGACAGAGAAATTGAGGACTGGACTATTGGGTTTCCGTCACCATATCTATCGTCGGAGCCGAAAAGCGCAGACTTGGTGCGCATTGGCTCGGTTTGTCGGTTTCGGATGCATAAATGCGGGCGAATGCTCGCCAGAAACAAAGGGAAGCGCTTGGCCATGTTGAGAAAAACAGCCTATGCAACCATCGGCGCGATTGCCGCGCTGGCGATGACCGTCGCCGTTGCCGACGCTCGTCCAGGTGGCAGCAAGTCGATCGGCTCGCGCGGTGCTAATACCAACAGCGCGCCGCCGACCACGAATACCGCACCACGCACGGCAGAGCCAATCGGCAAGTCGGCGACCCAGCCGGGCGCCGCCGTCGCCGGTCAGGGTGCCACCAAAGCCGCTGGCGCCGCCACTGCGCCAGCGCGTAGCGGCTTCGGCTCGATGCTGATGGGCGGCCTGCTTGGCGCCGGCCTTTTCGGCCTGCTGTCGGGCAGCGGCCTGTTCAGCGGCCTCGGTTCACTTGCCGGCGTCTTGGGCTTCTTGCTCCAGATGGCGCTGATTGCTGGCGTCGTCGCCATCGCGATGGCCTATTTCCGCAACCGTAACGCGCCGGCGATGGCTTCAGCCCAGGCGGCCAACGTCACCCAGCGTCCGGTTCAGGAGTTCGCGCGACAGGGTGCCAATTTTGGCGGTGGCGGCGCTCCGGCACTTGCCAAGCTCAATATCACCGGCGACGACTTCAGCTCGTTCGAGCGTTTGCTCGGCAACATCCAGGGCGCCTATGGCCGCCAGGATCGCGGTGCGTTGAAAGCTCTGACGACGCAGGAGATGTTCCATTACTTCGACGACGAACTGACCGCCAACGAGGCTAAGGGTGTGGTCAACCGCATCGGCCCGGTCAAGCTGCTGCAGGGTGACTTATCGGAAGCCTGGGGCGAGGCCGGCGCGGAGTACGCCACCGTCGCGATGCGCTACTCGATCGACGACAAGACGGTTGAAGTTGCGTCGGGGCGCGTGGTCGCAACTGGCGAACCGGAAGCCACCGAGCTTTGGACGTTCCGCCGCACTCCGGGCGCCAATGCGATGTCGTGGAAGCTGTCGGCGATCCAGCAGACCTAAACTGGCCGCACTGCGATCAGGGAAATAGGAGAGGCGGCGCCCATCGGTGCCGCCTTTTTTGTTTTCGTGGACTACAGAATGAACTTTGACAGATCGGCATTCTTCGCCAGATCGCCGACGCGCGTCTGCACGTAAGCTGCGTCGATCCGCACCGTCTGGCCTGGGCGATCAGATGCGTCGAACGAAATCTCGTCGAGGATCCGTTCCATGACCGTCTGCAGCCGCCGGGCGCCAATATTCTCGACCGTCGAATTCACCAACACGGCGATGTCGGCAATCGCATCAATGGCGTCATCGCTGAATTCCAGCGTCAACGCTTCCGTTCCCATCAGCGCGACGTACTGCTTGATCAGGCTGGCTTCCGGTTCGGTCAGGATGCGGCGCAGGTCCTCGCGTAGCAGCGGTTTCAATTCGACCCGGATCGGCAAGCGACCTTGCAGTTCCGGCAGTAGGTCGGACGGCTTTGAGACATGAAACGCGCCCGAGGCGATGAAAAGGATGTGGTCGGTCTTGATCGGCCCATGCTTGGTCGAAACCGTGGTGCCTTCGATCAGCGGCAACAGGTCGCGCTGCACACCCTCCCGGCTGACGTCGGCGCCGACCCGGCCGGCATCGCTGCGTGAGCAGATCTTGTCAATCTCGTCGAGGAACACGATGCCGTTGTTCTCGACCGAACGCAGCGCTTCCGCCGTGATCTGGTCGCTGTCGAGCAGCTTGTCGCTCTCCTCCGCGATCAGCACAGCGTAGCTGTCCTTCACCGTCACCCTGCGCGGTTTGGCGTTGGCGCCGCCGAGGGCCTTGCCGAGCATTTCGCCGATGTTGATCATGCCGATCGAGTTGCCGGGTTGACCTGGCAGTTCGAACATCGGCATGCCACCGCCCTTGGCTTCGGAGACGCGGATCTCGATCTCCTTGTCGTTGAGTTCGCTATTGCGCAGGCGTCGGCGGAAGCTCTCGCGCGTCGCTGGTGACGAGTTCTCGCCGACCAGGGCGTCGAGTACGCGTTCTTCGGCTGCCTTCTCGGCCCGAGCCTTGACCTCGCGGCGCTTGGCCTCGCGTACCAATGTGATGCCGATCTCGACCAGATCACGAATGATACTGTCGACGTCGCGGCCGACGTAGCCGACTTCGGTGAACTTGGTCGCTTCGACCTTCAGGAACGGTGCGCCGGCAAGCTTGGCGAGCCGGCGCGAGATCTCGGTCTTCCCGACGCCGGTCGGCCCGATCATCAAGATGTTCTTGGGCAGCACCTCCTCGCGCAGATCGCCGGTCAGCTGCTGGCGGCGCCAGCGGTTGCGCAGCGCGATTGCAACCGCGCGCTTGGCGTCGTTCTGGCCGACGATATAGCGGTCGAGTTCGGAAACGATCTCGCGAGGTGAGAAGTCGGTCATCAATGGGCTTTCTGGCAGCGGGCGGGTGGTGGGACTTATGACCCTGAGACTTAGGTTCGGCGGCAACAAGGTGCAAGCCGTCTCGTTCGGGGACATTTGTCCCGTGCGAGCGCCGCCGCTGTGGAGCGCCTTCGGGCGCGTGAGCGCAATATGGTGCGGACGGCGGGACTTGAACCCGCACTTCATTGCTGAAAACGGATTTTAAGTCCGTTGCGTCTACCGATTTCGCCACGTCCGCTGGGGTAGATGCGGAGGGTGATAGCGGGTTGGCGGCATTGGCGCCAGAGGTATGCGCCCGCTCCGCGCCGATCGGTCGGTTCGTCAAAATGTCGGGCGGTTTCGCCACCCGATCCAGCGTCGTCGGTGGGCCTACCCGGCGTGCGCGCCGGACGCTTGAATGGGATCGCGCAGGGTCAAGGCGTGCCCGTGGTCGACGGCCGCATTCAGACGGCCGCATTCAAAAGCCCAAAAGTCGGCGCATCGTGTTTGTGGGTTGATGATGGGCCACATCGTAGCCTAGGGTGAGGCGTAATAAAAAATCATAATCGGGAGAAAACAATGACGAAGCGGAACCATACGCGCCGCGCAGTGCTAAAAGGCAGTCTTGCCGTAGCCGCAGCGCCAATCGCAGCCGGATTGCTTTCCACCCGTCTCGCCGCTCAAGGCAGGCCCGTTACGAAGGTTCTTGATTTCGAGACCGCCGCCGACGTTGCCAAGGCGGAGGCCGAAGGCGAATTCACATTTTACAGTCATGACAGCGAGCCCGGGATCGCCGGAATTCTTGAGGCATTCAACAAGGACTTCCCGAAAATAAAGGGCAAGTATGTACGCGCGCAGAACGGGACGTTGTTCTCGCGGACCGTGGCCGAGCGCTCGGCCAACAAATTTGCGGCCGACGTCATCCAATTCTCCGAACCCGCAACAGCGCTCGATTTCCAGAAACGTGGCGGCTATTCGAACTACGTCTCACCGCAGGTGAAGTTCTATGGCACCGAACATCTTTCCAATCCCGTCGGTGACTACTTTTGGGTGGGCGTCACGTTCGCGGGGATCGCCTACAATACCGAAAAGGTGAAGCCCGAGGATGCGCCGAAGGCTTGGACGGACATTGCCAAGCCGGTCTGGCTGAACGGCGCCAATGTGAAGATGTCCAACTCCGGCATGCAGTTCGTGCAGTGGTATGAGCTCCGAAAGTTATATGGAGACAAGTTCTGGAGCGAGTTCTCCAAAGTTCGCCCCCGTGGCTTCGATTCCCGTGCGCAGCAATTCGAGCGCCTTGCCAAGGGCGACGACAAGATCTGCGTCCTTGCGGAGTACGCTGGGTACCTGCTTGTGAAACAGAAGGGTGCGCCGGTTGCGTTCGTGGCGCCCGCCGATGGCTTGCCGGCAAGCCCGCTGCTCTGCGGTATCGCTGACCGTGGCCCAAGTCCTGAGGCCGCGCGGCTCTTCATGGATTGGCAGATGTCGCTGCGCGGGCAGAACCATCAGCAAACAAATCAATATCTCTACTACGGTTCCTTGCGCAAGGACGCACCGCCGATGCCAAGCGGTCAGCGCCTGAGCGACTACAAGTTGCTATCGCCGACCAAGGAAATGGACGCCTTCGTCGCCTCGCGTGACGCCTTCAACAAGGAATGGAACGCGATGCTCGGGCTCTGACGCCATGGCATCGACAAGAGGACTCGCGGTTGCCGATCCGGGGCTGCCGGATACTCGGCCGCGCGTCAAAATGATTGAGACGGTGGCCATGGCGACGATCGTCGCCGTGGTCGCCGGCTTCGTGCTGTATCCGCTCTATTATTTGCTGCAAGCCTCGTTCGACGTTGGCTTGCCGGACGTTCGTCCTCCAACGGCCTATGGCGTCGCGAACTACGCCAAGGTTTTCGATTATCCGCAGATTATCTGGAATACGCTGGTCGTCACGTTTGCCTCGACCGTTCTGGCGCTGCTGTTCGGTTTCGTGTCGGCGTGGATTTTGACGCGCACGAATGTGCCGTTCAAGCGCACGCTCGATCAGTTGATGACCGTCCCTTATTACGTCACTCCGCTGCTCGGCGCGCTTGCCTGGAGCTTCCTGGGTGCGCCCGAAAGCGGGTTCGTCAATCAGGTCTGGCGCAAGCTCGGCGGCGCGGAGGCATTGATCGATATTACGTCGCCAATGGGCATTGCCTGGGTAATGGCGTTGTTCGAGGGGTCGGTGGCCTACGTCATGATCAGCGCCGTGATGCAATCCATGGACCCCGCATTGGAAGAAGCGTCCCAGGTAATGGGTGCTAGCCGCTGGCGCACGATGTGGCGTGTGACGCTGCCGCTGGTCGCGCCCGGTGTGCTCGGGGCGGCGATCTTCGTCTTTGCGGAAATGCTCGGCTCGTTCTCCGTGGCGCTTGTGCTTGGCACCCCCGCGCGCTTCTACGTCATCACGACAGCCATATATCACTTCGTCTCGCAGTATCCGCCCCGCATTCCGCTGGCCGCTGCCTTCGGCGTTTCATTGTTCGTCGTCATGTTTGCGATGCTATGGCTCTATCGCCGGGTCACATCGCGGAAAAGCTATGTCACGGTTTCTGGAAAGGCCTTTCGTCCGCGCGTGATGGATATGGGGCGCTTGCGGTGGGCGCTATTCGGTGTTGTTGCAGCCTATGTGTTCCTGTCGGCGATCCTGCCGGTTGCGACGCTGCTGTTCGCCTCCGTTCAGAAACTCGCGGTTGCATTTCCGGCGGCCTCCAACTTCACGTTCGATAATTTCAAGCAAGCGCTCTCGATCAATGCAGTTCGCTCGGCGATGCTGAACAGCTTGATCCTTGCCGGCATAACAGCGACGCTCGGCGTCGCGATAACAGGCCTGCTGACGTGGATCATCCTTCGCAGCAAGTTGCCGGGGCGTGGTGCGCTTGAGTACCTCGTGATGTTCCCGCAGGCTGTGCCGCGCCTCGTGTTCGCATTTGGCATGATGTGGGCGTGGCTCGTCTTCCCCTTGCCGATCTACGGCACGTTCTGGGTGCTCTTGATCGCCTACCTGACCGTGTTTATGCCCCTCGGCGTGCGCACTATTTCCGGCGTCGTGCTGCAACTGGACCGGAGCCTCGACGAGTGCGGGCAAGTGTGCGGCGCTTCCTGGGCGTACCGCCTGCGCACGATCACCGTGCCGCTGCTTAGGCCCGGACTTTTGGCGGCGTGGCTGCTCATCTTCGTCGCCAGCGTGCGTGAACTTGGCGCGTCGATCCTGCTCATGGGGTCGGACAGCAAGGTCATGACGCCGGCAATCGTGGAAGCCTGGTTCTCTTCGAGTTCGGAACTGACCGCTGCGATGGCTCTAATTCAAACGCTCGTCATAACAATTACGATGCTGATATTCGGCCTGCTTACTCGCCGTGTGGCGAAACACGAGGCATCCGCGCAATGAGCCAAGCGTCGACCACGCCAGCGATCGAGGTGGAGAATCTTTCCATCCGCTATGGCAGCGTCACGGCTGTCGAGACCGTCAGTTTTGTGGTTCAGCCCGGCCAGCAACTTACGCTGCTCGGACCCTCCGGTTGCGGCAAGACATCGACATTGCGCGCTGTCGCAGGGTTGGAGACGCCGACATCAGGCGCGATCCGCATCGGCGGCCGACCGGTCTACGACAGCAAGTTGGGTGTCGCCGTGCCCGCCGAGCAGCGCGGCATGTCAATGGTGTTCCAGTCTTACGCGATCTGGCCGCACATGACCGTGTTCGATAATGTCGCTTACGGACTGCGCGTGCGGAAGGAAAGCGGTGCCGCACTGAAGGAAAAAGTGCATCACGCCCTCGACCTGGTGAAAATGGGGCCATACGCGGACCGCAACGCTTCCGCACTATCGGGTGGCCAGCAGCAACGCGTTGCACTCGCACGCGCCATCGCTTTTTCGCCGACGGTACTGTTGTTTGACGAACCCCTGTCTAACCTCGACGCCAAGCTGCGTTCGGAGATGCGGATCGAGTTGCGCGAATTGCAACGCCGCCTCGGCGTAACTTCGCTCTACGTCACGCACGATCTGGAAGAAGCGCTGGCCATGTCGGACAGCATCGTCGTGATGCGAGCGGGCTTGCTTGAGCAAACCGGAACGCCGAGCGAAATTTACAACTATCCACGCACATCGTTCGTCGCCGACTTCGTCGGCTCGGCCAACCTCATCAATGGATCTGTCGAGAGTTTCGATGTAGCCTCAGGAACAATTGTCCTGCGCACCGCCGAAGGTCATTTGATCCACGGCATCACGTGCGGTCGCCCGATCGGCAAGGAAGGCACGTTTTCGGTGCGAACCGTACATCTCTCGCTCAGTCGCGAGCGTCCGGCCGGGGCCATCAATGTCTGGCCGGTGAGCATCATTCGCTCGGTATTTCTGGGTGACTTCGTGCAGGTCAATGTCCGTTGGGGCGGGCAGGACCTGGTCGTACGCCAGATTGGCCCGCCAGGGCTTGAGCAAGGTGAGATCGGCTATCTCCACGTGCCGCCCAACCTTTGCGCTTTGCTCGAAAAATCGAGCTGACCGCCCGGCTCTCCGGCAATTTGCATATCAGGCCTGTGCACGCCGCCAGGACGCATCCCCCTCCCCAACCGTCCAATCCTCCGCTACAACGCCCCTCCAGACCTGCCATAACTCGACAACGAACAAACTTCACGGAGACGCATCATGGCGAAAGTTGCTTGGATTGGGCTTGGCGTTATGGGCTATCCCATGGCCGGCCACCTCGCCAAGAAGGGCGGTCACGACCTCACCGTCTACAATCGGAACACCGCCAAGGCCGACGCCTGGGTCAAGGAATACGGCGGCGGGCGCACCGCTGCCACGCCGGCTGCCGCTGCCAAGGATGCCGACTTCGTGTTCTGCTGCGTCGGCAATGACAAGGACCTGCGCTCGGTAACCACCGGCAAGGACGGTGCATTCTCGGGCATGAAGAAGGGCGCGATCTTCATCGACAACACCACCGCCTCCGCCGACGTTGCCCGCGAACTCGACGCCGCGGCGACTGCCGGCGGCTTCGATTTCCTCGATGCGCCAGTGTCGGGCGGTCAAGCCGGCGCCGTCAACGGCGTCCTCACCGTGATGGTCGGCGGCAAAAGGGAAGTCTTCGACCGTGCCCAGCCGATCATGACGCACTATGCCCGCATGACGACGCTCATCGGATCTGCCGGCGCCGGCCAGTTGACCAAGATGGTCAACCAGATCTGTATCGCCGGCCTCGTCCAAGGCCTATCCGAGGGGCTGCATTTCGCCCAGAAGGCCGGTCTCGACATTCCGGCTGTGATGGAGACGATCGCCAAGGGCGCCGCCGGCTCCTGGCAGATGGAAAACCGCTGGAAGACGATGGAAGCAGGCAAGTTCGATCACGGTTTCGCCGTCGATTGGATGCGCAAGGATCTCGCGATTTGCCTCGATGAAGCCCGCCGCAATGGCGCCAGTCTGCCGGTGGCGGCACTGGTGGATCAGTTCTATTCGGAAGTGCAGAAAATGGGCGGCAGCCGTTGGGATACCTCGGCCCTGATCGCGCGCCTCAACAACGCGGACAAGAAGTAATGCCGGCGACGAAGCACGCCCACGGCAAGCCATCGCCGCGGGAAGTGATCGACTACATGGCCAAGCGCAACGCGGTCTTCCGGCTCCTCGACATCGAGGTGCTGGAGGCCGAGCGCGGCCATTCCAAGTTCGCGATGATCGTGCGGCCGGAGTTGACCAATACATTCGATACGCTGCATGGCGGCATGATCTTTGCGCTTGCCGACATGACGTTTGGCTTCACCTGTAACGCGCACAACGAGCGGGCGGTAACGGCCGGCGCCACGATCGAGATGCTGCACTCGCCCAAGGTCGGCGACCGGGTGATCTCGGAAGCGCGCGAGACTTATCGTAAAGGCCGCAACTCGCTCGTCGACGTGACGTTGTGGATCGACCATGGCCCCGGCGAGCCCGGCACCATCGTCGCCCACGTGCGTGGTCGCATGCGGTTGATCGGCGGGCACTTGATCGAGCGACCTGCATGACATTCGAGCGGATCCGCAACCTGATTGGCACCTGGCGTTTGATCGCGACAAGCGCGGTTGACGATGCAGGTCAACCGATCCCCGCGCCATATGGTCCGATCCCGCATGGCATCGCCGTGTTCGGCTTCGACGGTCGCATGCTGGCGGTACTTGCCGACGGTCGGCCCGAGCTATCGACAGCCGAGGTTGCCCGCGAGTTCAACTCCTATTGCGGCAACTTCACATTCGACGGCGAGACCCTGATCACCGTCGTCGACGGATCGTCGAATCCGGGCTGGATCGGGGCTGAGCAGGTGCGAACCGTGCGGTTTGATGGCGAGCGGCTGGTGCTCAAGAACGGCAAGCGTACTCTGACGTGGGAACGCGTCGCGTAGTATTGCGCAGGTGAGTTGCGCCTGGCACGTGGGCTAGGCTAACCAAACTCCCGATACCGAAGGAACCCGCAGATGACCGCCGAGCTGACCTTCAAGAAGACGATGGAGTTCGAGTACGGCCAGCCGATGCAGCTGGCGCCCGGCGTTGCGCGCATTGTCGCCAACAATCCGAGCCCGTTCACCTTCAAGGGCACCAATACCTATTTGGTCGGCACCGACGAACTCGCCTTGATCGATCCAGGCCCTGACGACGACGCCCACATCGACGCGATCATGCGGGCAGCCGGCGGGCGGCGTATTAGCCACGTTATCATCACCCACACTCACCGCGACCACACCGACGGCATGCCCAAGGTGCTGGCGGCTACCGGCGCCGTCACTTGCGGATATGGTCGTTCGGTGATGACACCCGGCGACGTGCGCATGAGCCCGTCCGGCTCGGAATTCATCGACCAGAGCTTCGCGCCAGAAATCGTCTTGCGTGCCGGCGACAAGGTCAGCGGCCCGGGCTGGGCGCTTGAGGCGGTGTTTACGCCCGGCCACGCGCCAGATCATCTGTGCTTCGCGCTCGAAGGCCAGCGGCTGCTGTTTTCTGGCGATCATGTGATGGCCTGGAATACGACCGTGGTCGCACCGCCCGAGGGCAGCATGGCCGACTACATGGCTTCGCTCAATGTCTTGCTGGCGCGCGCCGCGAGCGACGACGTCTACCTGCCGGGCCACGGCGGCCGGATCGACAATCCCGCCCGCGTGGTGAAGGCGTTCATCGTCCACCGCACCTGGCGGGAACAGGCAATTCTTGGGGCGATCCGGGATGGCACCGACAACGTGCGCGCGATCGTCAGCCGCGTGTACCAGGGTCTCGACGCACGTCTCGTGACGGCTGCTTGTCTTTCGGTGCTGGCGCACGTTGAGCATCTGATTTCGCGGGGATTGGTCCGGTGCGACGGGCCGCCGACGTTTGATCAGCCTCTCTCAGCCGTTTAGGCACCAGCGCCTTCAAACGGCCACGCAGGCGGGCCACCCGGCCATCGGCGCTGGGAATCGTCGCCTCGACCAATGCCTGCACCTCTTTCAGGATGCGGCGCACGCGCTGGGCGTTGCGGCCGAGATCATGGCTGCCATAGCGCGAGGCCGATCGCACGTCGATGCGGGACGTCTTGTTGTCGCCATCGATACGGATGACGACGTCGTCGGTGAAGCCGAGAACCAGCGTCCGATCGACGATCTCGATCCAACCGGGCTGGCCGTACTTGCCTTTGGGCGGTTCCTCGGCGACCGGTTTGAATTTCATTGTCTTGGAGTTCAGTGCGGCCAGTACCAATTCGTAGGCTTCCTCGGCTGGTCGGTCGATCTGGAAGGTGCGGATGTCGGGATAGGCCTTCGCTTGGGCCTGCGCGAAGCCGGCGCCGGGATAATTGATGTTGTTGGCGCCAGGCGGTCGCGCCTTGGCGAGGGCGGTAAAGCGCGGCGGCGTCTGCATGTCGGTCGAGATGTCATTGATGCGCGGCAGGCCACGCATTTGCGGCAGAGCGGTCAGCGGCCACGCTATGAGGCCCACCGCCACCAGCATGCCGAATAGCGTGGCGATGCCACCGCCAGTGCCGCGCCGCCAGATCCGGATCGTCGACACCAGTCCGAACGCCAGTGCCAGCAAGGCGAGCCCGATCGCGGCCGCACCGATGTTGAGCGCCACCGGTGTCGGCATCGCAAACAGCCGGTGCGCCAGGATCGCGGTGCCGGTCAGCGCGGCGGCGAACAGCGCCAACCTGACCGTCCAGCGGCTCGGACCCTTCTGGTCATCGGGTAGTTTCAGTGCCATCGGGCCTGCTTGTCGAGCGTTATCGATTCGGCGAACGACATATCACAGTCGACCATGCGCGCGCGTCCTATGCCGCCGTCCAGCGATCTTTTGCCATCGCCCCGCAACATCGCTACGCTTTACCAGAATTGCGGCCAAAAAACCTGGGGTCAAACCGCCATGCGGCAACTTACGAACTTCGAAACGCGCGATGTCGAGACGCTGCTTCATCCGACCACCAATCTGGCCACGCACCGCACCACCGGTCCGCTGGTGCTCGACCGCGCCCAGGGCGTCTATGTCTACGATACCACCGGCAAGCGCTACATCGAGGGCCTCGCCGGTCTTTGGTGCACTGGTCTTGGCTACGGCAACGAGGAACTGATCCAGGCCGCAGCCGACCAGATGCGCAAGCTGTCTTTCACCCACTTGTTCGGCGGCCGCAGCCATGAGCCGGCAATCGCGCTGGCCGAGAAGATCAAGGAAATATCGCCGGCACCGACCTCAAAGGTGTTTTTCACGAGTTCCGGCAGCGAGGCCAACGACACGCAGATCAAGCTGCAGTGGTACTACAACAATGCCCGCGGCAAACCTGGCAAGAAGAAGATCATCGGTCGCGTGCGCGGCTATCACGGCGTCACCATCGCCTCGGCGAGCTTGACCGGCCTACCGATCTTCCACACCGACTTCGATCTGCCGATGTCGCGCGTGGTCCACGCCGAATGCCCGCACCACTATCGCAACGGCGAACCGGGTGAAACGGAGGAGGATTTCGCCACCCGTCTTGCCCGGAACCTGGAAGATCTGATCCACCGCGAGGGGCCGGAGACGATCGCTGCGTTCATTGCCGAGCCGATCCAGGGCGCCGGTGGCGTCGTCATTCCGCCGCGTACCTATTTTGAAAAGATCCAGGCTGTGTTGACCCGGCACGACATCGCCTTCATCGCCGACGAAGTGATCTGCGGCTTCGGCCGTACCGGCAACTGGTGGGGTTCGGAGACATTCCATATCCGCCCCGACACCGTCACCATGGCGAAGGCGATCACCTCTGCTTACATACCACTCGGCGCCATCACGGTGTCCGAGCCGGTCTATCAGGCGCTGGTCGACGAAAGCAAGAAACTGGGCGTGTTCGCACACGGCTTCACCTACTCGGGCCATCCGGTTGCCTGCGCCGTCGCCAACAAGACGATCGAGATCTATCAGCGCATGAACATCGTGCGCCATGTACAGACGGTGTCGCCAGTATTCATGTCGCGTTTGAAAGCCCTCGGTGGGCACCCGCTGGTCGGCGAGACCCGCGGCATCGGCCTGATCGGTGCCGTCGAACTCGTCAAGAACAAGGCGACCAGGGAAAGTTTCGATGGCCGCCAGGGGGTTGGCGGCAAAGTTGTGGCGTTCGCACAGGAGGAAGGGTTGATCTGCCGCGCGGTTGCCGGCGATTCGATCGCGATGTGCCCGCCACTGGTGATCAATGCCGATGAGATCAACGCGGCGTTCGATTCGCTTGCGCGCGCGCTCGATCGCACCGCGCATTGGGTCGAGAAAGACCTTGGCATCAAGCTCGGCGGTTGAGGTGGTTCACGCCGGCTGGGTCGCGACCGCGCCAAAGGCGAGCCAGCGATCGTGCTGGGTCTGCAGCCCAAGCCAGAAGCGGGCCGAATGCCCGAAAGTCGCGGCTAGTCGTGCCGCGATTTCGCTGGTGACCGGTCGCCGTTCGGCCAGCAGTTCGGCGACGGCTTCGGCCGGCAATCCAAGTTTGCCGGCAAGTCCGGCCGGGGCCAGGTGCAATCGGGGCAGCATGTCGTCGCGCAGGATTTCGCCGGGATGCGGTGGCGGGCATTCCAAGTCCTTGATGTTCTTCAGCACGGCACTTCTTTGGTGGCGGGGTTCAGTCTGGTTGCGATGCTGTTCCTCGGTCGCGCTCGAAATTGGGCCGGCCGGTGCCGTCACTGTGACCATTGGCTGAGTGCTTGTTCAGTTTTCACAATCCGAAATCGCCGCAATCGTCACCCAATCGTTACTCGCTATTGATGGGTGAAGGGCGGATATCAGGAGCCGAGGGGGCGCCAGTTGCCATTCATGCCCGGCAGCAGGGTGATGCAGAACATGAGGTCACTTTTCCGGCTCGCGATGATCGTGGTGGTGCTCTCAGTTGCGGGCGCGGCCCAGGCGCAAACCGTTGCCCCGTCGCCCACGGTGGTAGAGCTGTTCACCAGCCAGGGCTGTTCATCCTGCCCCGCAGCCGACGCCTTGTTCAAGGCATATGCGGCGCGTCGCGATCTGGTGGCGCTGAGCATGCCGGTGGATTACTGGGATTATCTGGGCTGGAAGGATACGCTGGCGAGCCCCAAGTGCTCGAAGCGCCAGCGCGCTTACGCCAAGGTGCGCGGCGACGGTCAGGTCTATACGCCGCAGTTGGTCGTCAATGGCCGCGCGCATGTTAACGGCGCCTCCAAGAATGAAATCGAGGCGGCGCTCAAGGCCGCTGCCGGACAATTGGCCGGGGTCGCGATCAAGGCTGTAGTCGATGGTGGTCTGATCACGATTGATATGCCGGTGACGACACTGAAAGTCGCAGAAGCGACGGTCTGGTTGGCGGTGGTGCAAGCGGAAGCGGTGGTGGAAATACGCGCCGGCGAGAATCGCGGCCGCAACCTCACCTACTACAACGTGGTGCGCGATCTGGTGCCGATCGGCATGTGGAACGGTACGGCCGCTACCATCAAACAGCAGACGGCGGCGCTATCGGCGAGTTCGAGCGAATTGTATGCGGTGGTGGTGCAGACCGGCATGGGCGGCCCAATCCTGTCCGCTGCTTGGGTCGAACCGCGACCTTGAGCCCGCGCAAATTCTTTTCATGGCCCTGGAAAAGGCAAAGCCCGGCGTAGGGGGCGCCGGGCTTCGGGAGACAGGAGAGTGCATGTCGGCCTGGGGCGGGCCTGATGCAAAGGGCAATCCAATAGTTGCCGCCGGTCCGATCCCGAACTCGCAACCCCAGGGGGCTTGGGGCTGATTGGTCCAGGGTCGCCAAATCCAGTTCCGGTTCCGGCGGCAACAATTACAATATGCCCCTGATTTGCGGCGCCATCTCGGCTGAACCGCGACGCCATGATGATGTTTGCACGGTGTTTTGAAGATCACCGAATGTGTGCCATCTGCAACCCGATACGAGTAGTGCTTGAACTCGCTGCAACTTCAGGCGACACTTTTGCGACGCCACGTTAGCCAGGAGGCGCGCTTGAGCGAGCAGGATCCGATATCGTTTCGACCCCGTCTGGTTCCGGTCAGCGGCCCGGGCGGGGCGGGGTCGACGTCGTCGCCGCTGAGCCCGCCGCAAGCCCCAACGTCGAGCCAGGCGGCTGCATTCAACCGGCAGGAATTGAACCAGATCCTCAATCTATACGGTCGCAAGGTCGCTGCCGGCGAGTGGCGCGACTACGCCATCGACATGGGCCGGGAGAAGGCGGTGTTTTCGGTGTTCCGGCGGACGAGCGAATGCCCGCTCTACACCATCGAAAAATCACCAAAGCTCGCGCGCAAGCAGGGCGCTTACAGTGTCGTCGCCGCCAGTGGATTGATTCTGAAACGCGGCCACGAACTCGCGCGCGTGCTCGAAGTGCTCGACCGTCGCGTGAAACTACTCCAGCACTGAGGCTCAGCACGGCTGGGACTACTTCCGGCAGCGCTTTTCGATCGCGTCCCAGATCAGCGCCGCGATGTCCATGCCGCCGAATGCCTTGACCTGACGGATGCCGGTCGGCGAGGTGACGTTGATCTCGGTGAGGTAAGGGCCGATCACGTCGATACCGGTGAAGATCAGGCCGCGGCGCTTCAGTTCTGGTCCGAGCCGGTCGCAGATCTCGCGGTCGCGGGCGGTCAGTTCTGTTGGTGCCGGCCGGCCGCCAACGTGCATGTTCGAGCGCGTTTCGCCCGCTGACGGCACCCGGTTGATGGCGCCTGCGACCTCGCCGTCGATCAGGATGATGCGTTTGTCACCTTCGCGCACTTCGGGGCGATACTGTTGCACCATCACTGCCTCGCGGTTGGCGGCGTGGAACATTTCCAACAGCGAGCCGAGGTTGGTGTCGCCCGGTTGTAGCCGGAAAACGCCGGCGCCGCCGTTGCCGTAAAGCGGCTTGACGATGATGTCCTTATATTTGTCGCGAAACGCCTTGATGTCCTCGGCACTGCGCGCAACCAAGGTCGGCGGCATCAGATCCAGGAAGTCGAGCACCCAGATCTTCTCGGGCGCGTTGCGCACCTCGCGCGGATTGTTGACGACCAGGGTAGAGGCCGGCAGCCGTTCGAGCAGATGCGTCGTGGTGATGTAGCTCATGTCGAACGGCGGGTCCTGCCGCAACAGCACCACGTCCATGCTGGCGAGGTCGATGATGCGTGGGTCCGACAAGGTGAAGTGATCGTGCTTCTCGTCGCGCACGACAACGGTGGCGCCTGTGGCCCTAAGGGTCGCGCCGTCGAGTGATAGCCGGTCGGGCGTGTAATAGAACATTTCGTGTCCGCGCGCCTGCGCTTCCAGCAGCATCGCGAAGGTCGAGTCACCGCTGATGTCGATGCGGTCGATCGGGTCCATCTGGCAGGCGATTTTCAGGGGCATTGATGGTAATCCTCAAATGGTCGCTTCGCGCGCGAGGTCCGATCCTCGCTGTCCCGCCATTTTTGGTCGAAAAAGACGGGGTGTGCGAGCGGGATACTCTTCAGCGGGTGATGGGCGGCGACCCGCAGCGCGTCAGCGCCATAGCACATTCAAGATTGCGGTTGCAGCGCATTCATTGCGTGGCGCGGCAGCCGTCCCGGCGCCACTAGGACCGCGTCGAGACCGATCTCGTGATTGTGATATCGCGGGTGCTGCCAGACCCACTGCTCGGCGGCGTCGGTGATGCGGCCGGTCTGCACCCCGGTAATCGAGGCGGCGGCCGCGTCGATGGTTCGACGGAACTTGACTTCGACGAAGGCGATCCGCTGGCCTCGCGTTGCGATCAGGTCGATTTCGCCGGCCCGGCTACGGTACCGTCGTTCGACGATGCGATAGCCCTTAAGGACTAAAAATGCCGCTGCCGCCCATTCGGCCAGCGCGCCGCGCAAATGGCGACCATGCTGGCTGGCGAGCGAACGGCTATCGCTCGGAGCCTTCGCGGATCGGCCGGGAGTGCGCCCAGATGCGCGTCTGACATTTGCCGGCCAATCGATTCTAGCGGGGGCAGGGCGAGTCATGTTTGCTCGTCGTGTTCTATTAATGTTGCCAGATTGTACACGCGCGATCGTGGCGCTGCAAGGTTTTCAGCGACGCTGCGCACGGCATCGCGCGTCGTTTGCGACCGCAGCGCCAAGCGGAGCGCGGCGACGATGTCGTCGTCGCTGATCTCGCCGGCGACCGGTGGCCCGACGACGATCGCGATCTCGCCTCGCATCGCTTCGCCGCCGATGCTGGCGATCAGGCCTGCAATGGTGCCGCGCGCCACTGTCTCGTGCAGTTTGGTCAATTCGCGGGCGATGGCGCAGGAGCGGTCGCCGAGCACGATCAGCATGTCTGCGAGTGCTTCGGCCACCCGCGTCGGCGCCTCGTAAAAAACGAGAGTTGCCGAAACGTCGCGCAAGGCCTTCAGGCGGGTTTGACGTTGTCCGCTCTTCGGCGGCAGGAAGCCTGCGAACAGAAAGCAGTCGGTCGGAAGGCCGGCTATGGTCAGCGCTGCGATTGCGGCGCAGGCGCCCGGCACCGCGATAACGCCATGTCCTTCAGCGATCGCCTCGCGCACCAATTTGAAGCCGGGATCGGAGATCAGCGGCGTGCCGGCGTCGCTTATCAGCGCCACTCGCTCGCCGGCCGCAAGTCGGCCGAGAATACGCGGTCGTTCTTGATCGGCATTGTGCTCATGGTAGGGACGCAGCTTGGCATCAAGACCGAAATGCGAAATCAGCGTCCGGCTGTGCCGGGTATCCTCGCAATAGATCACGTCGGCCAATTGTAACGTGGCGAGCGCACGCAGTGTCATGTCGCCGAGATTGCCGATCGGGGTGGCGACGATGTGCAAGCCCGGCAACAGCGGCTTGGCGAGCACCCGGCTCAACTCGTTGCTCACTCGCTCCGCGAGAATGGTAGTCGCGCCGTTCGGTTCGGGGCTCATGTTGTGTACAATTCAATGGGTCGCGGTGTTGCCTGTGGTATTTGGGCAATTCATTTCTCCTTGTTGCATATTTGGGCTGGCGTGCAAGGATCGGGTGCGGCAGTAGCAGGGCAGAGCGGGGTACTGCGAGGTACTGCCGCGCGGGACTAGCGGTTGGACGCGGCGCAACTCAGGGGCACGGCCGAATTTGGTGACCAGACATACAAGTGGTTTTTTTCGCGCCGCCATCTGTGCCTTTGCCATGGCGGCGGCTGGTGCCTGCGCGGCGCCATCGATGCAGCCCGAAATCTCCACTGGCGCGGTGACGCCCAATGCGCTGACCGGCACCGAGGCGCGCAAGAGCGATAAATCAAGCGAGCGCGTTGCAAAGGTTGCCCTGTTGCTGCCGTTGTCGGCGACCGGGCAGACGGCCGCGATCGCCAAGGGCATGAAACAGGCCGGTGAGATGGCGCTATTCGATGCCGGTAGCGCGAATGTGCAGCTGATCGTCAAGGATGATCGCGGCACTCCAGAGGGTGCCGCCGCCGCCGCCGAGGAAGCGATCAAGGACGGCGCTGAAATGATCATCGGCCCGCTTTTCGCCGCTTCGGTGAAGGTCGTCGCGCCGATGGCGAGCCGCGCCAATATTCCGGTTGTCGCCTTTTCAAACGATGCCCAGGTCGCCGGCCGTGGCGTTTATTTGATGAGTTTCCTGGTGACCCAGGACATTAATCGTATCGTTGCCTACAGCGTCGCTCAGGGGCGCAAGCGGTTCGCTGCGCTGGTTTCGGACGACGACTACGGGCGCCTCGTCGCCGAGGCCTTCCGGCAAGCGGTGGCGGCCAGTGGTGGCACGGTCAAGGCGTTGGAGTCATATCCGCCGCAGGCTAACGCGATGCTCGAACCGGCGCGCCGCATGGTTGAGGCCATGAAGCGGGCCGACGAGGATGGTGAACCGGTCGAAGCAGTGTTCCTGCCCGGCGGTTCCGATCAGCTAGCGAGCCTCGGGCCGCTCGTGACTTACGCCGGCCTTGATACCTCCCGCGTCAAGCTGATCGGCACCGGGGCCTGGGACTATCCGGGCATTGGCCGCGAGGTGGCGTTCGTCGGCGGTTGGTTTGCGGCGCCCGAGCCGCGCGGCTGGCAGGAGTTCTCCGAACGCTTCGGCAAGACCTTTGGATCGGCGCCGCCACGCATCGCGACGCTGAGCTACGACGCCGTGAGCATGGCGGTGCAGCTTGCGGGCAATCCGGCCGGCGCGCGATTTACCGCCGCGACACTGACCCGACCGAGCGGCTTCAGTGGCGCCGATGGGGCGGTGCGGTTGCGTGCCGACGGTACCGCCGAACGTGGCCTTGCCATCCTCGAAGTTCAGAAGATTGGCGTCAACCTGCTCGAACCGGCTCCGGCCGGCTTTACCCCGGCCAAGTTGTCATCGAGCGGCAGCCGGTCGGTGAACTGAGCGGTAGTGCCGAAGTCGGGCTAGTGACGCGAACGGTTGGCTGACACGGCGCGCCGCATCAGCCGTGTTCGCCTCCGCCTGCGACTAAACCCAACTGACCGGTTTACAGGCGCGGTACAACGTGTAGCCTCCTGGCTCCGTGACACTCCAATGACCAAGGTCTGCTCCATATGAAGCTTGCGACGATCAAGGATGGCTCCCGCGACGGTTTTCTCGTTATCGTGTCGCGCGATCTGACGCGCTGCGTATCGGCTGAGACGATCGCGCCCACCTTGCAGGCTGCCCTCGATGACTGGAGCCGTCTGGAGCACAAGCTCGAGGGGCTCGCCGAGCAGTTAGAGCACGGCTCCGTGCCCTACGAGCGCTTTCACGAGCGCCATTGCCTGAGCCCTCTGCCACGCTCCTACCAGTGGGCGGACGGCTCCGCCTACGTCAATCACGTCGAACTGGTGCGCAAGGCGCGCGGCGCCGAGATGCCGGCTTCGTTCTGGACCGATCCGTTGATGTACCAGGGTGGCTCGGACACGTTCCTTAGTCCGCGCGAGCCGATCCGCGTCGCCGACGAGGCTTTCGGCATCGACTTCGAAGGCGAGGTGGCGGTCGTGGTCGACGATGTGCCGATGGGCGCTTCGCGCGAAGTGGCGTTGTCGAAAGTCCGGCTGGTGATGCTGGTCAACGACGTGTCGCTGCGCAACCTGATTCCGGCGGAGCTCGGCAAAGGCTTCGGCTTCTTCCAAGCCAAGCCCTCCTCTGCGTTCTCGCCGGTGGCGGTGACGCCCGATGAATTGGGCGATGCCTGGGCCGATGGCAAGCTAACTCTGCCGCTGCTGTCGACGCTCAACAAGCAGCTGTTCGGCCGCCCGAACGCCGGTCGCGACATGACCTTCGATTTCGGCACGCTGATCGCGCATGCGGCGAAGACGAGGCCGCTGGCCGCCGGTTCGGTGATCGGCTCGGGCACGGTTTCGAACAAGGGTGCCGACGGCGGTCCAGGCAAATCGGTCGCCGCTGGCGGCGACGGCTATGCCTGCATCGCCGAGCTGCGCATGATCGAGACCATCGAAGCCGGCAAGCCTGCGACGCCGTTCATGAAGTTTGGCGATATCGTGCGCATCGAGATGAAGGATGCTCGCGGGCACTCGATATTCGGTGCCATTGAGCAGACGGTCGAGAAGTACGAGGCGGCCTGATCGGGTCGTATTACAGCATGTCCGACAATGGCGAGCAGACGCGGTCGCGCAGCTATCTGTTGCCGGTCGAAGACACTGAATTCCTGCTGCGCGATGAGCTGCGTTCGATCCGCTTTGCGCTTGAGTATAGCAAGGCGGATTTGCTGCTGCGCGACTGGGGCGTGCGTTCGACCGTGGTGGTGTTCGGCAGCGCTCGGGTGCCGTCTCCCGAGCAGGCCGAGGCGATGTTGAAATCGGCCGTCGGGCCGGAAGCGCTAGTCCAGGCGCGCAAGCGCGCGGCGCAGTCAATCTGGTATGAGCAGGCGCAGGCGTTCGGTAAGCTGGTCTCGCAGCGTGGCGGCGCGCTCGATGCCAGTTCCGGCGCCCGTGATAATGTCATCGCGACCGGCGGTGGCCCCGGCATTATGGAAGCGGCCAATCGCGGTGCCAATGATGCCGGCGCGCCGAGCATCGGCTTCAACATCACGCTGCCGCAAGAACAACAGCCAAACCGCTATTCGACACCGGATCTGACGTTCCGCTTCCATTATTTCGCCATGCGCAAGATGCATCTCGCCATGCGGGCCAATGCGCTGGCGGTGTTTCCCGGTGGTTTCGGCACACTCGACGAGTTGTTCGAGTTGCTGACCTTGCAGCAGACCCGCAAAGCGCCGGCGATGCCGGTGATATTGTTCGACCGAGCCTATTGGCGGGCAATCGTGAATTTCGAGGCGATGGTCGAGGCCGGCATGGTGGCCGCCGCCGATCTCGCGCTGTTCGATATTGTCGACACCGTCGAGGAAGCCTGGTCGGCCCTGCTTCGGCGCGGCTTGACAGCGCACGCGGCCGATCCGGCGCCTTGATTTGCGACAAAGCTTGCCCCGGCACGACTGTGCAACCTGCATTCCACCCGGACTTCGACTTCGAGGTCGGCAACGGGAGGATCGCGATTGTACAAGCACATTCTGATACCTACTGACGGCTCCGAGTTGTCGGCGAGGGCGATCGCGCATGGCGTCGATCTGGCCAAGCGCGTCAATGCCCGGGTCGCCGGACTTTCGATAATCGCACCATGGAATGATGTTGCTCACAGCATCGAGGCTTTCGCGGTGTCGCAAGCGCAGTATGAGCGTAATGCCGAAGCCTACGCGGCGAACAGCTTGCTGGTCGTTTCCGACGCGGCACGGGCAGATGGGGTCTCCTGCAGCGTGGTGCAGATCAAGCATTCGCGCCCGTGGCGGGCCATTCTCGACACCGCTCAGTCGATGCATTGCGACCTGATCCTGATGGCCTCGCACGGCAGGCGCGGTATCGACGCCATGATCGTCGGCAGCGAAACGCAGAAGGTGCTGACCCACAGCACGATACCGGTACTCGTTTATCGCGACGAAGGAACCGACTGATCCCATCTGCGCCACGCATTCCGGTTGTTGACGGCGGTGCATTCGCAATGCTTCTTCGTTGGCAGTTCTGGAACGAGGCCTCGATCGCATGAACACGCCCGTGTCGCTTGAGACCCGCTATCGGATTGCGCTCGAAGCCGGCCAGATCGGGAGTTGGGCCTGGGATGCCGCGACCGGCCTGATCGACCTTGATGAACGCGCTTGCGGGATCATCGGTGTCGAACCACCGGCGAAACGCGCCTGGCACGAAATCGAGCAGATCGTGCATCCGCAGGATCGGCCGACCCGGCAAGCGCGTTGGGCGCAGGCTCTCGACCCGACCGGCACCGGTGAATTCATCGTCGAGTATCGGTTGATACAGCCGACTACCGGGCAGCAGCGTTGGGTCGCGGTGCATGCCAAAGTGGACTTCACCGCCGGAATAGCGCATCGCGCACTAGGCGTCGTTCGCGATGTCACCGAGCGGCGGCGGGCCGAGGCGATCTTCGCAGGCATCGTTTCGATCGCGGCGGATGCGATCATCACCATCGATGATCAGCATCGCATCACGCTGTTCAACGACGGCGCCGAGCGGACGTTCGGCTATGCGCGCGACGAAGTGATCGGCCAATCGCTCGATGTCTTACTGCCAGAGAATATGCGTGAGGCGCATGCAGCGCATGTGCGCCGGTTCGGGGCGTCCGGTACCTCCGCGCGCCAGATGGGCGAGCGGTCGGAGATCCGTGGCCGCCGCAAGTCGGGCGAGCTGTTTTCGGCCGAGGCGTCGATCTCACACCTGGAGATAGGCAGTGAAAATATGTTCACGGTCGTTTTGCGCGACGTTTCGGAACGCAAGCGCGTCGAGGAACTTCTGGCAAAAAGCAATTCGGAACTTGAGGCGCGCGTCAGTGAGCGCACGCGCGAGCTCAACGCCGAGATGCAGCGCCGGGAACAGACTCAGGCCCAGTTGGTGCGGACTCAGCGGATGGAGGCGTTCGGCCAGTTGACCGGTGGCGTCGCGCACGATTTCAACAATATTCTCACCGTCATCACTGGCAATCTCGAACTGCTCGACATGCGGTTGGTCGACGAAAAGGACCGCACGCTATTGAAGCGCGCTTACGACGCGGCCGAGATGGGTGCGCGGCTGACCGCCCGGCTGCTGACCTTCGCGCGCCGACGCCAGTACGAGACGGCACGACTAAATCTCAACGATCAGATCATGGGCATGGTCGATCTGTTGGGTCGGACGTTGGGCGAGCCAATCGTGCTCGACACTCGATTCGATGCACGGATCTGGGCGGTGCGGGCCGATCCTAGCGAGATCGAGAATGCCATTTTGAACCTTGCGATCAACGCCCGCGATGCCATGCCGCGCGGCGGCCGCCTGATCATCGAAACCGCCAATGTCACGGTCGACGAAGGTCAGATCGGCATGCTCAACAAGCTGCCTGCGGGCGACTACGTGCGGTTTTCGGTTTCGGACAATGGCTCCGGCATGACGCCGGAGGTCCTGCAGCACGCACTTGAGCCGTTCTTCACCACAAAGCGTCCCGGTCGCGGTACCGGGCTCGGCTTGAGCACGATCTACGGTCTCTCGCAGGAATTGGGTGGCACGGTGACGATCTACAGCGAGGTCGATCACGGCACCACGGTCAGTGTCTATCTGCCGCGTAGCGACGGGCCGCCGGTCACCGCCGCGCAGAATCACTTGGGCCAAGCGGTGCCAGCGTCCGCCGGCGAAACCGTGCTGCTCGTCGAGGACAATCACGAGGTCCGACAGGTCACCAGCGGCCGTCTCGCCGAACTCGGTTATCACGTCATCGACGTCGAAAGCGGACCCGAGGCCGTCAAGGCGCTGCAGTCGGGTGAAACCATCGATATCGTGTTCAGTGATATCGTCATGGCCGGCGGCATGTCAGGGTTCGACGTCGCGCAGTGGGTGTTGACCAATCGGCCGACGTTGAAGATCCTATTGGCGTCCGGATTCGCTGAGGAGGCGCTGCGCGGGCAGGAAAAGCACCTCGCTGGCCTCAAGATCATGCGCAAGCCCTACAGCCGCTCCGATCTGGCTCGGACCTTGCGGCAGATTCTCGAAGAGTGATTGGCAGTCTCAGATTTTTCGTACGTCGGCGGCGAAAACATAGCCGACTCCGCGCACCGTCTTGATCAGCTTCGGCGCGTCCGGGTTGCTTTCGACCTTCCGGCGCACGCGGACCACCAGAGAGTCGATCGAACGGTCGAGCGGCGACCACTCGTGCCCCTTCAGCAGATCCATGATATTGTCGCGAGACAACACCCGGCTCGGCCGCTTTACGAACATTTCGAGCATGTTGAATTCGGCCGTGGTCAACGCCTGCACGTCGCCCGTAGCCGATTTCAGCTCCCGGCGGGCGATGTCGAGGCTCCAACCTTCAAATGCAAACCGTTCGCTGGCCACCGCCGTGTCGGCAGCCATCGGCTGCACTGCGGGGGGCGGTTCATAGCGGCGCAGCACTGCGCGGACTCGCGCCAGCACCTCGCGCAGGTGGAACGGTTTTGTGATGTAGTCGTCGGCACCCAACTCCAATCCGACGACGCGATCGATCGTGTCGCCCTTGCCGGTGATCATCACGATGGGGACGTTGCAGGTCGATCTGATCTGGCGCGCCAGTTCGAGGCCGCTTTCGCCGCCAAGATTGAGGTCAAGCGTCACCAAATGCACTGGCATCTCAGCTAGTTGCTGGTTGAGCGCGCGTCCATCCGCTGCTTCCACCACCTGATAGCCGTCCAGCTCGAAGCATTCGCGCAATAGCAATCGCACGGGTTCTTCGTCGTCAACGACCAAGATTCGCTTAGGATGTTGTTCTAGCGCCATAATTTTCACTCTATGGAGCTGCCCGGCGGCCGTCCATGGCTTTGTTACAATTTCTCACAATCGCTCACCGGCAAGTCATACCCCTGGTGCCTGACCCTGGTGATGTGCGGTCAACTCAAGGGATGCCTCGAAGCCAACCGCGCCGCCATAGGGGAATATCATGCTCGCCACCGATTTTGCCCCGCACGTTGACAGCAGCCATGGTCACATTGCTCATTTGCCGACCCGCATTAAGCGTCGCGAGGCACTTGCCGACCATCTCGTCGGCGGCCTGCCGCGCACCATAAACGCCCGCGAACACATCTTTCGTGAAGGCGACGTCGCGACCCACGTCTACAAGGTCGAGGCCGGTCATGTCTGTATCTACCGGATGGTGGCCGATGGGCGTCGGCAGGTGATGGATTTTGCTTATCCAGGCGACATCATCGGGCTCGGCTCGTTCGCGGTACACGCCGCCAACGCCCAGGCGACCACTAAGACCCGCATCCGCTGCATCCCGATTGCCGCGTTGCATGAACTGGTGCGAAATGACCAAGCCATCGGCTTGATGCTCTACGAGGCGATGTCGCTTGAATTGCTGGCGACGCGGGAATTGCTGTTCACGGTCAGCCAGCGCACCGCCGCAGAACGGGTCGCGGCCTTTCTGGTGGCGTTGTCGCGCCGCAATGAGCGCCGGGGCGAGGATGGGCACGAGATCGTGCTGCCGATGACGCGCGCCGACATCGCAGACTACCTGGGGCTGACCATCGAGACGGTGAGCCGCACCTTCACCAAATTCCGCGTCGAAGGTCATATCGAACTTGAGCAGTGCATTCTGGTGACCCTGCTCGATCGGCCAGCACTCGCAGGCCTCGCCGATGGTGCGTGCCCGATGACGGCGCGCAACTGAGCGAACCGCTACGGATATCATTTGCAGCCGTGGCATCGCGCCGCTTCGACTTGAGCCGGCCGGTGTCTGGGCCCTTGGTCGAAAGGAAAGTGGCATGAGCTACAAAACCATACTTGTACACCTGAACGACGAGCGTCGCGTCGCTGGACTGGTGGAAGCGGCGGCGCATCTGGCGAGCCGATACCAGTCGCATCTGATCGGTCTTTATGCTTTGCCGCCGGTGCCGACCTACGGTGCGACAGCTGCTGGCGCCGGCATGATCAAGAGCGGCTTGAACACCTTCGTCGAGGAAGCGAAGCGCGTCCAAGCCAAATTCGAACATGCGACGGCGGGTCGGCCGTTCGTGTCCGAGTGGCGTCTGGTCTCGGCAGATCGACTGGGCTTCGCCGAGACAATCATGGAGCACGGCCGCGCCGCGGATCTGATCATGGTCGGTCAGCGCGACGGCGCTTGGGCCTATTCGACGCTACTCGACGAGCCTGAGCGGTTGGCGATCGAGAGCGGTCGTCCGGTGATAATCGTGCCTCACTCCGGCAAGTTCCCGATTTTCGGCCGCCGCGTCACCTTGGCCTGGAACGGCCGGCGCGAGGCGGCGCGGGCGGCGTTCGACGCATTGCCGCTGCTGAAAGCTGCGGAGTCGGTTCGCATCGTATGGATCAACCCGCAGGACGAAGCCAACGATACCGGTGACATTCCGGCAGCGGAAATCGCGGTCTGTTTGTCGCGCCATGGTGTAAAGTGCGAAACTGCCAAATCGTTCGCGACCGATGTGAAGGTTGGCGACGTTCTGCTGTCCGATCTCGCTGATGACGGTTCCGATCTACTGGTGATGGGCGCCTACGGCAGCTCGCGCATTCGCGAGTTCGTGTTCGGGGGCACAACGCGCCATATTCTGCGGAGCATGACCGTGCCAGTGTTCATGTCGCATTGAAGTCTTTCCCTCTTCCCCGCTGCTGCGGGGAAGAGGGAAGTGGACTGCGATTTTAGCGGCCACGGGCCGTCATCGAAAGTTCACCGCTCACACGCCCGCCGAATGCGTCGCCTTGGTGGCGCTGAGGTAGGTGTCGAAGCGCGAGGCAATCGTGCGCACGAAGGGTCGGCCACGATCGGTGACGCGGAAGCCGCCGGCGGTGCGTTCGATCAGGTGGTCTGGGTCGGATGCGATGATCTGCTCAGCTTCGTCGAGCACCGGCTTGGCGGCGGCGCCGAAGCGGCGCGCGACTTCGGCGGTTGGGAATTCCAAATCGCACATCAGCCGCTCGATGACGAAGCCGCGGACGCGATCCTCTGCCGTCAACTCGAGGCCGCGCGCGGTGGCGAGCCCATCCGCCTTGATCCTTTGGGCATAGTCCGGCGCCAGCACCGCGTTCTGCACGAACCCCTGAGGTAGACGACCGATCGCCGAGGCGCCGAAGCCGATCAGCGTGTCGGCGGCGTCGGTGGTGTAGCCCTGGAAGTTGCGGTTGATCTGCTTCGTCGCCAGTGTGTCCTCCTGCCGCGCGAAGTGATCGAGGCCAATCCGGGCGTAGCCTTCCTTGATCAGCATTTCAGCTAGCCGGTTCGACTGTTCGAACCGGGCCATCGGGTCGGGCAGTGCGCTGTCGGCGATCTGGCGCTGATGTTTGAGCCGCGCCGGCAGATGGGCATAGCCGAAGATTGCGATCCGGTCGGGATCGAGTGCCAGCACCTGGTGAAGTGTCTCGACCACGCTTTCGGTGGTTTGGTGCGGCAGGCCGTAGACGAGATCGATATTGAGAGCCTTGACGCCGTGGGCGCGAAAGGCGTCGGCTGCGGCCTTGGTGATCTCGAACGACTGCAACCGGTTGATCGCCTCTTGGACTTGTGGATTAAAATCCTGCACGCCGAAGGAAATGCGATTGACGCCGGCTTCGGCGAAAGCCGCCACCCGTTCGACGGGCAAATGGCGCGGATCGATCTCGACCGCGAATTCGGCGCCATCTGCAATGCGGAACCGCGCACGTGTGACGTTCGACAAGCGCTTGATGTCTTCCGGGTGCAACACATTGGGCGAACCACCACCCCAGTGGATATGGCTGACCGCGTTTTTCGTCGGGATCAGATCTGCGACGTGTTCGACCTCGGCCAGCAGTGGCACCAGATAGGCCGCAACCGGCTTGTGCTGGCGCACCGCCTTGGTATTGCAGCCGCAGTACCAGCACAGCGTGTCGCAGAACGGGATGTGGAAATAGAGCGAAAGGCGCTCCTGTTCGGGCAACTGGCGCAGCCATTCGGCATATTGCTGAGGACCAACCGCGCTAGAAAAATGCGGCGCGGTGGGATAGCTTGTGTAGCGCGGTACCGGCGCTGAATAGCGCTTGATGATGTCCGAATTCATGGGGGCGGTTCCCGTTTTTGTTCAACGGTAGGCGTACAGCCCAGCATGGACGGCAAACTTGACTTCGATCAAGCGAGGCACGGGCCTATTGCGATTGCACCCGCAATGCCGCCGCCGCCGCGATCGGGCCGATGACCAGCGCCACCAGCGATACCGCCGCCATGATCAGGAATGGCGATAAGAAGCTGCCCGGCGGCGTGATGACGGCCGACAGTGCCGATATGCCGAAAATCAGCGTCGGAATGTAAAATGGCAGCACCAGCAGCGCGATCAATACGCCGCCGCGCTTGGCCTTCAATGTCAGCGCTGCGCCGGCAGCACCAAGCAGGCTGACGGCCGGCGTACCGACCAGCAGGGTAGCGGCCAACGCCGGGTAGGCCGCAATGTCGAGGTTCAACAGCAGGCCCAGGATCGGTGCCGTCAGCACCAGCGGCACGCAAGTGGTCAGCCAATGGGCGATCGCCTTGGCGAGGCACACGAGTTCGAGCGGCAAGGTGCCGAGGCTGAGCGCGTCGAGAGAACCGTCTTCGGCATCGACCTCGAATAGCCGGGGCAATGACAGCAAGGCCGCCAGCAGCAGGCCGAGCCACAGCACGCCCGGTGCGATGCGTGACAGCAGCTTCAGGTCAGGACCAAGGCCAAGCGGCATCAGCGAGACGACGACCAGATAGAACCCGAGCGCGGTGCCCGTTGCGGCACCATCGCGCAGCCCGAGCGTCACGTCGCGCTTCAGCAGTGTGAGGAATGCTTTCACGCGGCGGCCCTTTCCGGCGCCACCAAGCGCAGTGACCGCGTGTTGCCGAGGCCGAGTTCTACGTGGGTGGCGGCAATCACCAGACCGCCACTGGTGCGGTGCTTCTCGACCAATGCCGCGAACGCCGCCGAACTTTCGCGGTCGAGTGATACCGTCGGCTCGTCGAGCAGCCAGATCGGCCGTTCGGCGACCAGCAGACGGGCAAGACCGAGGCGGCGGCGCTGGCCGGCCGACAGGTAAGCGGCGGATACTTCGGCGAGGTCGGAAAGGGCGAGGGCCGCCATTGCGTTCGCGACGTTTTCAGGTCGGCCCCCAAGGTAGGACGACCAGAAATCGAGGTTCTCGACCACCGTGAGCCGGGATTTGACCGCGTCGAGATGACCGGCATAGTGGCAATGTTGTGCGATCTCGAGCTCCGGATCGCCGCCGGATAGGCCGAACCGGCCGCCGACTGGCCGCAGGAAACCGGCAATTGACCGCAATAGCGTCGTTTTCCCCGAGCCGTTGGGGCCGGTCACGATCATCGCCTCGCCGGCGCGAAGGCTGAACGAAACACCGTCCAACACCAGTCGTCCGCCGCGTTCGATGGACAGATTTTCGGCGGTTAGCGTCAGGGACATGTCAATTTCGACCAAGATCCGGGGTGTACTTCGACTTTCGCAGGGCAGACCGCATGCACACAAGGTGTGGCACTGCGGGAAACGCCGCTATATAAGGAAGGCAATATCACCAACGCTAGCGCAAAAGCTGAGGCGAAGCGGACGCTGTTGTCCACTCTCGACCCTTGTCCCCATCGGCACACCGGTGGCGCGGCTCCTCAACGCTTGTGGAGACATGCACGATGACGACGAAAGCCCCGGTTTCACTCGACAGCTTCAAATGTCGCAAGACACTGAAGGTCGGAGCCAAGTCCTACGTATACTTCTCGCTGCCAGATGCCGAGAAGAACGGCTTGACCGGCATCTCGAAGTTGCCGTTCTCAATGAAGGTGTTGCTCGAAAACCTGTTGCGCCATGAAGACGGCCGCACTGTCACCAAGGCCGATATCGAGAACATGTCGGCGTGGCTCGTCGACAAGGGCAAGGCCGGTCGCGAAATCGGCTTCCGCCCGGCTCGCGTATTGATGCAGGATTTCACCGGCGTACCGGCGGTTGTCGACCTCGCCGCTATGCGTGACGGCATGAATATTCTCGGCGGTGATCCGCGCAAGATCAATCCGTTGGTGCCGGTTGATCTCGTTATCGACCATTCGGTGATCGTCGACGAGTTCGGCACGCCGAAAGCGCTGGGCGATAACGTCGCTCTCGAATACTCCCGCAATGGCGAGCGCTACGATTTCCTGAAATGGGGCCAGGGCGCATTCTCGAACTTCCGCGTCGTGCCGCCCGGCACCGGCATCTGCCATCAGGTCAATCTCGAGTACCTGTCGCAGACCGTCTGGACCACCGAGTACGGTGCTGAAACCTACGCTTATCCCGATACCGTCGTCGGCACCGACAGCCACACCACGATGGTGAACGGCCTCGCCGTGCTGGGCTGGGGCGTCGGCGGCATCGAAGCGGAAGCCGCCATGCTTGGCCAGCCGCAGTCAATGCTGATCCCGGAAGTGATCGGCTTCAAACTCACCGGCAAGCTCAATGAAGGCATCACCGCGACCGACCTTGTGCTGACCGTGACGCAGATGCTGCGCAAGAAGGGCGTGGTCAATAAGTTCGTTGAATTCTATGGCCCCGGCCTCGATGCCATGACGCTGGCCGACCGTGCCACCATCGGCAACATGGCACCGGAATACGGCGCCACCTGCGGCTTCTTCCCGGTTGACGGCGAAGCGATCAAGTACCTCACCATGTCGGGCCGCGCGGAAGACCGCATCGCGCTGGTCGAGGCCTATTCGAAAGCGCAGGGGCTCTATCGCACCGCCGGCGATGCCGATCCGGTGTTCACCGACACCATGGGGCTTGACCTCGGTGACGTCGTGCCCTCGCTCGCCGGCCCGAAGCGTCCTGAAGGCCGCGTCGCGCTCGGCGACGTCAAGAGCGGCTTCGCCACCGCGCTTGCCGGCGAATACAAGAAGCCGAACGAAGACACCAAGCGCGTCAAGGTCGAGGGCCGCGACTTCGACATCGGCCACGGCGACGTCGTGATTGCCGCCATTACCAGCTGCACCAACACCTCGAACCCGAGCGTGCTGATCGCCGCCGGTCTGCTCGCCCGCAACGCCGCCGCCAAGGGCTTGAAGTCGAAGCCGTGGGTCAAGACCTCGCTGGCGCCGGGAAGCCAGGTCGTCGCCGCCTATCTCGAGAAGGCCGACCTGCAGAAGTCGCTCGACGCGGTCGGCTTCAATCTCGTCGGCTTCGGTTGCACCACCTGCATCGGCAACTCCGGTCCGCTGGCTCCGGAAATCTCCAAGGCCATCAACGAGAACGGCGTCGTGGCTGCCGCCGTGCTGTCCGGTAACCGCAACTTCGAGGGCCGCGTCAGTGCCGACGTGCAGGCGAACTATCTCGCTTCGCCGCCGCTGGTCGTCGCCTACACGCTGCCGGCTCGGTGTCCAAGGATCTGTCGAAGGAGCCGCTCGGCACCGGCAGCGATGGTCAGCCGGTGTACCTGAAGGACATCTGGCCGTCGAACCATGAGGTCCAGAACTTCATCGCCGAGAACGTCACCCGCGATCTGTTCATGTCGCGCTATGCCGACGTGTTCAAGGGCGATGCCAACTGGCAGAAGATCAAGATCGCGCCGAGCCTGACCTACGGCTGGAACTCGGGTTCGACCTACGTGCAGAACCCGCCGTATTTCGAGGGCATCACCAAGGAGCCGAAGCCGGTCACCGACATCAACGGTGCGCGTATCTGGCGCTGCTCGGCGACAAGATCACCACCGACCACATCTCGCCGGCCGGTTCGATCAAGAAGGAGAGCCCGGCGGGCGCCTACCTGCTTGAGCATCAGGTTCGTCCGGCCGATTTCAACCAGTACGGCACGCGGCGCGGCAACCATCAGGTGATGATGCGCGGCACGTTCGCCAACATCCGCATCAAGAACGCGATGAACAAGGATGCGGCCGGCCAGATCAAGGAAGGCGGCAACACCACGCATCATCCGTCGGGCAAGGTGCTGTCGATCTTCGATGCCGCCGCGCTCTATCAGGAAGAGGGCGTGCCGCTGGTCGTGCTCGCCGGCATCGAATACGGCAACGGCTCGTCGCGCGACTGGGCGGCCAAGGGCACCAACCTGCTCGGCGTCAAGGCCGTGATCGCGCAGTCGTTCGAGCGCATCCATCGCTCGAACCTGGTCGGCATGGGCATCGTGCCGTTCACCTTCGAGGAAGGCACGTCGTGGGCGACGCTCGGCCTCAAGGGCGACGAGACCGTGACCATCAAGGGTCTTGCCACGGTCAAGCCGCGTCGATGATGATGGCCGAGATCACGTCCGCCGATGGCAAGATGCGCCAGGTGCCGATCCTGTGCCGCATCGATACCCTCGACGAGATCGAGTACTATCGCAATGGCGGCATCCTGCATTACGTGCTGCGCAATCTGGCCGCGAGTGCTTGAGCGACGGCGACAACGGGCGGCTCGCATGGGCCGCCCGATCGACAAGGATGGTATGCCGTGGGTAGCGGATCGATCGTCGTTACGGCCGTGGCAATATCCAGGTGCGAGCAATTGCTCTCGTGCTCGGTGGCGTTGTTGCTGCATGATGCCGCCTACGCGCGATGCACAGACCGGCCGGCTGCCCAGGTCGATTGGGCCGGCTGCAAGAAGAGCCAGCTCAATCTATCCGGCTTCGCGCTCGACGGCGCGGTGATGGTCAAGTCGGATCTGACGGGAACCGACTTCAGCGGGACCTCGATCAAGGGCGCTGACCTCAGCAAAACCGATCTATCCAATGCTGGTTCGTCAAAGCTGATTCAGCAAAATCACGTTGACGGGGGCGTTCGGCTCTCGCACGCGGTTCGCCGACTCCAATCTGACCGGCGCCGATCTTCCAAGGTCGAATTCTCCCGCGTCGAATGGAGTCGGCGCGAATGGAAGGCGCCAACCTTGCTGGCGCACAGTTGGTTCGCGCGAACCTGACTGGAGCGAAACTAAAAGGTGCTTCGCTCGCTTCCGGCAATCTCGCTCGATCGGTGCTGGCCGGCGCCGATCTCGCGGAGAACCCAGTTCAGCGGCGCCTACCTCTACCAGACCCGCTTCGAGAAGACCGATCTCTCCGCGGCCAAAGGGCTGACCAAGGAGCAACTGCAGATTGCCTGCGGTGATGCGACGACGAAGTTGCCTGCTGACATCGGCGGTTCCAGCAAGCTGGCCGTGCGCTGCGCCTTGAGCTTTCGTGCGCAGCAGAAAATCCGATTTATCATTCGAATGATCGTGTCTGGGGCGGGGCCAGAGTAACGCCGGTAAATGGCTGCGTTCCGTGACTTTAGAATCTCGCGAAAACGAGCCCTAGTCACGGCCTTTTCGTAGACCAGATCAGCACAGGCCGCAGACGTTGATGTGGACAAAATCCACAAGGTGCCAGGAGCGATGCCCGGCCATCAACACGTTTCTCAAGCCGGCCGACGCCTAACGTCTCGACTATCAGCGGTCGATCGATCGCGCAACGTACCAGTCGAGTAGGCTTTCCTCATGCCCCGCATTAATCTCGCAATGATCTCCAAGTATTCGCGCAATTGGTTCAACGCGACCGTGCTCGGTGCGGTCATGGTGTTCCTGCTGTGGGCCGGGCTGATCGCCAAGCATTTCGAGAACCGCGCCGGCGATCTTGCCGATTTCACCCGCGACGCGAAAACGTCGCGCTGCTGTCGGAGGAGAACGTGGTCAGGTCGATCGGCGAGATGGACAAGGCGCTGCTGTACCTCAGGCGGACGATCGAGACGTCGCCGCTGCCGCGCAACTATCACGCGCTGGTCAATACCACCGATGTCCTGAGCGAGATGATCGTGCAGATGGCGATCATCGATGACAGGGGCGCGATGCGGGCCTCGAACGTCGGCCCTCAGCCCGCACCGCCGACCGATCTAAGCGATCGCGAGCACTATCGGGTCCATCTGACGTCCGAACGGGACGAGCTGTTCGTCAGCAAGCCGCTGATCGGTCGGGCGAGCGGCCAGTGGTCGGTGCAGCTCACGCGGCGCTTCTCCAGTCCGGACGGCAGATTCGCCGGCGTCGTCGTCGCCTCGTTCAATCCCGAGCATTCTCGAAATTCTTCGCCAAGATCGATCTCGGCCCGGCGCCGCGTATGCCATCGTCGGTGATGACGGCGTGGTGCGGGCGGCGGGCCCCCACGGCGGGGCATCGGCTTTGCGCTCGGCCAGGATCTCGGCGGAACGCCGTTCATGGCGTTGGTAAGCGGCCGCAACGGAAACGTGCGAGGAAGTCGACGAGGCGGCACGAGGGGAGCGCCTGGTGACGGTCCGCGTATCGCGGCCATCCGCTGGCGGTCGTCATCAGCGTCGATGAGCGAGCGATGTACGCAGGCCTCGAACGCCAAACTCGGGCTCTACATGCTCGCTGGGCTTTCTGTTGACGATGATGATCGTGGCCGCCACCTGGCTCGCGCGCAAGTCGGAGCAGGAGGTGGAGCTCAAGGCGCGGCAACTGCAGTTGACGCTGGAGCACATGTCGCAAGGCATCATGATGGTGACGAAGGATCTATCCCGATCATGAACCGCAAGTGCGCCGAGTTGCTCGACCTGCCGAGGAGTTCATCGACCATCCGCCAATCTCGTCGAATTGACCCGATACCAAGAGGGGCATGGCGAGTTCGCCAGCGCCGGCCTGGCGGCCCATCAGTCGCCGCTCGACGTATTCGGCCCACTCGACGTCGCCGGCAAATTCGAAATGTACGAACGTATGCGACCTAACGGCACCGTGCTCGAGGTGCGCAGCATGCGCCTCGAGGATGGCTCGTTCGTGCGTACATTCACCGATGTCACCCGGCGAATGAAGGCGCAGTCGGAGGCCGATCGACTTGCATCGGAGGACGCGTTGACCGGGCTTGCCAACCGGCGGGTGCTGAGCGACGCGCTCGACCGGCTGACACGAGCGCGGCGATGAGGACGCGAAAAGACATTCGCCATCCTCTATCTCGATCTCGACCGGTTCAAGATCGTCAACGAACGCAGGGGCATGCGGTCGGCGATCTGCTGCTGAAGGCGGTCGCGAAGCGGATGCGGCGGTCGCTGCGCTCAACCGATCTCGTCGCGCGGCTGGGCGGCGACGAATTCGCGGTGCTGATGCATGCCGCCGACAAGGAGCCGTTGCCGGAGGTGGTGGCGCAACGACTGGTCGAGACCCTGGGCCGGCCCTACGAGATCGAGGGGCATCAGCTGCTGATCGGCACCAGCATCGGCATCGCCATCGGCCCGATCGACGGCGCGACCACCAACGACGTGCTGATCGCTGCCGACCTCGCCCTCTACGCCGCCAAGGCGGCCGGTCGCGGCACATATCGCTTCTTCCGCAAGGAGATGAACGAGGAGATCCGCGCCCGCCAGCAGATCGAGACGGACCTGCGCGAGGCGCTCACGGGCGACCAGCTCGAACTCTACTACCAGCCGATCATCGACATGGCCGATCGCCGGATCGTCGGGTTCGAGGCGCTGGCGCGCTGGAACCATCCGGCAAGGGCTGGTCACGCCCGACAAATTCATTTCGGTGGCGGAGGATTGCGGGCTGATCAACATGCTCGGTGAGTGGGCGTTGCGGACGGCCTGCCGGCAGGCGGTCCAATGGCCCGGCCGCTGAAGGTCGCGGTCAACCTGTCGCCGGCCCAGTTCGCCAGCCCGAACCTGCTGCCGATGGTCGCGCCGTGATCGCCGAGAGCGGCCTCGATGCCCGTCGGCTCGAACTCGAGATCACCGAAGGCCTGCTGATGCGCAACACCGACCGGACCTCGAAACACTGCATCAGCTGAAGGAGATCGGCGTCCGCATCGCCATGGACGATTCGGCACCGGCTATTCGTCGCTCAGCTATCTGCAGAGCTTCCCGTTCGACAAGATCAAGGTCGACCGCAGCTTCGTCGCGACGCTCCACAGCGCGCCGCAATCGGCGACGATCGTCCGCTGCGTCATCGAGATCGCCGGTTCGCTCGGCATGACGACCACGGCCGAAGGCGTCGAGACCGAGGCGCAATGCACGAACCTCAGCGAGCTCGGCTGCGACGAAGCGCAGGGCTATCTATTCGGCCGGCCGATGCCGTGGGCGCAGGCGGCGCTGTTGATCGCAGCCAACGATCGGGTGGCGCAGAAGGTGGCCTGAAGCCTTGCGATGCCCTCAAGGCTGCCATGTCGCCGGATCGATGGCGCTCGACGCGTGGCCGGCAAAATTGATCGCCAGCAGCGGGCGGTGTCGTCGAGCCGATGCGGCGCGCTAGCGGATGGCTTGTGGCAATGCGTCATCTTCGGTGGCGTCGCGGCGATCGGCTGCTTGCGCTTCCTCGATCGAGACGCCGGGGAACCGCACGGCCTCGGTCGGCCGCCGCTGCACCAGCAGTCGCAGATCCGGAGTGATGACGGTCGCGATTTTCGGATAGCCGCCGGTGGTCTGGCGGTCGGCGAGCATCACGATCGGCATCCGGAACCCGGGATCTGCACCGAGCCAGGCACGATGCCGTCGGAGACGATATTGAAGCCGCGGGCGAGTTCGATCGGCGGGCCGCCAAGCCGGCAGGCCATGCGGTCGACCTCGCTGGTGACCGTGAACGCCGACGACAGGAATGTCGCCATTCCGGCCGCCGTCGCATGGTCTTGCTGCGGCCCCAGCACCACCCGCAACGGCTGTCGGACCCGAGCGGCAACGGCGGCAGGTGGCGTGTCGCCATTGGCCGGCTCGGCGAACTTCGTGGGATCAGCTGGCCGGCCGATAGGGTTGACCAGCGATGCCGCCGAGCCCCGCCCGCCGATGCAGCGATTTGCTGCCGAGCACGACCGGGATGTCGAAGCCGCCTGCGACCGCCAGGATGGCGTAGACCCCGGCGGTGGCGGCGCCGATCTCGAGGCGCTGACCCGGCTCGATAGTGAAGGAGGTGTGATCGGGCATCGGCCGGCCGTCGAGGCGCATCGGCATGCGCGCGCCGGCCAGCGCCAGCCGCGCCGGGCCCCCAAGACCTCGAGCGTCGCCCCGATGAACACCAGCTCGATGGCCTCGGTGGCAGGGGGTTGCCGACCAGCGCGTTGGCGGCCGCCAGCGCCAGCGGATCGGCGGCGCCCGACGACGAGATGCCATAGCGAAGCCAGCCGAAGCGGCCGCGGTCCTGGATCGAGGTGCCGGGGCCGCAATCGAGGATGCGCAAGCTGGTCACATGCAGCGCTCCGCGACCAACTCACCGGCCGCGGCGGCGGCGTCGAGCGAGCGGAAGCGCGCCGGCGGCCAGCTTTCGAACACGACGCAGTCGCCGGGCTTCATGAACACCACCGGCTTGCGCCGCGGCATGAAAGCGCGCACCGGCGTGCGGCCGATGACGTGCCAGCCGCTCGGTCCCTCGATCGAGCCGATGGCCGCCTGGATGCCGCCGATCACGATCGAGCCGGCCGGCACCTCTGTCGTGGCACGGGCGGCGCGGAACGGCGATCGCCGGGTCGAGGCCGCCAAGGTAGGTGAAGCCCGGCAGGAAGCCGATCATGAAGATTTCGAACATCGAGGCCATGTGCCGCGCGACGACTTCGGTCGCGTCGAGTCCGAGCAGGTCCGCAACGGTCGGCAAGTCGAAGCCGTAGTCACCGCCGTAGACCACCGGAATGCGCCACGCGGTGCCAGGTGCCGGCGGCGTCAGCGCGATGCACAAGGCCCGGATTTCCTGCGCGAGCGTGGCGAAGCTTGTCACCAGTGGATCATAGAACACCAGCAGCGCGCATAGCTCGGCATGGTTTCGATCATTCCTGGGGCGGGCGAGTCGCTCAGCACGCGGTCAAGCGCATGGACGCGGGCATTGACCTCGGCGTCGATGACGCTGGCGAATTCGACGGTGAGGGCATGATCGCCGCACGGTAGGATCCTCGGTGGCAGTGCAGGGGAAGAAGTTGCGGTATTGTCATCGATGCAAAAGGGCGATCGGTGTCGATGCAAATCGGAAAAGGTGCGAGAATGAATTATTAATGCTGAATGGCGAATGTGATACAACATATCAAATAAATAATATCTATAATAAATATATTTTGTTCTGCCAAGAAAGTTTAACTATTGAAAATATAACTCGTGGTTCACCCGAAGAGCCCTCTCCGAAATAAAAGCCGTGCATTTATGATTGATTGATGGTGTTGTATTGCTTCTGGCTATCTGTCGGGAATCCCCTGCGTCGTTTCCGCGACCAGGCGCTCGCAGGTCTGGCATTTTCCTAGAAAAGCATCGAGCGCTTCATGAATTCGACCGCCCGGCAAGCCCGGCAACAAATGTCCCGAGGATTAATCAAGAAAAAATACCAGGCCGTCCACGATGCACCAAGGTAATAACTGCATTCAACACCTGGAGTTTCAAGCGCGAACAGCCGTCGGATGCACGGTTGCTAGCAGCTCAAGTTCAGAAACATCTCGACCGAGGGATGGCCGGTTGAGTTCGTTCTCTACTGGGGCAAGGGGCCACGCGGCGGCCCAGCTCCCGAACATGCATGCCTCGACTATCTGGCCGCCATCGCCGAGCGGCTTCCCGCGTGTATCCGCCGGGCGCCAGTATCCGGCTGATCTGCACCGATACCCATGCGCGGCTCAACGGCCATCCCTCGGGCAGACATGATGTCGTATTTCCGCGCGGTCGGCCAGGCTGCGTACGTCGCGGTTTTCGCTGGTGCCTGCTCGGCGACGTGACGCGCGCACAGTCGGGTAATATCGCTCATGCCTGTCCGGCGATCGGCCGGCCAGACGATCTGGCAACTCGAACAGCGCCGCGCGCTGGTATCGCGGCACGGCAAACCGGTAGATGGCGCGATCGCCTACTACGACATGAACATGGTCGAGAAACGGGCCGTCGAACTCGAGTTTCCGCATGCGATCTTCATCACCTTCAGCGGCCGGGAAATGCGCGAGCTGTTCCCGGACCGACTGCCGATTTTCTATATGTATTCGGTCCGCAAGGGCGTCGGCGTAAAGCCCTGGTTCATCGATGACGGCGGAGTGCGATCGCGGTCGCGAACGACGGGGTACCGACGGCTGAGCCGCGATCGGACGCGGCGCGCCATGGACGTCAACTGCTCGGGCTGGCGACGCTGGGGCTGTTTGTGGCCGGCATCGTCAAGGGCGGCACCGGGCTCGGCTATACGACGTGCGCGATTCCGTTCCTGGTGCCGGCGGTCGGCCTGCACGCGGCAATGGTGGTGGTGCTGGCGCCGGCAATCGCCACCAACCTCGGCGTCGCCCTGTCCGCCGGCCACTTCAGGGAGACCTGCCGCAGGTTCTATCCGTTCTATCTCGCGACGTTGCCGGGCATCGTCTGCGGCGTATTGATCCTCACCGTGTGCGATCCTATGTCGCCACCCGGCGCTCGGCATCATGGTGCTGGCCTACGCGGTGTTCGCGCTGGCCCGCCCGAGTTCTGCCGAGGCGCTGGCGGCGTTGCTGCAGGGGCCGGCCGGCTTTGCCAACGGCGTCGTCACCGGGCTCACCGGTTCGCAGGTGATGCCATTGCTGCCCTACATGATGTCGCTGGAGCTCCAGCCGGACCGGTTCGTCCAGGCGGTGAACCTGTCGGTGCTGCTGAGTTCGCTGGTGTTGGCGGCGGCGCTCGCTGTGCTGGGCGGTGGATCCGCACTGGTTCGCGGTGTCGCTGGCGGCGATCATCCCGGCCATGCTCGGCGTCAGGTCGGAACATGCTGGCGGCGCTAGATTTCGGCCGAGCGGTTCCGCAAGCTCGTCCTGGTGGTGCTGCTGGTGATGGGGCTGATGCTGCTAGTCCGCTGAATTTTGTTTGTGTGTTGTGTGTTGTGTGTTGTGTGTTGTGTTGTGTGTTGTGTTGTGTGGTGTGTTGTGTGGTGTGTTTTTTTTTTTCTGATCTGCCGGTGAGGGGCTGCGCGATTGTCTGGCCCGCCGTTCTTGGGTTTTTTTTTTTTTTTTTTTTTTTTTTTTATGTGTTCTGGGCGCTGAGTGGTATTTCGATGGCGGTCGCTGATACGCTCGTGACGCGCCGCCTTCGGACGCTTCCCGCAGCGAAAGATCGAGTGAACATGGCCCGCCTCGGCATGCTGACACCGTCCTCGAACACGGTGCTCGAGCCCGTGACCTATGCGATCTGCTGCACGATGTGCCGGGCACGACGGCGCATTTCTCGCGTTTCAAGGTGACGGAGATCGGGCTCAGCCAGTCGGCACTCGGCCAGTTCGACGACGGCAATATCCTGGCCGCCGCCGAGCTGCTGGCTCACGCCAAGTGCGACGTGATTGCCTGGAACGGCACCTCGGCGAGCTGGCTTGGCTTCGAGCGCGACGAGGCGCTGGTCGCGCGGATCGAGGAGGCGACCGGCATCCGCGCCGCCACCTGCGTGCTCGGCTATCGCGCCCTGTTCGGCAAGCTCGGCGTCAAGCGCATCGGCCTCGTCACGCCATATACCGCCGACGTCCAGGCGCGGATCACGAACAACTGGGGCGCGGCCGGTTTCCAATGCGCGGCCGAACAGCAATGCAGGCTTGTCGGAGAACTTCGCCTTTTCGACCGTACGAGGAAGCCACGCATCGCGCGAGGTGCAGAGCCGGTGGCGCCAAGACTGCGAGCGGTAGCGATCCTATGCACCAACATGCGCGGCGCCGTGGTCGCGGCGAGACCTGGAGCGCGAACTCGGCATTCCCATTCTCGAACTCGGTGGCCGTCACACTGTGGGCGTCACTCGCGGCCATCGGCGCGGACATCGACGCCGCTCAAGCCCTGGGGTCGGCTGTTCTAAGTCTAACTCGAGGGCCGGTGTTTTCGTCAGCAGCCGCACCATGGCTTCCAAGGCGACGAAATAGCTGTCGATGCCGAAGCCCATCACCATGCCGACGGCGGCCTCGGCGGTGACCGAGTGCATGGCGCGCTTCTCGATATTGGTCATATGGATCTCGATCGCCGGCATTATCAGCGCAGGCAATCGCGCAGCGCATAACCGGCGTAGAGAAAGCCGCTGGATTGAATAGCAGGCCGTCGATGCCGGCGCGCTGCGCCTCATAGCACCAGCTGATCGCTTCGCCTTCGAGGTTGGTGTAGCGGATGTCGAGCTCGATCCCGCGACGTGTGCCTCCGCCTGCAGCATGGCGTCGAGTTCGGCGGCGGTGGTGGTGCCGTAGAGTTCGGGCTGGCGGTGGCCCAGATACTCCATATTGGCGCCCTGGATCAGCAGCAGCTTCATGGCGTGATATCCTGCTGATCGAGGGCGCAGAACAGCCGGTAGGTGCCGATCGTCACGTCGGGCCGAGTGCCGCGGCTGACCGCAGCGGCGGCATGCGTCGCGTCGGAGAAGTTCACCATCAGGCACCCGGCGATCTTGGCGTCCCGGCCACGAATGCGCTCCTCGACCGAGGGCGCTTCGTCATGGGCTTCTCGGCTGACTGCCAGAGTCGGCGCGCAGCCGGTCCGGCAGCGCCGAGCTCGTTCCAGGCGGCTTGCGAGCTTAATAGATCTGCGCCATTTCGCCCGGACCGTGATGGCGAACGGTCCGATGATCGCCTTCGGACGCGTGCGCCGGCATACGGTGCGGCTCATGTTGCGGAACACGTCCGTCATGATGTGCCGTGTCATCGGCGTCGGGTTGGCGCCGCGCTCGAGGTAGGCCGGCGATGTCAGCACATCGGGCGTCGCGGTTTCGTAGTAGGTGAAGTAGCGCGGGACCCGCCATCGAGCGATGGTAGCGGCGGCCGAAGCGGAAGCCCGGCAAGCCGACGCGCTCGCGCAGATGCTCGCCGCGATACCATGCCTCGTACTCGGCCTCCGTTCCCTCGCGGCAATCGTTCCAAAGGGCGAGAATGCCGGCTTGGGCGGTGCTGGTCATTTGTTCTGAAGCTCCGTCCGATCAGCTGGCGATGCACCTGGTTGGTGCCTTCCCAGATCTGCGTGATCTTGGCGTCGCGCATCAGCCGCTCGACGCGGTAGTCGCGGATATAGCCGTAGCCGCCGTGCATCTGCACGGCCTCGGTGGTCATGCGCATGGCGAGGTCGGTGGCCCGCAGCTTGGCGATCGAGGCCTCGAAGCCGAAATCGGTCGCGCCGCCGTCGACCAGATCGGCGACATGGTCGAGCCAGGCCTCGCACATGGCGAGCTCGGTCGCGAGATCGGCCAGCATGAACTGGTTGCCCTGGAACTCGATGATGCGCGGCCCGACTGCCCGCGCGTGTTCATGTAGGCGACCATGTCCTTGAACGCGGCGGTGGCGATGCCCAGCGCGTGCGCCGCGATGCTCGGCCGCGACTTGTTGAGCGAGGCGAGCAGGATCCGCAGGCCCGTCGCCGGGCTTGCCCAGCAGGTTGGCGCGCGGCACGCGGCACTTGTCGAAGTTGAGCGCGGCGGTGGAGGAGGCGCGGTGGCCCATCTTGTCCTCGAGCCGGCCGACCTGAAGCCCGGCGTGCCCTTCTCGACGATCAGCGCCGAGATCGCTTCCTTGTCGTCGTCGATCTCGCTCCATTTGCCGAACACCAGCAGCAGGTCGGCGACGTCGCCGCTGGTGATGAAGATCTTGCCGCCGTCGATGACGATATGGTCGCCGTCGGGCGTGAAGCGCGTCTTCATGCCGGTGGCGTCGGAGCCGGCGTCGGCTCGGTGATGGCGAGCGAGGCGAGCCCGCCGTCGGCGATGCGCGGCAGCAGCCGCTGCTTCTGCTCCTCGGTGCCGAAATCGATCAGCGGCTTCATGCCGTGGAAGTTGGTGGCGTAGATGATGCCGGTGGAGGCGCAGGCTCCGAGATCATCTTCACCACCTCGAGATAGACCTTGTAGCGCACCGGGGTGCCGCCGTAGGCCTCCGGCACGAAAATGGCGTTGAGGCCGAGCGCGTTGATGGCCTCGACGCTCTCCTGCGGAAACGCCGCCGTCGCGGTCGTGGCCGGCGGCGTTGGGCGCGATCACGTCGTCGCAGATGCGGCCGCACCGGATCGAGGATCGCGTCTCGTCGGCGCTCCAGTCGCGGCGGCGTTCGAGCTGCTCGAAGATTTTCATCAATGGTTCATGCCCTGGCCGCCGTCGATGTAGATGGTCTCGCCGGTGAGGAAGCCGATGTCCTCGGCGAACAGCGAGCCGACCAGCCGCGCGACCTCCTCCGGCTGCCCGGCCGGCGCGCCGGGAATGCGCTTCGCAGCCATGACGCGTACCTTGTCCTTCGCCAGGAATTCGCGGTTGAGGTCGGTCTCGATATAGCCCGGCGCCACGTTCGATCACGCGGATGTTGTCCGCCGCCCACTCGACGGCGAGGCAGCGCGTGATCGCGCCGATCGCGGCCTTCGACGCGCAGTAGGCGACGTGCTCGGCGACGCCGAGCTTGTCGAAGAACGAGCCGATGTTGACGATCAGGCCGCCGCCGGTGGCCTTCAGATGCGGATAGACCTCGCGCGAGGCCACCACCACGGAGGTGGCGTTGGTGCGCATGGTGTGCTCGAACTCCGCCGAGGTGAGCTGGCCGATGGGCTCTCTCGTAGATGCCCGCATTGTTGACGAGGCCGGCGATCGGCCCGCGTGCCGCGATGGCCGCGATGGCTGCGGATGATCGCCGCCTCGTCGGTGACATCGCAAGGCGATAGCCTTGGCCGGCGGCCGTTTCCCGAGCGCGAGGCCGGCGACCTTGCAGCCGCGCCGCGCCAGCTCCAGCGCGATCGCCGCGCCGATGCCGCGGCTGGCGCCGGTGACGATGATCTGACCTTTGCCCGTGCATCACCCATCGTTGAACTCCGGCTTGCGTTTCTCCTCGAAGGCCGCCGTGCCCTCCGCCGCATCCTTGGTCTGGAAGGCCAGCGTGGAGAGGTCGGCCTCGATCTTGAGGCCTTCGTGGATCGGCACGTCGAGCGCGCGCTGCACCGCCTCGCGGGCGAAGCCCAGCACCGGCAGGCTGTAGCCGGTGAACTCGCGCGCGAAGGCCATGCCCGCCGCAACGGCGTCGCCGTCGATCAGAGCGGTTGACGAGCCCGATGCGCTCGGCCTCCTCGGCGCCGACGGTGCGGCCGGTCATGATCATCTCGAGCGCGCGCGCCTCGCCGACCAGGCGCGGCAGGCGCTGCGTGCCGCCGTAGCCCGGGATCAGGCCGAGCTTGATCTCGGGCAGCGCCATCTTGGCCTTGCGCGTGGCCAGCCGGAAGGTGCAGGCCAGCGCCAGCTCCAGGCCGCCGCCGAAGGCATAGCCGTTGATCACCGCGACCGAGGCCATCGGCAGCCGGTCGAGCTTGGCGAAACCGCCTGGCCGAGCTCGGCGCCGCGCTTCTGCTCGATCAGCGGCGGCCCTGCGCAGCTCCTTGATGTCGGCGCCGGCGCAGAACGCCTTGGCGCCGGCGCCGGTCACGATCAGGCGCGCACCGCGCCTTCGCCCCATGCGCGACCTCGTCGATCGCCGCGCCGATCTCGTCGATGATCTCGAACGACAGCGCGTTGAGCGCCTCGGGCCGGTTGAGCGTCAGGACCGCGCAGTCGTCCCGCGTGGTGAGTTCGACGCATCATGCCAGCCTCCTTCGGTTTCGATAGCGCACGGGCTGCGGCGCGAGCTCGCCGCGCTTGGCCATCTCGACCAGCTCGCGCTTGAGGATCTTGCCGCTGGCGGTCAGCGGGAACGCGTCGACGCGCACGAAGTATTCCGGCATGTCGTATTTGGACAGGCCCTCGCGCTGCCAGATGCTCGAGCAGATCCTCCGGCGGCGACCTCGCCGATGACGGCGATGCAGACGCGCTCGCCCAGCCGCTCGTCGGCGACCGGGAAAGCGGCGCAGCGCGCGACCTCGGCATGGCGCAGCGCCAGCGCCTCGATGTGGGCCGGATAGATGTTGTGGCCGCCGCGGATGATGAGGTCCTTCGAGCGGCCGACGATCTTGAGGTTGCCGCGCGCGTCCAGCACGCCGAGGTCGCCCGACAGGAACCAGCCGTCGCGGTTGAAGCTCGTCTCGGTGGCGGCCTGGTTGTCGAAGTAGCCGAGCATCAGCGCGCGCGCCGCGCCCGCCGATCTGGCCGACCGTGCCGGCCGGCACTTCGACGGTCGGCGGTCGGCCGGATCGAACAGCCGCACCTCGTAGGCCGGGCCGCCGCGCCCGCAGGTCGTGACGATGGTGTCGGTGTCGTCGTCGGGATGCGTGTACTGGTGCGAGGAATTCTCCGTCATGCCGTAGACGTTCTGCGGCTTGATGCCCTGCGCGACGAACGCCGCGGCCACCGACGGCGGGATCGGCGCGCCCGCCATGTAGAACACCTGCACCTTGCCGAGCCGCGCGATGCCCGCGCTTCTGCTGCTCGGCCAGGACGTCCATGGCGTGCGTCGGCACGCCCATGCACGTAGGTCGCGCCGGTCTCGATGATCCAGTCGAGCGCGCGACGTGCCGGCCGGCGGGTCGTTGGTGACGAACTCGGCAGCCCGCCACCAGCCACTGCGCCACGCCGACCCAGGCGATGTGGTGCGACAGCGGCGACAGGCTGAGCAGGACGCGTGTGCGGGCCGTGGCCCCAGTCGCGCACCAGATCGCGCGCATTGGCGAGCAGCGTGTTGTCCGAGTGCATGACGCACTTCGGCGTGCCGGTCGTGCCGGAGGTGAAGGCGAGGTAGGCGACCTTGTCGGGGTCGTCGATCGGCATGGCGCGTCGGCGTGCGCGGCCGGCGCCGGCAACGTCTCGCGGCGTCCAGATCGCCTTCAGCGAGGCGGCGCTTGACGAGCATCTGCCGCGAGTCGCGCCGGCGCGCCGTCGGCGCCCCAGCCCGGCTCGCGTCAGCAGACGCCGCGCGCTGCAGCCGGTCGAGCAGCGTGCCGATCTCGGCGCAGGTGTAGGTGCGGTGCAGGACGGATTGCAGGCGATGCCCTGCGCGCGCAGGCGAGGAACATCGACGATCGCTTCGCGCCGGTTGTCGACATCCAGATCGACACGCGGTCGCCGCCAGCGAGCGCCGGCGCGGCAGGTCGCGCCGCGACGCCGTCGACCCAGGCGTGCAGCTCGCCCCAGGTGAGCGCGCGCGCGCCGTCCTGCAGCGCGACGGCCGTCGGCCGCGCTCGGCGGCATGCTGCGCCAGCAGCGCATAGAACGTGTCGCGCGCCAGACGCCCTGCGCGTAGTAGCGCGCGGCCGCGGCCGGATGATGCAGGGTCAGGAACGGGCCGCATCGGCTTACTTGGCCGAACTTGGACGGATCGGGCTTGCGCTTCTCGCGAAAGCCTTCGACAGCTCCTTGCTTTCGTCGGTCTCGAGATAGCCGCGCAGCAGCAGGTCGTGCGCCATGCGCGACAGGCCCGAGACGCCGCCGTGGCGGGCATTGAAGGCGGCCTTGATCGAGGCCAGCGCGAACGGGCCGCGCTCGGCGATCTCCAGCGCGAACTTGCGCGTCTCCTCCTGAGCTTGTCGTCGGGCACCACCTTGTTGATCAGCCCGAGCGCCAGCGCCTCGCGCGCGGTGATCTTGGGATTGCGCAACCAGATCTCCTTCGCCTTCTTCTTGCCGACCAGGTCCTCCAGGTACCAGGTGCCGTAGCCGGCATCGAACGAGCCCATCATCGGCCCGACCTGGCGGAACACCGCGCTCTCCTTGGCGATGGTCAGTCGCACACCATCTGCAGCACGTTGCCGCCGCCGACCGCGAAGCCGTTGACCGACGCGATCACCGGCTTCTGCAGCCGCTCGATGGCCTCGTACATTTCCAGCGTCGGCAGCACGCCGGCATAGAGCGTGGTGTCCTCCATGCCGTCCTTGCGCCCGCCGATGCAGAAGAACTTGTCGCCCGCGCCGGTGATGCACGATCACGCGGGTGCGCGTCTCGCGCCGGATGGCGTTGATGCAGTCGCGGATCTCGTGGCACATCGTGGCGTTGAACATGTTGCCGTCGTCGGGCCGGTTGAGCGTGATCGTGCCGATCGGCCCGTCTTCGGCGTAGAGGATGGTTTCGAATGTCACAGCCGGCGTCTCCTCGCGGGGTTTTGCGGGGAGCCTAGCGCAGGACGCAGGCCGCGCGCGACCGCCATCGGGCGACCTGCAATGCAGGCCTGCAGGAACGCGGTAACTGAATGGTCGTTCAGTGCGCTAGTGGGGAATCGCGGACAGTTGATTTCTTCGTGCTCGACTTGCCCGCTGTGCCGGCAACAGCCTGAAGCGGCGACGACGCACGACGCGAACCCCACCACATTGGTGTCATCCCGGGGCTTGCGGGGACATCAGGCCGACGTTTGAGCAGCGGCGGTAGATACAGGATCTATGGCTCGCAATGATGTTGGGACAGTGCATTACGTGGACAGTTACGATTTCGACTATCTCATTGCAATTACGCGCCATTCTCCAGATCGGTAACTGTCCCGTCCAAACCTTTCACCGTCGATGTGTGGACCGTCAATCCGTGACGATAGTGATCGCTCCGAGTCGGTTTCCGGAATTTGGCCAGCGCTTTTCAGAAAGGTCAAATATCCGGGATCTTCACCTGCCATCGCTATGCTCATGCATGACGCCAGATTAGCGCACAAATCCGAGCGGGCAGATCTGGATATGCGACGCCCGCGTGCCGCAGTCGCCGCATTCCGGGAAACCGGAGGAGGGTGTGTAGCGGCGCGGGGGACGGAGTGCTGGAGAGGCACGCGCCGCACCGCCACCAGCCACGACTTCACGAATTCACCATTTCACGATTTCACGGCTTCGCGGACTTATCCACGCCTCCACGCCCCATGTGATACTGCACATGTTCCGCTTCACTGAAGGGCGCGCTTCGAAGGCGTTCAAAAGTGCGGAGGCGGAATGGATGGTCCGGACGTGTGGCGGTGACGCGCTGTGCACTGCCGGAGGGTTCCGTGCACCCCATCTTGGCGCGAGCAAGGGGGAGACCCATACCAGCTCGTCTAAAGCACGGGGGGACCCGAAAATCCGTTCGAGCAATGGGGTGGCTCTGGGCCACTTGAATTGAAAACGCGGAAGACCGCCGTGGACCACGGCCACCCCGCTCACCCTTCGATCGAAGGGGAAAAATGAAAATGCCAACAGCTCAAAAAGTTCAGTCCGGCAATTTGGATGTAGCTACATCTAATGAGGGTGTGAAGATGGGGACATTTTACTGATTTCGCATAGGAGTATGACAGCCGATCCTGCGCGGCGAAATCAGTAAACGGTCCCGGTTCGTCCCCGACCGCCTCAGCCCGCCTTCTTCATCTGCCCCTGCTCGGCATTCGGGAAGAACAACTGCTGGCCGTCGATCTGGTAGGCGCGGATGGCGTTCTGGCCCTCGGCCGAAATCAGCCAGTCGACGAAGGCCTGACCGAGTTCTTTCTTGACGTGGGCATGTTTCGCCGGGTTCACCAGCAGCACGCCATATTGATTGAACAGCTTGGTGTCGCCCTCGACCGCGATCTCCAAGTCGCCCTTGCTCTTGAATGAAATCCAGGTGCCGCGATCGGCCAGCACATAGGCTCCCATCGCGCCGCGGTATTCAACGCCGCGCCCATGCCTTGGCCGATCTCGCGATACCATGCGGGCTTCGCGCCTGCCGGATCGAGGCCCGCAGTCTTCCACAACGCGAGTTCGGCTGCGTGCGTGCCGCTTTTGTCGCCGCGCGAGACGAACGGGCTGCCGGCGGTGCTGATTGCCTTCAGCGCTGCGACGATGTCTTTCGTGCCCTTGATCTTGGCCGGGTCCGCCTTCGGGCCGATCAACACGAAGTCGTTGTACATTACTTCGAAGCGCTTGACGCCGAAGCCGTCGGCCTCGAATTTTTCCTCCTGCGATTTGGCGTGCACGAACACCACGTCGGCATCGCCGCGACGGCCGGTGTCGAGTGCCTGACCGGTGCCCTGGGCGATAACCTTCACGTCAATACCAGTCTTCGATTTGAACAACGGCAGGATGTGCCCGAACAGGCCGGAATCCTGTGTCGACGTCGTCGAGGCGACGATGATCGATTTGTCCTGGGCGATGGCCGGAGCGGCGGTCGTGACCAATGCCAATGCGATGCCGATGACGCGTAAGCGCATGAGAGTGCTCCTGTTTTGGGTTAGACCAAGAGTTCGCCGGCGAGGAAGCGGCGGGCCGCCTCGCTTTGTGGAGTTTTGAAGAACACGGAAGCCGGCGTGTGCTCGACAAGGCGGCCACCGCTGAGAAAGACGATGTCGCCGGCCAGCCGCTTGGCCTCGCCGAGATCGTGCGTCGACATGATCACCTTGACGCCGCCGGCTGCCACATCGCCGATGATGTCCTCGACCGCCTTGGTCGATGCCGGATCGAGGCTGGCGGTCGGCTCGTCGAGCAACAGGATGTCGGGCGAGCGGGCGAGTGCACGCGCAAGCGACAGCCGTTGTTGTTCGCCGCCGGAAAGTTTCCGCGCCGGGCGGTCGGCAACCGCCGACAAGACCGACTTGAGCCAATAGAGCCTGCACCGGCGCCTCTCCGGCCGGTCGACGGGCAGCCGCCAGCGCGAAGGCGATATTGTCGGCCGCCGATCGCCGCAGCATCACCGGTTTCTGGAACACGAAGGCCTTGCGCGACGGCGCGTCGTTGGCGCCGCGATCAGTGATCTTGCCGGTGGTCGCCGCGAGCAGCCCCATCGCGAGCTTCAGCAGCGTCGTCTTGCCGGCGCCGTTGGGTCCGAGCAGGATCGTCGGCGCGCCCGGGTCGAGTGTCAGCGAAATGTCGGACAACAAAGTGCTGTCGCCGACGGTAAAGCCGGCGCGACTAAATGTAATCAAAGCGGCGGGGGCTTTAGCCAGCATGGCGCTCCGCCCATTGCCGCAAGCACCAGGCCAGCGCGTTGACCACCAGGATCAGGCTGATCAGCAATATGCCGAGGCTGATGGCGAGCGGTAGATTGCCCTTTGAGGTTTCGAGTGCGATCGATGTCGTCATCACGCGGGTAAAGCCTTCGATGTTGCCGCCGACGATCATCACTGCGCCGACTTCCGCCGCCGCCCGGCCGAAACCCGCGAGCAGAATGGTGACGAGCGAGAAGCGCGCATCCCACAGCAGGGCGCGGACGCGGTCGAACGGCGCCACCTGCATGGCGGTGAATTCTTCGCGGTATTCGGCCCACAGATCCTCGATCACCTGCCGCGTGAGTGCGGCGACGATCGGCGTGATCAGCAGCGCCTGGGCGATCACCATGGCGGTCGGCGTGAATAGCAGGCCGAGCGAGCCCAGTGGCCCCGAGCGCGACAGGCTGAGGAACACGATCAAGCCGACCACCACCGGCGGCAGTCCCATGAAGCCGTTGAGCAGCACCACCACGGCGTTGCGGCCGGGAAACCGGGTCAGCGCCACGGCGGCGCCGAGCGGCAGGCCGATCACTCCGGCTGTCAGCGTTGCCGCCAGCGTGACCAGCAGCGATAGCCGTACGATCGCGTACAGCTGCGCGTTGCCGGTCATAATGAGATCGAGCGCACTGCCGTCCAAGTCTCGTTTCCTCGCACGTTGACGGTTTGCATTGGCTGTATATTGTGCGCCGAAGTCAATTTTTAGAATTTGAACAGGTTGGCGCAGATGAATGCAGCTCGTAGATTGCTGACGACCGCCGAAGCGGCGGATTATCTGCGACTTGGTGAGCGCAAACTCTACGAATTGGTGGCCGAGCAGGCGATCCCGTGCACCAAGGTCACGGGGAAGTGGCTGTTTCCGCGCGGTGAGCTTGACCGATGGCTGCTCGCCGGTCTCGCGCGGCCGCTGGGGATGGTGCCGGCCGAGCCGCCGCCGATCGTTGGCGGCAGTCATGATCCGCTATTGCAATGGGCGCTGAGCGAAAGCCGTGTCGGGCTCGCAATTCTACCGGAGGGCAGCGAGGCCGGATATCGCCGCTTCCTGCGCGGCGAAGTGATTGCCGCCGCGATCCACTTCCACGAAACCGAAGGCCGCGACGACGATGCAAATATCGTGGTGATCGCCAATGAACCCGCGCTCTACGACGCTGTCCTGATCGGCTTCGCGGCGCGCGAGCAAGGCTTGCTGGTGGCTGCCGGCAATCCCATGCGTCTCGAAACACTGGCGGACGCCAAAGCCCGGGGCGCGCGTCTCGCCATTCGTCCCGACGGTGCCGGCGCTCAGCAATTGCTGCAGGCAATGCTCAAGCGACAAGGGTTGTCGATTGACGACTTCGGGCCGACGATCCTGGCGCCGACCGGACCGGACATCGCCCAGGCGATCCGCAGCCATCATGCCGACTGCGGTCTTGCGACGCGGGCGGTCGCGACCGCCGCCGGGATCGGTTTCGTGCCGCTCGCCATCGAACGCTTCGATCTGCTCATGCGTCAGCGCGACAGCTATCGACCGGCCCTGCAGAAACTACTGGCGCTGCTGCGTTCGCCGCTATTCGCCGAGCGCGCCGCCGAACTCGGTGGTCTCGATGTCAGCGGAGCTGGCCAGGTACGCTGGGCGCCGTGATGATCAGTGGCGGGCCAGTGCGCACGTAGGCTTCCTGTTCGGCGGTCTCGATCGTGCCAGGACGGGCGGTGCGCACCCGGGCGATCGCGTCGTCGGCCGTCAATCCCAGGGTCATCAATAGCTTCGCTGCCATCGTACCGGTACGTCCGAGGCCAGCGGCGCAATGCAGCACGATGCGTCCGCCGCTGCGCAAAGTGTCGATGATCACCGGACCGTGCGATGCCCAGGCGGCAAAGGCATCGGTGCCGGGCGTCTGCATGTCGCGGATGGGAATGTGATACCAGGCGATATGGCTGCCGAGTATCACCTGCGGAAACGCTGTCACACCGAGCTTGGTGAACTCGTGGCCCTCGATCAGCGACACCAGGCCGTCGGCGCCCCAGGCCTCGATCGCTGAGATGTCGGCGCGCAGATCGCGTTGCCAGGGCGCGGTACAGCGGCCAGGGCAATGCACCATGCCGATCGTGCCGCCTTCAGGCGTCTTGATGGCATCGATACGGAGGGGCCCATTCATGATCATCCCCTCCATCGGGGAATAGAGAACCACCAGTAGGAGACTGCAAGGAACGCAACGACAAGCGTCCATGGGATCACGTCGCGCCAGCGGAAGCGGGTCTGTTCCTCCACCAGCCGCTTGATCGATTCCTCATCGAGCCGCACGCCGTGGTTTGCCATCTGCGCGAACGATTGCGCCGTGCGCTCGGCCTGCTCCAGCAAGCGCGGAACTTCGGCGAGCACCCGGCCCATCACCTCGGCGCTCTCGCCGGCGCCGCGCAGGCGGCCGGCAACGCCCAGATTGTCCTCGACCCATTCGCGCGCGATCGGCTCGGCCGCGGCCCACAAGTTCAACGCCGGATCGAGTGAGCGCGCCACACCCTCGACGATCACCATGCTCTTCTGCAGCAGGATCAGTTCAGGCCGCGTCTCCATGTCGAACACTTCGGTGTAGGCGAACAGCTGGCCCAACAGATCGGCCATCGAGATCTCGTCGGCGGTGCGGCCGTGGATTGGCTCGCCAATCGCCCGCATCGCTTGCGCGAACACTTCGACCGAATGATGCGTCGGCACATAGCCGGCATCGAAATGCACTTGCGCGGCGCGACGATAGTCACGGGTGATCAGGCCGTGCAGGATTTCGGCAAGGAACCGGCGCTCGCGCATGCCGAGCCGCCCCATGATGCCGAAATCGACGGCGACCACCTGGCCGGTCTTGTCGACGAACAGGTTGCCCTGGTGCATATCGCCGTGGAAGAAGCCGTCGCGCATGGCGTGCCGCAGGAACGATTGCAGCACTGTCTGGCCCAACGCCTTGAGGTCGAAGCCTTGCGCCGCAAGTGCCGCCTTGTCGGCGATCGGCGTGCCGTCGATCCATTCGATGGTCATCACCCGGCGCGAGGTGCGGCGCCAGTCCACCGTCGGCACGCGAAAGTCAGGCTCGGACTTGATGTTGTCAGCCATTTCGGAAATGGCGGCGGCCTCAAGCCGCAAGTCCATTTCGAGATCGGTGGTGCGGGCGAGATTGTCGACGACGGCGCTCGGCCGCAGCCGCCGTGCCGGCGCATGCAACTTCTCGATCAACCGGGCGGCGAACTTGTAGCTTTCAAGGTCACGGCGGAAGCGCTTCTCGACGCCGGGGCGCAGGATCTTGACCGCCACGTCGCGCCGTATGCCGTTATCGAGCGTCACCGCCTTGTGCACCTGGGCGATCGAGGCGGCGGCAACCGGCGGGCCAAACTCGACGAAATGGTCTTCGAGCTTGCCGCCGAGCAACTCCTCGACGGCAGCGCGGGCTTCGGCCATCGAGAACGGCGGCAGCCGGTCCTGCAGGTGGCTGAGGTCGGCTGCGAGTTCCGGTCCGATAAGGTCGCCGCGGGTGGCCAGGAACTGGCCGAGCTTGACGTAGCTGGGGCCGAGGCTGGTCAAGCCACGGCTAATACGGGTCTCGCGCGCCTCGCCCATCCGGAACGGCCAGGTGACGGCACGGATCGGCCAAGTCGCGGCGCGTGCTAGATGCAACACGAACGGCACCTTGGTGCCGCTCGGCACGAAGCGCACGCCGTGCTGCGCCATGACGAAGCCGGCGCGGCCAAGCCGCAGCAGATTGACGATGGCGGAGGTCATTTATTCGGTTCGTTGTCCTGTGCGCTGCGAAACGCTTTCATCCGCGCACATTGCTGCGTTGCCGCGTCCCGTCAAGCGCCGACAGTCCGGGGAGTGAACAGACTGTATCCGCCTATTCGAACCGGTCGGGGGCAAACCTATACGTCGTGGTGCAGAACTCGCAGGTGACGGCGACTTGCCCGTCGGATTCGCGCATGTCGGCGAGTTCGGTGGCGCCGAAGCTCTTTAGCAGCGTTTCGACCCGTTCAGCCGAGCAACTGCAATATCCGTCGAGCGGGACTGCGGCGTGGGTTCGCACGCCCTCTTCGTGGAACAGTCGGTAAAGCAGGCGGTCGGGGCTCAGCGTCGGATCGAGCAATTCGTGGTCCTGCACCGTGCCGGCCAGGATCACCGCACGCTGCCAGTCGTCACCATCCTCGCCGAATAGCTGACCCGCTTCCTCGTTCTCGGGCGTCGGCTGCGGGATGCCGCCTTCCGGCGACACGTATTGCAGCATCAGACCGCCGGCGCGCCAGGTCCAGGTCTTGTCAGCGGCATCATAGTGCCGCGCCACCGCGAGGCGGAGGAACGTCGGCAGCTGTTCCGACTGGCGGAAGTAGGTGCGCGCGGCATCGACCAGCGGTTCGGCATCGAGCGCGACGACGCCCTGGTAGCGGTCCATGCGGCCGCCGGGATCGATTGTCAGCGCCATATGGCCGGTGCCGAGCAACTGGCCTTGATCCTTCGGCGCCGTGGCGACCAGCTCGGCCGTACGCGCGGCATCGAACGCTGCGTAGCCGCGCAATCGGCCGGGACTTTCGAAGTCGACGACGAGAAAGCCCATCGGCCCGTCGGACTTGGTCTGAAGGATCATTTTGCCGTTGAACTTGATGGCGCTGCCGAGCAGTGCGGCAAGCGCGATCGCCTGGCCGAGCGCGTCGCTGACCGGTTCTGGATAGGCGTGGCGGGACAGGATCTGGTCGACCAGCGGCCCGAGCCGTACCAGCCTGCCGGTCACGCCCGACGTATCGGTGCGGAACGGCAGCACGAGGTCGTCGACGATGGCGGCGGCGGCCATTTGTCATTTGAGTGGTATGGCCATGCCGCGCCTAGCGTTTTCCGGAATTCAATGCACGGCCGCGATACGTAGGTTGGGTCAAGCGTCATGCGCGAACCCAACACTTCACGAGTGGTGTGAATGTTGGGTTACGGTCGCAAGTGGGCCTAACCCAACCTACGCTTCGTGCATATTCGTGATTCAGCTCAAGCCCCCAGGCACCAGGCGAGAATCGCCTTCTGGGCGTGCAGGCGGTTCTCGGCTTCGTCGAACACCACCGACTGCGGACCGTCGATCACCTCGGCGGAGACTTCGTGGCCGCGGTAGGCCGGCAGGCAGTGCATGAAGATCGCATCCTTGGCGGCGCGCTTCATCAAGTCCCGGTCGACGGCATAGGGCGCCAGCAATTGCTTGCGGCGCGTTTCATCCGACTGGCCCATCGACACCCAGGTGTCGGTGACGACACAGTCGGCGCCCTTGACGGCGTCCGCCGCGTCGTCGGTGATGGTGACCTTGCCACCCTCTTTGGCGACCCATTCGATCACGTCGCGTTCTGGCTTCAATTGTGCCGGGCAGGCGACGCGCAACTCGAACTCGAAGCGGGCGGCGGCCTGCATCCACGATACCGCGACGTTGTTGCCGTCGCCGACCCAGGCGATGGTGCGCCCCTTGATGTCGCCCGAGCGCTCCTCGAACGTCATGATGTCGGCCAGGATCTGGCACGGATGGCTGCGGTCGGTCAGGCCGTTGATCACCGGAATGGTAGCGTTGTCGGCCAGTTCCATGATGCGATCATGACTGTGGGCGCGGATCATGATCGCATCGCCGTAGCGCGACAGCACCTTGGCGGTATCGGAAGCACTCTCGCCGCGCCCGGTCTGCAGGTCGGCGTGGTTGAGCGAGATGGTCTGGCCGCCGAGTTGGCGCATGGCGACGTCGAACGACACGCGGGTGCGGGTCGACGGCTTCTCGAAAATCATCAACAGGACCTGGTCCTCGATGTCTTTCGGCCGCAGATGGGCCGGCACGCGCTTGCCGGCCTTCTTCATGGCGTGAGCATTGTCGACGATCCGGCGCAGCGTGGCGCTGTCGATCGCTTCGATATCGATGAAGTGGCGGGGCTTAGTGGGACTGCGCTTCATGGTTCGAGTGCCGCTCTCCAGGCTGCGGAAGATAGACGATTTCAGGCCGGCTTGCCGGCGGTCTTCAGCGCGCGGCCGAGACGATTGACTGCTTCGCTGATCTCGGCCTCGGTGACGTTCAATGGCGGGATGATCCGCACCACGTTGTCGCCGGCGCCGACGGTCAGGAATTTTTCCGCCGTGCAGGCCTTCACCACATCGCCAGAGGGCACCTTGGCATTGATCTTCAGGCCCATCAGCAGGCCTTGGCCGCGGATTTCCTCGACGAGGCCGGGGTTCTCGTCCTTCACGCGGGCGAGCGACTGCTTGAGATAAAGCGCTTTCTGCTGCACGGCTTCGAGAAAACCCGGCTCCAGGATCTTGTCGAGCACGGCATTGCCGACCGCCATCGCCAGCATATTGCCGCCGAAGGTCGAGCCGTGCGTACCGGGCACCATGCCCTTGCACGCCTCGTCCGTCGCCAGGAACGCGCCCACGGGAAAGCCGCCGCCGATGCCCTTGGCGATCGCCATGATGTCCGGCGTGATGCCAGCCCACTCATGCGCGAAGAGTTTGCCGGTGCGGCCGACGCCGCACTGCACTTCGTCGAGGATGAGCAAGAGGCCGTGTTTGTCGCACAGTTCCCGCAGGCCGACGAGGCACTGCGTCGGGATCGAACGGATGCCGCCTTCGCCCTGGATCGGCTCAATCATGATCGCGGCGGTCTCGGGACCGATCGCCTTGTGGAGCGCGTCGTGATCGCCGTAGGGCAGGCAGTCGAATCCCGGCATGTCGGGCCCGAAGCCCTCCATGTATTTCTCGTTGCCGGCGGCGGCGATGGTCGCCAGCGTGCGGCCATGGAAGGCACCCTTGAAGGTTATAATCCGCTTACGTTCCGGCTGGCCGTTGGCGTGGTGATAGCGCCGGGCGGTCTTGATCGCGCCCTCGCAGGCCTCGGCGCCGGAATTGCAGAAGAACACCTTGTCGGCGAAGGTATTGGCGCACAACCGGTCGGCAAACGTTTCCTGCCCCGCAACCCGATAGACGTTCGAAGTGTGCCAAAGTTTCTGTGCCTGCTCGGTCAGCGCCTTGACGAGGTGCGGATGGGCGTGGCCCAGCGAATTCACCGCGATGCCGCTAGCGAAGTCGAGATAACGTTCGCCGGTCGTCGAGGTGATCCAGGCACCTTCGCCTTTCTCGAAAACGACGTCCTGACGGGCATAGGTGCCCATGACGTGGCTGGAGGGGGCGGCAACGGTCTTGGCGGTGGAAGATGACATCGGTCTTATCCGTGATCGGGGATGAGAAACTAAAAAAGCCGCGCATCGGCGCGGCCTGCGGGATGGACTTGGGCGCACGTCCTCATCGCAGTCGCGGCAGCAACCTCTCAGGCGTACGTCGGCGATTGGCAATCTGGTGTGTCATGGCGCCGGCAGAATGCGGATTTTCGCCCGCCTTGTCAACGCCGTGCTTTGGGTGCTGGTTACTCGCTCAACACGCCGCCGTCACGACCAGCTCGATCAGGTCCTCGCCCTCAAGCGCAACTGCCAGACACGCCCGCTGCGGGGCGTTGGCGGTGTCGACCCATTCGTCCCAGGCCCGGTTCATCTCGGCCTTTTTGGTCATGTCGGTGATGTACACAGTGACCGACAACAGCTTGGCTTTCGAACTGCCGGCATCGGCGAGATTGCGGTCGAGTGTCTCAAGGGCGCTGCGAGTCTGCTCGTAGAGTGACGCCGATTTGGTCTTGGCAGTGGCGACTGTGAAGACCCGCCCATCGTGGACGACCGCACGGCTTCTGGTCGGTGCCGAGCCCGCGATGCGCTTGATCATGACTACCTCGGAATGACTATTGTTCGACGAGCGCCATGGTGGCTCGGATTGAGTGACACGTCCAGATCGGCGTTGCTTGGCACACTCCGTCGTATTGACATCGTGGTCGCCTTCATGGGACGCGATTGACAGTCAGAACGTCGCCCGTCAGTGGCGCGCACAAAGGGATCGGGAAACATGGCTTCAATCGCGAAGGTAGCGTTGTCGGCAGGTTTGGCACTACTGGGAATGGCATCGTCCGCGTTCGCCCAGGACGCTTGCACCAATCGCGGTCAGCTCGACAATCAGTATTGCGACGAGGACAAGGACCTGGTGGCCGACGTGCCCAAGGATGCCGCGAAACTTAAAGATCCCTCGACGTTGGTGTGGGCCTATACGCCGGTCGAGGACCCAGCCGTTTACGCCAACGTGTTCAAGCCGCTGTCCGACCATCTCGGCAAATGTATCGACAAGAAGATTGTCTACTATCCGGTGCAGTCGAACTCGGCCGAGATCGAGGCCATGCGTTCGGGCCGCCTGCATTTCGCCGGCTTCTCAACCGGGCCGACCGGCTTCGCGGTTAATCTCGCCGGTGCGGTTCCATTCGCCGCCAAGGGTACCGAGAAGGAAATCCGCGGCTACAATCTGCTGGCAATTGTAAAGGCGTCGAGCCCCTATCAGAAGCTTGCCGATCTCAAGGACAAAAAGGTCGCTCACACCTCGCCGTCTTCCAATTCGGGCAATCTCGCGCCGCAGGTTCTGTTCCCCGACCTCGGCTTGAAGCCCGGTACGGACTATAAGCCATTGATGTCCGGCGGGCACGACAAGTCGGTGCTTGGCGTCGCATCGGGCGACTACGATTTGGCGGCCGTCGCGTCCGACGTGTTCGACCGCATGGTTACGCGCGGCACGGTGAAGGGCGACGATTTCCGCATCATCTATCGCAGTCCGGTGTTCCCGACCTCGTCATTCGCGCATGCGCACGATCTGAAGCCCGAGCTGGCCAAGAAGCTGCGTGACTGCTTCTTCTCGTTCCGCTTCACACCCGAGATGACGAAGGAATTCAACGGCGACGATCGCTTCTTCCCCATCACCTACAAAGATAACTGGGCGGTGGTGCGCGACGTCGCTGAGAAGAGCGGCACACCCTACAACAAGTCGGCCTATGACGCCGAGCAGAAGCGCGAGGCTGAAGCCGCCGCGAAGAAGGCTGCCGCCAAGGCCGCAGCGCCTGCCGTCACGCCGCCAAAGGCGCCATGACGTCTAGATCGGCAGAACTCCAGCAAGGAAGCAGACCCATGCGCTCGTCCATTTTTGCCTTGGCGGCGGCAGCCACGTTCGGACTGGTGGCGCCGGCTGGCGCCCAAGATACCTGTCCCAATCGCGGCCAGCTCGATCAGAGCTATTGCGATGCCGACAAGGATCTGGTCGCCGACGTTCCCGCCGACCCGGCCAAGCAGAAGGACCCGTCGACGCTGGTGTTTGCCTACACCCCGATCGAGGACCCGGCGGTTTATCAAAATCTGATGAAGCCGTTCGTCGAGTATCTGAGCCAGTGTACCGGCAAGAAGACCGTCTACTTCCCGGTACAGTCGAACTCGGCGCAGATCGAGGCGATGCGCTCGGGCCGTCTCCATATCGCGGCATTCGCCAGCGGCCCGACCGGCTTCGCTGTCAATCTGGCCGGCGCCGTGCCGTTCGCCGTCAAGGGCACCGAGAAGGAACTGCGCGGCTATAGTTTGATCGCCGTGGTCAAGGCGTCGAGCCCGTACCAGAAGCTCGCCGACCTCAAGGGCAAGAAGGTCGCCCACACCTCGCCGTCGTCCAATTCGGGCAATCTCGCCCCGCAGGTTCTGTTTCCGGCGGAAGGCCTGAAGTCAGGCCAGGACTACACGCCGATCATGTCCGGCGGTCACGACAAGTCGATGCTCGGCGTTAATTCCGGCGACTACGACATGGCGGCGGTTTCGTCCGACACCTTCGAGCGCATGTCGCAACGCGGCGTGATCAAGGCCGCTGATTTTCGCATTCTCTACAAGAGCCCGGTGTTCCCCTCGACATCGTTCGCGCATGCGCACGATCTGAAGCCCGATCTCGCCGCCAAGGTCCGCTCCTGTTTCCTGGCGTTCAAGTTCACGCCCGAAATGCAGAAGGAATTCACCGGCGACGATCGATTTCTGCCGATGACCTACAAGGAAACCTGGGCCGTCGTGCGCAAGGTCGCCGAGGACAGCGGCACGCCCTACAATCGGACAGCCTACGAGACCGAGCAAAAGCGCGAGGCGGCCGAGGCGGCCAAGAAGAAGGCGATCCCGAGCGCCGCCGACGCGCCTGCGCCGGCTAAGAAGGCGCCGTGATGAGCATCGCCGTCGCTGCCCCGAGCGCACTCGCCCTTCGCAATCTCGTCAAGGAATACCGCGCCGGCCAGCCGGTGCTGAACGGCATCAACCTGACGCTCGATCAGGGTGGCATCACGGCCATCATTGGTCCGTCGGGCACCGGCAAGTCGACGCTGATCCGCTGTATCAACCGGCTGGTCGATCCGACGTCCGGCGAGATGATATTCGACGGCGTCGATCTGGCGAAGCTGTCCGGCGCGCAGTTGCGGCAGGCGCGGCGGCGCATCGGCATGGTGTTCCAGGAATACAACCTCGTCGAACGCCTGTCGGTGATCGAGAACGTGCTGTGTGGTCGGCTAGGCTACATTCCGGCTTGGCGGGCGTGGCTGCGCCGCTTCCCCGAAACCGACGTGCAGAAGGCATTCGATTTGATTGCGTCGGTCGGACTTGATGGTTTCGCCACCCGCCGCGCCGATCAGTTGTCGGGCGGCCAGCGCCAGCGTGTGGGCATCGCTCGCGCGCTGATGCAGGACCCGGCGATGATCCTCGCCGACGAGCCGACTTCGTCACTCGATCCCAAGACCTCGGTCGAGGTGATGGAACTGTTCGTCGAAATCGCCGAACGGCGCGGCATCCCGGTCATCATCAACATCCACAACGTCGGCCTCGCCAAGCGCTATGCCAGCCGCATCATCGGCATGTCGCGCGGACAGGTCGTCTACGACGGCCCACCCGCCGGTATGAAGGACAGCCATTTGAAGGACATCTACGGCGGCGAGGGCTTCGTCGAATGAGCGCGCCCGCCGCCGATACTGGCCCTCTCGCGGCAGATCCTGGCAGTGCACTGGGGCGGGCCTTTCCGGCCAACTGGCCAATGCGGATCGCAGCGGCGATCTTTCTGGTCTACGTGGTCTACGCCGCACAGACACTCGATCTGCGGCTCGAACGCTTCATCCAGGGCCTCGGCAACGGGGCGAAGTTCCTCGGCCGCATGTTCCCGCCGAATTTCGCTCCCGACAAGCTCGCCCTGCTGCGCGACGGCATGATCGAGTCGCTGCAGATCGCAATCCTTGCCACAATCATCGGCATCTCCTTGGCACTCCCGGTCGGCCTGCTCGGCGCCCGCAATCTGGTGCCGAAACCGATTGCCTGGGTGGCGCGTGGACTGATCATCATTTGCCGCACTTATCATCCGATCATCGTTGCGATTTTGTTCGTCAAGGCAGTCGGCTTCGGTGCACTTGCCGGCGTGCTGGCGTTGATCGTCGCCACCATGGGCTTCATCGGCAAGCTCTTCGCGGAGGCCGTCGAGGAGATCTCGATGAAGCCGATCGAGGCGTTGCGGGCGGCGGGTGCATCGTTCCTCGGCGTCGTGTTCATGGGCGTACTGCCCCAGGTGATGGCGCGCTTCATCGGTTTCGCCGCCTACCAACTCGACAGCAACCTCAGGAACTCCACGTTCGTCGGCATCGTCGGCGGCGGTGGCATCGGCGCGACGCTGTTCACCGCCTTCCAGCGCTTCGACTACGATTTCGTGCTGACCATCATTCTGGCGATCATCGCCATGGTCATGGTCGGCGAGGTGTTCTCCGGCTTCATGCGGCGGCTGTACCAATGAGCGCACCCGCCGATATTCTGCCGAACGGTCCGGCGGGGCACGAGGTGCGCCGCTGGCAGCGCTTCACTCCGGCCGAGCGGTTGGCGAGGTTCGCCTTCCTGGCGCTGATGGCGGTCGCCTTCGCGTGGTCGCTGCGTACCATCGAGGTGATCCCGGAATTCCTGGCCGACGCGCCGTTGCAGACCGCCGATCTATTCCGCCGGATGTGGCCGATCGATTGGAAGTGGTTTGCCGAGGGTGTGCGCGACGCGCTGATCACCACGCTCAACATGGCGACGCTCGGCACCATCCTGGCCTTCATGCTGGCGACGCCGGTTGCCCTGCTGGTGGCGCGCAACGTCACCGGCAACGTGCTGCTCAACAATCTCGGTCGTTTCATCCTGGTCGGTACGCGGTCGGTGCATTCGCTGGTTTGGGCGTTACTGTTCACCGCGATCTTCGGGCCGGGTGCGCTGGCCGGCATGATGGCGATCGCCGTGCACTCGATCGGCTTCACCGGCAAGTTCCTGTCGGAGGCGATCGAAGAGGCGAAAGCCGGGCCAATCGAGGCGCTGCGGGCAGCCGGCGCACCGTGGTCGTCGATCATGCTGAAGGGCTTCTGGCCGCAGGTGAAGCCGGCGTTCCTGGCGCTCGCCCTGTTCCGTTGGGACATCAACGTGCGGGAGAGCGCGGTGCTGGGGCTCGTGGGTGCCGGTGGTCTCGGCGTCGCGCTCGATACCGCGCTGAGCAATCTCTACTGGGACCGCGTCGGGCTGGTGCTGTTCACGATCTTCACGGTGGTGGTAATCACCGAAATCGTCACCGCGACGCTGCGCTCGCGCATTATCTGAAATCAGCCCCGCAATATTCCGCGGCACGGCCTCGACCTGCCGTGCGTATCGGCGCACATTGACCGCATTGCTAACGCCGGGTCCGATCCATCTCATGAACCTGCCGCCAGACCATCCCTTCCGCATTCAGCTCAACGACGAGGTGCATGCCCGTCCGCCCGAGCAGCTGCTGGCGCCGTTGCGCATTTCGTATCTGGCGTTGCTCAACGACAAGTCGGCCCGCGAGACCGAGGCGCGGCCGATCCATGAACTCGCCGTGCGCTTCGGTCATGAGCCGCCGCGTCCGGGCGGCAGTCACTTCAGTGCCGATTTCGGCCCATTCCGTGTGAAGTGGGAGCGTCACACCGAATTCACCCGCTACAAATTCATCGTCGCCGGGGCCGCCGCCGATCCGTTCGCCGATCCAGCGATCAATGCCGTGCCAGCCGATTGGGTCGCGGCGTTGCCGGGGCAGGTGATGGTGGCGGCGCACGCTGCATTCGTACCGCCGCCGCTGGTTCCGGTCGACCCCGAGCAATTGTCGCTCGAACTGTTCGCCGGTAATCCGCTGGTTGGCTCGACGATCGCCGATGGCGGTGCCACCGCCTATACCGATTTTCGCATCCACAAGGATGGCTTCGGCCGGGTCCTGGTGCACGATCGCGGCTTGACGCCGCGACAGGCCGGTCGATCGCTGCAGCGTCTGTTCGAGATCGACACCTACCGGATCATGGCTTTGCTCGCATTTCCGGTGGCGCGCGAACTGACGCCTCTGCTGGCTCGCAGCGAGCGGGAATTGGCCGAGATCACGACGGCGATGCTGAGCGCCGGCGATGCCAAGGACCCGGAATTGCTGGATCGCTTGACGCGACTTGAGGCGGAAATCGAGAGCCGGCATTCGGAAAGCTACGGCCGCTTCGCCGCCGCCACCGCCTATTACGATCTGGTGCGTCGGCGTATCTCCGAGCTGAGGGAGACGCGCGTTGCCGGGCTGCAGACGTTCAGCGAGTTCACCGATCGTCGCTTGGCGCCGGCGATGAATACCTGCCGTGCGGTGGCGTCGCGCCAGGAGGCGTTGTCGCAGCGGGTGGCGCAGGCAACGCAGCTGCTGTCGACCCGCGTCGATATTGCGCGTGAGCGTCACAATCAGGCGATCCTGGAGCAGATGAACCGCCGCGCGCACATGCAGTTGCGCCTGCAGGAGACGGTCGAAGGACTATCGGTGGCGGCGGTCACTTACTACGTGGTCGGCATCTTCGGCTATTTGTTCAAGGGCATGAAGGCTGCCGGCTATAATTTCGATACCGACCTCGCCACCGGCATCGCCATCCCGATTGTGTTCCTGATGGTGGCGTTCGGGTTGAAGTGGGTGCGGCGGCTGATCGGTGGCAAGGCCAAGCCCGAGGCTGATGGGGATGCGCATTTGTGATCAGTGCGTATGCGAGCCAGATACTCACAAGTCTGATGTTTTGTTGTTCCTGAAAGACCGAGCCGTGCACGCCATTCGTCAGCAATCGCACCGCTGCCACTGTCACCCCCACCTTCTGACATCTGACTTCCGATACCAGCCCGCGAAAATATTGACCGCTTTGTAGGTCGGGTAGAGCCCTCTTGCGAGACCCGACGCGGCTGGCACCGCTCGTGGAATGTCGGCTCTCGCAAGAGGGCTCTAGCCGACCTACGGGACTGACTTCTGACTTCTGACTTCCGACTTCACGAACTCACGAATTCACCATTTCACTTGCTTCACGCCTCCACCGAGTTATCCACGCCTCCCGCACCCATGCGATACTGCACATGTTCCGCTTCACTAAAGGGCGCGCTTCGAAGGCGTTCAAAAGTGCGGAGGCGGAATGGACGGTCCGGAGGGTGTTGCGGTCACGCGCCGCGCCCTGCCGGAGGGTTCCGTGCACCCCACAAGTGTGCGAGTAAAGGGGAAGCCCACACCAGCTCGCTGAAGCACGGGGGGACCCTAAAATCCGTTCGAGCAATGGGGTGGCCCTGGGCCACTTTACTACAAGAATGCGGAAGACCGCCGTGGACCACGGCCGCCCCGCTCACCCTTCGGCACGAGGGGAAAAAGAAAAAATCAGAGGAAAGCGAGTGTGAGATGGAGACTGAAAAGTGTAGATACACATTATCCATGGGCGGCGAGCCTCGATTAGCGCAGACCCGCGTCGGGAGAAGCGGCGAATGCGCCGCGCATTATCGATTTGGTATACTGTTCCTGTACAGAGTGAGTGCAACTTTCAAGCCGGTGGATCAGCGCGGCGAAGGTCGAGACTCTGCAGGGTCTGATGGTTGTGGCAAATATGGCAGTTTCAGGTGCGCCACAATGAAAATATTCGGCTGGCTCGTTCTACTGCTGATCGCAATTCCGGTCGCCTGGCTAGGCAGCGCGTTCGTCTACGAGACGGCGAACGGTTACGTTCACCGGTTCCGGCTCACCGTCGAAGTCGACACACCTGATGGCCCGAAGCGCGGTTCGGGAGTTTTGCAATCGGCCTGGACGCGGAAGGCTGGTTGGATACATGCTGTTTGTGGCTGACAAAGGACTAAGCGCTTTTCGCGACGAACTACTCTGCTCGGGCTTTGGGACTGAAGTGATTCAGCACCATATCTGTGGATTCAGCACCTGATATCTGTGGGCCAATCGACGGCCTCACCTCGCCTTCGCCTCGCAGGCGTCGTGGGCTGAAATGCAGCTCGCGCAGGAATTCTTCAGATTGCTGCGACATTGGGCGAAGGCGGTTGCGCATTTGGTGCAGGCTTTGCTCCAGGCCGTCCACTTGGCGCAAGCTGCCTCGGAGCCGCGCGCGCAGGCAGCTCGTCCTTTCGTGCAGCGTCCGCTCAGGCCGCGTCCGCAGAGACGGGATGCGATCGGCGTGACGAGACCGAGCAACATCGAGACGGAATCCGCTCCGCTCGTCGTTCCCGCTGGTGGTGCGGCGGCGGCGGGCATGATCGCATGGCCTGCGAAGCTCAAGAACAGCACGACGAACAGTGATGTGAATGCAATTTTTGACATGGTTTGCATCCTTCCTACTATCACACCAACTTCCCTCTCGCGGCCACCGGCAGCACCTCGACGATCTCGTTGTTTCGCACCGCGATCAGCTGGTCCATCATGTTGACCACAACGCAGACGTGATTGGGTATCACGCGGACGATGTCGCCAACCGCCGGCTTGGTGTTGAGGCCGGCGAGGTCGAGAAAGCCGTGCTCCTCGGCGAAGCCCTTGATGCGCGCCTGCGGGTGTTCAAGGATCAATCCGTGACCGTCGAGCCCGCCGATGTCCGAGGTCAGCGTCTTCGAGCCGGAATCGAGAATGCCGCGATCGGCACCGGCACGGCTGACAACAGTCGCGAACACGTTCAACGCGCAGTCGTCGAGCGTCGCAGCACCTGCTGCCATCATCATGCGGTCGTTGAAGATGTAAGTGCCGGCGCGATGCTCGGTGGCGCCTGAGAGCTTGCCGACGTTGACGAGATTAGGTGTGCCGCCGGTCGAGACGATGCGCGCCTCAAGGCCGAGCGCGCGCACGCCGGCCAGCGCCTCGTCGTGGAATATCTGGGTTTCGGCCCACGCTGTTTCGGTCGGATAATAGAGGAAGCCGGCAAAGGCCAGATGCGGGTCGCACTTGATCTGTTCGGCTAGCGCCAATGCTTCGCGGACCGTCTCGACGCCGGCGCGCTTGCGGCCGGTGTCGACCTCGATGACGACTTCGATCGGCTTGCCAGCCTGTCGGCCAGCTTCGGAATAGCTAGCCAGCGTCACCGGATTGTCGGCGGCGACCGCGATGGTGCAGCGCTGCGCCAGCTTGGCGAGGCGACCGGCACGCGCTTCGCCGATCAGATTGTAGCTGACCAGTATGTCGTCGATGCCGGCGTCGGCCATCACTTCCGCCTCGCCGATCTTCTGGCAGGTGATGCCGCGCGCGCCGTTGGCGATCTGCAGTTTCGCCAGCGCCGGGATCTTGTGCGTCTTGATATGCGGCCGGTTGGCGATTCTGGGCCTTGTCGCAGATCGCCTGGATGCGGGCGATGTTGGCGTCGACCTTGTCGAGGTCGATCACCACGGCTGGCGTGCCAAACTCGCGGGCAATCGTTTTCTTCAGCTCAGCCAAACTCATTGGGATCTTCCTCACGCTTGCCGGATTCGGCTTAAGATAGCCCGGCTCACATCCCAAGGGGAACCCTCATGCGCCTGTTCGCTGCCGCCCTCGCCCTCGAAGCTAACACCTTCTCTCCCCTGCCAACCTCGCTCGCGGCCTTCAAGGAGAAGCTCTATTATCCGCCCGGCACACATCCCCATCAGGTGCTGCACCAGTCGAACGTGTTCGAGGTTGCTCGCCGACGCGCGCCCAAGGACGGCTACGAATTCATCGGCGGGTCCTGCTTTGCCGCTCAGCCTGGCGGCACGGTCGCGAAGGCCGCGTTCGAGCAGATGCGCGACGAGATCCTGGGGCAATTGAATGCAGCCCTGCCGGTCGACGGCGTGATACTCGCCCTGCATGGGGCGATGGTGGCGCAGGGCTATGATGACTGCGAGGGCGATATCCTCGCCCGCGTGCGGGCGCTGGTCGGGCCGAAAACGATCATCGGCGTCGAATATGATCCGCATTGCCACGCCACGGTGGCGCGCACGAAGCTCAGCGACATCGACGTCTACTATAAGGAATACCCGCACACCGATTTCGAGGCCCGCGCCGAGGAGGTTGTGACGCTGGTGCTGGCGGCGATCCGAGGCGAGATCAAGCCGATGAAGTCGCTCTACGATTGCCGCTTGATCGCCAGTTTCCCGACCACCATCGAACCGATGCGCTCGTTCGTCGACAAGATTTCGGCGATGGAGGGGCGTGACAAGGTGCTGTCGATCTCGATCGGCCACGGCTTTCCCTACGGTGACGTGGCCGAGATGGGTGCCCGCGTTCTGGTCGTCACCGACAATGCCAAGGCGCACGGCGACGCGCTGGCGGCGAAGCTCGGGCACGAACTGATTGAGATCGCCAAACGCTCCACGCCTGAGTTCCTATCGCCCGACCAAGCGATTGCCGCCGCGTTGCGCACGTCAGGCAATGGGCCGGTGGTGATCGCCGACACCACCGACAATGCCGGCGGCGGCGCACCCTCCGACAACACGACGTTTCTCCACAAGTTGATCGCGGCCAGGGTTTCGGGCGCGGCGGTGGCGCCGATCTGGGACCCGATGGCGGTGCGCGTCTGCTTCGATGCAGGCGCCGGCGCGCGCATTCCGTTGCGCTTCGGTGGCAAGATGTCGGCCGCGTCCGGCCTGCCGGTCGACGCCGTCGTCGATGTGCTGGCCTGTGTCGAGGATGCGCGCCAGACCTTTGCCGGCGCCCCGGTACCACTCGGCCGCGTCGCGGCCATTCGCGATGTCGAAAGCGGCGTGATGGCAGTTCTGATCACGGTGCGCGCCCAGGCGATGGGCACTGATCTGTTTTCAGCGCACGGCGTCGATCCGGTGGCCGCGCCAATCCTGGTCGTCAAATCGAACCAGCATTTTCACGCGGCCTACGCGAAGATCGCCCGCGCCATTCTCTACGCCGACGGCGACGGGCCGCAGCCGAACGACTATCGCCGCCTGGCGTTCACCAAAATCCAGCGGCCGATCTTGCCGCTCGATGCGCGCGCAGAGCCGCGACTGCTGCTTTGACGATCGCAATATCGCTGTGGGCAGTCGGCGCATGACCTGTGGGAAACCGGTGCAAATCCGTGCTCGGGGCCGGGTTGCTGCCAAGAATCGCCTAACTTGGCATCCGATGAAGCATTCGGATCACCATGGACGAGCGATGCTGCGATTGGTCGCCTCTACAGATCATGTGTCCGCCGAGCCGCCGCGTTCGCCGCCGCGTCTCCATCTCGTCATTGACGATCGTCCGCGCGCCCAGTTGCTGCGGACCATGACCTTGGTGGCAGCTGCCCGCCGGCACGCGGCCGCGCGCATCCGCAGGCGGCTGCAGGTCGGAAATGTGGCATCGATCTGCCTCGTTGCCGGGCTTGCGGCGCTGGCGCTTTTCCAGGGGCTGAACGCCGGTGCCATGGAGCCGGTTGCGCAACGCAGCATTGGCGATTGTCGGCCTGTTGTCGTCTATTTCCCTGCTGCTGCTGATCCGTCGCAAGTCGGACGAGTGCGACATCATCTCGGTCCGCGATCTCGATGCTTGCGCGGCTGCGATCGACGAACTGTGCCGCGAACTGCGGCGGGCCTCGATCTCCGACGTCGGGCGCGTGCACGACATGCGCGCGCGCTATGTCGAATGCCTGCGCCGGTGCCGTGCCGGCCACGCTCATGCCGACTATCTCGCCGCGCGTCTGGCGCTCGGCCATTCGACCCGGCCGCGCTGGCGGGTGCGATTTCATTACGCCGCCGATGTTTACGCGCTGGAGATCATCATCGCGGCACTGCCGCTTCTGTTTCTGGTGGCTTGCTGAAAAAGCTGGTGGGCACTGAAAAAGAACTTTACAAGAACATAAAGAGAATACATGATGCTCCTGTAGCTGAGTAAGCGCAGGAGTTGATGTCATGCGTATCGGAAAAGCGTTTCAAGTCGCCACCGTATTTGCCGCCTGGATTGTCTGGCAGTCGAGCATTGCTGCGGCGCAGGAAATTGCGGTGGCGCCACCGGCTCAGGTAATCGGTCCATTGTACGCCTATGGACCGGCGCCGGTCCCGCTCGAGGCCTACGGTTATCAATCGCGACGATCGCAGCCGCGCAATGGCTATCCGAATTATCGGCCGCGCGCGCCTTACGGTGCCTATGGTGGCTATCGCTATCCGGCTGGGCGTGGATATCAGCCAGGGTATCGTGATCGCTATGCCGCGCCCTATTGGTACGGCCGGCCGAGGTATCAAAGCTATGCCTATCAGCAGCGATATGCGGCGCGCATCGTGAGGCCGCGCTGGAGCAGTGGTTCACAGCAGGCGTTGGCGACGGTCTATCCACCGCAATGGTGACGTGGCCAACCGGGAATATGCGAGCGTAATCGGGCGCAGAATGCATTACGGCTTCGAGGATGTCGGCATTGTCCGCCTTGTCATGGCCATCGCTCGCTGGGCACGACTACCGCAGCGTGAACATGGAAATCCAAGGCACGAAGCCGATCAACGCCGATACCAGCAGCATCGCCAAGACGAAAGGTAGCGCTTCGCGGGCAATGGCGGTCACTGGAGTTCGCGTGAGGCCACTCATTACGAACAAGTTGAGCCCGAACGGCGGAGTGATGAAACCTAAGCCCAGGGTCGTGATCATGAAGACGCAGAAGTGGATCGGGTCCATGCCGATCTGCTTGGCCAGCGGCAGCATCAGGGGACCTAGCACCACAATATTGGGGCCGGTCTCCATGAAGCATCCGGCGATCACCCAGATTACCAGCATCAGCAGGATTACCGACGTCTTGGCGTCGATGAATGGGATCGATCCGGCGAAGGCCATTATCCAGGCAACGAACTTCTCCGGCACATCGACGACCGTAAGTGCTTGGGCGAACAGCAAAGCGACTGCGATGATCGGCAGTACCACGCCGCACACGCGCGCAGAGGCGCCGAGCATGGCGGGGAAGTCAGCCAATGTGATCCGCTTCTGGGTCATGCCGATAATGATTGCAACGAACGCAGCGACTGCGGCTGACTCTGTGGGCGTGAAGACGCCTGAGTAGATGCCACCGAGAATGATGCAGGGGATCAGCAGCGCCCACTTCGCCTCGTTGAGTGACGCGAACCAGTGCGTCAGAGAGAACTTGCCCGTCGTTAGCTCGTAGCCCCGGATACGGTTGACGATGGCGTTGGTGATCATCACCGCTGCAAGGATCATTACGCCCGGGACGAACGCTGCCTGGAACAGCGTCGATGATGAGATGCCGAGAACGAGGCCGATAATGATATAAGCGATCGACGGCGGGATCAGAATGCCGGTGCAGGCGCCGGCTGCGACGAGCGCGCAGGCATAGGGCTTAGGGTAACCCTTCTCCTGCAGTTTATCCATTGTGATGCGGCCGATAGCGGCGGCGTCAGCAGCGTCCGAGCCCGAGATGCAGGCAAAAAGGCCGCATCCCATCACAGTCGCGGTGCCGAAGCCGGAGCGGAACGAGCCGAAGCTTGCTTCCGCGAAGGTCAGCAGACGTTGTGCAAGGCCGGATCGCACCATCACATCTCCGGTGAGCACGAACAGGGGAATGGCGATCAGCGCGAAACTGTCGACGCCCTCGAACAGCGCCTCGCCGATCAATTGCATCGGCATGACGCCGGTCGACCACAGCAACAATGCCGTCGCGAGGCCGAGGCTCACCCAGAACGGAATGCCGATCATCACCAAGACAACGGCCGATAGGATCGAAAGGCTGGTAGCCATGGCCGGGTCTATTCCTCGAACAGGGCTTTGCCCTTGTAAACGGGGCGGCCGGCGCGCATGTCGGTCACGTCGCGCCACAGTGCTTGTGTCGATCGCAGCACGATCAGGGCGAATCCAATCGGCACCGCCGCTTCAGCCCAGATCTTGGAAACCCGCAGCACCGGCGTAGCACCACCGAACTGCCAGAGTACCGCGATGGTGTGCATCGAGTAGCGAAATGCGATGATGGCGAACGCGATCGTGGCGATCTCGCCCGCGATATAGATCGCTCCGTGCAGGCGCTCCGGCAACCGGTTCATAAGGATGTCGAAGCGGATGTGGGCGCGCTCCTTCACCGCATAGGCAGCGCCGATCCAGCCTAGGTAGATGAAGGCATACTGTGCCGTCTCCTGGCTCCAAGCGGCGGAATAATTGATGATGAAGCGCCGGGCTACGTCTTGGATGATGACAGCGCAGCAGAACACGTAGCAGATCAGCATCAGGTAGCGCTCGAGGTTGCGATCGAGCAGGCCGAGCGTACGTCTCATGCGTCGGGCGCTCCATCGGCCGGGTCGCTGACCTTGCTGGCGTCTTCGACGAATACCTCAAGCGTGAATGCCACTACGGCAGCCAAGAACAGCAGGAACTCACCAGTTTCGCTCAAGGTAATCGGTGGCGGTCCGATGGCCTTGGCGAACTTGGCCCACAGGATGTAGACGACGTAGATGAGCGTCAGTGTGATCGAGACGATAAGCCAACGCTTATTCCGCAATGGTGCCGTCCTCCAGATGGGGCATCGTGGCGCAGCAGGACTACATGTCGGTGACGGTAATCGGCCCCTTGGTGTTTGCGGCCTTCTTGTATTTTTCGAACGCGTCAAGTGAGCCAGCGAGTTTCACCTTGAACTCGTTCCACTCGGGCTTCTGCTCACCGCACGCATCGACCCACTGCTTGTATTCGCCGGCCGAGAGTTGATGGAAGGCGCATCCGTTCTCTTTCATGATGCGCATCGACTCCTTTCGCGCGTTTTCAATTTGCGCAAATGTTTCGACTTGGGTCTTGGCGGCGGCCTCGTCGAAGCCCTTGCGCTGGGAATCGGATAGCGATTTGTACCAGCCGGCATTGCAGGCAAACATCTGCGCGTCGGGAACCGTCTTCACGAACGTAACGTTGCCCAGGATGTCATGGAAGCCAAATGTCGCCAGCGCCGTAATCGCGGGATCAAGGCCGTCGGCGACGCCCTGCTTGATGGCCGCGGCCGTCTCTCCCCACGCGACGACCGTGGGATTGGCGCCCGCGAGCCTGTAGATCTGCTGAAGCATAGCAGATGGTGGCACCCGCATCTTCATGCCGGCCATATCCGTTGGCAATTTTATCGCCTTGAAGCCCTTGCGGGTGGCGATCGTGCGTGGGTCGACTGTGTAATAGAATATCGGCTTGTAGCCCTTGTCCAACACTTTGGGCGTAATCTCGTCGTTCCAGGCGGCGCTGGTGACTAGGTTGGCGAATTTTTGATTTTCGCCGCACCAGTACGGAATATTGATTATGTCGACAACTGGCGTGAACGGCGAAAAATTCGACAGCGACACGGCACCGCCCGAAACGGTACCCGACTGGATTTTCTGAGCCAAGGCGGCACCGATACCCAGCGAGCCTGCCGGGAATAGCTTGACGAAGATCTCTCCCTTCGTCGCCGTTTCTACATTATCTTTGAACTTGGCCTGCATCACCGGATATTTGACGTAATCCTCGATCTTGTACTCGGTGGCAAACTGCATCTTGACCTTGGCGGCGGCTTCTTTCTTCGCCTCGTCGGCGGCAAGTTGCGCCATGGCGGAATCATCGAAAAGTAGGCCTTTGACGCTGCCGACGACCGCGACCGCGAAGCCAAAGCGAGCCGACAACTGTATAAATCGACGCCTTTCGAGCGTGGCAACGCCATCGATCTTCTTCGCCATGGCCGTTTCCTCCAAGATGCTTCTGATTGGTTTTGCGACTAGCGTATCTGAGAGAATGGATGACGCATACCAAATTCCAGCTCCGATCGCGTCGAACACGTTGGACGCCGAGCACGCCATGTCAGCATTACAAGTACTATTTTGATTGGATTGGTGGTTGCGATCGACTTCGGCTTCACGAAGTGGCCCAGCACTGCAAGTGCCTGGCTGCGCACCCTGCTGCATCGTTGTTTCTGTGACGACGGCGATATTTGCTCGGATGCAAAATGCGCGCTTGATGATCCGCGAAGCCGACTGGCGCACGGATCATCCGGTCGCGCCATCCAGAAATGCGAGCGGGAGCACGTCGCTATCGCTGTGTTGATATGATCCCACCCAGGTCGTCGAATAGGTGGCAGCACTCGGGAGGAATGATCACCGGCGCCGTGTCGCCGCGCCTGATTTTTGCTTGCCCGACGATTTGCACCACCAGCGCTTGTCCGTTGCCGAGCGTTCCATGCAGGACGGTATTGCCGCCCAACTGTTCGGCGAGGCTTACAGCCATGGGCATTCCGCCGCTCCCCAATTCTACATGCTCGGGGCGTATGCCGAGCGTTACGACCTTGCCTTCCTCCACCGAGACGCTCAATCGCGGAAGCGTGACTGTCGCACCGCCGGCGACGTCGAATTGGATGCCATTGGCACCACTTCTTGCCGTCGCCGCGATGAAGTTCATCTTCGGGCTACCGATGAAGCCGGCGACGAACTGGTTGCGGGGGTGATTGTAGAGTTCGAGCGGCGTGCCGACCTGCTCGATGCGACCGGCCCGAAGCACGACGATACGGTCGGCCATCGTCATCGCCTCGACCTGATCGTGCGTGACGTAGATCATGGTGGCGCCCAAGTCAGCATGAAGCTTTGAAAGCTCGACGCGCATCTGCACGCGCAGTTCGGCGTCAAGGTTCGACAATGGTTCATCGAACAGAAAGAGCTTTGGCTCCCGCACGATCGCTCGGCCGATGGCGACGCGCTGGCGCTGGCCGCCTGATAGGGCTTTCGGTTTGCGTTGCAAGTAGTCGACGATCTGCAACTTGCGCGCGGCCTGCATCACGCGCTCTTCGATCTCGGCGCGCTTGAATCCGGCGGTCTCGAGACCGAAGCTCAGATTCTTGTATACAGTCATGTGCGGATAAAGCGCGTAGGACTGGAATACCATCGCGATTTCGCGCTTGGCTGGCGGCACTTCATTTACGCGCTGTCCGTCAATGCGCAGTTCCCCGCCGCTGATTTCCTCAAGGCCTGCGATCATGCGCAGCAATGTCGACTTGCCGCAGCCCGACGGGCCGACGAACACCACGAACTCGCCATGCGCGATATCGAGATCGACTCCATGAATGATGCGCGTCGTGGCGTAGTCCTTGACGAGGCCGCGCAGTTGAAGTTCAGCCATTCGAGTTGCTTTCGAAATTCCAGCGACGGCTGGCTGGAATCCAGTTGCCATACTTCGGATGGTCACTTGCAATCGGCAGGGTCACAGCCGTGCCGGTTTCCGCCGAATGATAGATCGCGGTGATCAACTCCAGCGAAGCGCGGGCGTCGGCGAGCGTCACGGGCAGCGGCGTGCCATTGGAAATGGCAGCGTGGATGCGCGCGAATTGGCCGGTGAAGGACTTCGTGATTGGGCTTGAAGGTGGCGAGCGTGGTTGCGATTTGAGTTTCGATCTCCGGCGTCTTGCCCTTGAAATACCAGGGGTCGTCGCCGATCCGGTAAGGATGCGCGCTGCGGCTCTCGACAGTCAGATTCGAGAACATGAAGCGAATACGGGAGAGTTCCTCGGCCGCCCCCAAGGTAACGGCCAATGTCGCCAGAGATCCGTTCGCCATCTCGATCGAGACCGCTGCGCAGTCTTCGACCTCGATCGGGTTCACGCGGGTCGCCAGCCGCGCATAAAGGTTTTTCACCGGGCCGTTGACGTAGGAAAGGATGTCGTGCGCGTGGATCGCCTGGCTGAGGCAGCAGCCGCCGAGTTCGGTGTCCCATTTGCCGCGCCACCGCACCGCGTAATAGTCGGCATCGCGCCGCCATGACGTTTCGATGGTCGCCAGATACGGCGTGCCGCAGATGCCCTTATCCTGAAGCAGCTTCAGCTTCTGCAGCCCGTTGCCGAAACGATACTGGAAGACAGGCGATAGCGTGCCCTTGGCGTTCGCGGCAGCCTTCTCGATGGCGTCGACGTCGGCGAGTGAGCCGGTGATCGGCTTTTCGCAGATGACGTGGAAGCCCGCCGCAAGCGCCTGTTCGGTCAGGCTGCGATGGGTGTTGGGCGGCGTGCAGATGTCGATAACGTCGAGGCCCGGCATGGTCATCAAATCGGCGAAGCGGGTGACGGCAGTCAGCACCATTATACATGTGCCGCCGTGGCGTTGGCCTTATCGGCATCGAGATCGCAGATCGTCTGCACCGCGTAGAGGTCCGGCAGCTCGGCATAGGCTTCGAGATGCTTGGCGCCGATGCCGACGCCGACCACGGCGACATTCAGTTTGCGGCTCATGAGCGGCCTCCGACGCGGACTGCCTTGGCCTCGGCCTCGAGTGCAAGTTGGGTCGCAAGGAAGCAGTGTGATTGCGTCATTGCGGTTTCGGTGCGGTCGAGGATGTCGGCATACAGACGTGATCCATAGGGCAGCGGCTCGTTCGAGCAATCGATCCGCTGGATGCCTTTCTGGTCAACCATGATCAGGTGATCACTACCCGCCTGACCGCCGATGTCGATGTACTTGCGCAGCTCGATATAGCCATCCGTGCCAAGGATCGTCAGTCGACCGTCGCCCCAGACCGGCAGCCCCTTCGGCGTGTACCAGTCGACGCGAATGTAGCCGGTGCCACCGTTGCCGCGCAGCAGCACCTCGCCGAAGTCTTCAAGTTCCGGCTTGTCCGGATTGGCATGGTTGGCAATGTGCGAAGCCACGACCTCGGCCGAAGTCGACCCCGTGAAGTGTAAGAACTGGTCACACTGGTGGGCCGCGATATCGCACAGGACGCCGCCGTAACGAGCGCGCTGGTAGAACCAATCGGGCCTTGGGTTATTGTTGAGCGCATGTGGTCCGAGACCAACGGTTTGCACGACCTTGCCAATGGCGCCGGCCGCCACCAGCAAACTCGCCTTGGCCGTCGCGCGATTTTCGAAGCGCTCGGAATAGCAGACCGAGAAGATGCGCTTGGTCTCGGCTTGCACCCGGCGAACTTCGGCCAACTGTTCGAGCGTGATGACGCCCGGCTTGTCGACCATCACGTCCTTGCCGGCACGCATGAACTCGATCGCGGCGGCAGCCCGAATGTCGGGCGTGATCGAACTGACGATCAGCTTGATTGAAGGGTCATCGAGGATCTCGCGCTTGTCGGCGACGCGGCGTGCCTGCGGATAGGCCTGCATGTAGGTTGCCGCTAGATCGTCTTCGACCGCATGTACCGCGACCAGTTCGGCGCCGGCATCGAGCATGGCCTTGGTTTGGCCGTAGATGTGGCTGTGGTTGAGTCCGATGGCCGCGAACTTCAGTGGAGGTCTTGAGGTTTTGCTCATCGCTTCATCCCCGACATGGCCACGCCTTCGATGATGAGGCGCTGGAAGAACAAGAACACCAGAAAGATCGGCAGGATCGCCAATACCGACATGGCAAATAGCTGGCCCCATGCGGACGTACCAGTCGCGTCCACGAACGATCGCAGCGCCAGCGGTACCGTGTAGTTGGCGCTGTCGTTGAGGTAGATCAGCGGTCCAAAGAAGTCATTCCACGTCCAAAGGAACGAGAAGATGCCGGCGGTTGCCATCACCGGCAGCGACAGCGGCATGATGACTTTCCAGTAGATGCGCCAGGGGCTGCAGCCGTCCATTTGCGCGGCCTCGTCAAGCTCGCGCGGGATGCCGCGAAAAAACTGCACCATCAGGAAGATGAAGAACGCGTCGGCCGCCAGGTACTTCGGCACGACCAGTGGCAGAAACGTGTCGATCCAGCCGAGCTGGAGGAACAGAACGTACTGCGGAATCAACGTCACATGATAGGGCAACATCAAGGTGCCGAGCATCAACGCGAACAAGGGCTGCTTCCAGCGAAACTGCAGGCGCGCGAATGCATACGCCGTCAGTGAGCAGGATGCCAGATTGCCGATCACGACGAGAACGGCGATTACGAACGAGTTCCAGTAGAACCGCGTGAAGCTTGTTTGCAGGGCCGTCCAACCCTCGCGGAAGTTTTTTGGATCAAGAGAATGGGGAATGATCGACAGGTCGGTGAAGATCTCATTCTCTGGCTTGAAGGCCGAGGCCACCATCCACAGCAGCGGATAAAGCATCACGAAGGACGCCGCGATCAACAAACCGTGGCGAAGGCAGGCGGAAACAATCGGCCACAAGCGGGTGCCGCCGCGCGCCTCAACGTGCATCGTCTTCATAATGCACCCAGTATTTCGAGGTTAGGAAACTCAGTGCGGTGAAAGCGCCGATGATGATCAACAGCACCCAGGCGAGCGCCGCCGCATAGCCCATCCGGAAGTAGGCGAATGCCTCCTGATAGAGAAACAGCGTGTAGAACAATGTGCTGTCGACCGGCCCGCCGGTGCCGCCGGAAATGATGAAGGCCGGCGTAAACGCCTTGAAGCCCTCGATCACCTGCAGCACCATGTTGAAGAAGATCACCGGCGCCAGCAGCGGCAAGGTGATCCGCCGGAACTGGCGGAATTTCGAGGCGCCATCCATCGAAGCGGCCTCATACAAGTCCTGCGGGATTTGTCTCAAGCCCGCCAGGAAAATTATCATCGGCGATCCGAACTGCCAGATCGCCAGAATGACAAGCGTGTACACAGCCGTGTTCGGGTTTGAAATCCAACTTGGTCCTTGTATCCCGAACAGCCACAACAAGACTTGGTTGACCGTGCCATTGCCTTCGAACAATTGGCGCCACAGCACCGCAATTGCGACCGATCCGCCAAGCAACGACGGAATGTAGAACAGCGCGCGATACACGCCGCCGCCGCGCACCGCCTTGTCGAGCAAGGTTGCGATCAGCAGCGCGAAGGCAAGCTTCAACGGCACTTCGAACATAAGATATGTGAAAGTGACCTTCAGGGCCTGATAAAAGCGGTAGTCGCCGGAGAACATCCGCACGTAATTGTCAGCGCCGATCCACACCGGTGGCGTCAACAGATCGAACTTCGTAAACGACAAGTAGAGCGAGGCAAGCACCGGTCCGAGCGTGAACACCACGAAGCCGATGAGCCAGGGAGCGAGAAACAGGTACGCCGTCCGATCGCGCCCGGTGAACCCGAGCGCGAAGCGCGACGTACCTTGGCTCAACTCGGTCCCGGACAGCGTCATGCCCGCGCCAGGATGCTTTCCGCCTCGGTGACGAATTGCCCGGCGCCATCCTTCACGCTGGCGCGGCCGAAAGCGACACTATCGGCGACGCGCAACAGCAACTTCTCGATTTCGCCGGCACCCTTGGGCGGCGGTGGCGGCAGTGCGACCGCGACCTTGGTGACGGCGGCGACGTAATTGATCTGCATCTTGCCCAGATCGTCGAGGTCCGGCGTCAACAATCCTTGAGCGATTGACGATGGCGGCACGCCGCGCTCGATGCCGAGCGCCTTCACGCCATCCGTCTCATTGACGAGGAAATTGATGAGCTTCGCCGCTTCCTCCGGGGCCTTGGTCTTGGACGAAACGCTCATCATCATCGCCGGCTTGATGTAGTGGCCAGACGGCGAACCCTTTTCGTTGGGGAATACGCTTATCGCGAGCTTGGACTTGCTGATGCCCTGGAAGGCGACGACCTGGTTCGAATTGGCGAAGCTCATGGCAGCGGTGCCGCGGCTGATCTCGTACTGGTCGATGGCACCGGTATTGGTGGCGCCGATCTCGGCTGGGGCTACCGCGCCGGATTTGCGCAGCTTGTCCCACAGGTCGAACCAGGCGGTAACGTCGTCGCGTGTGAACGCGGCCTTGCCCTCGGGCGTGTAAAGTAGTTTTCCTCGCTGGTTCAAGTAGTGCTCGAAGCCCTGTTCCCAGCGGCTGTTGTCGCCCGACCCCCAATATTTCCCTGGATTGATTTTCGAGATTTCACCGGCAATACGGGCCAAGTCGTCCCAAGTCCAGTTGGGATCGAGCGACTTGACGCCGACCTTCTCGAACATCGCGGTATCATAGACCATGGCCTTGGAGTTGGTGCCCAGAGTGATGCCGTAGAGCTTGCCATCGACCTTGCCGCAATCACGGGCGGCTGCAGCGAACGTCGACAGGTCGAGCGGCTTGGGCGCCAGGCTGTCGAGAGGTAACAGCGTCTGACGCCGGGCATATTCGAAGATGTAGCGATAATCCATCTGGATCAGGTCAGGCGCATTGCCACCCGCAGTCTGCGTGCCGAGTTTGGTCCAGTAATCACCCCAGCCGAGCGCCTCGGCTGAAATATCGGTGCCAGATTTTGCCTTGTACGCTTCGAGCGCCGCCTTGGTCCGCTTGTCACGGTCCGGGTTGCCCCACCAGAATGCTCGTAGGCGAGTGGCGGATTGCGCCTGTGCGATGCCTGTCGCTGCGAACAACGCCGAGCCGGCGATCGTCGCGGCGCCGTGAACAAATTGCCGGCGCGAAATGCGTGCCATGGGTCTTCCTCCGATGCGCTTCTTGGCTGCGGTGTCGCTGCGTACACTCGTGTCGAGGAGCGTAACCGAAGTTGACCGGTATCGTCTACGCACCGATACCGCTGCCGTACACGCCGACGGTCGTGTCGCAATTCTTGATCGCGCTCGGCGCCGATCCATCGCGAAAGCTATGGAATCATTCCCACTCGATGGTGCCGGGCGGCTTCGAGGTGATGTCGTAGACCACCCTGTTGATCCCCTTGACCTCATTGATGATGCGGGTCGCGGTGCGGCCGAGAATGGCGTGATCGAACGGGAAGTAGTCGGCGGTCATGCCGTCGGTCGAGGTTACGGCGCGCAAGGCACAGACCTGATCGTAGGTGCGGCCATCGCCCATCACGCCGACGGTGCGAACCGGCAGCAGCACGGCGAATGCCTGCCAGATGGTGTCGTAAAGACCGGCCTTGCGGATCTCGTCGAGATAGATCGCGTCAGCCTTTCTCAGCGTGTCGAGCTTCTCTTGCGTGATGGCGCCGGGAATGCGGATGGCTAGACCGGGGCCGGGGAACGGATGGCGGCCGACGAAGGTGTCGGGCAGGCCAAGTTCCCGGCCAAGCGCACGCACCTCGTCCTTGAACAGCTCGCGTAATGGCTCGACCAGCTTGAGCCGCATTGCCGACGGCAGGCCACCAACGTTGTGGTGTGACTTGATCGTCACCGACGGCCCGCCGGTGAACGACACGCTTTCGATGACATCCGGGTAGAGCGTGCCCTGGGCTAGAAATTCGACGTCGCCGAGTTTCTTCGATTCCGCTTCGAACACGTCGATGAACAATCGGCCGATGATCTTGCGCTTGGTTTCGGGATCGGTGACGCCATCCAATTCGCGCAAGAATTGCTCTGATGCGTCGACATGCACCAGCGGGATATTGAACTTGCCGCGGAACATCGAAACGACTTCCTCGGATTCGTTCATCCGCATCAGGCCGTGGTCGACATAGATGCAGGTGAGACGGTCACCGATGGCTTCATGGATCAGAACGGCGGCGACTGAGCTGTCAACGCCACCCGACAGGCCGCAGATGACGCGGCCCTTGTTGCCGACGGTCGCGCGGATCTTGGCGATCATATCCTTGCGGTAGGCAGCCATCGTCCAATCGGATTTAAGGCCGGCAATGTTGTGCACGAAGTTGGCAATCAGCTTTGCCCCGTCGGGTGTGTGCACGACTTCCGGGTGGAACATCGTCGTGTAGAACCGCCGGGATTCGTCGGTTGCGATGGCGAATGGCGCATTCTCGCTGGTTGCCTTGACGGTAAAACCGTCCGGTAACTGGGTAACCCGGTCGCCGTGGCTCATCCAGACCGGATAGCGCTTGCCAACTTCCCAGATCCCATCGAAGAGAGCGCTGTGTTCCCGGATTTCAATCTCGGCCCGGCCGAACTCGGCGGCGTGGCCGCCCTCGACGGTGCCACCCAATTGAACCGCGGTCGCTTGCTGGCCATAGCAAATGGCGAGGATTGGTACGCCCGCCTTGAACACCCGCTCTGGCGCCCTCGGGCTCAGATCCGTGGTTACACTGGCAGGCCCACCCGACAGGATGATGGCTTTCGGCGCCAAGCGCTCAAAGGCTTCCTCGGCCTTGTTATAAGGCACGATTTCGGAATGCACGCCTTGCTCGCGCACGCGACGGGCGATGAGCTGCGTGACCTGGCTACCAAAGTCGATGATGAGGACGGTGTCTGTCATGAATACGCGATACGCCATCAGCATTGCCCGCACAACCCTGCCGGGCGCGCAACGGCTTGGCAATCCCCGGGAGTTCACAACCAGCTGGGGATGCGGTCGAGGCCGAGCAGTTCCTCGTAGGTCATACGCGGTCGCACCACGGCACTGCGCGCGCCGCTGACCAGCACTTCCGGAATCAGCAATCGGGTATTGTAGGTCGACGACATCGTCGCGCCATAGGCGCCCGCCGTCATCAGCGCGATGAGATCGCCAGGCTTGGTCACTGGTAACTCGCGGCCATTGGCGAATTCGTCGCTGGTCTCGCAGATCGGCCCAACCACGTCATAGTCCACCCGCTTGGCGCCGGTGGCTGGTTCGTTCACCGGCCAGATTTCATGGAATGCGTCGTACATCGCCGGCCGGATCAGGTCGTTCATGGCGGCGTCGACAACGAGGAAGGTCTTGTGCGGCCGGTGATTGACGCGCAGCACGCGGGTCACCAGGATGCCGGCGTTGCCGACGATCAGGCGGCCGGGCTCGAAGCCGAGTTCGACATCGAGCTTGCCGAGAACCCGCTCGACCATCGCCGCATAGGCCTGAATCAGGTCGGGGCCATGGTCGACCGCCTCGCTCATTTCGTAGGGAATGCCGAGGCCGCCACCGAGATCGAGGCGCTCGACGGCGTGGCCAGTGGCGCGCAGCTGGGTCACCAGCTCGGCCATGCGCGTGAAAGCTGCTTCCAGATCGCCTAGCTCGCGGATCTGGCTGCCGATGTGCACGGCGAGGCCCATCATGCGCACGCCGGCCATATTGGCCGCGTTGTCGTACAGCCGGGCGGCTTCGGCAATGCTGACACCGAACTTGTTCTCGGTCGAACCGGTGGTGATCTTGGCATGGCCGCCGGCGCCAACATCCGGGTTGATGCGAATGACCGCTGCTTGCCGCCGTCCCTTGGAGTCGGCAATGCGCGACAGGGCGTGCAGTTCGTCCTCGGTCTCGACGTTGACCTGAAAGATTCCAGTGTCGACCGCAAACGCCAGTTCCTGGTCGGATTTGCCGACGCCCGAGAAAACGATCTTGGAAGCGGGAATGCCGGCCGCCAACGCGCGCCGGATCTCACCTTCAGACACCGTGTCGGCGCCGGCGCCGAGCTTGGCCAGGGTTTTCAGGACAGCCAGATTGCTGTTCGCCTTCATGGCGTAGAATACGTGCGCCTTCGGGCCAACGGCTTTCGCGAATGCCGCATAGTGCCGCTCGATCGTCGCCGAAGAATAGCAATAGAACGGCGTGCCGACTTCGGCGGCGAGCGCAGTCAGGCTCACATCCTCGGCGTGCAGTACGCCATCGCGGTAGGCAAAATGATGCATGGGACTCGGGCCTTGGAGCCGCGCTTAGGCTTAGCGGGATATCAGCGGATCAGTCCGTCGAGAATGAAACCCTTGTGCGGTTTCGGCGCTGCGTCTTCGGCCTTACCCTGGCCGGATTCGGCCGATGCGCTCGCCTGGTTCTGCGCCTTGGCGTCGGCCGGCGTCTCCAGCGGACCCTTCAGGCCGCAGCCAGCCAACAGCATCGCTGCCGCAATGGTCGCTACCCAGGGTTTGACGGCGTGTCGCATGAAACCGAACTCTCGCGCCTTTTTTGTTCGTAACGGCTCAAGTCTTAGCCGGTCTGACCGGCACTTTCCAACTGCTTTATCCAGCGCTGGGCCATTTCGGTGACGTTCTGTGGCGCGGTTCCCCCATAGCTGACCCTGCTTTTGACCGAATTCTCCGGACTGAGCACATCGAAAATGGCCTGGGTGATGCGTGGTTCCACGGCCTGCATGTCGGCAAGCGTAAGGGCGTCCAGCTCGATACCCTGCTTCTCGGCTGCCGAGACAATTCGGCCGGTGACGTGGTGCGCGTCGCGGAACGGCATCGCGAGCGTCCGCACCAGCCAGTCGGCAAGGTCGGTCGCGGTCGAATAGCCGCGCCCGGCGGCGGCACGCAGTACTTCGACACGCGGCTCCAGGTCCTCCACCATGCCGGTCATGGCATCGACGGCGAGACCGAAGGCATCAAGCGCGTCGAAGGTGACTTCCTTATCTTCCTGCATGTCCTTGCCGTAGGTCAGCGGTAGGCCCTTCATCACCATCAGCAGGGCCTGGAATGCGCCGGCGATGCGGCCGATCTTGCCCTTGACCAGTTCGGCGGCGTCAGGATTGCGCTTCTGCGGCATGATCGACGAGCCGGTGGTGAACCGGTCGGACATCTGGATGAAGTTGAACATCGGCGTCATCCAGATCACGATCTCCTCGGCCAGCCGCGACAAGTGCATCGCCGAGATTGATGCCGTCGCCAGCACCTCGAGCGCGAAATCGCGATCGGATACGGCGTCGAGCGAGTTGGCCGACGGCCGGTCGAAGCCGAGCGCCGTGGCCGTCATGTGCCGATCGATCGGGAACGACGTGCCGGCGAGCGCCGCCGCGCCGAGCGGGCTTTCGTTCATGCGGACGCGGGCATCACGAAGTCGCGAGCGGTCGCGAGCCAGCATCTCGACGTAGGCCAGCATGTGATGACCGAACGTAACCGGCTGGGCTGGCTGCAGGTGAGTGAAACCGGGCATCACAGTGCCGGCGTGTTTCAAGGCCTTGGTGCTGAGCGCTCGCATCAATCGGACGAGTGCCTGATCAAGGCCGTCGACCCGGTCGCGCACATACAACCGGAAGTCGAGCGCGACCTGGTCATTGCGCGAGCGTCCGGTGTGCAAGCGGCCGGCTGGCGTGCCGATGATCTCGCGCAGTCGGCTCTCGACGTTCATGTGCACGTCTTCGAGCGCCCGCGACCACGCCATCTTGCCGGACGCGATTTCGGCTTCGACCTTGGACAGGCCGTCGATGATCGCGGTGGCGTCGTCCTGCGAAATGATACCCTTGGCGGCGAGCATCGCCGCGTGCGCTTTCGAGCCGCGAATATCTTGCGGCGCCAATACCTTGTCGAAACCGATCGAGGCGTTTATCTCCTCCATGATCTCGGCGTGACCGATGGCGAAGCGGCCGCCCCACATCTTGTTGGCGGATTTGTCGGTCATGTTGGTCTCCGGCATCGGTGGCGTTGCGGCTCAGTCTAACGGAAAGAAGCGGGCATGATGGTCTCTAAGCGCGCCGGGTTCGCGATTTTGGCCTTGGCATTCATCCTGCCCGCCGCGATCGGCTTCGGCGCGGTATACGTCATGGCCCGCGGCGCTGACAACGCTGTTGCTGCGGTGCCGGTTACTAAAGCGATCGGGCCGGTTGTGGCGCAGGCTTCCCCGCCCGCTGGCGGCATCAATTCGCTGTCGCAGGGCGAAATGATCAAGTTCGTGTTCAAGAAGGAGCCCGAACCGATTTCCGAGGTGACCTTTGTCGACGGCGCGGGCGCGGCCAAAACCCTGAAGGATTTTACGGGTAAAGTGGTTCTTCTCAACTTATGGGCGACGTGGTGCCTGCCGTGCCGCAAGGAGATGCCGGCACTCGACCGATTGCAGGCGGCGCTTGGCTCGGACAAGTTCGAGGTCGTCGCCTTGAGTCTTGACCGCGCGGGCGTCGAGGCGTCGCGCAAATTTCTTGAAAGCATCAAGATCGCCAACCTCAAGCTTTACGTCGACCCTACCGCCAAGATGAACGGTCCACTCAAGATCTTCGGCATGCCGACCACGATCCTGATCGACGCCCAGGGCCGTGAAGTCGGCCGTCTACTCGGCGAGGCCGAATGGGATTCCGAAGACGCCAAGAAGCTGATCAGGGCGACGCTTGGGTAGCGCCGCGTCTGACGCTGTCTTGCCGTCACGCCTTGCCGACACCGCCGCCAGTCGGCGTCTCGATGATGATCGCCTCGCCGGCTTCCAGGATCGTCTGATCGCAGCCCTGCAACTCTTCCTCGATGCCTGACAAGCGACGCACCGCGTTGCGACCGCACTGGCCCGGCTCGCCGCCGTCCAGTCCGAATGGACGAACCTTGCGGTAGCCGGACAGGATGGCGCAGTCCATGCGCTCGAGGAACCGGATGCGGCGATAGGTGCCGTCGCCCGCGCACCACTTGCCCTTGCCGCCAGAGCCGCGCCGGATGCCGAAGGTTTCGAGCAGCACAGGGTAGCGCAACTCCAGGATCTCCGGGTCGGTAAGCCGGGTGTTGGTCATGTGTACGTGCACGCCAGAGGTGCCGTTGAAGCCCTGGCCGTTGGAGAAGTAGCCGGCCGGCGAACCCGAGCAGATGGTTTCGTAGTACTGCACGCGATCATTGCCGAAGGTCAGGTTGTTCATGGTGCCTTGGCTCGGACCCATCGCACCCAACGCGCCGAGCAGGCAATTGGTGACAATCTGACTGGTCTCGACGTTGCCGGCGACGACCGCCGCCGGATAAACCGGCGCTAGCAGCGAGCCTTCCGGAATGACGAGTTTGATCGGCTTCAGGCAGCCGGCATTCATCGGGATCGGCTCGTCGCACATGATGCGGAAGACGTAGAGCGTCGCCGCACGTGTCACCGGCGCCGGCGCATTAAAGTTGTTGCCGGGCGATTGGCTGGTGCCGGTGAAGTCGACCACCGCGGTGCGATTTTTCTGGTCGACTGTAATCTTGACCGAGACATGCGTGCCCTGGTCCATCTCGACGCGGAACTCGCCGTCCTTCAGTCGAGAAAGCAGCCGACGAACGCTTTCCTCGGCATTGTCCTGCACGTGGTTCATGTAGGCCTTGACGACGTCGAGGCCAAAATGACCGACCATCTTGTCGAGTTCAGTCATGCCCTTTGCATTGGCTGCCACATGCGCCTTGAGGTCGGCGATATTCTTGTCGGGCCGCCGTGCTGGATATTTCGCGCCCGACAGCAGCGCGTGTGTCTCGGCCTCAAGGAACCGGCCGCGATCGACCAACTTGAAGTTGTCGATGTAGACCCCTTCCTCGTCGATGTGTGTCGCCTTCGGCGTCATCGAGCCGGGGGTGAGGCCGCCGATGTCCTCGTGGTGGCCGCGGCTCGCAACATAGAACAGGATCTCCCCGCCCGGCGGCCGGCTCCCCGGAGGGGCGTCGCTGGGCGTAAGCAAAGGAGCAAACACCGGCGTGATTACGGTGATGTCTGGCAAGTGGGTGCCGCCGTTATAGGGCGCATTCAGCATGTAGACGTCGCCGGGCAGCATGGTCCCCTTGTTCTGGGCGATGATGGTCTCGACCGATTTGTCCATGCTCCCCAGATGCACTGGCATGTGCGGAGCGTTGGCGACGAGCGCACCGGTTGAGTCGAACACGGCGCAGGAAAAATCGAGCCGCTCCTTGATGTTGACCGACTGAGCGGTGTTGCGTAGCGCCTCGCCCATCTGCTCGGCGATCGACATGAACAGGTTGTTGAACACTTCAAGCAGCATAGGGTCGGCCTTGGCGCCCAGCCGCTCTTTGGCTCGGGCGACAACGCGGCGCAGCACGAGGTGATTTTTCGCCGTAACTTCGAGGTTCCAGCCGGGCTCGATCGAAACCGTCTGGTGCGGTTCGATGACGAGTGCGGGGCCAATGAGCTTATGGCCGGGGGCAAGCGCGTCGCGGAAGTAGACCGGCGCGTCGTGCCAGGCGTTGCCGGAGAAGAACCGGGTGCTGGTTTTGGCGACTGGCGTGCCGGTGCCGGTCAAGGCAAGGTCCGGCTCCTGCGCGCTGGCGCCGCCGCCCTGGGCCTCGACTTCGAGGGTCGCTGCAAACACCTTTTTTTCGGGACTGACGAAGCCGTAGCGGCGCAGGTGCTCCGCTTCGAATGCGCTACGCATGGCGGCGATCGTGTCGAGTGAGACGGGCAAAGCGTTATCGGTGCCGTCATAACGCACATGCACGCGCGTGACGGTGGCGGCCTGTTCCTGTGCGACGCCCTGGGCGCGGATCTGGTCGAGGGCCTGTTTGGTCAACTCACCCGACATCGTCTTGATGCGAGCGAGCGTTGCCTCATCGAGGGCTGCCTCGACGCTTTCCTCGCGGCTCGCTCGGATATTGGCGAGCCCCATGCCATAGGCTGAAAGCAGTCCCGACAGCGGATGCAGCAACACGGTTTCCATGCCAAGCGTGTCGGCGATCAGGCAGGCATGCTGGCCGCCGGCCGAGCCGAAGCACTGCAGTGCGTACTCGGTGACGTCATAGCCCTGCTGCACCGAGATCTTCTTGATCGCGTTCGCCATGTTCTCGACCGCGATGCGGATGAAGCCGTCGGCGATCTGTTCGGCGCTTTTGGTCTCGGCAGTATCGGCTGAGACCTTGGCGGCCATTTCGGCGAAGGCCGAACGCACCGCCGCTTCGTCGAGCGGCTGGTCGCGATTTTGACCGAAGATCTTGGGGAAGAAGGCGGCCTGCAACTTGCCGACCATGACGTTGGCATCGGCGACGGTGAGCGGGCCGCCACGGCGATAACATTTGGGGCCGGGATTGGAGCCGGCGCTCTCCGGGCCGGCGCGGAAGCGGCTGCCGTCGTAGAACAGGATCGAGCCGCCACCGGCTGCAACGGTGTGAATGCGCATCATCGGCACCCGCATGCGCACGCCCGCGACCTCGGTCTCGAATGAGCGCTCGTAGTCGCCAGCGAAGTGCGACACGTCGGTCGAGGTGCCACCCATGTCAAAGCCGATCACCTTCTCGAATCCGGCGATCTTGGCGGTTTCCGCCATGCCGACGATGCCGCCGGCCGGGCCGGACAGGATCGCGTCGCGGCCGAGGAACAGGTCGGCCGAAGTCAGGCCGCCGGATGACGCCATGAACATGACTCTTGGGCTTGCGCCCGGCGACTCCCCTGCGGGGAGCCGGCCGCCGGGCGCTGGACCGCCAAGCGCACCCGCCACCTTGTCGACGTAGCGGCGCAGGATTGGTGACAGATAAGCGTCGGCGATGGTGGTATCGCCACGGCCGACGATTTTGATCAGCGGCGAAACTTCATGGCTGGCGGCGACGTAGGCGAAGCCGAGCTTCTTGGCGACGGCGGCGGCGGCCTTCTCGTGCGCCGGCCAAGCGTAGGCGTTCATGAATGCAAAGGCGACGGAGTTGAAGCCCTGCTTCATCGCGGACTGCAGTTCAACCGACAATGCCGTCTCATCGAGTGCGGTCTCGACGGTGCCATCGGCGCGCACGCGTTCGTTGGCTTCGATAACGTGCTTGTACAGCATCTCCGGCTTGATGATCTCTTTGGCGAAGATGTCGGGGCGCGCCTGATAGCCGATCTCGATCTGGTCTTTTAGTCCCTGGGTAATCACCAGCAGTGTCTTCTCACCCTTACGCTCCAACAGCGCGTTGGTGGCGACGGTGGTGCCCATCTTCACCGCTTCGATGCGGTCGGCCGGGATCGGGTCGGTTGAGGCCACCCCCAGGAACTGGCGGATACCTTCGAGCGCAGCGTCGTCGTAGACGCCGGGGTTCTCCGACAGCACCTTGCGAGCGAGGATCTGGCCGTCTGGCGTGCGCGCGACGACATCGGTGAAAGTGCCACCGCGATCGATCCAGAAATTCCATTTGCCGGCCGTGGACTGCATTGCCTGGGCGCTCATGGCGTTAAGTCCTTGTGCTCGCTGAAAGGGCAGCTGATCGCCCAGAGATCGCGCAATGCGCAAAAAACGTCAATAATATATTGACAAATTATTTGTGACCACCGACGCTGCCATCAGCATATTCGACGCGGCGGGTGCATGGGCAACGGGCAGGCGAAGCGACTGGCAAGCACGGGCCGCAAGAGCGGCCGCCGGTCGTCGCCGGGCGCTGCAGCCGCCGTGGTCGGGCCAATCGTCTCGTCGTCGCATCTGGCCGCCGGCGTGCTGCCGGGCTTGTCCGAGGTCGAGTTCGGCCTGTCGCTCGCGGTTCATGCCTTTCATCGCTGGATGGTACGCTGCATGGCGGCCGCTGGCGTGCCTGATCTTTCGCCACTTGAAGTCCTTGTTTTGCACAGTGTGCGCCATCGGCAGCGACCAAAGAAGCTTGCCGACCTGTGTCTCGTGCTCGGTATCGAGGACACCCATGTCATTGCTTATGCGGTCAAAAAGCTCGTCGCGGCGGGGCTTGTTGCTTCAACGCGTTCGGGCAAGGAGAAGTTGATCGGCGCGACCAAGGCCGGCACCGAAGCCTGCGACCGTTATCACGCTGTTCGTGAACGGCTGTTGGCGCGACCTGTGAAGGCCACTGGTCTGCCGGAGCCGATGCTGTCCGAAATGGGCTCGTTGCTGCGGGCGCTGTCGGGACACTACGATCAGGCCGCACGGGCAGCGGCGAGTTTATGAGGGCGGGGAGGGAAGTGGATGCGGCGATTTCTGGATGGGCTGTATCTCTGGGCGGGCTACGCGGCGGCGGGCTGCCTAGTCGTGATTTTCGTGCTCATGATGATCATGGCGGTCGGCCGGCAGTTCGGCCTCAATATCCCTTCAGGTGACGACTTTGCCGCCTGGGCGATGGCGGCGATGGCATTTCTCGGTATGGCGCATACATTCAAGCGCGGCGAAATGATTCGCGTTGGCTTATTGCTAGAGCGGTTGTCGGGACGCCCGCGTCAGGTGTTTGAGGCGCTGGCGCTGACGGTGGCGCTCGGTTACCTGAGTTATTTTACCTGGCACGTGTTGCAGTATGTGCGGTTTTCCTGGCTGTCGAATGACATGTCGAACGGCGTTATCGCCGTTCCATTGTGGGTACCGCAGTTGGCCTTCCTCGGCGGCCTCGGATTGCTGACAATCGCAGTGCTTGACGAACTGGTGCATGTATTGCGCGGCAATCGTCCGACCTTCGAAAAAGACCCGCCCAAGACTACCGATGAGCTGCTTGCACGTGTTGCCGAAGGCGGGGGAGTTTGAGCAATGGTTGGGGCTTTCGATCTGCCTACGCTTTCCATTTTGTTGCTGTTCGCACTGGTGCTCATTCTCGCCAGCGGTGTGTGGATTGCGATCGGCCTCGGTCTCGTCGGCCTACTCGCAATGATCCTGACGACACCAGTCCCGATCGGCAGCGTGCTCGTCGCCAAGGTCTGGGATTCCGCGGCCAGCTGGCAGATCGCTGCCTTGCCGCTGTTCATATGGATGGGCGAAATTCTCTTTCGAACGCGCATGTCGGAGGAAATGTTTCGTGGTCTGGCGCCTTGGCTGCAATGGCTTCCCGGTCGCCTGTTGCACGTCAACGTTGTTGGTTGCGGTATCTTCGCGACCATGTCCGGATCTTCGGCCGCGACCTGCGCCACCATCGGCAAGATCGCGTTGCCGGAACTCGAAAAGCGCGGTTATGACCAGAAGATGGCGCTGGGATCGCTCGCAGGCTCCGGCACGCTTGGCCTGTTGATCCCGCCCTCGATCCCGATGGTGGTGTACGCGGTCACAGCCAATGTCTCGGTGCTGAAGGTGTTCCTTGGTGGCTTTCTGCCGGGCCTGCTCGTGATGTCGCTGTACTCGGGCTACATCATGATTTGGTCGTTGCTCAACCCCCGGAAGTCGCCGCCGCGCGATCCGATCATGACGTTCCGGCAGAAAATGCAGGAATCGAAGAAGCTCATCCCCTGCCTGCTGCTGATCTCCCTGGTGTTCCTGTCGTTGGTGCTCGGCTTCGCCACGGCAACCGAATGCGCGGCCTTCGGCGTCATCGGCGCGCTGACGCTCGCCTGGTGGAGCGGCACTCTCAATCGGCACAGCTTCGGCGAAAGTGTCATGAGCGCGACCCGCCTCACATGCATGATCATGCTGATCCTGGCGGGGGCGGCATTCTGCACAGCGGCCATGGCCTACACCGGCATTCCGGCGGCACTGGCCGAGTGGGTGCAGGGGCAGAATCTGACGCCGCACAAGCTCGTATTCGCACTGACCATCATGTACATCATCCTTGGCTGTCTGATCGACGGCATATCGATGATCGTACTGACGGCGGTGATCGTGCTGCCGATGGTTGAAAAAGCCGGCTTCGATCTAGTCTGGTTCGGCGTCTATCTCATTATCCACGTTGAGATGGCACAGATCACCCCGCCGGTCGGCTTCAACCTGTTCGTTCTGCAGAATATGAGCGGCAAAGATACCCTTACGGTCGCCAAGGCTGCATTCCCATTCTTCCTGCTGCTCAATGTGGCAGTGGTGATCATCACGACTTTTCCAGAAATAGTCACGGCGATCCCCTATTGGGTATTCCCCGAGACCGCCGTCGCGAAATAGACTTCAGTCGATTGAGTTCAACAGGAGGATAGAACGAATGCATCGTCGTAGTGTTATCATCGGACTTGCCATTGCAGCCGTGACAGGCTTTGCGACAGCGCCGGCCACCGCGCAGACGAAATGGAACCTGCCGGCCGCCTATGCCACCTCGAACTATCACACCGAGAACCTCGTGCAGTTCTCCAAGGATGTGGAGGCCGCGACCGGTGGCAAGCTCGTCATCACCGTTCACGGCAATGCGTCGCTGTTCAAGGCACCCGAGATCAAGCGGGCAGTCGCGACCGGTCAGGCCCAGATCGGCGAAGTGCTGGCCTCGATCCACGAGAACGAAGACCCGATGTTCGGCATCGATACGGTGCCGTTCCTGGTGACCAGCTTTGAAGCCGCCGCCAAGCTCGACAAGGCATCGCGGCCGGCCATCGAGAAGAAGCTCGCATCCCAAGGCCTGATGCTGCTGATGGTGGTGCCGTGGGGCCCGCAGGGCTTCTACTTCAAGCAGGAGATCAACAAGGTTGAGGACATGAAGGGGATCAAGTTCCGGTCCTACAATGCCGGCACGGCGCGGATCGCCGAACTGGCCGGCATGCAGTCGGTGACCATCCAGGCGGCCGAATTGCCGCAGGCATTGGCGACCGGTGTCGTCACCTCGTTCATTTCGTCCGGCTCGACCGGCTATGACAGCAAGGTGTGGGAGAGCCTGACGCACTGGTATGACACCCAGGCCTGGATTCCGCGCAATCTGACCTTCGTCAACAAGGCCGCATTCGACGCATTGCCGAAGGACCAGCAGGAAGCCCTGGTGAAGTCCGCCAAGGTGGCCGAGGCGCGCGGCTGGAAGCTGGCCCAGGAAAAGGCCGTCTGGTACGTCACCGAACTCAAGGCCAAGGGCCTCAAGGTGCTGCCGCCGTCGCCGGAACTCTCGGTTGGACTGAAGAAGTTCGGTGAGGATCTGACCGCCGGTTGGATCAAGAAGGCCGGCGCCGACGGCCAAGCCGTGATCGACGCCTACAAGAAAATGTGAGTTTTGTCGGTTGCGCCCGGCGACGGCCCCATGTGGAGCCGGCCGCCGGGCGCGGGCCTTTCAGCAAATTGAGAATGCGGGAGCCAAGTGCGACCCGCGTTCCTTGGTCATTTCACCCGCGTCCAAGTGGTGGTCTTGCATAGCACCACTGCCGTGCAGCCCGACAGATCCATCGCGGTTTTGGACTTGACGGTTAGGGTGCCGGAGTAGGTGCCGCCGTCGGCGCGATTATAGAGCGAACCCTTCCAGGCGTTGTCGCCGGCCTTCTTGGCGCCAGACATGATCACGAGGCCAACGATCGGACGCGAGCGCTTGGCTGCGTCGGGGTTCTTGTCGTCGGTTTTCTGGCCGTCGACGACCTTGGAAATCTTGGCGCACAGGCCGTCGCCGCACTTGTAGACGTCGACATTGCTGCCGTTTTCCGGATGCCGCCAGGTGCCAAAAGCATCGTCGGCACTCTGGGCCGTCGCGGCGCCGGCGGCGATGCCCATCAATGATGCCGCGGCAATGCCGTAGACGATGGTTCTCATTGGTGCTTCTCCCGTTGTACTCGTTTCTACCCGTCTCGGCGTGTTCAACGCTCTTGTCCTGCTGCGGATGATAGCACGGCCATGGTGCAAGGAAAGTGACCGCCAGTTGAAGGGCGGATGAACGTCCCAACGCGTGCCTTCACCCGTTTGTGCAGTGCAATCGGCTTCTCAAATTGGTGCGAATGGCGCTATGCAGTGCCTCATGACATGGGAATTGATCACCAAGGATCTGCACGAAGCACCGGCTGCTGCGGTCGCCGCCCGTCCGACATTCGTTGGACGGCTTTGGCGTGCATGTGGACTTGATCGCCTGCTGCCCGATGCACCGCGGCAGAATTCCGCCGCCTTCACGATCGCACTGGTGTCGCTATCGGCGAAGCTCGCCAAATCTGACGGCATAGCATCCAGGATCGAGTTGGAAGCGTTCGAGCGGCTGCACAGTATCGTCCACGACGAGCGCGACAACATTCGCCGCATGTTCGAACTGGCCGCCCGCGATGTCGCGGGCTTCGACGCCTATGCGCGCGAGGTCGCCCGCCTGCTGCGGCAAGATCGGGAGCTCATGCACGATGTGCTCGAGGGGTTGTTCCACATCGCGGTTTCGGACGGCATCCTGCATCCCGAGGAAGAGCGTCATCTCATGCTCGCGGCCGAGATGTTCGGGTTTTCCAAGGCGGAGTTCCGTTCGCAGCGTGGGCTTTTCGTCCATGATCCGGATGATGCTTATACCATCCTCGGGCTATCGCCCGATGTCGACGATGCAGCGCTCAAGGCTCGGTTCAGGCAACTGGTCCGCGAGCATCATCCAGACCACCTGATCGCGCGTGGCGTGCCGGATGAGTTCGTCAGGTTCGCCACCGCCAAGCTTGCCGAGATCAATGGCGCCTATCATCGCATCGCCAAGGAGCGCGGCCTGTGACGTCCGGAAGCGCGCCTCGGTTCGAGCCCGACAGCCGGTGGGTCAGTGATTTGCATTCGTCGCCGAACGTCGGTGAACGCCGGGCCGGCTTCGCGCCCACGATGTTGATCCTGCACTACACCGGCATGCCGAGTGCCGCGAAGGCAATCGATTGGCTGGCGCGGCCGGAGAGCAAGGTTTCCTGTCACTACGTGATCGATGTGACAGGCCGCATTACCCAGATGGTGCCGGAACGACTGCGTGCCTGGCATGCCGGCGTCGCGCACTGGGCAGGCGAGAGCGATATCAATTCGGCCTCGGTTGGTATCGAGATCCAAAACCCAGGTCACGAGGACGGCTATCACGCATTTCCACGGGCGCAAATGCGCGCGGTGCGCGATCTCGCGCTCGATATAACCACGCGAAACGGCATTGCGCCCGAGCGGGTGCTTGCTCATTCCGACGTCGCGCCATTGCGCAAGATTGATCCGGGCGAGAAATTCGATTGGCGCTGGATGGCGCACGCAGGCGTCGGTCATTGGGTGCCGGCAGTGCCACGGCGCGCGCATGAACGAGCATGCGACGATCCCGGCATGAGCGAGGCCATGAGATCCATGCTTGTCGCATACGGCTACGGCGTCGGTGTCGATGGTGCGAGCGGTCAGGATCTGGCAACGGTGGTGCGCGCCTTCCAGCGGCACTTCCGGCCGACTTGCGTCGACGGCATCGTCGATCGTTCGACTCTGGCAACGCTGGAGCGCTTGCTCGATGCCCTGGCAAAGGGCGCGATTTTGCACTGAAAGCTGATCCACCCATGCAACAAAAGATCGATGGCGCGCCGGTTCCCTTGGCGCAACCCGGACTGCGGCCGATCGATCTGATCGCCGTCATCGGCCTCGTCGGCTGCTGCATGTCCTGGGGGCTCAACCAGGTGGCGATGAAAGTCGCTAACGACGGCATCACGCCACTGTTCCAGGCCAGTTTGCGCAGTGTCATTGCGGCGCTGCTGATCTGGGCCTGGGCCCGCTGGCGCGGCATTCCACTGTTTGCGCGCGACGGCACATTCTGGCCAGGCATGGTGTCGGGCTTGCTGTTTTCGCTGAACTTCATGTTCATCGGTCCCGGCCTCTCATTGACCGAGGCCTCGCGCGGGGTGCTGTTCCTCTATACCGCGCCATTCTTCGTCGCGGTCGGCGCCCACTATTTGTTGCCCGGCGACCGGTTGAGCGTGTTGAAGGTGGTGGGACTTCTGGCGGCATTCGCCGGGCTGATGGTGTCGCTCAGCGATCGGTTGGGCGGGGCGGCAACGGCGGCCAATCTGCGCGGCGATCTTTATTGTCTGGCGGCGGGCTTCTTCTGGGCGGCGACGACGCTGGTGATCCGCTCGACAAGGTTGAAATGGATCTCGCCGGAAAAGAACCTGTTCTACGAATTGGTGGTGTCGGCGCCGATTCTGCTGCTGACGGCCTGGTATTGGGGCGAACGAGGCATCGTCGATCTCAGCCCGATCGTCGTGTGGTCGTTCCTCTATACGACTGTCGTGGTGGTGTTCATCAGCTACGCGGTCTGGTTCTGGTTGCTCAATACCTATCCAGCGAGCCAAGTGTCGGTGTTCACTTTCCTGGGGCCCATATTTGCGGTCATCGCCGGCTATCTCTTGTTGAACGAGCCAGTGACGTGGCGGCTAGGCGTCGCGTTGGCGCTGGTTGCACTCGGCATTTATCTCGTCAACAAGCCGCAGTCGCGGCCAAAGACTTGAAAAGCTGCCGTCTGGCACCGACCTGCCATCGATGCTAGAGATACTGCGAACCAATCACAGAGAACGACTAAGATGAACCAGAGCAAAGACTTGGCCGCCCAGGCCGACGCCGTCATCGCGCAGCATGGGCATGAGGGCCATGTGCATGGCCCCAATTGCAACCATGGGCACGACCACGGCCATCATCACCATGCTGGCGAGACCTTCGTACGCAACGGTGCGAAAGTCGGCCGCAACGATCCGTGCCCCTGTGGCTCAGGCAAGAAGCACAAGAAGTGTTGCCTCGTCTGATCGTCAGGGGTTGAGGCGCCAAACCGCGAAGTTGAGTGCGCCGGCGAACGTCACCCAGGCCAGGTAGGGCGCGAACAGCAAGCTGGCGTCTGTGCTCAGCGGCCACGCGAGCGCCATGAACGTTATGATCGCAAGCCATAGCAGGCAAAGCACAGCCATGGCGGCGCCAATCCGGCGCAAGCCGAACATCACCCAAGACCAACTGCCGTTGACGAGCAGTTGCACGATCCAGACTGCCAATGGCAAGCCGAAGCCGTCGGCGCGCCAAACAATCCAGCCGGCGAAGGCGATCAGAACATAGAGCAGGGCCCAGGCTGGCCCGAACAACCAGCCGGGCGGTGTCCAACTGGGTTTGCGCAGGCTGTCGTACCAGGGGCCCGGTCGGAAGAGCGCTCCGGTCGAGGCCACGGCCAGTACGGCGCCCAAGAATGGCAGCAGTGTTAGGTAGCGTTGCATCAAGTCTCCGTCTGGCAGGCTGGTCATGTCACTCTGATCAGGCTTTATTGGGCAGCATCCGTCAATGTCTCGTCTGGTCAAGGCTCCCAGTCGCGATTGCATCAAATTCGAGGTCATTCCCATGTCTAACGTCGAGATCCACCAGTTTCCTTGCCTCAGCGACAACTATGGCGTGCTTGTGCGCGACGGCGAAAGCGGGCTGGTCGCCGCCATCGATGCGCCGAACGACGCGCAAGTCGAGGCCGCGTTGAAGGAGAAGGGCTGGAAGCTCACCCACATTCTCACCACCCACCATCATGCCGACCATACCGACGGCAATTTGGCGCTGAAAGCCCGTCACAAGTGCACGATTATCGGCCCGCGTGCCGAGGCCGCCAAGATCCCCGGCATCGACACCAAGGTTGGTGACGGCGACAGCTTTAAGCTCGGCGCCACCGAGGTGCGTGTGCTCGATACGCCCGGCCATACGCTGGGGCACATTTCGTATTATCTGCCCGAGATCGGCGTTGCCTTCGTCGGTGACACCATGTTCGCGCTGGGCTGCGGCCGGGTGATCGAGGGCACCATGGAAATGATGTGGAACTCGCTCGCCAAGCTGATGCGCCTGCCGCCCGCGACCACGATTTATGCCGGTCACGAATACACCGCCGCCAATGCCAAGTTCGCGCTTCACGATCGAGCCGGAGAACGAGGCGCTACAGGCGCGTTCGAAGGAGATCGATAGTCTGCGTTCAGCCGGCAAGCCGACGTTGCCGACCCGCCTCGATCTCGAACTCGCGACCAACCCGTTCCTGCGCGTGAAAAGCTCCGCCATCCTCGCCCGCCTCGCCATGCCCGGCGCAAAGGACTGGCAAGTCTTCGGCGAGATCAGGGAGCGCAAGAACAGATCTTGATTGGGCTACGATCGTAGCTCGCCGGAAACGCTGGTCGGCTCGATGCAAATGAAAGCGCAGGTCGCCCTCAAATGCACCTACCAGCCCCAACTCAACTTACCGCCGATGACATCATCCGGCTGCTCGGACTTGAGCCACATCCTGAGGGCGGTTGCTATCGCGAGACGTTTCGTGATTCCGATGCCGGCGGCGGGCGTGCGCATTCGACAGCGATCTACTTCCTGTTGCGCGCCGGCGAAGTGTCGCGCTGGCACCGCGTTGACGCCGCCGAGGTCTGGCATTGGTATGCTGGCAGTCCGTTGCACCTCGAAATCTCAAACGGTGGTGACGCCACGCAAGTGCATTTGCTTGGTGTCGACCTGGCCCATGGGCAGCGCCCACAGGCGGTGGTCAAGGCCGGCCAATGGCAGCGCGCCCGCAGTGCCGGCGCCTGGACGCTGGTCGGTTGCACCGTGGCGCCGGGGTTCACTTTTTCCGGATTTGAAATTCTGGCCGATGGCTGCGATCTAGGCTGAAAATGCGGGCGGCGCGGTGGTCGGATCGCGGCGATGCTGCGCTTATCCACTATTTTCGATCTCAGAGAGTTCGCGCTAATCCATTGTTTTTGATCGAATAATTTTCGATCGCTCGAAACAGCGTCCCGTGTGCGCTTGCGGTGCTTTCGCAACTCATGAAGGTTCGGCGGCAGCAGTTCGAGCGATTCGCAAGCGGGAGTTCAACACTATGAAGCGCCAGTCCTCGGGACCCATTTTGAGCGCTGTGTTCGTCGATTACGACAACATCTATCTGTCACTGAAGCGTAAGAGCGAAGAGGCCGCCAAGCGTTTCGCCAAGGATGCTCTCTCGTGGGTCAAGGAGATCGAAAGCGGTCGCCTGATCACGCCGACCAACGGTTACGGCGGCGACGTTCAGCGTCGGATCGTGATGAACCGCTGCTATGGCAATCCGGTGCCGCGCCGCAATACCAGCGACAACTCGACCGACATGAACTCGTTTCCTTTCGTGCGCCACCACTTCCTGCGCGCCGGCTTCGAGATCGTCGATTGCCCGCCGCTCACCGCCCAGCTCAAGAACTCGTCCGACATCCGCATGGTGATGGACGTTCGCGATTACCTCACGCACGACACCTATTTCGACGAGTTCGTGATTTTGTCGGGTGATGCTGATTTCACGCCGGTGCTGCATCGCTTGCGGGCGCATGCGCGTCGTACGGTGATTTTCGCCAACGACTACACCGCCGCGCCTTACACCGCGATCAGTGACGGCGAAGTTCGCGAGTCGGCGCTGATCAATTTGTTGCTCGAAGGCAAGCTGCCCGGTCAGAAGGATGGCGAAGCTCCAGCGGTAATTACTGCCAGCGTGCAGAACGAGTCGATTGCCCAGGATATCATCGCCGAAGTGATTGGCGCCGTGCGCAGCTCGACAGTGCCGCTGCCGCTTGAGGCACTCGCGGACCGTGCCATGCGCGCGCTCGGTCATGACAAGACCATCGCCACCAATTGGGCTGGCTCGGGCAGCTTCCGTGAATTGCTGCTGAAGTCCCTGCCCGACGACATCCGGCTGACCGACCAGCCGCCCTATCTGGCATTCGAGGTTCGCCGCTCACTGCCGATCGATGTCCCCGTCGAGCAACCGAAGCAGATCGCCCGCGCCGAAGTCCGTCCGGAGTTGCGGCAGGAATTGCGCGCGACGCCACGCCAGGAGTTGCGGGCGGAGCCCCTTCACGAGCAACGTCCTGATCCGCGTTTGGAGATCCGCGAAGAGCGCATCGAGCGGCCGGGGTTTATTGGTGCTGCAACTTATGTAGAGCCGCAGTTGCGTCAGCAACAGACGGCTGCCCATCCGGTCGCCCATCCGTTGGCCCGCGAGGCCGATCCGTCCCCGATCCAACAGACGCCACAGCGCCGTCCGATGATCGATCCGCGGCTGCAGGCATCGGCGCCGATTGCTCGCGCACCCCAGCCTGCGGCTCCGGTTGCGCCGCCCCAGTCCACCCGCGGTCCGGAGCAGACCTCAGCGTTGCAGCAGTCGATTGCCCGCATTCACGATGCCAGCCAGGCACCACCGCTATCGCCGCCTGAATATCGGGCGCTGTTCGATGCTATGTCGCAGGAGATCAACGAGCAGGGATTGCTTGGTGCGCAGACGCTTTCCAACATCATGGCTAGAGCCCGTGAGACCGGCGTGGATATTCGGCGCGACGATGTCCGGTTCGTGCTGGAAGTGGTCAGCGAGCAGGATCCCTGGTTCGAGCACGGCGCGTCGCCGAGCTTGTTCGCCAGCCGCTTCCGCAATTTCGTGGCGGCGCGCTGCCGCGATCAAGGCTTGAACCTTTCGGCCGACGAAATCGACCTGATCGACGCTTGGTTCACGGGAGCCGGCATCCAGGCCGCACCAGCCAATCAGCTTGCCCCACAGCAGACGGCTCCCAGGCAAGCCGCAGCGCCGCCGGTGCCTGCACGCCAGACACCCCAGCCGGCACCTCAGCAGCAGGACCGCTGGTGGTCAAACGAGGAGGCCCGTCAGCAGGGCGCCTCGGCTGTTCCTGCACGCGCCGCGACTGCACAGCAGGGTAACGATTATGCCGGAAATGAAGCGGAGTTCGGCGCTCCGGAAGAGTTTCCGCGGATCGTGAAGAACCGCCTTCGCGGCTAAGATTACGCACGGGTTACCTGGCAATCGATCATGGCAAGGGGCGCTTCGCAATGCGAGGCGCCCTTATTCCTTGACCTGGAGCGTTGTCGCTCATAGGTTCCGCCCGTCCCAGCGATTGGGCTCGTAGCTCAGTGGTAGAGCGCCTGACTTTTAATCAGGATGTCGATGGTTCGAACCCATCCGAGCTCACCATGGATTTCAAGGACTTAAGTAGTGTTCCAGCAAGCCTATCGATTGGGCTTGCGGAAGTTTTGCGGGAAGGCTATTTCAAATTGCCTCTTAGCATGACCAACTCTGGCCATGTCCCGCCCCTTTCGACCACACATTCCGCCGCGTTAAGAAGTCGCGAAAGCTCGGCGGCTGAGTAGTGTGTCGTGATGCGGTTTGATCGGTGGCCTAGAAGGTCTTGACGGTCCTCGAAGCTTACACCAGCAGCGCGCAACCGCCGACCGTATGTATGCTTTAGATCGTGCACGCGAACGTTCGCTAATCCAGTTCGTTCTCTCGCGCGGATCCAGGCTGAAGTTAGCATCCTAGTGATTGGCTTGCCCCGAAAAGTGAACACGAACTCGGGGTGGGTGGCCCGCAGACTTTCGACAATCAATCTGGCAACGCGGTTCATCACCACAAGACGAACATCACCGTTCTTGACCCGAGAGCCCGGAATGAGGAACACGCTGGTACCTAGTTCCGGCACTTGCACTTCCCAGGTCCAACGCAACTGGCAAACTTCTTGGTCCCTGCAGCCGGTATTCACCGCAAACAGAGCCATTTGTGCCAGGTACTCAGGAAGCTCACGAAACAACCTTGTCTGCTCCTCCCAATTGAGAGGATGTGGTGACCGCTTCTCTACATCAGCCAGCAGTTTAATCTTGGGGGCCGATGGCAGCCACGTCAGGCCGTGCTCGTCGACCCACTCTGAGGATGCGAGGTTCAGAATGCGCCTAACGACCTTGAGACCGTGATTGATGGTGCCTGAAGCTTTCCCTTGCCGTTGCCGCTTCTCGATCCAAGGCTGCAAAGTGCCGCGATGTATCCGATCGAGAGGCGTCGTCGCAAGCAAAGGGACCAACTGATTGAGATGCATGATGTCATCACCGATGCTCCGCTTGTGTTGGTTTTCCAACACGAACTTCGCAGCAGCCTGCTCAAAGGTTCGAGCAGGTCTGACACCGTACACCTGAGCTTGTCGGGACAGTTCCATTACCCTTGCGATGTATCGTTCCGCTTCCTGGAGGTCAGCTGTTTCAGTGCTTTGGCAAACTCGCCGCCCGCCGATGCGTTTGTCGACATGCCAAATCCCGGCCCGCATGAAGAGGCCGGGCATTTTCTTACGTCCCATAGATTGCCTCCTTTCCGAGTGGGACGTCCGTTGCGGGCTAGATAGTCGTCCACCCAGGCGTCAAGTTCAAGGCGGTCGAAGGCGATGCCTTGCGTCCCTATTCTCACTTCGGTGACAAGCGGCCGCACCTCGATGTTGAAGCGATTGCGATCCATGCCGAGGTAGTACGGCGCATCCCGGAAGCGGACCAACCGAGGCAGTGGAGATTGTCGAACTCGTTTGGATTGAGGCATGGCGATTTCGTTTTGCTAGTAAAGGCCGAGCGAACGGTAGATGATCAAGCGACGCTCACGGTGCGTTCGATAATCCTGTGCCACCAACTCGGATGGCAATTGGGATAAGCGGGAATTCGGAGGAGAGCTGAGGAAGTCTGGATTCGGCTCGATGCGCTACTTCGATGAACCTTCCTGATTACGCACCATCGTAAGCCTTCCTGACGCCACCGTGATCTGCTGAAATGCGAGCAGATCGAGGGGGATGGCCATGGCGCGCAATCGCATCCAGTTTCAGAAGGGTCTCTCGGAGGCGCGGTTTCGTGGGCCTCTACGGCACCGAGGAGACGGTGTCGCGGCGCTCGCGCAGCTGGCGCTGGCCTGACGGGGTTTCGTCTGCCCGAAGTGCGGCGGCCGCGAGCATTGCATCGTCGGTCTCGCGGCGGCTCTACCAGTGCAACGCCTGCCGGCGGCAGACCTCGCTGACGGCCGGCACCATCTTCGACGTCGACCAAGGTGCCGCTGACGATCTGGTTCCGCGCCATGTACCTGATCACGCAGACCAAGCAGGGCATCTCCTCGATCGAACTCGGCCGCCGGCTCGGCGTCACGCAGACGACGGCGTGGAAGATCAAGACCAAGCTCGCCGAGGTGATGCGGATCGACGAGCGAGGGCGACCGGCTCGAGGCCGCATCGAGATGGACGACGCCTATCTCGGCGGCGAGCGCGGCGGCGGCAAGACGCGGTCGTGGCAGTCCCGGCAAGAAGCCGATCGTCGTGGCCGTCCAGACCAGCGCCGACGGGCGGCCGCGAAGATCAAGCTCCGGCGCATCGCCCGCTTCAAGCGCCGCCGCGTGAAGGGGCTCGCCAAGCGCATCATCGCGCCGGGTGCGACCGTCGTCACCGATGGGCTGTCGTGCTTTCGCGGCGTCGCCGATGCCGGATGCGTCCATGTCGCCCTGCCGACCGGCATCGGGACGCCGCGCCGCGCGGCATCCCGCGTTCCAATGGGTCAACACCATGCTCGGCAACATCAAGAGCGCGATCGTCGCGCACCTACCGCGCGGTGCGCAAGAAGCACCTCGTGCGCACGCTCGCCGAGTTCGAATGGCGCTTCAACAATCGCTTCGACCTCGCCGCCATGATCCCGTCACTCGGCCGCGCCGCCATCACGACCAAGACCGGCTACCTACAGCTACCTCAAAATGGCTGACTATGGTGCGTAATCAGGATTGGCCAAGCAGAAGGAGAGCCGGATTGAGGAGGGTCACATGATGCGTGACCACGTCCACATGATGATCTCGATCCCACCGAAGTATGCGGTGTCGCAGGTGTTCGGTTTCAGATGGGCTGTGCAATCTACGTCCAAGATTGACACGGCCGAAGTCATTGATTACTCCCATACCACGGTCACTCAGTTTTCATGGGCGCTCTGAGGTGCTTGACCCCAGAGGAGGGGAATTTTGAGGGTCGCAATGCAATACAATTTCTCGGGTCCGCTGTACGAGCAAGTACTTGGGTTGCTTCGAACGCGCATTGAATCAGGTGAATGGAAGCATGGATTTCCATTGCCTGGTGAAGTCCAGCTGTCGCGTGATTTTGGCGTGAGTGTCGGTACGATGCGCAAGGCAATGGATAAGCTTGTGCAGGAGCGTATTGTAACTCGCGAGCGCGGTCGCGGTACATTCGTGAAGGAAGCGAACGCACGCTCCGCCCCGCATGGATTTCGGCTGTGCGATGACAACGGCAATCGGATATCGCCTCAGATTTCTCTGACCAAGATTAGTGCAAGTGACGCAACGCCAGCCGAGACCAAAGCGCTCCGGCTCCGGCACCGCCAATCCATGGCTCCCCGTGTAATTAGATTATTGCGAGAGTGGCGAATCGACGGTCAATTGGTTTGCGAGGAATCAATAATAGTAGAACAATCTCGCTTCCCGGATTTGGCAGATCTGCAGTCGTGGGGACAAGAAACGTTGCACGACACTTATGCAGAACACTATAAAACACCGATAGATCGTGCCATTGCGACAATAAAGCCAATGTTGTCTGCTGATACAGAAGCTAATAACCCGTTAGATGCTCAGGCGATGATGTTCTTGAGGTGCACGCGGATAGCATTCGACAATAAGGATATTCCTGTGGAGTTGTGTGAACAAACGTACCGCTGTCGTGTATGTTCGTTTCAGTTTTGCTCCTGAGTGTGTGATTTGATTGGTACGAACCGTGCTCGCTCTGTTCGGCTCTGATGTAGCGCGTCTGGCTGCAACTGAAAGAGCGCTTCCTTTCGCACCGCCTGCACGCCGACTACGACGCCATCGCGGACGCCGCATCACACTCGTGGAACCGACTCGTCGTAGAAACGGGCCGCCTCACATCGCTGTGCACCTACCCCCGGATACCACAGGTCAAATGAATGGCGGGCCGGTATAAGCGGGTTTCCACCTTCACCGGAATCCGCATGCGAGGGCCTGCCCGCAGTAGATCTGCGAAGTCTATCGAGCTGCGGCCAGTGCATCATCAATCATACGATTGACCAAGGCCATCCGTTCGGTTGCAACGGCGGTAGCAGCGACAGGTACGCGATCTGGATGACACGCACGTGCCAGTTGTCGGCGAAGGCGCCTTAGTTCCGGTACGGTGAGACCCGGCCGCAGTTGATTGTGATAGACGTCGTGCCTCTCGCGCCGATGATCTGAAATCGCTTCTGATGGACTGTCGTCGTAGGCGCGGCGGACATGAGCCAATGGTTCTGCAACCTGACCGGACTTGGCTGGAACTTCTAAGTCTAAACAACGACCGCGAGTGCCAGCCAATGATTCCGATCGCAAACCTTCGTCGCGCAAATCGTCAAGTACCTCGTCAAAGGATGGATGAGCATACATGCGACGGGGCCCAAGGCTAGCAATTGAAAAGTTGGAACGATTGAACCTCAAATTCCCTAACTATCCATATCGTCGGCAGAAAACAGTGGCATGCAGGGATCGAAGCGGCTTGTCGGCCGCGCGCCCAGGAAACGTGGCGGCACCGCCAGGAAGAGGGGACTATCGACCGACGAGCACGACTGTACTCTCATCGTCCGCGACCGCAGCGGCGCGACCACGGACCATGTTATGCACGATCTCAAGGCTCGCTCGTTCGCGGCCCATCTGCTGCCGATCGTCGCCAAGGACGCCGTGCTCGTGAGTGATGGGCGCGATGCCTACGGTGCCTTCGCGCACGCCGAGGGGATCCTGCACATCCCGATCATCGCCAGTCGCGGCGAGCACGTCTATGAAGGGTTCCACATCCAGAACGTCAATGGCTACACCAGCCGCCTCAAGGGCAGGATGGCCCGCGTCAATGGCGTTGCCTCACGGTATCTGCCAAGCTACCTTGGTTGGCGCCGCGCCATCGACCGCCTCGGTGCTAAACTTCACCCCCGAACGATACCTTCAGGCCGCCGGTCGATGCACTTCAAAATGAAAGCCGAACAGAGCCGCTACATCAGAGCGGAACCAAGCCAAAGGAATGCAGGAGCTGAGCACCGCTTACACTCAATTTGATTGCCGAACAGAGCCCTGTTGCCTGCCTTTGGCTGACATCCAGCTGAAATGCCTACTTAATCGTTACCAAAATATAGACAACTTAGATCATCAAAATACCAACCAGCTTAACGCTTTCTATTGCCTTCCTCGGGCATGATTGGCTTACGACAGACTGATGGTTGCTCGATCCACAGCATCAGAGATATGATGTCTCTCTGTCGTTCCGGCTCTGGCCCGGACTCAGGCGTTGCCGCCACAGCAACCGCCAACACCATCATCGTGAGAAGCACAACGTCTGGCCCTGTGAATGTCCCACGTTGGGTCAGCAATAGCGCCTCCCGCTTCAATTCAGTATGAGCAATAGACAATGCGGCTTCGTGAAACACGTCGTGCCATCAAGCGAATGGCCTTGTGGCGTCGTAAGTCTTGGCTTGGATCCACGTCGCTCGGCGTGACCATGGTCTGCGCACTTTGGCTTGGAATTGTCGCCAAGCATATTGAAAACAGAGCCATCGATTTGGCAGGCGGTAAGCGCGATCTTCAGAACGTCACGCTCCTGTTCGAAGAGAACGTGCTCCGCTCGATTGGCGAAATGGATAAGGCTCTATTGTATCTGCGTCGCTCGATTGAATCGGGAAAAAGTAACCACGACTTTCACAGCATTGTCAGCACGACCGACATCCTCAGCGCTCTAATCGTCCAAGTGGCAATCATCGATGCCAACGGCATCATGAGGGCCTCGAATGTTGGGCCGCAGCCAGCCCCTGCGACGGACTTGAGTGACCGCGAGCACTATCGCTTTCATATCGGTAGAACTAGCGACGACCTGTTCATCAGCAGACCCGTAGTTGGTCGTGCAAGCGGCAAGTGGTCAGTTCAGTTGACCCGACGGTTTCTGATGTCCGATGGCACGTTCGGCGGCGTGGTTGTTGCTTCTTTCAATCCTGCCCATTTCGAGTCGTTCTATGGCCGAATCGATCTTGGCAAAGGGGCTAGTTACGCGCTGCTTGGAACCGATGGGATAGTGCGTGCATCTGGCGGCGACCCCGATGAACGCTTCCGTCTGGGGCAAGATCTATCGACAACAGGCCTGATTCCAAATCTCAACAAAGATAAGCTGGAGCCGTTCTGGGATCGCGGCGCTGTATCCGGGACAGCGGTGTTGGTCGGCCTGAGGAGGGTGGCGGGTCAACCGGTTGTCGTGAGTGCCAGCCTTCCCGAGCGAACCGTCTACGGAAACTCCGAACACAATGCGTACATCATGATGATGGCCGGACTCCTGCTTTCACTGTTGATTTTTTTGGCCACACGACGCGCGTGGCTGTCTGAGGTGCAGGTTAAGGAAAAAGCCGAGCAGTTACAGTTGACCCTGGATCACATGAGCCAAGGTATTATGATGGTCACCAGGGATCTTCAGATCCCAATCTTGAATCAGAAATCACTCGACCTTCTCGATTTACCACGCTCATTCCTTCATTCACCACCTCAATTCGATGAGCTGGTAGCTCTTCAAGAGGAGCGCGGTGAGTTCATCAATGCCGACCTGCCCGAGCAACTGGGTGCATTGGAGGCCTTTGGGCCTTCCGACGCGATTGGAAAGTTCGAGATGTACGAGCGTGTCCGGCCGGATGGTACAGTGATTGAAGTTCGCAGTTCGCGCCTTCGAAACGGAGGCTTCGTTCGAACCTTTTCAGACGTCACTCAGCGTCGACAGGCTCAAGTCCAAGCGGACCAGATGGCGTCAGAAGATGCTCTGACTGGTCTCGCCAACCGGCGCACGCTAATGCAGCACCTGGACAAGGTCTTGGCAGAACGAATGCCTACGTATGGCAGCGAACCCCACCCGTTTGCCGTACTCTATTTGGATCTAGATCGGTTTAAGTTCGTCAACGATACCCAGGGCCATGCGGTTGGTGACAAGCTCTTGCAGATCGTTGCGGAACGCCTAAAGGCTTCTCTGCGACAGAACGATTTCATTGCGCGCTTGGGCGGAGATGAATTCGCGGTTGTTCTGTCGTCCAGTGAGCGGACAGAAAGACCAGAAATTGTCGCGCAACGCTTGGTCGATGCTATCGGTCGTTCTTATGACATCGACAGCCATCAGCTCTTGATCGGCGCAAGTATCGGCATTGCAATCGGACCTGATAACGGTCAAACATGCAACGAGCTGTTGATCGCAGCTGATCTTGCCCTTTATGCCGCGAAGGCGGCAGGACGCGCCACGTATCGCTTCTTCTCGAAGGACATGAATGAGGGCATGAAGGTGAGACAGCAGATCGAAGCCGATCTGCGCGAAGCCATCATCAACGAGAAGTTGGAACTCCACTATCAACCGATAGTGCATTTGCAAGATAATGCTATTGTAGGGTTCGAAGCGCTGGCGCGTTGGCGTCACCCCGTCAATGGAATGGTGCCGCCGGATAAGTTCATTCCCATTGCGGAGGAGTGTGGCTTGATCCAGGTACTCGGTCAGTGGGTCCTTCAAGAAGCTTGTCGTCAGGCCGCAAGGTGGCCCAAAAATCTGACTGTGGCCGTCAATCTCTCGCCTGTACAATTTACCAATCCAGGTCTTGCGGGAATGATTGAACGCATTCTCGTGGAAACCGGTCTTGACCCAACTCGGTTGGAAGTGGAGATCACCGAAGGGCTCCTCATGCGAAACACTGAGAGCAACCTCGCAACACTGCAGACGCTGAAGGACCTCGGTGTCCGCATTGCCATGGATGATTTTGGGACCGGATACTCTTCACTCGGCTATCTTCAGAGCTTTCCCTTCGATCGGATCAAAGTTGATCGTAGCTTCGTTTCCAAGCTTGGCTCAAACGCAAGCTCATCAGCCATTGTTCGCGCCGTCGTTGACATTGCAGGCTCGCGCGGGATGCACACCACCGCCGAAGGTGTGGAAACCGAGGAGCAACGGAAGGGGTTGGCATTACTTGGCTGTGACGAAGCACAAGGCTATTTGTTTAGCAGACCGGTGCCGCTCGACGGCGTGACTAAATTGATCGCAGAATGGGGCCCTAAGTTCAAGTCCGCTGCTTAGGGAACGGAACCTCTGAACAATCGGTTCCCCGCTATTTCACGTGGGTAGTTTGAGGTCGAGTTTGCCGGCGATGAGGTAGGTGATGGCCTTGAGGGTGCGGGTGGAGCGATAGCCTCGCGCCTTTGCCTTGGCGGCCTGGACGAGGCTGTTGATGCCCTCGATGAGGCCGTTGGCGATTTTGCTGTCGAACCAGCGCAGGATGCCGTCTCGGTGCCGGTCGATGGTGAGGGCCACCTGCTTCATGGGCTCGAGACGTGAACGTCTCGCCCAGGAGTACCAGCGGTCGAGGAAGAGGGCTGCCCATTCGGGTGAGCGCTCTTGGTAGATGTCCTGGAACGCGAGACGCAAGTGATAGGCGCGTGCTGTCTTCAGGTTCGTCCGCGCGAGCGATCCAAGCTGTGCTGACTGGTCGGCGGACAGGTTGCGCTCGTTCTTGAGCCAGAGATAGCGGCTGCGTTTCAACTCGGGCCTGCTTTTGGCTTCGTCGCGGCGCACTTTGTCGACGGCGTCGTTGACGAGTTTGACGGCATGGAACTTGTCGAAGGTAACCTCCGCCTCGGTGAGGTTGTCGGCCACACCCTTGATGAACGCGGGGCTCATGTCGATGCAGACCTCCTTGATGCGCGAGGCATCGCCCTTGTGGGCTTCGAGGTCGTCGGCGAAGGCGGCGACCGTGCCGGCGTCCCGACCGTCGGCGACGAACAGAACACGCCGACGATCGATATCGACGAAGAGCGAGACGTAGTTATGCCCGCGCTTTGCGGCCGTCTCATCGATGGCCACGCGCCGCACGTCGGCGTAGTCGGCGCGCTCCCGCGCCTTCTCGACCCAGTGGTGCAGCACGCGCCACATCTTGGTGTCGTGCTCCCCGATCAGACGCGCGGCGGTCGCGACCGGCATGGCCGTCATCAGCGCCATGGCAAGTGCCTCGAACAGCAGCGTGAAGCCGGAGCCGGGCCGGGCCCAGGGTACGGTGATCTGTTTGACGCCGCAGTCCGGGCAGGTGATGCGCGGTGTCCTGGAATGCAGGAAGGCCTGATGCTGGAAGAAGTCGAGATGCCGCCACGTCTGCATGGAGGTGTCGTGCACCGGGCAGTCGGGGGTCGCGCACTGCGGACAGGGAAAGCGCCCGCCCCTGGCAAAGTCGATCTCAATATCCAGGCGCTTCTTGGCAGCGTCGAAGTTGCACGCCTTCACCATCCATGGCGGCACCAGCCCGAGAGCCAGCTGGAACAGATCCGTATCGCGCATTGGTTGCAACTCCGGCGCCCGAGGAGCCTCGATCCTGCCGACGTGCTCGCGGCCGTCAAGACGTGGCCTGGAAGCGTCGAGCCCGCCGCACCAACGACGTGCCGGCCAGCCTTGACGACCCCTGCGCGCGACGGCCACCGCAAACGGCAGGTCGGGGCGGAGGGATGGTCTTCGATCGAACAAAGGGATGCGATGAGAACGTCCAGCGTCAAGTAACGGCGGTCACATCACCCACGCCGAACAGCGAGGAGGCAAGAAGAACGACCAGGCATTTGTCGAACAGAAGAACGGCGCGGTCGTCAGAAGGCTCATCGGTTATGGACGGTTCGACGGTCTCGAGACGGCCCAGGCGATAGCCCGTCTCTACGCGGTGGCGCGGCTGCACGTGAACTTATTCCAGCCCTCGTTCAAGCTCAAGGAGAAGCGCCGGGAAGGCGCGAAGGTGATCAAGCGCTACCACGCTCCGGCCACATACAGCCATCTCAAAATGTCTGACTATGGTGCGTAATCAGGTGTCAGCAAGGACAATGGCGCGTGACTCAAGTCCGTCGAGCAGCGCCTCGGCAACCGTGATGACGTGATCGTTGCCCGGCGAAATCATGAGCTGACCGGGCGAACGCCGTCGTGGGCATTCACAATAGCATCCATCAACTTGTCTCAGATGCCTGCTTTCTGCGAGCGATTGAAGCGGTTGTAGACAGTCGTGTAGGGGCCGTAGCGTTCCGGCAAGTCGCACCACGGCGATCCAGTGCGCAGAATGTCAATCATTCTGTTGAGGATTTGCAAATTGCTCCGCAGCTTCGGCCCGCGTGAATATCCACCTGCTTGCTTATTCGCGCCGACGCATTTTTCCACCACCCAAACCATTTCGGCGATGCCCGAGGCAAACTCTCCGACGCTTTCGCCCCCGCCGAATGTGGACTGATGCACCGGCTCAAGCCAACAAGGCTGGCGCAAGGTTGCGCGCGCTCTCTGCGTAGTTGTCGGTCATCAAATTCAAGCTAACATGCGTGTTGCGGAGGGAGCGTTGGATACAGAAATCTTCGTATTCGCCGTTGGGAGCATAGCAAGCTTCTGGCCATTATATTGGGGCCTAAGCAAGCTGAAATCAATGAGCGTGTCGCGGTCCACGGCGACCATCGCGAACACTATATCATCGAGCGCGAAGGTTGCTTTTTTAAATCTGCTACGTGAGGAGACTGCTAAGCGTGCGAGCGCGGCATTGCGCGACGCACTCACTGAAGCAAGATCCTCAATGCCCGCCACAGACCGTGCAATTGTGCTTCGATCATCCACAAGAGAGAGCCTCGATGAAGCCGTTGAATTGGTGCGACACCTGTTTTCAGATGCAATTCAGTCGAGCTACCGCGCCGTCGCTATAGAAATATGCGGGGCAAACCGACTCACCCTAAAAAAAGTAGCGCAAGACGTTGACACCATCATAGTGGCCCTCGATCGCTCGCTGGAGCCTGGGCATTCTCACACCAAAACCAAGCCGGCAATCAAACAGCAGCCAGCTTTTGCATGGCCAGCGATACTGCAGGCCTTCCGGTCGAAGAAGAAAGGTGAAAGGTCAAACGATGACGAAATTCGAACTGCGGCCCATCTCGGGTACAAAGGAGGCCAAAGCCCAGCATGATGTCGTTTCAAAACAGGCAACGAACTTGACGGAACGTCGATCGGCACCAAGGTTGGAAAACGGCTTCAATGCTGCATGTGAGCAGCAGTCTGTGAGTTACAACGTGGAAATCGTGGATCTTTCCAGATATGGTGCACGGATCCGCATCCGGCAAGGCCTAATGCCAATGGCAAATGCCGCCGTTGCCCTGTGTTTTATGGATGGAGAATCGAGCAAAGCGTCGGTCGTTTGGACAAAAGGAACGGAGTGTGGCTTGCAGTTCTTGGAGCCACTCAGCGACCTGGACGGGAAACGACATTTCGACGAGATGGGTGCTGATTTTTTTCACGCTATTCTTAATTTACAAGTAGAGAAGTAGATTTTTGGTTCCCCGCTATTTCACGTGGGTAGTTTGAGGTCGAGTTTGCCTGCGATGAGGTAGGTGATGGCCTTGAGGGTGCGGGTGGAGCGGTAGCCTCGCGCCTTTGCCTTGGCGGCCTGGACGAGGCTGTTGATGCCCTCGATGAGGCCGTTGGCGATGCGGCTGTCGAACCAGCGCAGGATGCCGTCTCGGTGCCGGTCGATGGTGAGGGCCACCCGCTTCATGGGCTCGAGACGGGAACGTCTCGCCCAGGAGTACCAGCGGTCGAGGAAGAGGGCTGCCCATTCGGGTGAGCGCTCTTGGTAGATTTCCTGGAACGCGAGACGCAAGTGATAGGCGCGTGCTGTCTTCAGGTTCGTCCGTGCGAGCGATCCAAGCTGTGCTGACTGGTCGGCGGACAGGTTGCGCTCGTTCTTGAGCCAGAGATAGCGGCTGCGTTTCAACTCGGGCCTGCTTTTGAGCCCGAAGACGGCGCACCGCTTACATTGCGTCGCGCGATGGCCAGCAAGAATACCCAACTTCGACCGGGTCGCATCTTAAAATCTTCTTTACACATGAGGCGTAGTGTAGGTGTGAGACAGTTACGCCTTTGCACAAGGCGCCTTGGCATGACGCCACCGTGTCTCGCCGGCCTAGCCGGCATGTTCCCTCCCTCTTCTCGCATGCAAACTTTCAAATCTTTCGCGCCGCGCGCAAACCGCTCGGCATTCGCCATATGTTCAGTTCGAGGTGCCCGCCCATGCAGCCAGCTCACAGCCATGACACCGACGTTGCAATTGACCGCAGCCACCTCGCACAAGGCGACGCGAGCGAAGACATTCGGCCGCTATTGGCCGGCTTGCTGGAAGAACTTCTGAATTCTGCATTGCTCACGGCGGCGACGGCGAGCATTGCAAACTGGATATTGGTAAAAAGCGACAGCTCGAGCCGCAAGAGCTTGTCTAGCTATATTCCGCCGCCGCCCCTTTTCTTTCAGCAATCCCTGCTGAAACTTTGCGTCCACATCGATACGTTTCCGCTTTCTAGTCAGCTTCGGGAATACTATGACCGCTTGGAATTCCTGCGTAACATAACCCTGCGGTTTGCGGAACATTGCGAAGCCTCGGGCGTCGACGAGCCAATCGGCATCGAAGTCCTCGCATGTGCTTGGCAGGAGCTGGCCGGAGGGTGCCGCACCGCCATCTCGGAACTTGGTGAACAGTTGACCGATATCCCGGCGATGCGAAACAACGAACGGTATTTCAAGGTCCTGGAAGTGCTTTCGGAGATTGAAATCGGGTATCACCCCTGCGTCAGCTCAGATGGAATGGTTACGGTACCATTCTGGGCGGAACGTCGTGCTCTAAAGCGCAAACAATTGAATTTGCAAGCCTACATCGTCGTCGGCGATAGTATCGAGAAAGTCGCTGTGCTGAACGCGAGTGAAATGGGTATCGGCGTCATGGGTTTGGTCAATGCCCATGTGAACACTTTGGTCCATCTGCTCGTCCGGCCCGGCTTGAGCATTAGTGGTAAGGTCGTTTGGGTAAAAGACGACAGAGCCGGCATCATCCTGGAGCAACCCTTGCCGGCAACATCCAGTCTGTTCGCATTGATCCACTGAGCATATGGAGCAATGTGTTGGTGCAGGTGAATACCGCTCCAAATAGCCGACGCGCTGAGTGCCTCCCGACATGCCACGCGCGGTTGCCAGCCTTCGTGAAAACCACTCCCTTCTGACGAAGGCTGGCCTGATGCCACTATAGGCGCCGGAGACAAGTTCGGCAGAGTGCGCATTCCGGCGATGACGACCATGCTGTCCGGTGCATGGCGACCACTTGATCCGGTCGATGACGACCAGGGCGGCACACGAGCTTGATGGCGCCGTTGGATGCAGTTTTTTGATCTCAGTGTTCGTGGTTTCGTTCAAGCTTCAAGTGGCGCCCGTGCGTCATGCGGGACGCATGCCTCCGGCATGACGCGGAGTGACCGCCACGAGTGAGACGCAGCGCCACGTACGGGCGGGCGGCGAGGGGCGGTGTTCATTTTTTTGCTCCCTTTGCCGGCTTCGCGAGTGTTGTTGCTGGGCTGGCGTCCGTGTCCGTCACGGTGGTCTTCGTTTTGGTCGCCTTGGGATCGCGCATCGATGGTCCGTCGAGCGCGAGGCGATATGCGCAGGCCGACTTCGGCGAGGCGTTGGTGGTCCATTCGGCCTAGACGTAAGTTGGACTTCCCCGCACGAAACTCGCGGCGGCGACCTGCGGCACCATCCGGCTGAGGCTGCTCAGGATCGGCGCTCTCGTCACCATCAGTGTCAGGCGTGTGAAGCTCGCGTTCGCTTCCACCTGTCCCGACCGCGGGATCTTCATGCTGGCCGCGCGACGATTATGAACGCAGGCGCGCTGTGCCGCGACCGAACCCGAACGTCAACTACAGAGGAACATCGACGCCGCTGCCCACGTTGGCCGACCGGCGCCGCCAGCCGCGCGTGGCCGCATCACCACCAAAATCGATGGCCCCACGTCGGTCGTCAAATTGCCATCACATAATCGCGGTGGGAGAGAGCCGGGCTAAGGATACTCCTTGGGAACGCCCGCCACACAAGCGCAAGTGTGCAGCGGGCGCAGGAGTGAAAGCGCCGTATGTGGGATGTTAGCGCTAACACAATCGGAAGTAGCTTGCTTAGCTTGCGCAGGGCTCGCCTAAGACGCACCTACTGTGCGCTGTGGAGCCTGTGATGTAGCGATGACTTGGCTATATCGCGCTCATGCCTGCCTGGCTACTTCCGGCGCAATTTAGCGATATGATTGTGGTGACGGGAGGCTCCGAAGACAGACCAAAGCAAAGACAATCTTTGGCGTGATTGGATTGCGGCGATTATTCAGTAGATTTCCGAAGTAGCCATCACTGCGACTCCGCCGCTTACGCGCACTTCGCAATCAGGGTTGTCAGGCCCGAGCCAGCTTCCTCATGCAAGGTGCGAAGCATTTGCTGCGATGGAGCTTGAATGACCACGAATCTTATCGGTATGGCCGCGATCGTGCGTGCGGCGTACGAGCGGCGCGACCTGACCGGCTTATTGGCGGCGCTCAAGCAGCGAGCCTTGACAGATCCCCTTGATACTCCCGCCTTTCTCGATCTTTCCACCGTACTCGAAGTCTGCGGTCAACACGAAAAGTCAATAGAGTTGCAAGGCATTGCCCTTTCACATCAGCGCCTCTTCCAGACAATCAACGGCAGTGGCGGTGGCTTGTGCGTTCTGCTCATCAAGACCGCCGGCAACTTGATGGCAAACACGCCTGTGGAGTTCCTTCTCGAGAGTAGCGACACGCGTCTCCTCTCCCTCTACGTCGACGCAGAGCTCGATAGCTTCCCGTCGCTGCCCGAGCACGATGTGGCGATCTTGGCGATCGGTGAGTTGCAGGCCAACTCCCCCGTGCTCGAACTGCTTGAGAGATGGCAGGCCCTATGGCCTAAGCCGATCCTAAACAATGCACCACAGCGCATCGAGAAGTTTGCTCGCGAGCGACTGGCTGCGGAGTTTGTTGGTAGTCGTCATGTCATGGTTCCTGAGACGTTCTCAGTCGAATTGGCCATGCTTCGTGAGCTTGCAATCGGACGCCGCACCCTAAATGAAACTTTGCCGGGCGTTGTCTTCCCCATCATTGCGAGGCCGTTCGGGGCGCATGCCGGGCACGGAACACAGAAGATCGAAGGGACTGAGCAGATATCGGACTATCTGCGGCACAATGTGGCGGTTCGCTTCACCATAACGCCCTTCATCGATTATGCCAGTTCGGATGGATATTACCGCAAGCAGCGTATTGTCTTCATCGATGGTCGGCCTTTCGCAAGTCACATGGCGGTATCGGAACATTGGATGGTGCACTACCTCAACGCCAAGATGGAGTCGTGCGCCACTCGGCGGGAGCAGGAAGCGGTTTGGATGGAGCACTTTGACAGCGACTTCGCTGCGCGCCACACGCTAGCATTCGGCGAGATCATAGAACGGATTGGCCTCGACTATTTCGGTATTGACTGTGGTGAGCTCACAGATGGACGGCTCATACTGTTCGAGGCAGACAATGCCATGATCGTGCACGCAATGGATCCGCCGGACTTGTTTCCGTACAAAATGCCGGCCATGCGCAAGCTGTTTGATGCATTTGAGGGGGCACTTCAACGCCATGCGACCCGTGGAACGACCGCTCATAATTCGTGACCCTCCGGTTTCGTTCAGCGACTTTACGATCGCGCCCCAGGCGCGATATAACGCCGTCGTCATGACCTCAGTCGGTTTGGCTTGCGTTCTGGCTCAAGCTGCGGCGATGCGCCGGGGCCTGCGGTTGGCATCATCGCCCAATCCGTCGAGCGTTTACCGGCTCATGCAACGGCGCTGGACGCACCATTCATCGTTCTGCTTGTGAACCGAAGCCGTGCTCATGACCTCGGCAGATCACTCAGCTCGCCGCTACGGTCATGAGCAGCGACAAACCGCAGCAGTTGGAGGGGGGGATGTTTGGACGACGCCCGCGTTGCAAGAGGAACCTGACACTACTGCTTGCGTTCGGGTCCGAGCCATATGTACGGCCTATTGGCGCGGTGCGTGACCGCTGGTCCTGATGTGCTCCGCGCTGGTCGTCATCGACCGGATTAAGTGGTGGTCATTCACCGGACAGCATGGTTGTCATCTGATCCCTTCGCCGATTTCAAGATGAAGGTCTCGTCGGCCTCCACAATACCAGCGGCGGCGGTGGCCTTGGCATTCTTCGGGGCGGCGAGGAAACGCTGTCGCCAGCGGAACGAGGTCTCCAGATGCACGCCGACACACAGTGCCGCCTTCCTGAGGCTCACCCCGTCGACGAGCGCACGGGCATATTCCAGCCACTTCTCCCGCTTGCGCAAGTGCGCCATCGGCGTGCCGGTCAACGCGTTGAAGGTGCGACCGCAGCCATTGCACTTGTGGCATTTCAGCGCCGTCGCAGCAACCCACTTGCCGAAGGCTTCCGATCCGCAATGTCTGCACGCCGGTGCCTTGGCGAACTCAGTTTCGATCACAGCGACAACGTCGTCGGCTGAACGCCCGACCTTGAGCGTCGCCGTCACCGCGTTGCGCTGTACCGGCGTCAATGCGTCCAGAGCCGTCAGCAAAGTATTGAAATCCTTCGTCTTCATTGTCCCCCCCCCCCCCCCCCGCGTTTCAAATCACGCAGAGGTCATGAGCCTACATTGAGTCCGAACAGAGCCGATGTAGCGGCTTAGACTGCCACAGCTTGTCCGATGAGGGTAAGCGCTGCCGCGCACCCACGTTGACGGTTCAAGTGGGGATCTTGGTGTAGGCCCAGGGCATGAGATCGTGGATCTTGGACGCGGATTAGGCGGCGTGTTCGGAGAGCTTCGGCGCGACATCTCCCCGCAGCATCGATAACTGGCACAGCGTTTGGTACGCAGCCCGACAGCTGGTTTCCGCATGACCTCAGTCCGCGTCAACAGCAGTGTACTGAAAATGTTCCTTCAAATACTATAAAGTATGTTCTTCAAGCTAGATTGAATAGATTAATAGTGCCATTGTCGTTACTAACAATATTAACTGTTTAATAAGGATTTATTCGGAGTCCGGGCTCATGTACTACCGATCTGGTGACTAGTGAACTTGATTTCGTGGGGCAAGCTAATGATTATCATAGTCGATGACCGTTCGATCGTGACTGAGGCGTACAGTTCGTCGTTTGGTCGAGAGGGTGTGCCGGCAACTGGTTTTAGCTCAGGCGAGTTTGAGGGCTGGGTAGGCGGAGCTGCTGATGAGGATGTCGGTGCGATTAATGCGTTTTTGATCGGCGAGTGCTCTCACTCTGAGGGTGTGGCAGCAATAATCAAGCGCAGATCTGCTGCAGCAGTAATTGCTATGAGGGATCAAAAGACATTATTGGGAACTCTCGAAATGTTTGCGGAGGGGGTCGATGATGTGGTTACGAAGCCCTGTCACGTCCGGGAGATTTTAGCTCGGATAGAAGCTATATCACGGCGCATGCGCGCTGACCGCGAGAGACATTCCGAGGTTGTGGACATTAAGATATTTCGTGACGGGCGGGACTTGTTGGTGCGGGGTGAGCCACTGGCACTTCCGCGACGAGAATTGCACATTCTTGAATATCTCGTATACAATCAGTCAAGGCGTGTGACTAAAACGCAAATTTTCAATACAGTATATGGTTTGTTTAATCAGGGCATTGATGAGAACGTAATTGAGAGCCACATCAGCAAGCTGCGAAAGCGTTTGAAGCAAAGGCTTTCCTATGATCCAATTGATTCGAAGCGACATCTAGGCTATCGCCTGGTTGGTCGCGATGGGTCTTCCGATTTTTGAGTGTCGACTTGATCGAGGAAAAATAATCAAATTTTGGTCTTACGATTGCGGGTCCGCAGTTACGCATCGCCAATGTGATGGCGTATTGGTGTTGAAGCGAGGCTGGTGCGCATGTGTTTACGCCAAGCCATTTGGCTCGCCGACAGCTTGACGCAAGGTGAATAACGCTAATCAGTGAGAGCTCATCCAATAGCGTTAAGTCGATTGCGGCAAAAAGGGGAAGAACATGAGTATTTACGGCTTGATGCATACGGGCGCTTCAGGGATGTCTGCCCAGTCCGATCGGCTTGGGGCGGTTGCAGACAACATCGCAAATGCATCGACGGTAGGCTATAAGGCTGCAAGTACAGAATTCTCATCGCTTCTCATTGACGGTTCGCTGTCGTCGTATGCTTCTGGGGGGGTCGAAACGACGGTGCGCTACGGCATTTCTCGGCAGGGGACGCTGTCGTTCACGAGTTCAGCATACGATCTGGCAATCAACGGCGGCGGCTTCATGCTAGTGGCGGATCCCGCTGGCGCGATTTCTTTGACCCGAGCTGGAGCTTTCGTGCCGGACAGTGAAGGTAATCTCGTCAATTCTGCGGGTTTCAAATTGCTCGGCTATCCCGTGGCGGATGGCGTTTCAAGCGCGGTTGTTGTGAATGGCACCGCAGGCCTCGTGCCAATGAACATTCAGCAGACTGGCTTGGATGCGGCGGCTACAACAAGGGGAATGCTTACTGCCAATTTGCCATCCACTTCTGTTGAAGTGGCACCCGCAGATCTGCCAACCGCAAATGTTGCGACTTCAATTTCAACGGGACGTTCGTCCGTGGTTGTTTACAATAGTCTTGGCGAGCAAAAGCAACTCGATGTTCATTACGCGAAGACGCTGATACCCGGTGAATGGGAGGTGGCTGTATATGACGCGGGGGGGCGTTCGGCGACCGGCGGTTTTCCTTACGCAAACGCGGCGCTTGCGTCGACGACCCTGGCCTTCGATGGAAACGGCCAATTGAGTGCGAGCAGTTCGAGCTCCCTGAGCATTCCGGTTCCTGGTGGTGCTATGATGAGTTTTGATGTTTCCAAGACTTCGCAACTCGCCGCCGACTATTCGGTGCTGGCGGTGAATGCGGACGGAAATGGCCCGAGTGCCGTTATGTCGGTGAAGATTTCCAACGATGGTACGGTGTCCGAGACTTACGCCAACGGCACCACCCGCGCGAAATATCGGGTGCCGCTGGCAACCGTGATCAGCCCTGATCAGCTGACGCCAAAGTCGGGTAACATTTACGAGCCCTCCAATGGTTCCGGAGATCTGCGCATCGGCCTTGCCACTGCTGGCGGTTTGGGTCAGATCACTTCTGGTGCATTGGAGAATTCAACCGTTGATATCGCGCATGAACTAACTGACATGATCGAGGCGCAGCGCAACTACACCGCTAATTCAAAAGTGTTTCAGACTGGTGCCGAACTTCTGGAAACACTCGTCAATCTGAAGCGATGAGTGATCGACTTGGGGGTTGGGAGTAGGCTAAATGTCGCTCAGTCTTACATATGAAATTGCACGAGGTAGCCTCGCGGCAAGCTCGCAATCCAGTTCCATTGTCTCGCGGAATATAGCGAACGTCGATGGTCCGAATGCTTCGCGTAAGACGCTCAACGTCGTTACGAACTCGGGTGGTGGCGTCGCGGTCGATGGCGTCAACAATGCGGTTGATGCAGCGCTTTTCGAGAGTGTACTTGGCAGTAGCGCTTCGGAAGCCGAACTCAAGACTATATCGGTCGCACTCAATCGGCTGGAGGATACGGTAAGCGATCCTCAGCTTGGGTTGAGCACGAATGCGTTGCTTTCGCAGATGAAGTCGGCTCTGCAGATTGCTGCGGTTGCCCCGCAGGATGAGAACTTGCTGCGGAGTGTCTTGTCGGCGGCGACAAACATAGCCAACGGATTGAACGCGGCCGGTAGCATAGTCGACAAAGTCAGGAGTGATGCGCACTCAGATCTGCTAAATGGCGTTGATGAGTTAGCCAGCCTTTTGACGCACTTCGAGGTGGTCAACAATGACATTATGGAGGGGACGACACTTGGGCGTGACGTAACCGACCAGATCGACAATCGCAATGGTCTGCTTCGCGAAATTGCGGGCTTGGTCGACGTTCATTCGTCGGTGCGCGGTAGCAATGACATGGTTTTGTTTGTGGCAAACGGCACGACACTTTTCGAATCGGTGCCAAGAATGATTTCGGTCGACGCGAGTACGTCGTTGTCACCTGGCCAGCTCGGAGGAGCACTGCGCATCGACGGCATTCCGTTTTCTGGGTCACAAGGATCTCGTTTGGGAGGGAAATTGGGGGGCGCGCTGCAGGTACGTGACGTTCTGGCAGTAACCTACGGCCGGCAGTTGGACGAAGTTGCGCGCGGTGTAATCTCAGCGTTCGCCGAGAGCGATCAGTCGGTATCACCCAGCGGAGTTGATCTAGCCGGTTTGCTTACTTATTCTGGTGGGCCGTCGCTGCCTGCAACGGGCGTTGTCACCGACGGCTTGGCACGGTCGATCAAGGTCAATCCTAACGTCGATCCGTTGCAAGGCGGCGATATCGCGCTGCTCCGAAATGGCGGCATTTCGAACCCTGCCGATCCAAATTATGGGTATAACCCCACTAATGCTACCGGATTTAGCGATCGTCTGCGCGAACTCAGCGACAAACTCTCGCAATCGCAATTCTTCGACGGGCGCGCCGGAATTGGAACAAGAAACGGGGTGCTGGGTTTTGCTGCCGACAGTGCCGGTTGGCTCGAAAGCGGTCGAAGCGCTAATACCAAGCAATTGCTGCAGAAGCAGGTGTTGAACGAACGCGCCACGGGCGCTTGGCAAAGCAGTGTGGGCATCAACCTCGACGATGAGATGACCTCGTTGATGTCTTTAGAAAAATCCTTCCAGGCCTCATCGCGGTTGATCAACACTGTCAATGCTATGTTTGACGCACTTCTCCAAGTTGTGAGGTAGGCAATGAAAACGGCATCGGTTTCCACTTTGAGTTTGTTCAATTCGTCCAGAGCTGCAATTGCACGCAGCCAAGTGCGCCTGGCGGATGTGGAAGTCGAAGTCAGTACCGGACGTCACGCGGACGTCGGTCTGACACTCGGCATCGACGCCTCTAGGAACCTCGAACTTCACAATGCGCGGGATGATCTGACGACACTGCAAAGCACTAACGGCATTGTTTCTGCTCGATTGAACCAGACCCAGGCCGCGCTGACCGCGGTGAGGGACTTAGCCGATGGCTTTATGCAGTCGGCACTCACTGCTAGCCAAGGAGTTGGGGACCGAAGTCTTTTAGTTGCCGATGCGAGGGCGCGGCTCGGGGCGCTATCGGATCTACTTTTGACGGCCAGTAACGGAGTCTTCGTCTTTGGCGGTAGCAACGCATCTACTCCGCCATTTTTGGATTATCTCTCGCAACCGACGACTGCGGGAAGAACGGCCGTTATCGGTGCTTTCACGGCGGAGTTTGGCATTACCCCCGATGACCCGCTTGCTAGCGGAATAACATCTGGGCAAATGAAGGCCTATCTCGATGGGGCGTTGGCTGGCCTTTTCCAGGACCCTGCATGGTCGAGCACCTTTTCATCGGCCAATGACAAGCCGATAATTGACCGAATTTCTGCTGGTGAGACTATCGCCACTTCGATTAGTGCCAATGCTTCTGGCATCCGTAAGCTGGTTATGGCGCTTACTGCTGCAGTAGATAGCGGGGCCGAAAAACTGAATGCCGAAGCATTCGCCGTACTCGTCAAGAAATTGGTTCAGGTGACTGGCGAAGTTGGGAGCGACATCACGAGCATGCAATCGACGATTGGTATCTCCCAGGAACGTCTCGCGAAAGCTAGCGACCGCATTGCTTTGCAGCAGAACATTTTTGAGCAGCGAATCGGCGAGGCGGAGAGCGTGGATTCGAGTGCGACGGCTGTAACTTTGAACATGATCATAGCGCAGCTAGAGGCGTCATATGCCGTCACGGCCCGGATGCAAAAACTCAGCCTGCTCAGTTACTTGCCATTCACCTAGCCCGTCGGCGAGGCCTCCGAAGGGATTGAAGTAAGCAAGGACAAGGATCAGCTTGGCATGTTTCGCATCGAATATGCAGAATTATTAGAAGACGATCAGGGTGAAGCGCGTGAGAGGGAGCGGACTGCCTTCAATCGGTCTGTCGTGCTTATGGAAATCGCGGATTCTAGCACAGCCACGCCGGTCGATGTTGCAAATGCTATTGTGTTCACTACCAAACTCTGGACGGCGTTGATCGAAGATCTGTCCGATTCCGGGAATGGCCTCCCGAAGGTGTTGCGAGCCCAGATCATATCCATTGGAATATGGATACTGAGGGAGCTCGATAACATTCGCAATGGTAAATCAGAGAATTTCGAAGATGTGAAGGCGGTTTCGATGTCAATCCATGATGGTTTGCTATGACCGGAAATTTGAAACTGCATCTGAAGCCGAATGAACGCATTTTTATCAATGGCGGCGTCCTCAAAGTGGATCGTAAAGTGGCGATTGAGTTTCTCAATGATGTTGTCTTTCTGATGGAGGGACATGTCATCCAGGAAAGCGAGGCGACGACACCTCTTAAGCAGTTGTACTTCATCGTGCAATCAATGCTGATGGACCCGAAGACACGGGATCTTGCTCGACAGATCTACGATCAATCCCACAAGATGCTAATTGCCACATTTAAGAACCAAGACGTACTCGAAGGGCTGGTCGAGGTGAGGCAAATGATCGAGCGCGACAGGGCTTTCGACGCACTGAAGAAGATCAGAGCCATGTTTCCGATTGAGGCGGAGATATTGGGTCTCAAGGAATCCGCTTCGGCGAGCAAAGCCGTTGCGTAGTAGTTGGCACGTTCGACAGGAACTCAGGGCAAGGATAAGATTATGAGTGTTTCGGGGACTACGGTCGCTTCGAGAAGCGGAACTACTGCCGCCGCAGACGCTACGAAGCAGAACACCACTGGTGCGGCATCGCTCGATTACAATGCGTTTCTGAAATTGCTCATTGCCCAGATGAAAAACCAGGATCCGATGGAGCCGATGAAATCCAGCGATTATGTCGCTCAACTTGCCACGTTTTCGCAGGTGGAAAAGGCAGTTCAGATGAACGATCGCCTCGGAGCGTTGCTGACTTTGTCCCAGCTCGGGCAGGCCGAGGGGCTGATCGGGCGCACCGTCACATCAGCCGATGGAACCATTTCAGGTGTGGCCGCATCGGCAAAGATTGTTGCCGACGGTGTGGTCGCGGTCCTAAGCGACGGTCGCGAACTTCAAATCACGCAAGGTGTGATAATCAGTGGGGCATAGTCATGAACGAAGTCGATGCACTCGATCTAGTGCGATCCGCAATCTGGACAGTGGTGATAGTAGCGGCACCAGCGGTGGTGGCAGCGTTAGTTGTTGGCATTTTCATTGGGCTGCTGCAGGCACTGACCCAGGTGCAGGAAGTGACGCTTACGTTCGTACCCAAAATTATGGCAATTTTTATTGCAACCACGGTCTCGGCCCACTTTATGGGCGCTAGTATTTATGCTTTTGCAATGATGGCATTTTCGCGCATCGAAAAAGGGTTTTGACAGGCTATTGCTACTGGCAACAACGGCCTGATTGCCGTCTTGATGAAAAGGGTCGTCGACACAGAAGTGCCCCGGCAGACCGGCCCATTCGCTGATCACACCACTTCATAACGAAGGAGAGACCGTTGGCGAAAGTGCTGCCAGCCGAACCTGCAACCGGCTTCCTTTCAGGCATGAAGGATTTCGGCTTTGCGTTTGGCGTAATCTTCATCATCGCGATTCTCTTTCTGCCGCTGCCAGCTTTCATGATCGACCTGGGATTGGCATTTTCGATCGCGGCGGCAATCCTAATTCTGATGGTTGCGCTATGGATCCAGCGGCCGCTGGACTTTTCGGCGTTTCCCACCGTCCTGCTGATTGTGACCATGCTGCGCCTATCGCTGAACATCGCGACGACGCGCTTGATTCTCACAGAAGGTGCGCACGGGCAGACGTCGGCTGGATACGTAATAGCCGGCTTTGCCAATTTTGTGATCGGGGGCGACTTTTTTATCGGCGTGGTTGTGTTTCTCATTCTGCTAACAGTCAATTTTATAGTCATCACTAAGGGCGCATCGCGAATCGCAGAGGTCGGTGCAAGATTTGCATTGGATGGTATCCCGGGCAAGCAGATGGCAATTGACGCTGATCTATCAGCGGGCCTGATTGATGATATGGAGGCGCAGCGGCGTAGGCGAGAGCTGGAAGAGGAAAGTTCTTTCTTCGGCTCAATGGACGGCGCTTCCAAGTTTGTCCGAGGTGATGCCATCGCCGGGTTGATGATCACCGGGATCAATGTATTCGGCGGCATCGTAATCGCGACATGGCGTCACGGCATGCCATTGTCGGAGGCGGTGGACGTCTTCACCAAGCTCTCGGTTGGCGACGGGCTTGTTTCACAGATACCAGCCCTCATAATTTCGCTCGCTGCGGGTCTCGTTGTGGCCAAGGGTGGCACGCGCGGCTCGGTTGAGAAAGCAGTGCTGGGGCAGCTAGGAGGCCATCCAAAGGCACTCACCGTCACTGCAGTCATGATGGGATTGTTGGCGCTGGTGCCGGGTCTTCCGTTTCTGCCGTTTGCGGTGCTCGGCGCATCAGCAGCAACTGCGGGATACATCATTCCTCGTCGATGGGCAGAGGCCCGCGCGGAGGCAGAGGCCAAGGTTGTTCACGCGAGCCAGAAGGATGCCGAGGACACGCGTCAATCGGTTAAAGGCGCTCTAAGGATCAACGAAGTGGAGATCGTATTTGGGCACCAACTGTCTGCGGTCTTGCTTCGCAAACATGACGAACTAGCGCAACGGGTCTCCAAGCTGCGCCGGAAATTTGCGCAGCAATACGGATTCGTGGTCCCAGAAATTCATCTTTCGGATGATTTTTCTATCCCACCGCGTGGGTATCAGATCAGAATCCATGGTGCGACGCTTGCGAGCCACGAGCTACCGGTTGGAGACGTTCTTGTGATTGTCGGTGATGGGCCGAAGCCATCGGTCACCGGCGTCGAGACGTTTGAACCTTCGTTCGGATTGCGGGCCGTTTGGATACCCGAGGTCTTCGCGAAGGAAGTGAAGCGAGAGGGATTTACAACCGTCGATACAATGACGGTGATGCTGACACACCTCAGTGAGACTTTGCGCAACAACCTTGCTCAGTTGTTTTCTTATCGCGACATGCAGCAGCTAATTGACGCCTTGTCGCCAGAGTACAAGCGGTTGCTAGAAGAGATTCGCCCTGCACACATATCATTTTCGGGAATTCAGGCGGTACTGAAAATGCTATTGGCGGAGCGGGTCTCAATCCGTAACATCCAGTTGATATTGGAAGCCATAGCTGAGATTGCACCGCACTCCCGACGGGCTGAGCAAGTCTCCGAGCATGTGCGTAGCAGGATAAGTCAGCAGATCTGCGGCGATTTTGCCAAGGATGGTACGTTGTCAGTTTTGAGACTAGGCAGTCGTTGGGATCTTGCGTTCCATGAAAGCCTCAAGCGCGATCAACGCGGAGAGGTGGTCGAATTCGATATCGATCCCAGGCTGATTGAGGAATTTAGCCGCGATGCGGCCCGCGTTATCAAAGTACATATCGACGCTGGCGAGCAGTTCGTGATAGTCACGACCGTTGAGGCGCGTCCGTTCGTGCGAATGGTTGTCGAGCGAATTTACCCGACCATGGCAGTGCTATCGCACGCCGAGGTAGCGCGTGGTGTGCACGTCAAGGCGCTAGGCAGTATCAGCTGATGGCTGTCGACCTCGACGAATATGTCCTGGCTGTATTCTTTGTACTGTGTCGGATTGGTCCGTGCCTAATGCAGTTGCCGGGGTTATCGAGTGCGCGTGTGCCCGTCAGAGTTAGATTATTCATAGCCATCGCGCTGTCGTTCGTCGTCACGCCGATGCTTTCAGGCGTCGATATCTTGAAAAGCACCGGCCCGGCGACGCTGCTAGCAACCATAGTCTTTGAATTCATAGTAGGAACCTCGATCGGCTTAGTTAGCCGAATTTACGTCGCGGCGCTCGAATTTGGCGCCAGCGCGGTTTCCCACTTTATTGGCTTGAGCGGGCTTGGCACTGGAATCGATCACGACGAGCCGACAGCTCCGGTTTCCACTTTGATCACCGTCGCTGCGACGGTCGTGCTCCTGATTTTGGATTTACACCGGCTGATGATTACGGTTCTCGTGGAATCTTACAGCGCGATTCCAATCGGCGCGGTGCCCAATGCAGCGGTGGGTGTTCGTTTGCTTGTCGATACGCTCGGATCGGCCTTTCTACTCAGCGTTCAGGTCACCGCTCCATTCATCATCTATGGTATCTTAGTGAACCTTATGTTCGGGATACTTGGAAAGCTTGTTCCACAAGTGTCTTCGTATTTCATCTCGGTGCCGTTCCTAGCGATAGGCGGCCTAGTCATCCTTTATTTTTCGCTCGCTCAGATGATGATGATTTTTAGTAGGATCGTCAACGCAGCGCTTTCTAGATTGTGAGGTGTGACATATGACGGCAAGTGTAGTCGCTCGATTGCGCCGCCTGATTAAGCTCACAGAGCACATCTACGAGCAAAGGGCACGCGAGATAGCGGAAACTAGCAGTGCCCTATCAGTTGTGGAAGAATCGCTCGCCGTATCGCGATGCAGGCTCGATGAGGAGTCATTGGTGAATTCGCTGTTTCCAAACCTCCTGACCAATAGAGTGGTCAAGCTCGGAAAGGAATCGAATTCAATTAATGCTGAACTTCAGCAGCTGATCGAGGCCGCCGCGATGACCCGCGCGAACGTCAAGGGCCTGGAAGGCAAATTGGAGCGCGAAATCGCCAGCGATGTTAGAGAGCAGACATCAAGGGCTCTCGAAGAGGTGATCGATCGCTTCTTGCGAAGTAACATGACAAGTTTGCGATAAGGTCTGCGCCGTATTCGTTGCTAGCTGAGAAATCGGGCTCTGTCGGTTCACGGGCGGTGGCTGTTTCTGCCGCGTATCGAGCGAAGTAGTGCGCGTGGCGTTGTTGCTAGGAGCGGATTGACAGCAAAACGGGGGCACAGGTTATTGGATAAGGTGTCAGGATATTCGAATTGTGCTCGTATTGTACCGGTACGGCTTCAGGCAACGGCGCCGGCCGCGCCAGCAAGCGCCGCTGAGGGAGCATGGCAAACGGTCACAAATCCAATTGTTGGAGGCCCTAGATCGTTTGAGGCACGGCTCAGAAGCTGTCAGGGTGATAGCGCTGGAATGCGTGGTGCATCAAATGCTGGCGGTGTGGCCACTGCTGGTGGAGAGCAGGGAAAAATTACTAAGACCCGAAAGGCGTTTGAGGCCGTTACTCTTCAGGTGCTGGTCGGTTCAATGCTGCCAAAGGAAAACAACAAATCGCTTGGAACAGGGGCAGCCGGGAGAATGTGGAAAACGCTTTTTGCGGAAAAGCTGGCGGAAAAAATTGCCGCGAGTGGCCGAGTTAAGTTGTTGCCTGAAGCTGCGTTTGCGGCTGCTGCGAAGAGTGGCAATGCGCTTGCTCAGTTTGCTGGGGCTCTGCCCAAGCAGAGCGCTGATGTCAATCGTATTGAACCATTAATGCCTTGGACGGCAACGGTTGTGGCACCACGCTCTGCTGGCGTGCATGAATGGACCACAATAATCGAAGCGGCGATGAACAAGGGGGAGTGACCAATGTTGCAGGCAAGGGAGTTGAGCCATGACGGGCGAAAGGCGATGGCAGGCAGGTTGCCCGAAGAGAGTCCGCTCACGGAGGCGATTTTGCAGGTGGTCGAACGCATCGACAAAGTGCTGAAAGAGGAACAGTCTCTTGTCTCGCGCTTAGAATTTGCCGATATCGATGTGCTGATTGCTCGCAAAAGCCATCTAGAATTGGAGCTCGGGCGATTGATGGCGTATGGACAAGATGCAATGAAAAATAGTGCAGTGAGCAGAGCGATGGTGAAATTAAAGGTAGACCTATCTGAGAATGCGCAACTTTTGCGTCGACACATGGATGCGGTATGCGAGATCTCGTCGGTGGTGGCAGAAGCATTAGAAATAGCATCGGCTGATGGTACCTATTCGAACCAACCGAGGCGGCCGGGACCTAAGTCATGGTCAAGATGATCATACTGGCTTTTGCCGTTGCGGTAACGACACTAGGCGGCGTGTATGCCGGCCTTGTGCTAACCGCTCAGTCTAAGGTGAAGGCCGATACTAGGGAACAGGAGGCGGTCGAGTTCGTCAAGCTCGACGCGACTTCAGTTCCAGTTATCCGCGATGGAGCAATTACGGGTTACGTAGTGGTGCGGGCTGCATACTCGGCTTCGAGTACGGACGTGAAGCAAAATCGGTCTTCCTTGACGATTTACGTTGCCGAAGCCTTGTTCAAGAGCATCTATGCAGAAGTGGGTCTGAATTTCGCTGCAATGAAGCCGTTGCAGCTAGATGCGCTTCGTGAAGGCGTGCAGAAGGCGGCCAATGCACGCATCGGACGCTCTGCGATAAAGCAACTTGCTATCGAGAGTTTAAGTTTTCTTACGATGGAAGAGGTTCGTTCGCAGCAGAAGCGATAAAAATGTCACCGTTTGACGTCTGAATTGAGGCGGTTGCATGATAAAATGTGACGACCACTACCAAGAAACTGGGAGAAGCAAACTCATGAAGAGTCATCTTGAAGGTCCTTACGATCTTTCATTCGACTGTTTGGAGTATACGATACCCAGGCAGAGTGTGGGAGTTTATGCAATCGGACACGTCGATGCCGCGGGCGTATTCCGGGTGCAGCGCGTGGGGCGAGATGAAGTTGACGTAAAAGAGCGGCTTCGTTGCCTCATCGGATCAGGAAATAAGTTCAAGTATGCTCTGGCTCCCAACGCATATACGGCCTTCGACATGGAATGCGAGCTTTTTCACAGACTGAAACCACCGAGCAACATTACGCACCCGGATCGCCCGCGGGCGAGCGGTTGGAAGTGTCGTCATTGCCTGCAATTTCATCGCTGAGCAATTTTAGGGCGTCTTTAAGCGCGGCCCGATAGCCTAGATGCCAGTAAGCCTGCTCGGGCGTGCCGGCATCGAGATGGCTCTGATCGAATTGAGCATACGGAGCTTCGTTCTCCAGCCAATCGGCGAGTTGGGCTATTCGGGTCTCTATGATGATTAGTGGCGCTTGAGCGGTCATGGGGTCTATTATCGAGCCGCCAGCTTGACGGAGTCGTAAAGGTGTAATTGTAACGAATATAATGGTTAAGGGGTAATTGCTATATACTTGCCGATGAATAGTCATGCCGGCCGTGTCTTCGGTGGCGGACGCCACTGGTCGTCGAGAATGGGTCCGGTCGTAGGCGCTTCCCTGGCCCCACGTTGACGTGTCAGGCGGGGATCTTGGTATATGCCCAGGGCATGAGGTCGTCGATCTTCGATGCGGGCCAGCCATTGAAGAGCTTAGTGAGTGTGTCGGCGAGCCAGACGTGTGGGTTCACGCGATTGAGTTTGCAAGTCTCGATCAGTGAGGCGATGATCGCCCAGTTGGCGCCACCTTCATCGCTACCGGCGAAGAGCGCGTTCTTCCTGTTCAGCGCTATTCGGCGAATGCTGCGCTCAACCGTGTTGGTGTCGATCTCGATCCGGCGGTCACCGAGAATGCTGATGAGGCCGTCCCAGTGGTTCAGGCCATAGCGGAACGCCTCAGCGGTCTCCGAACTGCGGGGTAGTTTCGCGAGTTGTTCCCCGAGCCACGTTTTCAACGCATCAACGCGTGGCCTCGTGTGCTCCTGTCGAACAATGCGCCGCGTGTTGGCGCTTTGACCACGGATCTCTTCCTCGATGCCGTAGAGCGCGCCGATCTTGTCGAGTGCCGCCGATGCGATTGGTGCATTGCCACCTTTCGCCAGGTCGTAGAAACGGCGGTGGAAGTGGCTGCAGCCGCCGTCGGAACTAGCCGGAGAGGCAAGGCCAAACGGTGCCTCGTGGCACCACGCATCATGCCTGGCACACGCAGAAAGCCCCGACTGCGCTAAGCGCAGCCGGGTTAACCCGAATCCTGTCAATTCCTATTTGCCGATATGGCTGTTAGCGGAACAGCGACAGGATGCTCTGGTTCGAGGAGTTGGCGAGGGACAGCGATTGAACCCCGAGCTGCTGTTGAACCTGCAGCGCCTGCAGACGCGTCGAATTCTGTGTTCATATCGGCGTCGACGAGTGCCGAAACACCGCGATCAATGGCACCCATCAGATTCGAGACGAAATCCTTCTGAATGCTGATGCGGCTTTTGGACGAACCAAGGCTAGAAGCAGCCGTCGTCATTTCGCCAATCGCCGTGTCGACTGCCTGAATGTAGTCATCGATCTCCGTATCGGTAGCATTCGTGATGTTCATTTCAGCCGGCGCAACGGTCGCGCTGGACTTGTCGAAATTGGCGATTACGATCGTACCGGCGGCATCGATCGAGCCACGCTGGGAACCGGCAACATCGGCAGCGGTGATTGACAGCCGGGCTGAACCGAGGATTCCTAGGGCGTCGGCGGTCGCCAAACCGCTGTCGGCAGCGCCGCCGGCTCCGTCGGTGTTGGCGTTGAACAGAAACGAGCCGCCCACATCAATAGAAAGGGTGCCGACACTCACCTGCGAGCCATTCACGCCGGACGAGCGGCCGTACGACGATACGATCAACTCGGTTGCCTTGTAGGAGGTGCCACCGGTATCGACAGAAAGCCAATTCTGGCCGGCGAAAGAGGCCGAGGAGGAAATCGAGCGAAGCTGATTTTGCAGCTCGCCAATTTCGGACTGAACCTTTGCACGATCCACGCCCGGCTCGCGCGCTGCGACAAGCTTAGCTTTGATTTCGGTGGTAACGTCGATCGAGCTGTGCATGGCGGTGTAGGCGACGTCAATAGACGCGGCGCCCAGCCCCAGTGCGTCGGAAACGGCGGAAAGCGACTTGTTGTCGGAGCGCATCGAAGTCGCCATTGACCAATAGGCCGCGTTGTCTTCGGCACCGGCGACCCGGAATCCGGTGGAGATATGCTTCTGCGTATCAAGCATGCTTTTGTTGGTGCTGTTCAGGCTCTGCAGCGCGGTCAGCGCGGCAAAATTCGTATTGATGCTAGACATTGTATGCCCCTTGGGAAACAACTGGAAATTTACGGGACACGCCGGATCTGCCGGTATAGCGGATTGGCATCATGCCCTCGGGCTGCACCCAAGTCCGCTATGTACCAACAGATCTATCTCGAAAGTTCTAAATCGCCGTTAATGCCGGCTTGGCAGCTCGCGTGTCTGCCCACATCGAAAGCATCATCCGGTTCATGCGTACTCATGGCATCGGATCCTGCGCCACACAGCTTCGACGGTGCGCTCCTCGGCTTTGCGCAGCAGCGTCTTGAGCTTGGCGAAGACCTGCTCGATCGGATTGAGGTCGGGCGAGTAGGGCGGCAGGAACATGAGCCGGGCACCGACTGCGCTGTGAACCGGCGTGCAAATTTAACCCCTATGGAGAGTTGATCGGCGCGCAAAATTGATGAGGTGGACGACGCCCGCTCCTGGCATCGATTTGCCGTAGCGTGATCGTTGCAGAACGAATCACACAAAGGAGCGTCGCCATGCAGATCACGACGATCGGTTTGGACTTTTCAACATCCGCCCGAACGACCACGGATGCAGGCGCTTGCCGAAGCGCTGCTCGCAGAGGTCGGCGAGGTCCTCGAGCGTGTAGGTCGAAAGGCCCGTCGCTTCGACATCGGGACCTGTGAGCACGATCTCGACGATCTCGGCCTGCTCTTGCGGTGTGAACGTCGGCGGCCGGCCGCCGTTCCAGCGGTCGGCGAGCCCGTCTAGCCCGTGCGCATTGTAGCGCAGCACCCAATCGCGCAGCGTCTGTCGATCCATGCCGGCCGCGGTCGCGGCCACATCCCGGCTCATGCCGTCGAGTGCATTCGCGATCGCGAGGAGGCGGCGCGCAATGCGGGCGTCGTCCGTCTCTTTGGCGAGCTTGCGAAGTGCGACAGGTGTGCGGTCTTTCCTGATCTTGAGCGCGGCCATGATGCCCTCCTCCCGAATCAATGGAACAAGAGAATCACAAACCACCATCAGTGCGGAATCACCGCAAAGCCACACGAGTCAGACTAATCGCGGGTTGGTATAACCTATCAGCCCGCGCAATCGTTTGCGGTTGCACGTAGCGATTGTCATTGTGATTGAAGTAAGGCAATGTCGTTCATGTTGATTCGTTGGCAGTACAGTTAGTGACGCATCCGGCAAACTCTCATTTGCGACCATGCGTTAAGCGTTTGGAAGCCGGAAACTCGTGGGCTTCGATACAGACGGCGGGCTTGAGATCTGCTCGACACCAGAGCGGTTATCTGAGGGCATGAAGCCAATCCGCCGTGCCGGTCAATCCGGTATGTCCCCATCAAAATTTAACATCTTGGCCATTCGGGGCATACACCATGAACAGCATCAACACGAACTTTGCCGCGCTGACGGCGCTTCAAAGTCTCAACATAACAAACAAGAGCATGTTGAAGACGCAGGAACATATTTCGACTGGCTACAGAGTCGGTTCGGCAGAAGACAGCGCGGCGTATTGGTCAATGGCGACTTCAATGCGATCTGATAACAAGTCGTTGTCGGCAGTATCAGATGCGCTCGGCCTTGGCGCCGCGTCCATCGACGTTGCGTATACGGCCATGAACAGCTCGGTCGATGTTGTTTCGGAAATCAAGAAGAAGCTGGTAGCTGCGCGCGAGCCGGGCGTTGACCGCGCCAAGGTCCAGTCCGAAATTGACTCTTTGCAAGATCAGCTCCGCTCCATCGCATCATCGGCCTCGTTCATAGGGTCGAACTGGCTTTCGGTCGATACGGGTGGAACGAGCTACAAAGCAACCGAGTCGATTGTTTCCTCTTTCAGTCGCAGTTCGGGCGTCAATGGCTCGCAGGTCACGGTGGGCACTCTTTCAATCGACGTCTCGTCGTCGTTTCTCTTCAACTCCAACACTAATGGTACTGGTGGCGTCGCCGATAGCGGTGCTGCGGCTGCTGATGCGCTCGGCATCCTAGGGTCGGCCAGGCTGTCGATCGTCGATGCCGATGTGGCAGGTGCAGCGCGTGGATCGATCGCTGCTGCCGGTACAATTGTGATTGCTAATTTCGATACCACTAATGCTACTGTTGCGCCCACGGAAATCGATGTCACGAACGCCACTGACGCTGAGATTGACGATTTTGTCCAGGCAGCTGATGCCGCACTAAGCGAGATGACGACGGCCGCTTCGAGCCTTGGCTCAGCAAAAAGCAAATCAGTATTCAGAGGGATTTCGTGAGCAACCTGATGAGCGCCATCGACCGTGGCGTTTCGACTTTGGTCGATGCCGACATGAATACTTAGTCTACGCGTTTGAATGCCCTGCAAGTCCAGCAGCAGCTCGGCATTCAGGCGCTGTCGATCGCTAACTCGGCGAGCAAAGATCTGTTGTCACTGTTCCGTTAAGCAACTCGCAAGGTGGATCATGGGATTAATGTCGTGATCCACCTACTCTTTGCTTGTTTGCGTGGATATGATGGAAGCCGAATGGCTCTATTCCGATACGATGTAGGTTGGCACTCTGTTCGTGATTCACGGCGGGGAGATGCCGTGCAGCTGGGTGATCTCAGCGAGGTTCAACGTGCGACGCTGGTTGCGGCGCTTGCCGGAACCCGATTGCGCACCATAGTCAGCCATTTTGAGATGACAGTACGTTGCCGGCCCGGTGGTTAGGGCGGCGCGGCCGAGGGCTGGGATCATGGCGGCGAGGTCAAAGCGATTGTTGAAGCGCCATTCGAACTCGGCGAGCGTGCGTACGAGGTGCTTCTTGCGCACCGCGCGATAGGTCGCGACGATGGCGCCCTTGATATTGCCGCGCAAGGTGTTGACCCATTTGAACGCGGGATGGCGGGCGGCGCGGCGTCCCGATCCGCATAACCTCGGCGAGCTTGGTCTTGATCTTCCAGGCCGTCGTCTGCGTGACGCCGAGCCTGCGGCCGAGTTCGATCGAGGAGATGCCCTGCTTGGTCTGGGTGATCAGGTACATGGCGCGAAACCAGGTCATCAGCGGCACCTTGGTCGATGCGAAGATGGTGCCGGCCGTCAGCGAGGTCTGCCGCCGGCAGCCGTTGCACTGGTAGAGTAGCCGGGGACCGACAATGCAATGTGCGCGGCCAGAGCACTTCGGACAGGCGAAGCCGCGTGGCCAGCGCCAGTGCGCGAGCGCTTCGCGACAGAGTTCTTCGGTGCCATAGAGGCCCACGAAACCCGCTTCCGACAGACCCTTCTGAAACTGCACCCGATTGCGCGCCATGCCCATCCCCCTCGATCTGCTCGCATTTCAGCAGATCATGGTGGCTTCAGGAAGGCTTACGATAGTGCGTAATCAGGTGGCGCGAAACCAAGTCGTCAGCCGCACCTTGGTCGACGCGAAGATGGTGCCGGCCGTCAACGAGGACTGCCGCCGGCAGCCGTTGCACTGGTAGAGCAGCCGGGCACCGATGATGCAATGTTCGCGGCCAGAGCACTTCGGACAGACGAACCCGCGTGGCTAGCCTGAATTTCTCCCACCCGTGATGAGCATCGGGGCTCCGACTCAGCGAAAGTTCTTCTGCGACAAAGACTTCGTCTGCGCAGGAGGTGCTCCCCGATGCCGACACAGTGTAGCCAGGCCGAGCTCGATTTCGGAAGCTCCGGCGGCCGCAAACTTGTGGGCGCTTTCGACGGCGGCGCGATCACGTCGAACGGCGGCGTGGTGCTGCTGGCCGCGGCCGACCGGGCGATCGGGCTCAGCCGGCGGCTGGCTGGTTGCTTCACCGATCTGCGCTTTGGCCGCCGCGGTCCGCATTCGATGCCCGATCTGCTGCGCCAGCGCATCTTCGGCATCGCGCTCGGCCACGAGGACCTGATCGACCACGACACGCTGCGCGACGATCCGGCGCTCGCCGCCGTGCTCGACAAGCCGGGCGGCTCGCTCGCCGGCAAGTCGACGCTCAATCGGCTGGAGCACGCCGGCAAGATCGGCCAGGACCGGCACCACAAGCTCGACCACGACGGCGGCGCGATCGAGCGGCTGTTCGTCGATCTCTTCCTCGACGCCCATCGCGAGCCGCCGGTCCGCATCGTGCTCGACCTCGATGCCACCGACGATCCGCTCTACGGCGAGCAGGAGGGCCGGCACTTCCACGGCTACTACGACTGCTACTGCTATCTGCCGCTGTACATCTTCTGCGGCCGGCATCTGCTCGCGGCCAAGCTGCGCTCATCGAGCGTCGATGCCGCCGACGGCAGCGTCGGCGAGGTCGCCCGCATCGTGGCGCAGATCCGCGCCCGCTGGCCGGCGACGACGCATCGTGATCCGCGCCGACAGTGGCTTCTGCCGCGACGACCTGATGACGTGGTGCGAGGCCAACGACGTGCGGTACGTGCTCGGCCTCGCCGGCAACAGCCGCCTCGTTCGCAGGATCGCGCCCGAGATGCGCAAGGCGCGGCTCAGGGCCAAGCGGACGGGCCAGCCGGCGCGCGTGTTCGCCGACTTCGAGTACCGCACGCGCAAGAGCTGGAGCGCGAAGCGGCGCGTGATCGGCAAGGCCGAGTGGACCAACGGCGAAGCCAATCCGCGCTTCATCGTCACCAACGTCCATGCCGCCTTCGGCGCCGCGCGCTTCCTCTACGAGGACGTGTACTGCCAGCGCGGCGAGATGGAGAACCGGCTGAAGGAATGCCAGGGCGATCTGTTCGCCGACCGCACGCCGGCGCCGACCATGCGCGCCAACCAGCTGCGCCTCTGGCTCGTCGTCGTTCGCCTACGTGCTGATGTGCGCGGTGCGCCGCATCGGGCTTGCCGGCACCAAGCTCGCGGCGGCGACCTGCGGCACCATCCGGCTGAAACTGCTCAAGATCGGCGCGCTCGTCACGATCAGCGTCCGGCGCGTGAAGCTCGCGTTCGCTTCCGCCTGTCCCGACCGCGAGATCTTCATGCTGGCCGCGCGCCGATTATGAACGCTAAGCGGCTATGCCGCGACCGAGCCCGAACGTCAACAACAGAGGATCATCGACGCTCCTGCCCACGCTGCCCGACCGGCGGCGGGAGCCGCGCTCGGCCGAACCACCACCGAAATCGGCAGAACCGCGTCGGTCGTCAGATCACCACCACAGCATCGCGCCGGGAGAAAGACGGGCTAGCGCCAGTGCGCGTGAGGACAGCTCAGAGATTTAAATGTCACTTGAGTATCTGTTCGCGCGTGTTCACGGAAATTCACCCAACCGGCATCATTCTCGCGCAAGTTTTCTGGACGAGGCTGCGGCTGGTAGGGTTCTCCCACATACCAGCGGCGGCAATGATCAATAGTCAACAACTTACTCAGCTCGGCGTCAGTTTGGCAAAGCTCGGCGTTCGTAAGCTTGCGCTGCTTGGCGTGATCGGCGTGATGGTCATGATAGCCGTTGGCGTTGCCGCCTATTATCTCGGCAGGCCTGCTATGCAGCCGATATATACTGGGCTATCGAGCCAAGATGTAACGCGCATTACCGCCGCGTTGGCTGAGGTTGGGGTGGCATTCGATGTGAACGAACAGCGAAACGCGGTCATGGTGCCTTTTGGCCAGACGGCGCGCGCGCGGACTTTGCTTGCTCAGAAGGGTTTGCCGACCAGCGCTCGTGCTGGGTATGAGCTTTTTGATCAACTTGGCTCGATCGGTTTAACCTCATTCATGCAGGAGATTACGCGAGTTCGCGCACTTGAAGGCGAAATTGCGCGGACCATCCAGGCATTAGATGGTGTCGGCGCTGCGCGGGTGCATTTGGTTCTGTCTGAGGCGGGCACTTTCAGAAAGGAGCGTCGCGATGCTACTGCGTCGGTCCTATTGAGGGTGGACGAGAAGTGGAATGGAGCATCTGGGCAGGTTGTTCGCCACATCGTGGCTGCCGCCGTGCCGGGCATGAAGCTCGACCAAGTCAGTGTTGCCAGCACCGACGGGCGGATGCTGGTAGCAGGCGGCGATGAGCAAAGCCTCGGTTCGCATCGGCTTGCAGAGATGGAAAAATCAATGGCAGCCGAGTTGGAGCAGCGCGCGGGCCGCACGTTGGCATCGACATTGGGCGGTGGAAACTTTCAGATCAGCGCCACTGTGCGCCTTGATGTGGATCGGCAGCAGGTGAATGAAACAATCTTCGATCCGAAGTCGCGCATCGAGCGGTCTGTCAGGGTCGTTAAGCAATCTGGTTCCACCGAAGAGGGTGGGAGTAAGCCGGCGGTCGGAGTCGAAGCTAATGTGCCCAAGGAAGAAGCGAGCGCGACGGAAAGTGATAAGCGACGACAACGAGAGGATCGTCGGGAGGAATTGACGAATTACGAGCTCAACTCGAAAACCGTACAAACCGTACGGGAGGGTTATCGTATTCAAAAACTAGCAATTGCGGTAGTTGTGAGCCGTAAGCATGTAGCCAATTCAATCGGCCCGAACGCCGACGCAAGTGCAATTGATGCAAGGTTGGCTGACCTCAATCGATTGATATCTGCTGCCACTGGGGCCAACCCGGATAGAGATCGTGTCGAGATTACTGCGGTCGATCTCGGTGCGAACGCATCGGCGCTCGCACCTGTCGCTGGGCCAGGTTTCATGGATTATCTAATCTTGAATACCGGCACAGCCATCAATGCACTCACTATGTTGCTGATCGTTGTGGTTGTGATCTGGTTCGGCGTTAAGCCGATTTCTCGAATACTTTCCGAGCAAGCCGAACTCGCCGAGCCGGCCGCTTCGGGAGGCATGCTGGCTTCCAATTTCGGTAGTGGGCTTCCACCGCCGATGGCAGAGATGCCGATGAGCCTAGGCAGCCCGATGGGCGGTCCCGTGAGTAGCGAGGTGGGGGGGCTTGGTGGAGCGCCAGGACGGCCGATTCCGGACGCCGCAGCACGCGATCGGCTCGCAGCAATTGTTGAGTTCGACGATGTCGAAGTGACGAAAGTACTGAAGAAATGGATGCTGGAAACGAGGGGAATCTGATGGGCAAGCCCGTCCACCGTTTTTTGGAAGAGTTCGTGAGTGACGATGGGCACTCGTCGGCGGTCGTGCTGAGCCTGCGGCCACGGCCCGTCGAGCGCATCGCCGTGCCCGACCCCATGGCGATCACGTTGCAGGAAGCCTACGCGCGGGGACGTCAGGAAGGTGAGGGTGCTGCTCGAGCAACCGTTGAGTTCGACATGGCAGCACTGGCTGCAGACTGCGAGCGCCGGTTGGAGGTCGTCAAGGCTCTCTTTTCCAAGAATACCGCCGATAACCTTGCACGCGAGCTTCGCGAAGGATTGTCACAGATCGGTGCACATGTTTCCGAGCAGGTGGCGATAGTCTTGCTACCCTTCCTCGGTGATCGCGTCGCGAAACTGGCAATCCGAGAATTCGCAACCGAGTTGCGTAGCATTGTCGAGGATACGAGAGCGAGTATCGTCGAACTCAGTGGCCCTGATGAGTTGGTGAAGCCATTGTTGCTCCAACTCGAAAACGAGACCACATGGAAGGCTGGCTCTGCCGGTCCTGAAATTCGCCGGGGCGAGGGAGGTCAATCTGAACTGCGCGCTGTAATAGATTGCTCGGTGATCGAGACGAGGCTCGCTGAATGGATCGAGCGCATTAAAGTGGCTACGCGCTGATGCCGAACAATGAAGATGCCCCGGCCGAACAGATTGTCATTATTCGCCGCCGCGGCGGAGAAGGAGAGGACGGCCATCATGGCGGCGCTTGGAAAATTGCTTACGCAGATTTCATGACCGCCATGATGGCGCTGTTCCTGGTCATGTGGCTGATCAATGCCTCAAATACCGAAACGAGAGCCAGTGTGGCGGCTTACTTCAGCCCGATAAAGCTTACAGATAGTGTCTCTCGGACCAAGGGCATGCAAGACGTAGTCGACAAGGCTAACCACCAAGGCCAGGCAAAACCGGGCGGTGAAGACGCTAAGACTGGTCTAAAAAGCGAGGCGGAAAAAAGGAAATCAAGTGAGAAGACTAACGGTGAGGGCTCCCAAGGTGCCCAGGACAATGGCAAAGAAGACAAATTGCAATTGGCACTGCTAGCGGACAAATCTGCTGCGATAGCAGAGCGCGAGGGCATCGCGTCACGGGCGGGAAGTGCCAGCGAACTTGGCCGAGCCTTCAGAGATCCATTTCAACCGAGTATGCCAGAGCAGGTCTGGTCAAAGGACGGAAGTGGCAAGGGGTCAGCGTCGGCTAAGATTGATCCTTTGGGAGGGGGGGAGTTCGAAAACGGCCCTGGAGGCAAGTCGGACGCAACCGGTCAGCAAGCCGACGAAAACGACATTGGAACAGATGGAGCCGCCTGCCAACAGGAAAAATGATGTGGTCGGGTCAGGTGACACCGGTATGTCAAAAACAGGACCAGTACGTGCATCGCGAGACGCGACTGAAGGGGCGGAAGGTGAAGGCAAGGAACTCGCTGTCGCCGCGGATCGGATCTTGCAAAAAGTTCAGGTAGCAGCTGGCAATTTGAGCGCAATTGGTGGCCCGGCGATTGATGTAAAGGTGGAAGGATCAAGCATCGTAATTAGCCTTACCGATACGAATACATTTGGTATGTTTGGCATCGGTTCGGCTGAGCCAAACGTTGATCTCGTAAAACTGATGCAGACGATAGCACCTGTTGTTGCCGCAAACAGTGAGAGAATTGTTGTGCGCGGTCATACTGATGGCCGGCAATATAAGGGTGACCGAAACAACAATTGGCGACTTTCTATGTCGCGCGCCGAGGCGGCTCTCGCATTACTGACGCGATCGGGCATCGATGAAAGTCGATTTCACCGAATCGAAGCCCACGCTGACAAGAGCCTGAAGGTTACAAATAGTCCAGAGGCTGCCGGTAACCGGCGTATCGAGATCGTCCTAATGCAGGCGGCAAAATAATGCGGTCTTGGAAGGGCGGTGCATTCTTGAGCGCAAAGCAATTCACGGCAGCGTTTTTGGCTACAGCCTTGACTGCTGCGGCACCGCATGCCCCGGCGAATCCGGAAAAGGCACAGCATGTCAATATTGAACCTTCTGACATTGCCGCGAACCGGGTTGCAGCCTTTGGACGTAGTTCGCAAATTAAGCATGCTGCAGGACCGCATCGCTGCCGGTGATGCAGATTCGTTTGAGCGCCAAAACCACATCGTCGCTGAGATTGATATTCAATTAAAGGCATTCCCGCTCGATGTATGGAAGGATGCCCGCAATCGTATGGCCCTGATCAAATTCACATCGAGTGGTGGAAATCCAGAAGTGTTGAGGTTTGTGGCCGAGAAGAGATTGTTTTCCTCGGCGGAAGTCTCGCTGGCTCACGGGACTCTTGCCTATGCAGAGGGGCATAAAAAAGCCGCTCTCACGTATTTGACTAAATTTGGAGCTGAGACGTTGGGGCCAAGCCTGGCTGGGCAAGTCACCTTTATAAATGCTATCCTGGTCGCCGACACCGATGTGCAGGCAGCTCTCCGGTTGAGCGATCGTGCTCGGCTTCTCTCGCCCGGAACCCTGATTGAGGAGGCGTCTCTTCGATTGTCCTTGGAGCTCGCAATTGCAGCCGGGGACAAGCGAAGATTTGAAGCAGATGCCGCACGTTATCTTCGTCGATTTCAGAGATCAAAGTTTTCGATAGCAGTAGTACCTCTTATTGCCGCTTTCGTCGCAAAAAACGATTACCCTATTTCCGCAGAAAGGAAGGTATGGCTTGAGCATATTTCGGTAGAGCTCGGGCCCAGTAAGCGCGCAGAATTCTTTATATTCATGGCCGAGCATGCATTGCGCTTTGGAAAGTTCGCAACGGCCGCTCATGCGGCTCGAATTGCTGCAGCGAGTGGCGCCGATCGTGCACTGGCACTTGCGTACGAGGGGGCGGCCATGGTCGTCAGCCCCGATCCAAGTCAGTGGCTGGCACTAGTGACTGCCTCTGAAGCGTTAACACCACCACCCGAAATAGCTAAATTGCTGGCCGCTGCCCGAATGGTCGGCAGCCTGATCCAGGCGCCGCCGACTACTGACCTGGAGTTGCCTTCCTTGGCGGCCCAGCCAACCTCGTCACCGCAGGCGACAAAGGTCCGGAAGGCGATATCTGATGTCGACACGTTGTTGAATGAGGCCGTTGAATGAACTCCGATCGCCCCAGGTTCATTAGAGATCAATTTCTTTGCCGGCAGCGCGCCAGCAGTCGATGGGAATGATGGCGCATTCTCTGAGACGCTGTCAGGCACAACTGCTGGGAGGCCCACTCCGGAACGCGATTTTGATCGATCAATGGCGAACGACGGTAACGACAAGAAAGCTGCCGCAAGTGCTAGTTGGAACCAAGAATTTCTTGCGGACAAGAACGAAATGCATTTGTGGGAGGCTACCCATCGGCGTCAGATTGCTGGATCTGGCATCGCCGTATGGCTTGATGGTAACATTACCGACGGCCGCGCACCATCCGTGAAGTGGGGCAGCCGGGAAGTTGCGGAGTTCGCAATAGTGTCGACGCCCAAGAGCGGTGGCAAGCGCACGCAATCGAGCACTGAAACCCAACGAGTTAAGTCGAGGCCATTGACGGAGGAGGAGGTCGTAGCATCGCTTGGCGATTTTCTAGGGATGAAACCGATGGTTGCCGATCAGATTGAAGATGCCGCATCAACCGGTGACGCCAAGAATGCATCATCAATCGCGGTGGCAAATGCAGCGCGGATGACTTTCGTACATGCCAAGCCGAATCCGGTGGGCCTTTCCGGGAATTCGGATGTAGATGTGCCATCGACAATACTTCCGGTTGAAGTGCAACACCAGGCAACCCACTTCGCGCCAGTGAAAGGCGAACTTATGCTTCCGTGGCAGACAGATGCGTTCAATGCGGCCGACCTTGGCGCACCGACAGCGCCTACGGTTGAGCGGTCGCAGCTGGGTCAGGAAGCAACGCGGCATGATGGCCGCAGGCAGGTGGAACCTCATGCAGCCATAACGACAGCGCAAAATGAGCTTAGCGAAGCGTCGTCTGACAGCGCCGCAGCCCCGCCGATTGGGCGGCAGACTTTCGCATTCATTTCAAATGACGCTTCTGCGACCCCCGCCGATTTATCGAATGGCGGACCCGCGCCTGCAACCTCCAGGTTGTGTTCGGCGCCGGCGCTCCGAACCCTGTCATTGCAGCTATCACCCGCAACGCTGGGTCCGGTCACGTTGGAGTTGTCCAACAGCAGTAGCGGCTTGCGCATTCAGCTCGCTGCCCACCGAGGCGATACTGCCGGAATGGTTGAGCAAGGGCGAGACGAGATCATTGGTCGCTTGACTGGTGCTGGCTATGCCATCGATGAGTTGCTGATCGGAAAAGTATCCACTCCATTATTGTCGAATACCGAATTTGATCGGCCTCGAGAGTTGAGCAGTAATATTCAATCCAACATGCCGGACGGAGGGGCTTTGAAGGGCGGTGCCGATCAACAATCTTCTCAGAGACAGAATTGGCGAGGAGACGGGGCAGAGATGCCAGAAAGCGGGCCTGGTGATGGAGCTCCTGATCAGCCACGTGCGGCATGTTCCGCCACGCAGTGGCCACGAATTGCAGGATCTCGCTTCTTGAGATCGATCTAAGAGCGGTTAAATGGACCAAACACTTAAGGCCGAGCAACTTGTCAGTCAGGCGCAAGGTGCAATGTTTACGAATAGTGAGTGGTCATGTAGGTAGTCAGCTCGATGGGTTTGGTTGAAGCGCAGAAGAGGTCGACGTGAAGAATATTAGCAAGGAAAGGTTGCAGGCGTTCGATAGCTTAGAAAGTTCACTAGATGGTGCGGACAAGGTTACCGTGCTTCTACTCGCGATGGGTAAACCTCTGGCTGACCGGATCATCAAAAAATTAGATAACCGTGAAATTCGAGTTGTGGCACGTTGTGCTTCTAAATTACCAACAATTCCGAAAGAAGTGATCGAAAAGTTGATCGACGAGTTGAGCGAAAAAATTGACGAATCTCAGCAGCTGGTCGGATCTCCAGACGGCGCCCAAAAGCTGATCAGTGGTATCGTGAGCGATGATCAAATTGCGGAGATCATGTCGGAGCTGTCCGGAACTACATTCGAACGAGTATGGTCCAAGCTGGGGAGTGCGGCGGACGACAAGCTGACAGAGTTTATTGCCACTGAGCGGCCGCAAGTTGCCGCCGTCGTTCTATCGAAGCTGGATGGCGACAAGGCGGCATCAGTATTGGGAAAACTGAGTAGTGAGCAGAGGTCTGATTTAAGTCAACGTCTCTTGTCTCTAAAGCCTGTCGGCGACAGCGCAATGCGGTTGATTTCAGAGCGACTGTCGCATGAGTTGTTGGGCCATAATTCTGCAAGTAAAGAAATGAGCAGGCACGCCAAGCTCGGTGCGATTTTGACCAATCTCGACCGGGCTCAGATTGATGAGGTTCTACAGCAGATTGAGGCTACCGCTCCTGATGATGCTCGTCGCGTCAGAGAGCACATCTTTATTTTCGAGGATATTGGCGGAATGACCTCTGAAGATCGCTCGAGGCTTTTCGACGAAGTCCCATCCGAACGTGCGGTGCTGGCCTTGAGGGGGGCTACAACCGAGCTACGTGAGATCGTACTTCGGTCGATTTCACCGCGTTCGCGCCGGATTATCGAGGCAGAATTGGCGGGCACTATCAAGGCGCCCAGCAAGAGCATTGTTGAGGCGAAGCGCGCCATCGCGGGATTGGCGATGAGTATGGCTGAAAGATCAATTATTCGACTGCGAGCCGGCACTGACGAGAATCAGCCTTCATGATGCATATTGGCCGGCTATTGGCGTTCTCGAAGTCTGGGCTGAATTTGGCCGATTTGGAGTGAGGGGGAGAGCATGATGTCGCCCGGAGGAGAAGGCGCGAGAGGTTTGTCGGGCATCGCCAAACTATTCGAGCAGTCACGCCCACCGATCACAGAACTCCCTGCGTTTAGGATCATTCTCGAAGAATTTGCTGCCGCGTGCTCGGTTGCGTTTCGGGGAATTGCCCATGCTAGTCTGACCGTTGTGCTAAAGCAAGTCGAGCGCTCCCCTCTCAACAAAGCCATGATATCCAATCGTGGTGCGGTGTGCTCTCTTTTTCTCGTGCCTGAATGGAACGCGCAAGGAATTGTCGGGTTCGCCAAGCCAATGCTTCTTCGGTTGCTTGACTTGATGTATGGAGGCGACGACAATTACCGCGCAAAAGGACCCGAGCGCGGACTCACGCAGCTAGAGCGGAATATTGCCGGTCAAATTGCAATCGCTATACTTGATCAATTGCGTGTTCTATTGGAACCGCATGTAGTGTTTGGATTGAGACTGGTGAGTGTCGATGAGCTCGCCGATGCATCCATGTACGAGAAGAATGCTACTGAGTTTGCAATATTTCATCTGTGGATTGTTGAACTCGACGAAATGATAATTGTGGGCTTGCCCTTGATTGGATTGGAGCTCGCTCGCGATCATCTGACAAGCGTGAGTGACGAAGCGGGTCAAGATATCGATCCGAATTGGCGGCGGCTGTTCAATCAGAGCGTCGGGTCGACTCAAGTGGAGTTTGTAGCTTCATGTGATGGCCCACCGATGCTTCTCCGTGACGTTGCTCAACTGCGCGTCGGATCTGTAGTCGAATTTGATGCGGAATATTTGCAGCGAGTGTGCCTTGACGTGGCAGGCGATCGCGTATTCCAAGGTCGCCTCGGTCAATCCAAGGGATATTTCACGATTTGCTTGGAGACGCCTCTCGCGGGAAGTGCGTAAGCGCCGCTCCAGCCCCACTCCTGATTACAATCAAGGGAGGTCCACACCTGCCGCGCGAGCGCGTCGTCATTCCGGCGCCGGCCGCCTGCGACTGCTGCGGTGGCACGCGCCTGCGCAAGCTCGGCGAGACGATCAGTAAGCGGTGTTCCGCTCACACGTTGACGGCGTCTGCACCGATCTTTGCGTAGGCCCACGGCATTAAATCGTCGAGGCGCGAAGCCGGCCAGCGATTGACGAGCTTGGTCAGCGTGTCGGTCATCCACGCGTGTGCATTCACGTTGTTGAGTTTGCAGGTCTCGATCAGTGACGCGACGCAGGCCCAATTTTCTCCGCCTTCGTCGCTGCCTGCGAAGAGCGCGTTCTTTCGATTGAGTGTTATCGGCCTGATGGATCGCTCGACGGTATTGGAATCCATTTCGACGCGACCATCATCGAGGAAGCGACGGAAGCCGTCCCAGCGGTTCAGGCCATAGCGGATCGCTTCGGCGATGGTGGAACCTTTAGAGACGCGGGCGAACTGCCCCTTGAGCCAAGCTTCGAACTTGTCGACCAGATCCTTCGTCCGCGTCTGTCGCACGGCTCGGCGTTCGGCGGCGTTGCGCCCTCGGATTTCCTCCTCGATCTTGTAGAGGGCCGCAATGCGTACAAGCGCTTCGCTGGCGATCGGCGCGTTGCCGCCTTTGGCGATGTCGTAGAAGTGTCGCCGAAGATGGCTCCAGCAATAGGCCAGAACCAGCGGCCCGCCCTCGCGCTTGGCTTCGGTCAGCTTGTCATAGGCGACGTAACCGTCGACCTGCAGCGTACCGCTGAAGCCAGCGAGATGACGCAACGCGTGCTCGGCGCCGCGTCCCGGTGCATACATGTAGGCAACCGCCGGCGGATCGCCGCCGCCCCACGGTCGATCATCGCGGGCGATGGCCCACAGATAGCCGGTTTTGGTCTTTCCGCGTCCGGGATCAAGCACCGGACAACGTGTCTCGTCGGCGAACAGCTTGGTTGACGTCTTCAGGAGTGCGATGAGCCGCTCGTAGACCGGCTGCAATTCAAATGCCGCGAACCCCACCCAATGCGCCAATGTCGAGCGATCGATCGCCAGCCCCTCGGCGGCCATCATCTGCGCCTGTCGGTACAAGGGCAGATGCCACGCGTATTTGGAGACGACGACATCGGCGACGGTCGCTTCGGTCGGCAATCCGCCCTCAATCAGCCGCGCCGGCGCTGGTGCTTGAATGACGCCGGCGACTTGATCCGCGCCGGCTCGTTCACAGGTGCGGCAGGCATATTTCGGTCGCCGTGTTACGATGACGCGATACTTCGCGGGGATCTTGTCGAGGCGCTCAGACGTATCCTCGCCGATCACGTGCAGGTCGCCGCGACAGCAAGGGCATACTTTGCTCGGCGGATCGATGATGATCTCTTCGCGGGACAAGTGTGCCGGCAGGTTGCCGCGATTGACACGACGCGCTTTCCTGCGCGACGCTGCCAGCGTCGCGTCGGCCCTCTCCGCCGCAGCGTCGCTCGAAGCGATCGCCGTCTCCAGATCTTCGAGCCCGAGATTGAGCTGATCGTCGCCGAGCTTCTCTGATTTGCGTCCGAAGTGATTGCGCCGTAACTGCCGCAGCATGTGGGCGAGGCGATTGTTCTGAGCTGCGAACCGATCCCGCTCGGCGATCGCCGCATCGCGATCTCGGCGCGCTGCGAGCAGCAGCTGTTTCAGCTGCTCCGCGTCCTCCGGCAAATCGCCCGTCGAATCCGTCATGCCGCAAACATGCCGAACGTCTCGTCGCGAGTCAGCGGATCAATGTGTCGCGAGTCAACTTGTCACCCGGCGCGGGTACTGGTCGGCACCCGGAGCGCCGTCAAAGGAGGGGTCACAGTGTGGCTTCAGGTGCCCGCACGCGCCGCATATGGACACGCGCCCAATCGAGCCCCTCCAAGAGCGCGGAGAGCTGCGCTGGCGATAGGCGCATGACGCCATCCGCGATCGCTGGCCAGCAAAACTTCGCGCCTTCGAGCCGCTTCGTCAGCAGACAAATGCCGGTGCCGTCCCAGAACAAAAGTTTTACCCGGTCGGACCTTTTCGCACGAAAGACATAGATGACGCCGGAAAACGGCTCGGTTTTCAGATGCTCCTGCACGTAGGCCGCCAGACCATCCATGCCGCGCCGGAAGTCGACCGGCTTGGTCGCCACGAGTACGCGGACGCCGGTGGGTGGGACAATCATGACAGGGCCTTCGCAACGCGCGCCACCACCATCAACAACGACTCGCTTATCGCCGCACGAACTCGGATGACGGTCGTGCCGATGACAATCTCGATGAAATCAGCCGAGGCTGGTGAAGCCGAATGAGCGCGCGGCACGGGTGGGGCAACGGCTGCAACGGCCACAGACGCGAACTCTGTCGAGGTCGGTTCAGCTTGACCGGATTGGGTCCGCATCTGATTGCGCCATGCATAGAGTCGCTGCGGCGGTACTCCATGTCGCCGGGCGACGGCGGAGATCAGGACGCCATCTTCAAGGCTCTCGGCAACGAGCCGCGCCTTGAACTCATCTGACCAGTCGCGTCGTCTGCCAACGCCGGAGATCACTTCGATCCGCTGGAAGGTGTCGCCGCTACGGTCAACCGTAAGGTCAACCTTACGGTCATGTCGATCTTTGCTCATGATGCCGGAGCATCACCGCAGCCATCGCAAAATGTTAGGTGGGAACGGAGCTTCGCTTACGCTGCTTCGTCGCGTCGAGGGCCATGTCTTCGCTGCCGAGCGATTGCATGGTGACGACACAACGGTGCCCGTGCTTGCGAAGGGCAAGACACACACCGGCCGCTGCTGGGTCTACGTGCGCGATGATCGCCCGTTCGGCGGCGGCGCTCCACCTGCGGCGATGTTCTACTACTCACGCGATCGTGGCGGTGCCACGTCGAAGAGCACTTGGCCCGATGGTCTGGGTTGCTGCAGGCCGATGCCTACTCCGGCTACAACAAGCTGTATCTGACCGGTCGCCAGCCGGGGCCGATCCTGGAGGCCGCCTGCTGGGCGCACGCACGCCGGCCGTTCTTCGCCCTCGCCGATATCGAGGCCAGCGCGCAGCGCAGGGCCGAGGGCAAAGCACCAGCGCCGATCTCGCCATTGGCGCTGCAGGCCGTCCGGCACATCGACCGGCTGTTCGAGATCGAGCGCGACATCAACGGCAAGTGCGCCGACGAGCGCCGTGCCGTCCGCCAGGAACTGAGCCGGCCGCTGGTCGAGGTTCTAGGAGCCTGGATGCGCGCCGAGCGGCCGAAGCTGCCGCGCGGCAACGATGTCGCTAAAGCCATGGACTACATGCTCAAGCGCTGGCCCGCCTTCACGCGGTTCCTCGAAGATGGCCGCGTCTGCTTGTCGAACAATGCCGCCGAGCGTGGCCCTGCGGTAAGCATGCGGTGAGCACCGCATGTCCAGCGCTTTTCAAGCGGCCTTTCTGACCGCACGATTTGCCGGCCGCCAGTTCCAGGGCAGCAGCTCGTCGAGGCGGGAGGCTGGATGCCCGGCGATGCGGGCGAGTACGTCGGCGAGCCAGGCCTGCGGATCGATATCGTTCATCTTGGCCGTGACGATCAGGCTGTACATGGCGGCGGCGCGTTGCCCGCCGCGATCGGAGCCAGCGAACAGCCACGACTTGCGTCCGAGCGCGATGCCGCGCAAGGCCGCGTTCGGCGGCGTTGTTCGACAGGCAGATGCGGCCATCGTCGAGGAAGCGCGTGAACGCGGACCAGCGCTTCAGCATGTAGTCCATGGCCTTGGCGAGATCGTTGCCGCGCGAGAGCTTCGGCCGCTCGGCGCGCATGCGAGCATCCAGCTCATCGACCAGCGGTCGGCTTAGCTCCTGGCGCACAGCGCGTCGCTCGTCAGCGGTCTTGCCGTTGATTCCGCGCTCGATCTCGAACAGCCGATCCATGCGCTGCACGATCTCCAGCGCCAGCGGCGAGATCGGCGCCGGCACTTTGCCCTCGGCCTTGTGGCGGGCGCTGGCCTCGATGTCGGCGAGCGCAAAGAACGGCCGGCGCGCATGGGCCCAGCAAGCGGCCTCCAGGATCGGGCCCGGCATTCGATCTGCGGCATACAGCCTGTTGTATCCGCCGTAGGCGTCGGCCTGCAGGATGCCCGCGCCATCGCAAGAGGTGTTCCTCGACGTGCGCGCCGCCACGGTCGCGGGAGTAGTAGAACATGGCGGCCGGCGGGGCTCGTCCACCGAACGGCCGATCGTCACGCACGTAGACCCAACATCTGCCGGTGTGGGTCTTGCCCTTGGCCAGCACGGGCACCGTAGTGTCATCGCCGTGCAACCGCTCGGCGGCGAAGACATGCGCCTCGATCCGCTTCAGCAGCGGCGCCAGCACGGCGCATCCGGCACCGACCTGATCGGCGAGCGTCGACAAGGCGAGCGGCACGCCCTCGCGGCCATAGCGCTCGGCCTGACGGTTCAACGGCTGATGCTGGCCGAACTTCTCGAACAGCAGCATGGCCAAGAGGTTCGGGCCGGCCCAGCCGCGCGGCGTGACATGGAACGGCGCCGGCGGCTCGCTGATCGTCTCGCAGTCCCGGCACGTCATCTTCTCGCGCACGTGCTGATCACCTTCCACTGGCGCGGGATCACCTCCAGCGTCTCGGTGATGGTCTCGCCGAGCTTGCGCAGGCGCGTGCCGCCGCAGCAATCGCAGGTGGTCGGCGCGGGAACGACGACGCGCTCGCGCGGCAGATGCTCCGGGAACGGCTGGCGGGACGGGCGTTTGCGCGTGAACGGTGCAACGTTCGTCGTCTTGGCGGCGGCGCGCTCGGCGGCGATCTCGTCCTCGGTGGCGGCCGCTTCCAGCTCTTCGAGCCCCAGCTCCATCTGGTCGAGAAGGCGCGCCGTACGCTCCGAGCGCGGCCCGTAGATCTGCCGCTTGAGCTTGGCGATCTCCAGGTTCTGGCGCGCGATCGTCGCCGCGTCGTCGGCATTGCGGGCGAGCGCCGCAGCTGCAACGGCCCTGAGCGCATCGAGATCGTCGGGAAGATCGGGAGGCGGCGAATCCATGTCCTCATGGAATCACAGACCGCTGTCCACCGCTCGCGGAAAGCTCTGCTATCCAGCGCGTTCCGGCCGGAATGTGTGAACCGGGTTACGCCAATCGATCCCGTCGAGCATGTAGGCGAGCTGGGCGGCCGAGATCGCAACGCTGCCATTGCTCGCCGACGGCCAAACGAACCTGCCCCGCTCCAGGCGCTTGGCGTAGAGCGACATCCCGAGGCCGTCGTGCCAGAGGATCTTGATCAGGTCTCCCCGCGCGCCCCGGAACACGAAAAGATCGCCGGCGAACGGATCGCGCCCGAGCGTCTCCTGCACCTGCAGGGCGAGCCCGTTCATGCCACGCCGCATGTCGGTGCGCCCGACCGAGAGCCACACGCGCACGCCAGAAGGGACCGGGATCATCGCTTCCTCAGGACATCGAGCACGCGCTTCAGAGCACGGCCGTCGAAGCTCGATCCGACACGCACACGGCAGTCGCCGCCGACCTCGATCTCGATGATGTCGGAATGCGCCGGCTGCGCTGGCGGCGCCTTGTCCTCAGGCTCGGGCGTGATCGTCACGGGTATGAGCCCGCTCGACGAGGATGACGACGATGATGTCGAACCCGACTTCTCCGCGAGCCGGCGCCAGCGGAAGACCTGGTTGGCATTGACGTCGTACTGGCGCGCCACGATCGAGACCGACGACCCAGGCAGATACGTCGCAGCCACGATCTCGCGCTTCAGCTCCTTCGGCCAGCGCTTGTTGCGACGCCGCTTCGCGCCATTTGTGTCCACATCCGACATTGTGGGCACTTCCTCACTCGCGTTGATCCATAACGAGCGTGGAAGACTCGATCATGGGACGCGCCGCGACAAGGCGGTGCTCACCGGAGGAAGACGCCTGAGGGGGATCGCGCTCGGAAGAAAATCCTGGCTCTTCGCCGGCTCCGATCGCGGCGGAATGCGCGCCGCTGCAATGTACGGCCTGATCGTCACAGCCAAGATGAACGACATCGATCCGCAGGCGTGGCTGGCGGACGTTCTGGCCCGCATCGCCGAGCATCCGGCATCACGGCTCGACGAGTTGTTACCGTGGAATTGGCGCTGTCAGCGCGCTGCCATCAATCGTGCAGCATGACGCGGCCGTCTCTGCGGCGCTCACCGGATACTTACGTTCAATCGCACAAAGGCAACAGGAGTCTGCACTCTCAATCAACCGTATGAGACGGAAGAATCGTGTCGCTTATGTACTCACATGGTGCGTGTGTACGATGTTGCGCTCAGCCAAGTTGCTCGAAATCTGCCTAGTTGATTGCAGTTGCAAGTCGAACAGTGTGGAAATCAGTGTTGACCACGAAATCTGCAAGCTGAGCAGGTCCTGTGTGGGGGTTTTGCAAGCCAACTGCCGTTGACTTGCCGTAGGTCGGTTCATTGGGGGTGAAGGGAATGACCGCAACAATGCGCAGCGAGGTCTCGATCGCGGGCGGTGCCAGCTTCGTGGGCGAAGGTACTGCTTCTGCCGCCGTTAGCATGGCAGTGGTCTCGTTGGCGGCTATCGGTGCCTGAGCTTCAGCGCCAATCCATGCCGACTCCGCCAACCGCCTGGCGACCAGACCCGGCAGTACATGCCCTTGCGCTTTGTTGTATTCGCTGAAGCGCTCTTTGAGCATCTGGATGTCATGTCCGCGCACGGCCTCGCCAAGGCCACTTGAGATCCAGCGTGTGCCGGCATTGAAGGTCAGTGAAGTTAGCGCCGCTTTTGTCCCCTCGTCCCAGTTCTTCGCATGCTTCTCAACGATCGCACGAGCGGTTGCAATTTCTTGATTGAAGCGTTGCTCGGCAACCTTTGGCGAGATTGTTTCCCCGGGAAACAGTGCTCGCGTCCCGTAGCCATTGGTGTGCTGGGCATAATCCCATTCAGCACGTGGCGTGAAGCCTTCGAATGACTTGATGCTATTAAGATAGGTCGGGTTCATGCGGCGCGCCGTATAGAAGTTGGTGGATGAAATGGCCAGTTGCGCAGAGCGTATGGAAAGCATCAGACTAAGTGCTCAAGGTACAAAGCGAGCGCGGACGTCGGCTACGAGTATGATATCAGCTGCGTGCAACTGTCGCAGCTCGACGCCCAGCCGCATCGTTCGCTGGAACAGTTTGTGGCTCGCCTTCTATCTGTTGACTACGGTAGTCGGCTAGTACCACCGCCAGTTCTCCGAACACCCCGTCGCTAGGTGGATCATGAGGCAGCTGCGTCAGCAAGCGATAGATCGCTGGTGTTAGTGAGACGGCTTGATCCAACTCTGGGTCCAATCCGGGCTTATAGACGCCCACGGATCGCAGGTCTCTGGTTTCTTCGAAGCGTGCAATTATAGCGCGCAATCGGCGCACCAACTGGGCTTCTTCGCTGGTCCATGCAACGTGTGCTAATCGTGAAATGGAAGTCAGAGGGTTCATCGCGGGATAGCGGCCTTGATCGGCGATGCTTCGCTCGAGTACGATATGCCCGTCGAGAATACCGCGCACAACGTCCGCAATTGGTTCATTATGATCATCGCCGTCAACCAAGACGGAGAATATGCCGGTGATTGATCCGGAATTTGGCGCTCCAGGTCCTGAGCGTTCCAGCAAACGAGGGAGTTCAGCAAAAACTGAAGGCGCATAGCCCCGCGCAACCGGTGGCTCGCCAGCAGCCAACGCCACCTCACGCAGCGCGTGTGCAAATCTGGTTATGGAATCTATGACCAGTAGAACATCATCGCCTTGATCTCGGAAAAATTCGGCGACAGTCATTGCGGTTTTGGCGGCAAGCTTTCGCATCATGGCGCTTTCGGAACTGGACGCGACGACCACCACGGCGCGAGCCCGATGGGGGCCGATGACATCTTCCACAAACTCGCGCACTTCGCGGGCGCGCTCGGCAACGAGCGCAACCACAATCGTCTTGAAGCCCTTTGACTGCGTCAGCATAGAGATGAGCGTCGATTTCCCGACACCGGATCCCGCGAAAACGCCGATGCGCTGGCCGACGCAAATTGGAGTGAACAGGTCGATTGCCCGGACGCCGGTACGAATAGGTCTGCTGATACGGGCCAAGGCCATAGGAGACATCGGCTCGTGGTCGATCGGATAAGCAATTGCACCGTTCTCGATTGGCGCTGAAGTGTCGATCGGCTGACCCAGTGAATTGATCACGCGGCCGCGCCAAGAGTTATCAGGTCGTAAGGTCAGATCATCGCGGACCCACACTCGGGCTCCGAGACCCAAGCGCGACGTCGTCGAAAATAGCTTGATGGTGGCACTCCCCGCGTTCACACTGATAACCTCTCCGACCCATCGATCGCCACCAGCCTCGATTTCAATACAGGAGCCGAGTTGAACGCAGGTTTGTAGGCCGCTCACCAGGATGTGGCTTGCTGACACCTCGGTCACTTCTCCACCTCGGCGTGTAAGGCCAAGGTGAACCGAGTGGGGAGCAATGAGTTCGTGCGAGGCGATCCAGCCGCCCACTGAGAAGTGGCTTGTCAATGAGTCCGGAAGTTGGGGTCGCGAAAGCGGCTTGCATGATTATCGTCCGCTACCGAGCGTGCGAATTGCGTCACTCATCTTCTGATCAGACTTCTCGATAGACGCAGAAATCGCCTCAAAGGCCCGCTGAACAGACATGAGGCGCGTCATCTCCAGGATCGGGTTGACGTTTGAGTTTTCAACATATCCTTGAACGACAGCAGTGCTGGTGAATTCTACGACAGGGTCAACAGTCTTGTCAGAAATGAAGCCGGAGCCTTCGGAACGGACGAACTTGCTGTCCGAAGGCACGCGAAACAGTCCCAACGTGCCGACCTTGTCGCCATTCTGGCTGATGGTTCCATTGCTGGCGATCTGGATTGGCCCTCTCGATGGGTTGATCTGAATTGGTGCGCCACCGCTATCGAGAACCGGCCAACCGCTCATCGTCGTGAGCCCACCTGTCGGGGTGATCTGCATCCGGCCGTCACGTGTGTAGGTGGTGCCAGATGGTGCCGCCACTCCCAGAAATGCATCACCTTGTATGGCAACATCCGTTGCATTGCCAGTTTGCACTACTGGGCCGATGCTTTTCGAGAACGCATTGGTACCAACACTTGAATAAGTCACGGATGCTTGCTGTTGACGCGAGATTACGCTGTCGAAAGTAATGTTCTCGGCGCGGAATCCAGGCGTGGTGGCGTTTGCGATGTTGTTGGCGATTGTGTCGAGCCGCCGCTGCAATGCGAGCTGGCCGGAAAGCGAAACATAGATGCTGGCTTCCATCGTATTAGCGGCCCGTACGAAGTTTCTGCAGAAAACTCAAAGTATCGAAATCGAGACCAGGCGTGGATGCTCCGATAGAGACAGTAGGTGCAATATTCGTAGCTGCAGTAGGGCTTTCCAGCTCCCACAGCGCCGTGAATCGTTTCAAGAGCTTATCGAGCTTCGCTGGGTCTTTCAGATCAGCAACATTCAGGTGCTTCTTCACCAATTCGACTTGGCGGTCTAAGCTGAGCAGGCTGCTGCTGGCGGGAAGTCCCAGCGCAACCTGAGTTACTTTAAGTAGCGCTTTGTCCGCGAGCAGGCCGAGTGTGGTGGCGACGGTGGGCGCGGTGCGCTGAAAGTACAGGGCAAGGCGGACCCCTTCGTTCGATTGACCAGCGTTGGTTTCGAGCGTTTGGCGCACGTAGAGATCTGCGGTGCCTTGTTGGGTGCGGCTGAATGTGGTTGCGGTTCCACCGTACCGTGCAAAATTGAATGCTGATGCGAGAGATTTGAACCGACCGTCGGAAAGCTTGTTGGCAAAAGCCCCCGAATTGTCGACACCTTCGGCCAAGACCTTGCGAATGAAGGCCTTTGCGTATGTCATATCCTCAAGGCCATACGCCTTCATCGCGTATCGATAGATTCGATCATTACCAAGAAAAGCGTCGATCGACTTTATGCTACTGATCTTCGAAAGGTAGTAGTCGGTATCCCGCTTAACCATCGGCTCGTTGGCCGTCCGATCAAGGGACTTCTTCATATTTGAAGAGATGAGCTGGTAGCTGGCTGGCGTGGAGAGCATTGGACACCCTATTGTTCCGATGCTCGCTACTATGCATGAGTTGACTTACACCAAGCTTGAGCACGATGTGCCAACAGCCCACCGCCGGCGCTGACGGGTGCCAAAAGGCTCACGCAAGCGATTCGGGCGAATTTACTAAGGAGCCAAAAAAGATGTGGATGAAGCACCCAAAATCATGACGATTATAATCGGCCTTATTGTCTCTTTGGTCTGCATGCTCGGAGGCTTTGCTGCGATGGGTGGCAAAGTGGGAGTGATCTGGCAGCCGTGGGAATACGTAATTATTCTAGGAGCTTCTCTAGGCACCTTCATTGTGGCTAACCCAGTAAAAACCATTAAGGATGTGGGTGTGGCGTTGGGCGAGGCCATGAAGAACGCTGTGCCCAAAAAGGAGGACTATCTTATCATCCTGGGGTTCCTCTTTGTCATGATGCGAGAGTTGCGCTCCAAGTCTCGTGCAGAAGTTGAGAAGCATATCGACAACCCCAAGGAGTCGCATATTTTTCTGGCGTTCCCGAAGCTGCTAGAGCATCCACGGCTCGTAACGTTCATCTGCGACTATTTTCGACTGATCCTGATGGGCAACGCACGTACGCATGAGATCGAATCGCTCATGGACGAGGAGATTCAGACTGCGCGCAACGACAAGCTGAAGGCGTATCACTCATTGGTGGCCGTTTCAGATGGACTACCAGCACTCGGCATCGTGGCTGCGGTGCTCGGTGTGATTAAGGCGATGAGCGCTCTCGACCAGCCGCCCGAGGTGCTTGGTCATCTGATTGGAGCGGCGTTGGTAGGCACTTTTGCCGGCATATTCTTCTCCTATGCGGTGTTCACGCCGATCGCTACGCAAATCAAGATCGTCCGGGAGAAGCGCATGCGGCAGTATGTGGTGATAAAACAGACACTTCTCGCGCTGATGAATGGAGCAATGCCGCAGGTCGCGGTGGAACATGGGCGCAAAGCGATCTCTGCATCCGACCGGCCAACGATTGATGAGCTTGAACAACAGACGATGTCGGCTGGCGCAGTCGGTGATGGACAGAAAAAAGCGGCATAGCGACCTCCTCTCTTTGGAAAGTTGATCGATGATCTCAGATGGTGGAATTGAAGATGTGCAACATATCGGCGAGGGCGTTCATGGTGATCGGCAGGTGCAATTCAATCCGCATTCAGCTCGTGCCGATCAGAGGGCAGTGGTCTCTGAAGAGTGGGGCACCCGCGGCCATGATGCGGTGATGCGTATTCCGGTTTCTGTGAGGTTTGTGCTTGGGATGACGAAAATGTCGGTTTCTAAGTTGTTGAACCTGACACGCGGATCCATAATCCCATTAGACCGAAAGGTAGGGGACCTCGTCGACATTGTGGTCAATGACAAGATTGTGGCACGTGGTGAGGTGGTAGTACTGGAAGAGAATGAGCCGCGTTTCGCTGTTTCGATTCGAGAGATTGTTCACTCGGGAATCGAATAATATTTCGCGAGGCCCAGCATTGGCAGTTGACAATGCAGCCCAGTGAAATGGTTAATACGAATTAAAAAAACGGATACACAATGCAGTTGAATTGCCGCTAGACTGCCAAGAGCAGTCGGTAGCCAGTGCGTTGCCGGTGGAAGCAGCATTCGGACTTAACAATAAGAGTTGCAATGGCCGAGCAACCAGACAAAGAATCAAAAACTGAGGATGCCACACCAAGGCGTGTCGAGGAAGCGCAAAACAAGGGCAATATGCCGGTCTCGCGCGAGGTCGCTCCATTTGCATCGATAGTCGCCGTTGCTGTATCCCTGCCCATTGCACAAGTGATGTATTGGAACGAAGGCGTTCGCAATCTGGGCGTATCGTTCGATCGTGCTTTCGAGATGAGGCTGAACTCGGCCGAAGACGCTGCTCTAGTGGTGCTGGCCACCGAACAAATGATTGTAAAACTCGTGGCTGCACCCCTTTTGATTATGATCAGCTTTGGCGTTCTAGCGGCGATTGCGCAAAACCCAATTCGAATCGTCGGTCATAGGATAAAACCAGATTTTTCGCGTGTTTCGCTCAAGAAAGGGATTAAGCGCCTGTTCGGAATGCAAAACGCGATTGAGTTTATAAAGACAATTTTCAAATTCGCCCTGATAGCCGGCGTCGTGTTGGGATTCTTGATGCGATATAAGGTTGCAGTGCTCAACGCGGTAATGGTCGATCCGAGAGACATTCCGGACACCATCATGCAGCATGCCAGCAATCTATTCGCAGTTGTTGCGGGCATCCTGTCGGTCCTCGTCGTGGCGGATGTTCTGTGGAGCCGCTTGAAATGGCACAGCGACCTGCGCATGAGCAAGCAGGAAGTCAAGGATGAGCAGAAGCAGGCGGAGGGCGATCCGATTGTGCGAGCACGGCAGCGGTCGCTTGCTCGTGACCGCTCGCGCCGCCGCATGATGGCAGGGGTTCCGCGGGCCACGGTGGTCATCGCCAATCCAACTCACTATGCCGTTGCGCTACGCTATGTTCGCGAGGAATCGGCGACTCCAGTCGTAGTCGCCAAGGGGCTCGACAACATCGCGATCAAGATCCGAGAGTTGGCTGAGCAGCATGATATCCCGGTAATCGAAGACAAGGCCCTGGCTAGGTCGTTATATGCTGCTGTCGTTCTGGACCGCCCTATTCCACCCGATTTTTACCGAGCCGTGGCCGAAATCGTCCTGTTCCTAATTGCACGCAAATCTTCAACGCCTTCAATGCAAACGCGGGTGGCCTGATGCGACGCGAAATTAGTGGCATAACCCAGAAGTGCGAAGAGATCCTCGGTGGTCACGTCGTGGAGTTATTGTCCGAATTCAGGAACTATGAAGTGGCAGACCTTATAGCGCTCATTCAGCTCGATAGGGTCGTGTCGCTTCGAAGTCTGGTGGAATCGGATTGCGAGGTACTGTTTAAGCCCCGGACGATGGAAATGGGTGAGCATGCGGAAGTAATCGCGCGCTGGGATGCGCCACCCAAAATTCGGCTCGGCATGGTCTTTCGCAATCACGGTGTCGAATTGTACTACCGACTAACGTTAGAGGCATTTGAAGCAGCCGTCGAGATCGAGTTGCTTCGCTTCTCGGATCCGGACCTTGGCTTTGGAGGCAGTATCAGTCGATTGGACGCAGCTCTGAGCGATGCGCGTCAAGCAAAGAGATAGGTGTTGTCGAGGATTAGCCTCCGACAGTTTCGGGCAAGCGACACACATTAGGTGATATGTAAAAGCAGGATCATCATGCAAAATCTTACCATCTTTTCAATCGCCTCGCAACGCACTCAATGGCTTGCGGCTCGCGGTGCGGCACTCGCGAACAATATCGCAAACGCTGATACTCCAGGCTTCAAAGCTCGCGATGTCGCTCCATTCGATGCAGCACTATCGGCCGCTAGCCCTTCGCAGTGGCGGACCAGTAATGGTCACATTGCTCCGACCGGCGCGGACGCAAAAGCTTTCGACACTGTTCTGCGGGCGACTTCTCCTGGCAAGCACTCTGGCAACACAGTCAGCCTCGATACTGAGCTTATGGGCCTCGGTGACGTGCGGTCGCAGCATTCTACCGTCACCGGCGTGGTTGGTGCGTTTCACCGGCTGCTGCTTTCGGTTTCCAAGGGATAGTGCCGTGGCTGACGATCTGAAGGTTGCGCTGCTGACGGCAGGTTCTGCGCTTCGTGCCCAGTCGACACGCCTGCGAGTGATTTCGGAGAATATGGCAAACGCCAATTCGACTTCGCCGCAAGCTGGTGGGGATCCTTATGTCAGGAAAACCATAACGTTTGCGTCTGAGCTCGACCGTGCCTCTGGTGCCAACTTGGTGCGGATCAATGTGATCGGTCGCGACAAGGCGCCGTTTCAAAGCAACTATGATCCGGGGCATCTGGCAGCCGATGCTGCTGGGTATGTGAAAATGTCGAACGTTAATCCGTTAGTCGAAATGTCGGACATGCGTGAAGCCCATCGATCCTACGAGGCAAGTCTACAGGTGGTGCGTCAAGCCCGCGAAATGATTGGGGACTTGATTGACCTGCTGAGGGGCAAATGATGATCGACCCAATTTCGAATTTTGGACTAAGGCCACCGACCGTCACTAGCGGTGGTCGCGCAGAGGCCGCTGTCAGGAGCGGGGATAGCGCCAATTCAACCACGGATTTTGCAAGTCTGCTTGGCGAAGCAATCGCGGGTGTGGCTGACAAATTGCGGGGGGCCGAGGCGGTTGCGATCTCCGGGATCAAAGGTACAGCTTCAATGCAAGAGGTTGTTGAGAGGGTTATGGCGGCAGAGCAATCGCTTCAGGCAGCAATCGCGGTACGCGACAAAGTCGTATCCGCTTATCTGGAAATCAGTCGGATGGCCATTTAGATATAAAGGGAGGCGAATATGCGCGCACTTGCAATAGCCGCCACGGGAATGACGGCCCAGCAACTCAATGTGGAAGTCATCGCTAACAACGTGGCGAATATCAACACGACTGGATTTAAGAGGTCGCGCGCGGAGTTCGTCGATCTACTCTACCAGGTCGAACGCGCAGCCGGGACCTCTGCTGCAGGTGGAGCTGATGTGGTCCCTGAAGGGGTGCGCGTAGGACTCGGCGTGCGATCACAGGCGGTTCGCAATTTACATCTGCAGGGGGCGTTGTCGCAAACCGGCAATCCACTCGACCTGGCTATCATGGGGCGCGGATTCTTCCGTGTTACGAGCCCCGACGGAGAAACGCTCTATACGCGAGCGGCCGCGTTCAACAAGAATGCTACCGGCCAGATCGTCACCGCCGATGGACATGTCGTGCAGCCGACGATCATTGTGCCGCCAGAGGTGTCGTCGTTGACTGTAAATGAGGCCGGTCAGGTTTTTGGCGAAATCCCAGGTCAGACAGCACCGCGTTTACTTGGACAGTTCGCGGTTGCAAGTTTCGTCAATGAGGTCGGCCTTTCGCCGCTCGGCGGGAATTTATACCGGGAAACAAGCGCATCGGGTGCCGCCACTTTAGGGGTGCCTGGCGAGAATGGGATTGGCAGCATCAAACAGGGGTATTTGGAGGCATCGAACGTAGATCCAGTGAAGGAAATTACGGAGTTGATCTCGGCGCAGCGGGCTTATGAAATGAATTCTAAGGTCATCACCGCGTCCGACGAGATGATGAGCACCATCAGCAAGGGGATGCGCTGATGCTAGATTTCAAATTCTTTCGTCAGTATGGGGGATTTTGGAAAAGGAGATCAAATAGTTGGCGCCGTGGGGCTTTGGGGTGGTTACTGCTCGTGACGCCGCTAGCAGCGAACGCTGAGGGGGTCACCATACCAGTGCCTAGCCTCACGGTTCGAGCGGGCGAGATGATGACCGGGGATCACCTGACCGAGCGCAAAATGATCGTCAATGAAGCGGCCGCACGAAACTACGTAGTTGCTCGTACACAAGCTGTTGGGAAAGTTGCGCGTCGTGCACTGGTAGCGGGCGCTGCCATACCGCTTAATGCGCTTCGCGAACCATGGCTGTTCAAAGATGGTGAGCGAATTACAATTCAGTTTGCCAGTGGTGGGCTGATCATTCGAGGTGCGGGCTTGGCGCTTCAGCCAGGTGTTCTCGGCGAAGCGGCTAATGTCCGCAACATCGACACGGGTGTGACAGTTCGTGGTGTTGTGCAATCCGATGGAAGTGTTCTGATCGAGGTCAGCAATTGATGGTACTTCGACACGCGGCGATAATTTTAGCAGTGGGGATCGCATTTCAGGCCAGCGATACAATGGCAGATGCGCGCATCAAGGACATCACGACTGTGCGTGGTATCAGGGCTAATCAACTTATCGGTTATGGTCTGGTGACTGGATTGAAAGGCACAGGTGACAGCTTACGAAACGCCCCCTTTACCGAGCAATCAATGAATTCGATGTTGGAGCGAATGGGTGTAAATATTCGAGGGCTTGGCGCTCGAACCAGGAATATTGCCGCTGTCATGGTGACGGCTGAGTTGCCGGCATTCTCTGTTGGAGGTAACCGCATTGATGTCACAGTGACGTCCCTGGGCGATGCGGCGTCACTGGCGGGCGGTGCGCTAATAATGACGCCTCTGAGTGGCGCCGACAATAATGTTTATGCCGTGGCGCAGGGTTCGGTGACAATTTCCGGTTTTGAAGCAAAAGGGCAAAATGAAAGCGTTACGCATGGTGTGCCAACCGCGGGTCGCATTGCGGGGGGGGGGCTCGTGGAACGTGATGCACCTGGATTGTCGGGATCTGTTACTGTTATCAGGCTCGAGCTTGCCAACCCGGATTTTTCCACAGCGATTGCAATCGTCGATGTTGTGAACGATTACACTCAGCGCAACTTCAAAACGAGGCTCGCCCGCGAGGCAGGGCCGAGTTCGGTGTCGGTGGATTTGCCGCGCGGCAAATCGGCTGGTCGATTTTTGGCTGAACTTGGCGCCCTTCGAGTCAATCCCGATGTCCCAGCGCGGGTTATCGTGGATGAGCGTACGGGAACTATTGTCATAAGCCGAAATGTAAAAGTCAGTCGTGTCGCGGTTACTCATGGCAATTTGACAGTTCGGGTGACCGAAACACCTTCAGTCTCGCAACCTCCGCCGTTCTCAAAGGGGGAGACGGTGGTGACCAACGAGACGCAGGTCGCACCATCTCAAGAAAAAGGCAACTTCACCGTTGTTGAGGGTGTCGATCTTCAAACGTTGGTCTCGGGACTGAACCGTATGGGTCTGAAACCGCCAGGTATTATCGCAATCTTGCAGGCAATCAAATCGTCGGGCGCACTACAGGCTGAGCTTGTGGTGCAATAGCAGCAGGCAGGGGATGGTGCTCATGGGAAAGTGGTTCTATGGGAACTGATAACGGAAAGTTATTCGGTGCGGCAGACCTGTTGCGCCATGTGAGGATTGCGGTTGTTTCGGGGACAATCGGAATTTGTGCGTCGCTAGTGGGCTGGGCAGGCATTGATGCATGGGCTGCGGGTGATCCCAAGGCTCAGACCTCGAAAGGCGCAACAACTGTCGCCAAGCCAACGCAAAAGGCAGCGCCACAATTGGATCTCAAGAAATCGGGTTCGCTCGCGGAGGAGTACTGCCAATCAATCCGGGATGCCGGAGGTGAAGCCCGATTTGCCTTTCAGGCGAGTGAGCTGAAGGCGCTAGCGATGGTACTCGACGACCGCATCGCCAAACTCGAGGCACGGACCGCCGAATTGAAGGATTGGTTTGCGCGACGCGAGCAATTTTCAAAACAGGCGAGTGAGCAGGTGGTCAACATCTATGCCGCGATGCGGCCGGAGGCAGCGTCGGAGCAGCTGAGCAAAATGGACGAAATGACTGCCGCTGCAATTCTCATCAGGCTTGAACCGCGCGCCGCCAGCACGATCCTGAATGACATCCAGGCCGAGAAGGCCGCGCGATTGACAATGATTGTGACCGGTGCATCGCGTAAGTCCGATCGTGGGGGGAAATCTTGCAGCTGAAGTTCATTCTCAGCGCACCATCGGCGCTTTGGACGAAGCGAAGTGCGAATGCGCTCATATTTGCTTTCGCAGCCATCTTGACAGGATGTTCTGCGCGACCACTCGAAATCGGTAGGGAGCCAGCGCTAAGTCCGGTCGGTACCAGTCTCGATCGATCGGGATCGCAGGCGCGGCGAGACCGTGAGGGGACTTCGCAATTTGATTCCAATGGCATTGAACGGCCAATTGTCCGCATCAGAGAAACCGGGGAGTTGCTTTGGCGCGATCGCAGTGCGGATTTATTCCGGGATCCGCGAGCTCGCCATACTGGCGATATACTTACGGTCACGATTTCAATCAAAGATAAGGCGTCACTGGATAACAATTCTAAGCGATCGCGTGATGCTTCGAACGGGATGGGGCTCGATTTGAGCCATGTGATCGATATGGCTGGATTGGCGAACAAAGGCTCGGCAGCAGGGAGTTCATCCATCAAGTCCAATACGTCGCAGGATGGAAAAGGCGCTATCGCCCGATCGGAAAGCATTGACCTGCGCATTGCAGCAACGGTGGCAAAGGTACTACCGAACGGAAATCTGTTAATCGAGGGGTCGCAAGAAGTGCGCGTCAATTATGAGTTGCGCGTCCTAACATTCACTGGAATTGTGAACATTAGCGACATAAAGGCAGATAACACGATCTCGTACGAGCGGATTGCCGAGGCGCGGATGTCTTATGGCGGGCGGGGTCGGATCATGGAGGTCCAGCAACCAGGTTGGGGCCAACAGATCCTCGATCAAGTCAGCCCATTCTGAGTTGCGGAAGGTTGGTGCCCAATGGCGAGCGATGATAAGCAATCTTCTTCTGGCGGTGGAATCCTAGGATTTGTGACTGTTCTGGTGATGCTTTCATTGATGGGGGGCGGTGCAGGCTTTAGCTTGAAATTTGTTGTACTAGGCGATGCGCTGAAGAGCGATTTAACAGAAGTGGGTGCAATAAATAAGAACGAAACGGAAGATGGTAGAACGGCCGATGCGGGAGGGGGGCAGCTTGCTAAGCCCAGTTCTGATACTTCAAAAGAATCTCTGATTATGCTCGAGCCGATCGTGGCGACGCTCGCTAAGTCAGAAGGCGCACGCATTCGGATCGAAGCGTCGTTGATCTTTACAGAAAACTCTAAGGTAGATCGTGGAATGCTCCTGCGCGAGGTTGCGCAGGACTTTGTGGTGTTTTTAGCGACAACGACCCTGGTTCAAATCCAATCTGCCTCGGGGCTTGAGTATCTGCGGGAAGATTTGACTGAACTGGTTCAATTGCGAAGCAAGGGTTCTGCACGCGGACTCGTTATAAAAACACTGATGGTCGAATGAAACAGATAATAATTTTATCGGCATTGCTGGTGGTGCTATGTGCGGAAGACGCAGCGGCACAGTCACTGAATTTGCGCGATCTCATTCCTTCTGGGCAAGGAAGTGCCGGCGGCAGGATTATCCAATTCGGAGCCTTGCTTTCTGTGCTTTCGGTGGCGCCAGGTATTCTGGTGACGGTAACGTGCTTTACACGTATTATCATCGCATTGTCGTTTCTGCGCTCGGGGTTGGGACTTCCATCAACGCCATCCAATATTGTGCTGATAAGCTTGGCGCTATTCATGACAGCTTTTGTCATGGGGCCGACCTTCGAGAAGATGTGGAATGATGGTATGCAGCCGTTGATCGAGAACAAGCTCGACGAACGTGAGGCCTACCAGAAGCTGATAAAGCCATTGCGCGAATTCATGCAAGGGTCCGTCCGGGAGAAGGACTTGCTGCTGTTTGAAGAGTTGGCTAGTCGACACGGTGGTGCGCGGTCGGCCGATCCGGCCCTTCCTGATTTGCGGGTTCTTGTGCCTGCATTCATGGTTTCGGAACTTAGGCGGGGTTTCGAAATCGGCTTTTTGATATTGCTGCCGTTTCTTGTGGTGGATCTGGTCGTGGCTACATTGGTTATGTCTATGGGCATGATGATGCTTCCACCGACGGCGATTTCACTGCCGTTCAAGATACTGTTCTTTGTCTTGATTGATGGATGGAACCTGCTCGCAGGTGGACTGATCCGTTCGTTTGGCTGAGCCGCCAATGGTGGTATGCCGGCACCCAATTACGGAACAGGGCGTAAGCGCCTCACTATCGCCTTCTGACGCTGGCGCCCGACTTTGGGCAGACTTCGCCGTTGCAGCAATTGGCAACGGAGCGGCAAATGGGAAGTCGTGGGAGCAAGAGGGCATCGGCTGTGGCGCCGCCGACATATGGCGACCTCACGATTTATCTGGCGCAGGACCCAGTGGATTTCCGGCTCGGCATCAACGGGCTCTCGACGATGGTCGAGGCGACGCTGCGGTTCGACCCGTTCAGCCGCAATCTGTTCTGTTTCACGAACAAGCGCCGCAATCAGATCAAGGTTCTGTACTGGCAGCGCTCGGGCTTCTGCCTGTGGCTGAAGCGGCTGGAGGAAGAGAAATTCAAATGGCCCGCGCACCTGTCGGCTCTCGAAAGTGCGTCGCCGCGCCCGCCGGTCGTAACGCTGACCGAGGATCAATTCCTTTGGCTGCTCGAAGGCCTCGACCTGCGCCACCTGAAGCCGCATCGCGCGCTCGAATATCGCAGCGTGCTGTGAAGATCTTCGTGGCGGCCAGTCCGGTAACGACCGCCAGTCCGCGACCGGGGTCGCAACCGGCGGATAGAGGCGCCGCTCAAGCGCGTCGTCGTCAAGATCGTCCGGCAGTGGCCAGCCGATCCCGGTACGCTGCGCCCGGCGCAGACACGCACCGGCAGCAGTCGGACCGATGCCGAGACTGTTTGGCACATGCGCGACGGTACTTCGACGAAGCGCTGAAAGCGCAAAATGCGACGGGCCGTGGCGGGCTCGCCGTCGAAGCACTGGCGTTGATCCAGAAGATTTATCGCGTCGAGAAAATCGCGCGCGAATCTGGCCTCTCAAAGGACGCTCGCAAAAAGCTTCGCGACGAGAAGGCGCGTCCCGTCTGGGACGAATTGCGCCGCTGGCTCGACCGGGTGCGCAAGCACGCTCCACCATCGACGAAGAGCGGTAAGGCGCTCGGCTATCTCGACAACCAGTGGGACACGCTCATCCGCGTGCTCGATGACGGCCGGCTGGAGGTAGACAACAACTTTTGCGAAAATGCGATCCGGCCTTTTGTAATAGGCAGAAACGCATGGCTCTTCTCCGACACGCCGGCCGGCGCCGAAGCGTCCGCGCGTCTCTACAGCCTGATCGAGACCGCAAAGGCATGCGGCCGCGAACCCTACGCCTACCTCGCCCACGTCTTCGCCGAGTTGCCCAAGGCCACCACGTTGACCGAGATCGAAGCGCTGTTGCCGTGCAACGTCGCGCCACCGGCGACGCGCAGCGTCGCCGCCTGAAACGGCATCCGTCAAGCCGGAAACGACCGGCGGTTTACGTGACGCTCACCTCGATTGGGCCATCACCGCTTCTCTGGAATGAGGAGCGAGGTGCGCCTGATTCGCGGTAAGCGATGTCCCGCCCCCACATTGACGGGTCAGGTGGCGTTGATCTTGGGGTAGGCCCAGGGCATCAAGTCGTCGATGCGGGAGGCGGGACATCGCTTACCTGAATTGGGCCACGAACCACGATCTAAATCGTAAGCGTTAGTTGAACAATTGACGGCATAATACCCCACAACACGCTGTCACTGGCGCCAAGCCAAGCTGATCAGAGGCATGAAGCCGCCGTGTCGCGCCGAGAAAATCGGCATACAAGGAGCCAACGCTGCTCGGAGCGACCCGCATGAAAAAGGGGATGCTCAACGTCACGCTAACAGTTGAGATCCTAACCGTCTTCGTTGCAGGCATACTATTCGTCAAATTGCGACGCCGACTTGCGCTGTAGCGGCTTCCTAAAAAGCGACGACAGCACATGAACGGCATTGTTACCGAAGGGAACTTGTCGGCCTACCGCCTATGCACAATCACCAGTAATTGCGCGCACGTTTCGATACCATCTCAATGGAACGTTGATCGAATGCATGCACACTGAAGCTCAGGAGAGCATGTCAATATGCAACACAACATCACATCCGAACAAGCTGCCGGGCTCGTCTTGATCTATGCGGCATTGGTCGCAGTCGTCGCGGTTGGGCTGTGGCGCCCAAAAGACGATCAGAATTCCCAGACGATGCCTGCGGCTTACACCTATATTCGCCATTTCTAACGGCCGACCCTAGCGCGATAGGAGCAGGAGACCCAAAGCGCCGAGTACCGCCAGCACTGCAGTACGGAACTGTCGTTCCGAGATCACCCGGCGAACCCTGACACCGAGCGAAACACCGAGCAAAGCCGGTACAATAGCGGTGATCGATACCACCAGCATGAGCCATGACATTAAACCCGTCGAGAGCAACCCCGCCATCAACATGAACGAGGTCACGAGTACAGCCAAATTGACCGCTTGCACCATCCGGTCGGGAGCGAGGTGCAATGACATCATGTACGGGAACAATGGGATCACTTGCGATCCGGTCAAGCCACTGAGTACCCCATTTACAAACCCTGTTGGGACCTGCAGAGCCACTTGCCACCGTTGCGGCAACGAGAAGTTTGGTTTCGCCAGTGCCAGCGCCACATAGCCAAGAATCGTGACGCCGAGCACTTGCACTGCTGTAGCTTGATCGATCCAGACCAACAGCCATAGCCCTACCAGCACACCGGGCACAATCGAAAAGTAGAGCCCGGCGAAGGTTCTCAAAGTCTGCAGCAGGTGAGCGGTCGTAACCGCTACACCGATGTTCGTTGCCATAGCAGGTATGACGACCAACGCCATGGCTGGCTTCAGACCCATCGCGACCACCAGGAATGGCAAAGCACACGAGGCATAGCCGAGCCCGGTCGCCCCCTTCAGAACCCCGGCCAAGAACAAGCCGCCGATGGCAATCGCCACTGACCAGAAATCAAGCACCTTGGCCTCCTGATGTAATTCCTAACCGCAAATGTCAGCCTGAGGCGTCGGCGCGGATTACTGAAACCAGGGTTTTGTACCCACCCCCTTTTTTGTGGAATACATATAAAACACCGGTATTTTGTCCGGAAACAAACTACGGACATCGCTGGAATTAAATGTGAGGAATATCGAGTTTGGGAACACACGTTCGATCACTCGGCGCTCCACCATGTTCATTTCATAATAGCGTCTAGCCCCAACATCCGTTGATTTGCTGCCACGATACCACTTCGCAGCACTCTTCTCGAGCTCCACAAGCACTTCCTTGGGATAGTCGCACTGCGTGTTTGAAACCATTTTCAGCGCCGGTCGCATCGAGTCAGTCAGCGACTGCAACCGCCAAGACGAAAATCCACATTGTTTCCCGGCAGCTTCGACAGATTTGAAATACTTGTTAATGCTACAACTCTTGTGTCCATTTAACTTTGCATGCGAGTCCGTCATCACGAGATGCAGTTCCGTCCCTGGCTTGTGAACGGCATCGATGCGGCTCATCATCTGCTTGAGGTACTGCAGACATTGAAGCTCAGGCTCAGCGAGCTCGTCGCGTGACCCCTTGCCCCAATAGGTAACGAACGACAGCGGCTCCTCTTGCCGAACGGCACGAGAGGTAAACGACTGCAACAGGTCAATGTTGCAAGGCTGCTCGCGCTTGAAGGCCCACGTGTTGAAGGCTTTCAGGACTACATCTGCACTTCGATGATTGGGTTGGCTCTGGGCAGGCATAAAACGCGCGATATCGCGCGTCGCGACACTAACGGACGCCATCAATTTACTCCAACGCAGTACAAAAGCAGGGGATTTCCGCTCGGTTGTTCACGCATCATGCGTCCGGGACAGCGGAGGGATATTAATGAAACTTAAAGGTAAACAATTTCTTAAGATCCCTGATCAGAACCGGGGGGAAATTTGGTCATATCGCCTTTCAGCATCCACTGTCGGTCTACGCCTTGTTGTTTGCGCCTTCCGACTCTCTTGCGGAGAGCCGACCGGAAGGCGCGTTGGATGTTTTGCCGGAGGTCGTGGCATGACAATCTTCAACATGCCAATCTTCAACATGAGCGCATCACGGCGCTGGCGAACGAACTCAGACTTCTGGCGGTGCCGGATCTCTACGGTCCGATCGCGCAGACGGCGGCGACACGCAAGGACGCGAGCTTCGCCGACTTCCTTGAAGAGGTGCTGCGGTCCGAGCGCGACGCCCGCCACGTCATGTCGCGCGAGATGTTCACCCGGATGGCGGGCTTCCCGGCGCTGAAGACGTTGGAGGCTTACGACTTCGCCTTCGCCACCGGCGCGCCGCGCCAGCAGATCCAGGAACTGGCGGCGCTCGGCTTCGTCGAGCGGGCGAGAAATCGTGCTGCTGGGACCGAGCGGCACCGGCAAGACGCATCTGGCCATCGCCTTCGGCTTGCTGGCCGCGCACAAGGGCTGGAAGGTGCGCTTCACGACGGCGGCCGATCTGATCATCACGCTGGAAGCGGCGCAGCGGCAAGGGCGGATCAAGGAGGTGATGCACCGGATCGTGGCGGCGCCGAAACTGCTGATCATCGACGAGATCGGCTATCTGCCGTTCGGCCGCGAGCAGGCCAACCTGTTCTTCCAGGTGGTGGCGCGGCGCTATGAAAAGGGCTCGCTGGTGCTGACCTCGAACCTGGCCTTCGGCAGTTGGGACGAGGCATTCGCAGCCGACGCGGTGCTGACCGCCGCCATGCTCGACCGCATCCTGCATCACGCCACCGTCGTGCAGATCACCGGCGAGAGCTACCGGCTCAAGGACAAGCGCCGCGCCGGCATCCTGGCCCGACCGCAGCCTAATCCGACACTGACGGCGACCACCGGCACGAAGGGCAAAACGGAAAGGCAAGAAAAAGTTTAGGCGTCAGTGTTCCCGCTCGAGGGAACACTGACGCCATGCGCGGGCGGGTCAGGTTCAAAGTGCCGTTGACAGCCGAGCAGCCAATCTCGCTGCTGTTCGAGCAGATACGGGCGTTTGCCACCCATCGGCTTGGCGGCTGGGCTTCCCGTCAGTCACAATCGCTGCGTCCACTTCACGACGGTCGAGGGGACAAGATTGCTGAGATCGGCCGCCTCATGGCAACTCATGCCGTCAGCTACTTGAGCGACCACGCGCTCACGAAGAGCAAGGGAGTAGGGTCGAGCCATGCATGCTGGCCTCCGCTTCCAGCATGAAGCTTAAATCAGAACGCCACTGATTTGGGAATCCCTCCGAATTCAATTAATGTCGGAAGAACTCTAGGTCGTTGCGGCTCGATTGATCAGCATCAAAAGTCTTCGGCACCGGTAGTTTATGGCTCTCGGGCGCTCGCGCAGTCGATAGTTGTGGGTCGTGCGCACGGCAGGCAGTGGACTACCATGGCCAAGCATGCAAACCTACTTAAGGTAGAAGATCGCTCGTTTGAGCTGTTCGAGGACATCAGTATGCTTATCTTTCCAAGTCGTCCGCCAGGAATTGGTGACGATGAAAGAACCGACAGAGTCGTCGACAACAAGCAAGCCGAAGATAGGGCTGTGTCGAATTTTCAGCAAGCCCTTGTTGCGGTTAAGCGGGCTATGAACCGTTTGGCAAAGGGCCATGACAAGCGCTGAGGCGGCTAATCGGCTCTAGCCTGCAACGCGATCTTCACAAGCGCCACTAGATCGGCACCCGTTTGCTCGGCGCGCTGGCGAGCGTTGTCAATTGGTGTGATCACGGAAGCTGCCAGCAAGGTAAGCAAGAGACAGCGCATCGCCTCGATGCTTTGGGTGGGGTGCGCGCTAACTTCTGCAGCGGAGAAGCCCTTGGCAACGGCCTTTTCGATGGCTTTCACGGTCTTTGCGCCTAGCAGCGTCTCGATATCGTCTGTGCTGAGCATGACCGCCACCTGGTGCTGACAAAATAAAATGTTCGACGTTCAATAGTCGAGACCGACGTTTACGTATAGGTCATCCCGTCAGACTAACTGAAAATTATTTTCAGCGACAGTTTTGGCGAAAATTAAGGCGGAAGGGAATTCTATACCCGTCTACTGCAATTCGCAGCAACATCTGGCTGTCGGAATGGCTAACGCAGTTTGCGCGGCAAATCTTTGAGCGAAGCAATTCCGAACGGATCGGGCCCACATCCAGACTTGCTCTCACCGTAGTTGGAGCACTTCAGGCGCCGCCCGATCAGCAGCAGCGGCCATGGCGTATGCAGCGGTGGCCGCGTCGGTCGAGCCTGCAGGCAGCGCAACCACGGCGGTGATCTTGTGCCGCCCATCGGCAGGTTGCCGGTAGCGGCCACGCTGCCGTCTTTCTGGAGCACGCCCGCAACAGATTCGGCTACGTCAGCCTGTCGATCAGGCCTTTAACTGCGGGTGGATGTCAAGTGTCGCGCTGGTGTCCTTTTCACTTCACCTTCCTTATTTCACATCCTTCAGTTCGGTTGGGACCATCCTTCTGCCCCAGCCTGCACGGACTTTCGTCATCGCGCGCGGCGGCTGTCAAGAAAGCGCACTGCTCTTGCGCGCCCGTTGTGGGCTTGTCCTTGACGACCGCAAGCACGATGACATGCTGATCTCTGCAGGGGTCAGGGTCCTTTCCGAGGTCAGTACCTCATGATTGTATCCGGGGTGGGTGCCTCACCGTGCGCAACGAGGTCCGAGAACGCCCGTCAGCCGATTGATCGAGGTCATCACCGGCACCGCCGTCCCGGCAGGGACTTCGCGCCGACCGTTTTCTGGCCGGATTGGATGAACTCAGGTTTCCGTGTTCGCGTCGTTCGTCAGGTCTTCGTCGCTGTCCCCCAATCGCATTCGGTGCCGTCGGTCCAGATGTAGTGCAGGATGGCGCGTGGGAACAGGAGACCGTGCTCCTTCAGCAGGCCGCGGACCTGGTTCTCGATTTCCCGCCGGATGTTGACGAGCCGGGCCCTCGCACCTTGATCGCCGCGCCGCAAGCATCGAACGGATCATCTGGCTTTCCTCACTCTTCATCTTGACCTCGCGGTACCAGCCCATGCGCATCAGCTCGGCATTGCCGCGCGCATCGTTGGGATCGCTCTTGTTGATGCGCACTGAAAGCACTGCGTGGGCATGACGAGAATCGATGCACACAACCGGAAGATCGATCCGCTTCAACTCGTGCCAGAGCCAGCTCGACATGGCCCCAGTCTCGAAGCCGATGCGGACAGCGTTGGGTGCACGGTTGGCAATCACCTTGGCCAAGACGCCCGGCTCGGACCGCACCTTGCCCTCGAACACGATCCGACCACCGTAGTCGATCATGCACGCCGCGGTCTTATTTTGCGACACGTCCAATCCGATATATTGCAGCATGGCTGCTCTCCGGTGCCGATTTACGCTGAGGCCGATCATCTCGGACCTTGCTGGCTCGACGAGGGCAGCCGCCCGCAGTTGCGCAATGTGCGCAAAGTTGACCCCAGATCGAACTGCAATAATGACCCCTCCGACAGCAGCGGCGCGCTTTCGATTATGTTGATGGGGGCAACCGCCGGCCTCGGTTCACAGGAAGATGGCTAGGCGCGATTCTTGAGACGCCGGCTGCCGTTACCAGTTTCGATGAAGTCGCAGTGATGCGTGAGACGATCGAGCAGCGCCGTCGTCATTTTCGGATCGGTGAATACGGTCGCTCACTACTCCCCGTCGCCGTGGCCAGATCTTAAACAAACACGAACGGTTGCTGCCGTATCCTGGCCTCAGTAGCTGTGGAGTGGTGTGTGATGTTGAGTGCGATGCGTTTTGCCGCGTCCGGGATGCAGGCGGCGTCGAGGCGGCTCGATACTGCCGCTAACGATATCCTGTCGCAAACGACGGCAACGCTGGCAAACAGCGCCGCTGGAACACCGGTAATCGGGGCGACCCGGCAGGTCGACAGCTCGGCCAGCCTTACGCGCAGCTTCACGGATCTAGTGGAAGCTCGCGTGGCCTTTGCCGCCAATGCGATCGTCTTTCAGACCGTAGCAGACATGTATCAGGACTTGCTGGACGCCACCGATCCGCGGCGTCCAGATGATCTTCATCGCCGCTCTTATGGGGTGATTTGAGCCGGCGGCGACCACGCGGCTAAAGTCGAACAGTGGTCGATCGGGGCGCTGCCCCCGCCCACGGGATGTTCAGACGAAGTGTTGGGCGTTTTCAGGCTGCTTCAGAATGCCGGACAAGTCACGCTCGTCTCGCTCCCTAAAACCGTCTCGGTGCCCATCCAGTTCGGCCTCTTGCCCGATTGGCCTAGAGATCGTCACTCGCTACAGCGGAGATGGCGTCAGCTGGCTCCGTCCCGACGGGATAAAGCTCGGTCCGAGCGCCAGCGAGGAAGCCCCTGCCCTGTTGTCTCCAATCAATCTCTCAGCTCGATAGCTGAATTTGTCAAAAAAATCAGCGCAGCGTTTTAATTCGGCTCTGTTCGCATTGGCTGTGGAGGGTCATGCCACGGCGGCGGCTAGATAAACTTCGGCGGTCAGTTCATCGGCTTGGGCCGCGATCATGCGACGCCAGCCGAGGTAGGTCGGCAGGTTCTTGGTGGCGATGCCCCTGAACCGCGCCATCCACGCTTTCAATCCGCTGGTCCAGGCGTTCACGTTCTGGATGTGGTAGATGCCGTCTTTGACGTAGATGCCGGCGCTCGTGTTGAGACCGACGTGGCCGATATCGAGCGATCGGGCGAGCGCACCGTAAGCCTTGGCGCCGTCGGACACGAGCAGGCAATCCTTGGCCAGAACCGGCGCGAGATGAGGCTTCAACGACGCTTCGCTACGATCGAATAGCACGCCGGCAAGCGTGGCGCCGTGCCGGTCGCGAGCGATCAGGACCGTTGCATGCTGGTCGGTCAGCCCGGGCTTTCTGGCCTTGCCGCCGCGCGTTCTCGCCGGCCGCCCGACGAGCTTGCGCGAGCCCTTGGCCGATACCAGAAAGTAGGTCTCGTCGGCTTCGACGATGCCCTGCAAAGCCAGCGGCTGCACGGCCGTTGCCGACTTCAGATGGCGATGTCGCCAGCGAAACGACGTTGACAGGGCGACGCCGCAACGGGCGGCCACCTTGCGAAGACTGACACCGTCGACCAGAGCACGACCGTGCTCCAGCCACAGCTCCCGCTTGCGCAGGCCGGCGAGCGGCGTGCCGGTCAAGGCATTGAACGTGCGCTCGCACCCTTTGCATCGCCAGCGATGGAGTTGGTTCGATTGTCCCCACGGCTGCACATGCGCGTGCCCGCAATGCGGACATGCTGGCCCCGATGCGCGCCCGGCCTCCAAGATCTCGATCGCCTGTCGGGTCTCGTCCACGCCGGACAGCACCCTGATCGCGGCCGCCCGCTGGCCAGCGTCGAGCTTGCCCAACTCACCCAGCAGCTTCTGGAATTCGGCCGCACGCATGGTCTGGCCCGCCCCGATGATCCGACGTCATGCGTCGCACGTCACAAAGCACCGTCAATCAGGCTCTTCCATGGTCAACGCGAACAGAGCCACGGAAGCAGGGGAAGGTGGAGCGAATTGGAAGCAACCACGGGGCGCGGTGGCGACTGTCATAGTGACAAGCACAAAGAAAACCCGCTGCGTGTTGGGGCACAGCGGGTCTTCAATGTCGAGACTATGTAGGGTAGCCTCACCACCTGTCATAATTGCCATGGCTGTCGCGAGGCTGGCGCCAGCAGCGGTATTCGAACAAGCAGAGCGCCTATAGCCAAGCAGCGTAACTTCGCGACTGCCGGAATGGGCGTGGCCCTTCAGAACCTCGTTGATGCGACCTGAGTTCACTTCGAACGTAGCCGCAATTCTGCTTTGGAACATGCCGGCATTTTTGCAAATCACGCGGCCGCCCTCAAGATCCATATGCAACGCGCCGAGAGTCAATGGCGTGCACTTCATAACGTGTGTCACTAATGCTTGGCGACCTCGACGAACCACTATTCGCTAAGCTGGCTGCCGGTGACTGGATCACCGAACACCAAAGCCGGATCAAAGTAGGCAAACCGGGTTCGGGAAATGTTGGCTCGCCAGCGCTCTTGCCCACAAGGCGTGCGGGGACGACCTCTCGGTTCTCTACTACTGTGTACCAAGATTGTTCGATGCCCTGGCGGTGGCACGTGGCGACGGTTGGCATGTGCGCGACCATGTCGACCTCACAGAACCCGGGCGGCGGGTCGTTCCAGTCATTGAACGTCCGGATCGGCACCTCGTGCCGGATCGCCGAGTAGAAGCCGATACGCCGCCGCCGACCGCCGCTTGCCGCAATCTTGGTATCGACCTGGAGCCGATCAATCTTCGACGCGCTGACGCTAAGGATCAGCGCTCGGTCGGTGCTGCCCAACTCGAGCCGGCCGTGCCGCTCCAGCGTCTGCAAAAGCTTTGGGATCATCTCCTCGAGGCGCTTGCCGCAAATCCGATCGGACGCTTCCCACCGCGCCACCAGTGCGTCCTTGATCGTGGCACCGTACGTCGGCCGCTGTCGCCTCGGCGCATTCTATAGTGCAGAGGTCGCGTCGCTGTCAGCCAACCTCCGGATCGCATGCTTGCGATGCCAGCCAGTAACCTTGCACAGCTCGTCGAGGATCACCCCCTTCTCCGCCCGGCTGGCCGATCGGTAGCGTGCCGCTACCGCCGCCGTAATCTCGCGCAGCGCTCGCATGCTGATCTGTCCCGCCATCGGCGACACCGATCCGATTCGGCGCCCAAGGCCCAGTCCTGGCGGTCACCTCTCCGGTAGCATTCTTAGCGAGGCAATGCGCGCTTCGCACCCACGTTCTGGTGAAGTTGGCAATTCGTTGAGGAAGCGCAATAAATTTCACGCCAATCTGATTTGGAGTGCTGTTAGCTATTTCACAGGCAAACGCAGCATCATCCTCAGGTATCACAAGGGTATGGAGTTGCGTTGGTGCTCCCTCCAGCAGCTGGATGCGAGCGCCGCCTTCCGAGATGTCGACGACGATGCACCGCAGCCAAGTCTGATCCTGTGAAAGGATCTTTGCTTGTTTGCAAACCTTTCGTCTCCCAAATTGCCTGCGCTCTATCATGACTTGTGCTCTTTCTACCTTTGTATCGGATCCAGGTTGGACGGCGTTGACACGCTCATGCGCGTGGCTATCAGCGCTCAGTGTGCGGCTGTGCAATCGCAAGAACGGTAGTTAAGCATTGTTAAGTTTGGGTGGGCTGACCGACTAGGATCGCCTTGACTTAGGCATCATGCCATCATCGCAATGCAACGGTGGCAATGCAGGATGATCGTCCCCGTCCAATTTAACGAGATTATATAAAGAATTCGGAAACGATGATCGAGGCGTGCCAATTCGCACCCTGAACAACTCCTCGAACATGGCACACTGGCTTCATTGATTCGAGGAGCCCGGTGATGGCTGACCAACTGAGCTTTGCGTCGCTGGATTTCGCAGCGAAGAAGAAGCGGACGTAACGGGACGTGTTCCTGGGCGAGATGTCGGCCGTCGTGCTGTGGGGCATGCTCGAAGCGCTGATCGGGCCGCACTATCCGAAAATGGGACCAGTGCCTGCCGCCCTTATTGAGGTAAGCAACTCCCCCTACGGTGTTGCGAACTGCTTCGTGACACCACGTTAGCAGCCCGGAATGCAACACGGCTCGGCGTCGGCGATCGGCCGCCTGAAGGACGGCTGGCAGGACGACCATGCGCACTGGCAGAAGCGTGACCTGTCGACGAAGCGCTATGTCTACGTCTGGGCCGACGGCATCCATCTGCAGGCGCGCCTCGAGGAGCGCAGCAATGCATGCTGGTGATCATCGGCGCGACGCCGGAGGGCAAGAAGGAACTTGTCGGCTTCACCGACGGCGTGCGCGAGAGTGCGCACGAGTGGCGCGAGCTGCTGCTCGACCTCAAGCGGCGCGGCCTCGAGATGCGCGCCCGAGCTGGCCATCGGTGACGGCGCGCTCGGCTTCTGGAAGGCGATCGAGCGAAGTCTGGCCGGCGACGCGCGAGCCAGCGCTGCTGGGTGCACAAGACCGCCAACGTGCTGAACAAGCTGCCGAAGAGCCAGCAGCCGAAGGCCAAGCGCGAACTGCAAGAGATCTGGATGGCCGAGACCAAGCCGCCGCCGAAGCGCGTTCGACGCCTTCGTCGAAAACTACTCGGCGCCAAGTACGACAAGGCGGCCGACTGCCTGGCCAAGGATCGCGAGGCGCTGCTCGCCTTCTACGACTTTCCCGCCGAGCACTGGGACCATCTGCGCACCACAAACCCGATCGAGAGCACGTTCGCCACGGTCCGTCATCGCACCATCCGCACGAAAGGCTGCCTCTCGAACAAGACCGCACTCGCCATGGTCTTCAAGCTCGTCGCGGCCGCCAGAAAAGCTGGCGTCGCCTCAACGGCCACGGCCAGTTGCCAAAACTGATCCTGGGTGTGAAGTTCGCCGACGGGCTCGAGGTCGTTGCCAAGCCGCGCGACCATCTGCCCGCAACCGCCGCCGCCTAACCGGCCCGGCCGTCACCAGGATTTGGCGATAGCTCTGCTTGGTCGCTTCTTGCTTGTCCAGCATCGCGCGTCCAGTCTCAGTTGGCACCCACCTTCCATCCTTGCACTCGACCAGGCCGGCTTTAGCCAGCTTCCGAGTGATGGCGTCCACTTCGCGCTTGCTTGGGTCGTTTTTCATGGCGGGACAATCGCAGTCCGGCGCTCATCGGGCCAACTAGCCTGAAATTCTCACCGCTCTGGGTAGCAGCGGGGCTTCGACTCAGTGAAAGTGCTTCTGCGAGAAAGACATTTCCTGCGCACGAGGTGCTCCCCGATGACGACAGAGTGTATACAGGCCGAACTCGATCTGAGAAGGTCGAGCGACCGCAATTTTGTGGGCGTTTTCGACGGCGGCGCCATCACCTCGAACGGCGGCGTGGTGCTATTGGCCGCGGCGGATGACGCTTCGGCACCCGCTCTTCCAGGTCAACAAAGCTGAACAGCGACCCCGTCCATTCATCCGATCCGCGCATCCCGCTCCTCCCGCGATCATCTGGAAAGATGGAATCATACCGTCGATTGAAAGTGGCGGATTCCTGTTGTCGTTATGCGATTCCGTCGAGGCACGGATCGTGATTGAACTGAACCGCTACCGCGGAGGGTGCTCGCGGTGAGGGAAGTGTCCTGTCTGCGAAGATGGTGGGTGCTGCGAAGCTCAACCCTTCCGACAGGAGCACCCCGTGAGTGAGCGTAACATCCCGAAGACTGTCACCCCACTGCGTCAGCGCATGATTGAAGACATGGCCGTCCGCAATCTGTCGCCCTCAACCCAAGCGTCTTACATCACCGCCGTCAAGTGGTTCAGCCTGCATCATCGCCGCTCGCCGGCCGACCTCGGCGTCGAGGACGTGCGTGCCTATCAGGTGCATCTGGTCGAACGCAGGATTGCCTGGGCCTCGCTCAATCAGATCGTCTCTGTGCTGCAGTTTTTCTACGGCGTCACACTCGGACGCACCGACCTGCCCGAGCGCATCCCTCAGACGCTCACCCATCACCCGCACGTCCATTGCATCGTGCCCGGTGGTGGCCCTTCTCCCGATGGCAAGAGGTGGATTGCTTGCAGACCGGGCTTCTTTCTGCCGGTCCGCGTACTCTCTCAACTCTATCGCCGGCTGTTCCTGGAGAGGCTCGCGGCGGCGCATCGCGTCGGCAAGCTGCAGTTCTTCAACGATCTCGCGTCTCTCGCTCATGCCAAGGCGTTCGCCGCCCATCTCGCCCCGGTCCGGCGGACCGACTGGATCGTCTTCGCCAAGAAGCCGTTCGCGGGCCCTGAACAGGTGCTCGCCTATCTCTCCCGCTACACGCACCGCATCGCCATCTCGAACCGCCGCCTCGTCGGCCTCGACGACAGCCACGTCGCCTTCAGCTGGCGCGACTAACCGCCGCGCCCGTTGCCCGCGGTTCAGTTCAATCCGGCTTCTACGAGGCCGCGCACCGTCGGTGCCCCCGATCGAATGACGCCGAATGCGACCTTGCAGAAACCTTCAGACTCGTATTGCCTCGCTAAGAGCCTTTCCGGATAATTGACCGCCATGAGCGTAACATTGCGACCACTGATCACAATTCCTAAATACATGTTGTGCGACAGTGAAGCCGATGACTGCTGGCAATCTCCATGATGTCGCGGTTGGCATGATGCCCCCATCGTCCCACTCACAGCGGAATGTTGCGTCCCTTGTCCTCGCAACCTCGTGGCATCCATGTCCAATAATCTGTCGCGCAGCGTAAGAAAACTCATTCACGCCATCCGCCTGACTGGACCTGCTGTATACGGGCAATGCGAAATTGCTGCCCGGCATTCTGTCAATTCAACCGTCCGTCGACTGCGAGAGCATAAGCGAAGTAGGACAACGATCCCCGCCCATATAAGCGTGGGAGATGTTTTCCTACCGGTCACGTTGGCAGACATCACTGCTTATGGAGCTGGTCTACGGGGGCAGTCAGGCTATTTTGAAGGCAGCGAGGTTCAGCTTTGGCTCTCCAATGGGGAGCGCATCCAGGGAACGGTGGTTTGGGCGCGAAACGGAAGTGGCGGCATACAGTTCGCACAAGCCCTTCCAGATAATCATCCCTTTTTGCAGTCATCACAATCGTCGCCCAATTCGGGTCCATCTCGACCAGTGGCGGCCAAAGATCAACTCAGTCTTCCATCGCCCGAAAAATGGATCGAGAGAAACTGTCGAGAACATGGATTTTCATGGCTTGTCGAAGAGCCCTGATTCCGGGTGCATCGTAGCACTAGATCATCATGTCCGCTGAGATCTGGGGATACGGGCCACTGAGAAGGTGACCCGCCCCGACGTGTCGCGTTAGGCGCTTGAACGCAACGGGGGGTGCTTCGCATGAGCGAGGCCGAGCCCCAGACACGGGGAGCGAGTCAGACAGAGGCCTGAACTTCTCACCACTCTGGGGAGCATCAGGGCACCGGCTCAGTAAAAAAGTGCTTCTGCGACAAAGACATCTTCTGCGCAGGAGGTGCTCCCGATGCCGACAGAGTGTATCCAGTCCGAACTCGATCTGGGAAGGTCGGGCGGTTGCAAACTTGTGGGCGCCTTTGACAGCAGCGTCATCACGTCGAGCGGCGGCGTGGTGTTGTTGGCCGCGGCGGATCGCGCCATCGGGCTCGGCGAGCGGCTCGCCGATCGTTTCACCGAGCCGCCTAAAGGAATTCCAGGGTGATCTGTTCGCCGACTGGCCTCCGGCGCCGACCATGCGCGCCAACCAGCTGCGCCTCTGGCTCTCGTCGTTCGCTTACGTGCTGATGTGCGCGGCAGCGGTGCACCGCATCAGCCTCGCCGGCACGAAACTCGCAGCGGGGACCTGCGGCACCATCCGGTTGAAGCTGCTCAAGATCGGCGCTCTCGTCACCATCAGTATCACGCGTGTGAAGCTCGCGTTCGCTTCCGCCTGCCCCGACCGCGAGATCTTCATGCTGGCCGCGCGACGATTATGAACGCTAAGCGGCTGTGCCGCGACCGAACCCGAACGCTAACAACAGAGGATCATCGACGCTGCTGCCCACGCTGCCCGACCGGCGGCGCCAGCCGCGCGTGGCAGCATCACCATCAAAATCCGCGACCCCACATGGGCAGATCATCACCACATCATCGCGGCGCGAGATAGCCGGGCAAGGTAAGTTCCCCGGTGCCATTGCAGCGGTGGACAGCACTGGGGATGACGACGCCAATAGGCGCGCCGCGCTTGCGCAAATCTCGATCATCGCATCTATCTCAAACAGAAACACGGCCCACCGTGAGGGGTGAAAGCCTGGCCGCATCCTTGCCGAGCAGCGCCGACAGCGCCTCGGAGAAGTCGCCGGTCGAGATTTCCTTGAGATACAGGATCGGCAGCAATGTCTCGATCGACTTCGAGCGTCGCATGTAAGGCGGCAGGATCGACGGCGAGAAGCGGATGCGGCTGGGATCGTCGGCGGCAGCCTCGCGATCGCGCACGCGCGGTTGGCGAACGGCGACCGGGCCGATGCCGGTCATCACCTCGCGCTCGGGCAGATGGCCGTGGCGGACGACGCGCTGGTGACCGGCCTCGGTCTTGAGATCGCTATGCTTGCCGAGAAAATCCGCGACCTCGGTCTCGACGGCCTGGGCGAGCAAGGCACGCGCCCCGTTGCGCAAGACTTCGGTGAGCTGGTCGCTGAAAGTTCCTGGCTGAATCAGTTTGACGACGTTATCAGTGGACACGGCATATCGCTCCTTTGGTGGAGAAGTGGAGGCGTCAAGCACCCCCACGATATGCCGCCTTCCCGATTCCCGCCGTCACCAACTTCCGGCCATAGCTCGGTCGCGCATTGCTTTCATGTCAACGGCCTCCAGGACGGCAGTCTGGCGGAGGCCCGCGGACTTAAACCGGCTGACGAGCCGCTTGCTTTCACGATCGATGGCTTCGCGCCCGACGAGTAGCCCGAGCCGGTCCTCGAACTGCAGTGCCTCAATATCGGGTGGTCGCCGTTGCCCTTCGAGCCCCTTCGCTATGCCGGCGAATTCGTATGTCGACTAGGGTCGCTATCCGCCGGTTCTCACCAGCTGTCCGCAAAGGATCGGAATCGGTGCCCGCGTTGTGTCGGCTTCCGCACGATTTGCGCCGCCGAGATCGAGATTGCACGTTCTTCGAGTGCACACGGCGCAGACGATTGCGCGGCAGGTGCGCCCCGAAACGCATTCTGCAATCAATAGTCTCATCTCTTCAGGTGTGCGCGTATGGAAGCTCTTTGCTTGCCGCCAATCCATGCATCCGACTCGAGAATTACTGTAAGTGAATGCCCTTGATGAGAGCTTTTTGAGCGACTTTCATTGGCAATAAAGAGAACTCCAACTCCGCAACTGATTGTGTGTCGGATCTCGCAGTGAAGGATTTCTCTTGTGTCATCCAAAATCAGTTCGAAATTGAATGGCAGTGAACTTGCATTTTCGCATTCAAGCAAAGCTCCAGCAACCGTTCTATTTCGAACTTTGCAAAGGATTTTAGCCCTTCCGCGCACATGGATCCAGCCTTCGGTGCAACTATTGCGCCTGCCGAATTTGCGTCGCTCATGTAGTGGATACATGATGTTATTCCAGGGCTTGCTTGGGTCTGCATCGGCTGCGCGTGTAAGCGCAGGGCACGGACCGGCCAGCTAGATCGATGGATTAGGAATTCCGCGCAAATGCGGATGGACAACCGGCTTCATGCCGCGAGGTGGCGCAAGGGGCGCTCTCGTGTCAATTAAATGTTGCTCCCAATTGGTTAATTCCAGATTACTAGCCCGGCTTCTCCTGCCGCGATGATGTGGTGGTGTGTAAGCGCCTCATGAACGTCCTGGACGTCGCGGTTCGCAATTCGCTTGACGGGCGGCGGCAATGGCAGCGATGCTGACGCGTCGGTTTCAGCGCGGCAGGCGCGATGTTCCAGGGCGGCAGTGCCTCAACGTCGGCGAGCGTGGTTGCTTGCGGCAGTTTCTCGAAGATGTGGCGCAGATGCGCGAAGGGCTCGATGCCTGCAGCCTTTGCCGTCTCGATGATACTGTAGAGTTTCACCGAGGCGTGCGCGCCGGCGGTCGTGTCCGAAAAGAGCCAGTTCTTCCGCCCGATCACGAACGGGCGGATAGCGTTCTCGCAGAGCACGTTGGAGATCTCGACGCGGCCGTCGTCGAGATAGCGGAGGAGGCGCGGCCAATCCGCCGCGAGATAGTTGATCGCTTTGTCCGTGTACGTTTGCTGCGGCGCTGCGCCGAGGTTCCTGTCGAGCCAGGAGCGCAGCTCGCCCCAGATCGGCTTCGCTTTCTCATGTCGCAACTTGTGCCGCTGTTCCGCGGTCATCTTTACGTCGCGTGCGAGCTTCTCGATGGCGTAGAGCTTGCGGATGATCTTCAAGGCTTCCGGTGCGAGGCCGCGCTCCGCGCTCGCGATTGTATACTGCGCCTGCACCGCCTTGATGAACTGTCTGCGCGCATGATCAAGACAGCCGACGTGCTTCACGCCGTCGCGCTTGGCTGCGGCGTTGTAACCCGCATAGTCGTCGGATTGCAGAATGCCCTGGTAATCCGCGAGAAGTCGCCAATCCACGCTTCATCGTCACCAACATCCATGCCGCCTTCGGTCCGGCGCGTTTCCTCTATGAGGACGTGTATTGCCAGCGCGGCGAGATGGAGAGCCGCCTAAAGGAATTCCAGGGTGATCTGTTCGCCGACTGGCCTCCGGCGCCGACCATGCGCGCCAACCAGCTGCGCCTCTGGCTCTCGTCGTTCGCTTACGTGCTGATGTGCGCGGCAGCGGTGCACCGCATCAGCCTCGCCGGCACGAAACTCGCAGCGGGGACCTGCGGCACCATCCGGTTGAAGCTGCTCAGGATCGGCGCTCTCGTCACCATCAGTATCACGCGTGTGAAGCTCGCGTTCGCTTCCGCCTGCCCCGACCGCGAGATCTTCATGCTGGCCGCGCGACGATTATGAACGCTAAGCGGCTGTGCCGCGACCGAACCCGAACGCTAACAACAGAGGATCACCGACGCTGCTGCCCACGCTGCCCGACCGGCGGCGCCAGCCGCGCGTGGCAGCATCATCATCAAAATCCGTGACCCCACATGGGCAGATCATCACCACATCATCGCGGCGCGAGATAGCCGGGCCAAAGCGGCCACTTCCAATATCGTCGATTGAAAGTGCGGACTCCTGTTTGCGTGCGCCGGAGCATGGCGACCGGTGTTTCCGGTCGATGATGACCACCTGTTCCGGTCCATGGCGACCAGGGCAACTGGGCTGTGGGCGGGCGCGATGAACGCCGTTGGGTGATCCGCGAATCAGGCGCACCTAGCTCCTCATTCCAGAGGAGCGGTGATCGCCCAGTCGAGATTTCCCATGCGCAAGATCCGCGACGTACTGCGCCTGTCGGCCGCCGATCTATCGAAGCGCCAGATCGCAGCCAGTCTTGGCATCGGCCCGACCGCTGACCGTGCGTGTCTGCGCTGGGCGCAGCGTGCCGGTATCGGCTGGTCACTGCCGAGCGATATAGACGACAGCGCGCTGGAGCGGCGCCTCCGTAGATCTGCTGCTTGAGTTTCGCGATCTCTAGGTTCTGTCGTGTGATGGTTGCTGCATCATCGGCGGCCTTGGCTCGGGCCAGCGCCAACTCGGCCTCGACACGAACAGCTCGGTCGCATTCGGCAGCCAGTGCGGCGCTCAGCGTCTCGATGTCTGACGACGACATCCATACTGCTGGACCCTTAATAGCAAGCGCGCAATGCTCCGGTTACGACTGGCAGCAGCGGGCCACATGGGCCGACACCTCAGATGGGCCGAGAGGCAGCGGTGTGATGGCGGATGAGTTCAGATCTGGCCCTGCTGCTCATTGGTGCAGGTATCGCTGCCGACGTGTTGCGGAATTCGACGCAACGCGGATACCGATTTCGATTCATTGCGGACAGCACTCCGATGATCACGGACAGCTGGTGAAAACCGGCTGACGGCGCCCCTGTCGACATTCGAATCACGTTGTCGCTGCCTCTCACCAGAATGGGTCGAGTGATGCCAGTGTAGAGATTGCCGATGCGGAAGTTGCGCGAGGTGCTGCGGTTGAAGCATGCCCTCGGAATGAGCTAGCGGGCGATCAGTGAAGCGACCGGGATCGGCAAAACGGTGGCGGCGGAATACGTGCACTGGGCGGCCGTGATCGGCGACACGTGGCAGCTGCCTGAAGCGATGCGCAACGCGATTTGGAGCGACTGCCCGCCCTTAATGCGATTTCCTGCAAGTCCGATTGGTTGCCGTCCCCACTATTTCTGCTGCCCCCCGGTCAAATATGCGTCACGCTTAATTGCCAAGAAACATTTGCATGTGATCATCGTATTTCCTGCAGGCCTCGATGCCCGAGACAGCCATTCTTGTGGACTACGATGGTCCGCTGGGGACACTTTGTCCCCAATTATCCGCAAGATTTGGTCGAGCTTGTAGCGAACTTGCAGGCTGGCAAAGTAAGCAGTAGAGAGAAAAAAAGTGTGTCCCAAGTGAACTTAAGATTCGGTTCGTTGGCTATTCAGTTTGGCCCAGCATTCCTGCTCGGCGCCGCTTCTTTACAGTTAATTAACCAGTTGCCACTCTTTCAGCTAAGTTGGTCGGAGCATCTGGTAATATCAAGTTGGGGGATCGCGATCCCCTCACTTCCTCCTCGCGCGTTAAAAGTGTTTGGCTTGTCGCTTCTTGGTGGCGGCGCCATCTTCATCGGCGGTTTTGCTCTTTTCAAGAAATGCAAAATGGGTTCGGTGGGACCCCCATTGCGATCTGTTCGCGATGCGCCTAGAGCAAACGCTCTTGGCCATCAGGCGCAAATACTATTTGATAAAACGCACGCTGATCTGGAATTACATACCCAGGCGCTTGTGTCGCTTATAGGAAGTTATCTGAACCGAAGCAGCGATCACTCGAAAGCTGTCGCAAATGTCGGGTTGCAGTTGGACGCCGCCACTAATCTTGGTCAAGTGCATGCGCTTATTGAAACGCTGATTATCAGAAATAGTCAGGCCGAACGTGATGCCGAACAATTGCGGGGGCGCTTGGAAGGCGCGCAAGCCCAGATCAACGCCATGCGTAAGCGTCTTGGTACAGCAGAAGAGCAAGCCGCGCTTGATCCACTGACCGGAGTTGCGAACCGACGCGAGCTGGAAAAGTTGCTCGATCGCCAGATCACCATGGCGCACTCAACCGAAACACCGCTTTGTCTTGTGATGGTCGATATCGATAACTTCAAGAGCGTTAATGACGCTCACGGCCATCAAATGGGCGACAACGTCCTAAAGAGCTTCGCGCGCGTGTTGTCTCAAAGGGTTCGATCAACCGACGTGGTGGCGCGCTACGGCGGCGAGGAGTTCGCGATAGTTTTCTCGAATATGCACCCTGGAAACGCATTCCAGACAGTTGAACGAATGCGGTTGGCCTTTGAATCCGCTTGCCTGATTGACGTCGACAATGGGAAGCCGCTGGTTTGGGTGACGGCATCATTCGGCATAGCCGAATTACGTGAGCACGAACTGCAAAGTGAGCTAATAAAGCGCGCGGACCAGATGCTATACGAAGCCAAACGCAATGGAAGAAATCGTGTTTTGATCATGGGCGCCACAGCTAGGGCAACGAGGAGCATTGCATCGTCATAAGACAAACTCCGGTGGCTCTGTTCGGCTGTGATGTAGCGGCTTTGACTGCCACGGCTTGTCCGATGAGGTGACGCGGGGTGAGGCGGTCACCGTCGCGCTCGATCATGCGACGCCATCCGAGATAGCTCGCGAGGTACTTCGAGACGACGCCGCGGAATGGCCGAAGCCAGTCCTTGAGACGGCTCGCATAGGCGTTGACGTTCTGGATGTCGAACCCGTTGACGACGCGCTCTCCGGCCCACGCGACCACGGCGACATGGTCGACGCCGCACGCCCTGGCGAGGCCGATGTAGGCCTGGCGGCCGTCGGTGACGAGTACTGCATCGCGCTCGATCAGTGGCGCCAGTGCGGCGTCGAACGAGCCGCCCTCGAAGTCGTAGAGGATGTGATTGCTGGTGGCCTTGCGACGGTCGCGCGCAATCAGCACTATGTTGTAGTCGTCGGGAGATGTGCCGGTCTTTTTCGGCTTGCCGCCACGCTTTCTCGGGGCTCGTGCGACCAACTTGCGCGAGCCCTTCGCCGACTTGAGGATCAACGTCTCGTCGGCCTCGACGATGCCTGACAGCAGCGATGGCCGCTTGTCCCGGGCCGCGGCGAGGAAGCGATGGCGCCATCGGAACGAGGTTTCCAGGTGCACCTTGACGCGTTTGGCAGCCTTCCTCAGGCTGACGTTATTGACGAGCGCGCGGGCGTAGGCGAGCCAGGCATCGCGCTTGCGAAGCTGGGCCATCGGCGTGCCGGTGAGCGCGTTGAACGTACGGCAGCAGTCTGGGGGGTGGGTGGCGAACGGATCGCCCTGGCATTCCTTCAGGCGGTTCTCCATCTCGCCGCGCTGGCAGTACACGTGCTCATAAAGGAAACGCGCCGGTCCAAAGGAGGCATGGACGTGGTGACGATGAAGCGTGGGTTGGCTTCTCCGTTGGTCCACTCGGCCTTGGCGATCACGCGCCGCGTTGCGCTCCAGCTTTGGTGTGCGGTACTCGAAGTCGTCGAAGACGCGCGCCGGCTGGCCCGTCCGCTTCGCCCTGAGGCGCGCCCGGCGCATGGCGGGCGCGATGCTGCGAACGAGGCGGCTGTTGCCGGCGAGGCCGAGCACGTAGCGGACGTCGTTGGCCTCGCACCAAGTCATCAGGTAGTCGCGACAGAAGCCACTGTCGGCACGGATCACGATCGTCGACGCGGGCCAGCGGGCACGGATGTGCGCCACGATGCGGGCGACCTCGCCGACGCTGTCGTCGGCGGCATCGATATGGAGGAGCGCAGCTTGGAGCGGAGCAGATGCCGGCCGCAGAAGATGTACAGCGGCAGATAGCAATAGCAGTCGTAATAGCCGTGGAAGGCCGGTTCCTGTTCGCCGTAGATGGGATCGTCGGTGGCATCGAGGTGAGCACGATGCGGACCGGTGGTCATCGATGGGCATCGAGAAAGAGATCGACGAACAGCCGCTCAATCGCGCCGCCGTCGTGGTCGAGCTGTGGTGACGATCCTGGCCGATCTGCCGGCGTGCTCCATGCGATGAGCGTCGACGCCGGCGAGCGAGCCGCCCGGCTTGTCGAGCACGGCGGCGAGCGCCGGGTCGTCCCGCAGCGTGTCGTGGTCGATCAGGTCCTCGTGGCCAGGGCGGCAGATGCGCTGGCGCAGCAGATCTGGCATCGAATGACGGACCGCGGAGCCAAAACGCAGATCGGTGAAACAACCAGCGAGCCGCCGGCGAGCCCGATCGCCCGATCCGCAGCGGCCAGCAGCACCACGCCGCCGATCGACGTAATGGCGCCGCCGTCGAAAGCGCCCACAAGTGCGGCCGCCGGACCCCCAGATCACGGCGGAAACGTGTGGATAAAAAAAAAAAAAACTAGCACTTGTAGCGGCGCAGGCCGCTGGCATGTCCCCACGAGCCGAAGTGCTTAGAGCCGCAATGCCCGCAATTTGGATCGGCCGCAAACTGCGTCTCGATCAGGGCGAGGGCATCGTTGGTCGAGCCCTTCGACCTCAATGCCGCCTTCAGCGCTGTGCGTTGCGTCTCGGACAACTCGTCCAACTGCACGATCAGGGCCTGGAATTCAGGCGATTTCATCGTGCCCTCCCGTGACGTCGAATCACCGGGTCGAGCATCGCACTACATCATGTCCGAACAGAGCCACATCGGTCTTTTAACTTCACTGAACCCATTTATCGTAGCATAGTATGCGTACAGATCTAACTTGAGGATGTGCTTGCCGAGGCACTTCGCCAGCGCGCGCCAAGTGCTCGGCCCTTCACGCTCCGGCCTCCCTGGAATGACTTTCTCGGGGCTGCCAGCCACGCTGGGCGCCAGCATTGCGCGAACGTCAAGCTTGGCTACGACGAGAGTTCGGGTGCCCGCCCAGCGAGCGCGTCGACCGACACGCCGACTTGCGAGCCGTTTGTGATTCCAGACGGACTTGAAATATGTGTAAGCGCCTCACGAACGTCCCGGACGTCAGGGATTGCTTTTTGTCTGACTGGCGACGGGTGGGCCGGCGATGCTACTGCGTCGGTTTCTGCGCGGCGGTCGCGATGCTGCAGGGCAGCAGCGCCTCGACGTCGGCCAGCGTCTTGGCTTGCGGCAGTTTCTCGAAGTTGCGGCGTAGGTACGCGAAAGGCTCGAGCCCTGCCGCCTTGCAGGTTTCGATGAGGCTTTAGAGCTTTGCCGGGGCGTGTGCGCCGGCCGGCATGTCGGAGAACAGCCTTGCCTTTCTTCCGACGACGAACGGACGGATCGCGCTCTCGCAGAACATGTTGCTGAATTTGAGCCGGCCGTCGTCGAGATGGCGCACAAGCTTGGGACATTCGTCGGCGAGGTAGTTGATCGCCTTGCCTGTGTACTTCTGTGAAGGTGCCGCATTGCGGTTTCGAATTGGCCAGTCACGCAATTCGTTCCAGATCGGCTTTGCCTTTTTTCTGTCCATCCCTGACGAGTTCGGCTCCGGCGTCGTCGAGGGTCATCGGACAAGCCGTGGCAGTCTAAGCCGTTACATCACAGCCGAACAGAGTCAATTTCGACGGTTTTATCGCGAAAAATCAATCACATAATGTTTCTTGGGTGTGGTCGGAATAAGTGGCTGGGTCGGGTTGTGCTTCCCGGTTGCATTCCCTTGGAATGCGGTTCGGCTTGGTCGTCGTGTCTGCCTCTCGGAGCCGCCCTTACCCGAAGGCCGCAGGGGGCGGCTGCGAGAGGCAGACCGCGGCCTGCCTCTTGGTGAGCCCCGGCTGTGGTCGCTCAGCCGACGCGTGTGCGCGGCATTGCCGTCGACTTGGTCCGCGCCATGGGACCGTCACCCGGCTGGGCCGAGACCCGCAGCACCAGAGATGCTCGCCGCCACGCGCAAGCCGGAGCGGGGCTCGGGGCCGCGGGCGTATCATCCCAATGGATCGATCCGCTTCAATCCGCGGCCTAGGGCCCGGTCGCGGCCAATTCGGCCGCGAGGCGCCACAAACCTCAGTTGGCGGACTTGATCTCGATACTGCATTCCGCCCGAAATCACCGACCCATCTGAACATCCAACTTCTTGGCACGAAGCTTCATGTACCACGTGGCGGCAAGCCGCGACCGCGATCGAGCGTCCAGGTAACCCGGCTCGGCCCGAGGGTGGCGGTCACCGCCCTGCCGCGCATCGGCTCCAGCGCCGGCTTCCAGGGCGCCAGCGAGAAGGTATCATCGCGTCGGATGACGGCGATCTTCCCGGTCGGCGTCGAGATGGCGCGATCGTAGATGCCGGAGATGCGGCTGCCACTCGAGACTGGCATGAATTCGGCGCCGAGATGCTTCGACAGGTCCTTGACCAGACGCTCGGTTTCGCGCCGGCGCAATTCGCTCATCATGCCGGGGAGTGGCGTCACGGTGCCGTCGGCGCCGACCTTGGCCAACTGCTGGTCGACAAGCCAGGCGGCGCGGGCAGTGATCGTCGTCCGCAACTCGGCGGCCATGCCGCGCAGACCTGGCTCGGGCTGCCACTTGGCGACGATGGCTTCGTCGAGCCAGGTCGGCCCGTCGTAGGCGACGTGCCGTTGCGGATCGACCGGCGACAGCACGTGCAGTTTGGGCACCGCTGTCGGCTTGTCCTGAAGGCTGTCGCCACCGAGCGCGGCCAGCATGCCGCGCACCGGCACGTCGGCCGGTTTCAGCCGGCCGAGTTCGGCGTAGTGCACCCGGCCGTCGACGGCATCGACAATGACCCAGGTGCGGTCGGTGATCTCGTCGACCATGCCGACGCCGACCACCTTGCCGATCAGCGGCTGCTTGCGCGGCCGTTTCTCGAACAGCGCCATCTGCGACGCCGCCCGATCGATGCCGGCTTCGGCCAGTGCCCGCTGCATCATCTTGAGCTTGTCGGCGCGCTCGCCCAGCTGCCGCAGTTTCGGTTCCATCCTGGCATCGAGCTGCCAGACGCCGGTCTGGCGTTGTTCCGCCAATCCCAAGCGTTCAAGCCGCTTCAGCCGGCCGATGCGTAGGGCATGCTGCGCCGGATCGTGCTCCGCTTGCGCCGGTACAACCAGAACGCCGTCTTTGGCGCGCGCCAGCAGAGCCCGATCGAGCCGGGTCAGGCGTTCCTGATCGACCTCGTTGTGGAGCTTCTGCAACCGCTCGAGGTCGGTCTCGCGACCGAGTTCGAGGGTGACGAGCGTCTGCGCCCGGGCGCGGACGCCGTGGCCGATGTAGTCACGGGCCATGACGAGATCCTGGCCGCGGTCGTCCTTGCCGCGGATGACGATGTGGGTGTGGGGATGGCCGGTGTTGAAATGATCGACCGCGACCCAGTCGAGTTGGGTGTCGAGGTCACGTTCCATCTGCCGCATCAGGTCGCGCACGAACGGCTTGAGTTCGGCGAGACGGGGGCTGTCCTCGGCCGAGACGATGAAGCGGAACTGATGCGGGTCGGTGCCGGATCGTTCCAGGAAGGCACCGCCATCGGCCTGATCCCGATCACGGTCATAGAGCTGGCCGGCGGCGCCGTCGCGGGTGACGCCATCGCGCTGGATATAGCCGAGGTGGGCGCGGGCGGCGCCGAGATGGCCGCCGACGATGCGGGTGTAGCGGGCCTTGACGATGACGCGGCGGCTGCCCGGCGCGATCAGGCCGCTGGCTGCGCGCACGCCGGCGCCCATGCCGCGGCTGAGGCCACGCGGCGCGATGTGGCCGGTCTGCCACCGGGCGCGCGCGCCGGCCTTGCCGGCCTGCCGCAACACCTGCTGCTTGAACGAGGGCAGTCGCGTCCGTGCGCTGTCGCGGATGCGTCCGAGCTTGGGCTTGAAGTCGTCCTGGGGCATGGCGATCACCTCGTTTGCGTTTCCTGCCGCAAGAGATGAGTGCGCCGTGCCGATCCACAAGACGGCGCGCAAAACGACGTTGAGACGACTGAGTAATTTCGGGCTCTGACGCTTTGGTCGCTGTCGTGACGTTCAGACTTGTGCCGCCCTTTCGGCCTTTGGCGCTCAGGTGACGCCAGTTGTTTATCTCGATGTCCAAAACCAAGCCCTCGATCTTCCCGCGCCTTCCTCTCGGCGGTCGTTCAATTTGGGATCATCAGGCTCGAGATCGGTTGTCGTCATGTCCCGATCCGTCGCGCATCGGAAGGTTCGAATGCAGGCACGGCGACGGCGTCTCGGCTCGGCAACGACAGCTCAGGTCATGCGTGCGATCGAAGCTTTCTCGCGCTCAAAACGCCACACTGCCCTGTGTCTGACGAACCATGCGAACTACTCGAATGCCGCAAAGGACGGACCCGAAGGCGGCACGACGATGGTGCCGTCATTTATTCAGCAGGGGCGGGTGGGTGGGCACTTCGCGACGCAATGCGCGAGCAGCAAAAGACCCTCGCGCCGACGATGCGGCGCGAGGGCTGAAGTGACGTCAGTCCTGCGGATTCCAGATCAGCGCGAACACGTCGGGGTCGGTTTGACCGGCGGCGCGACCGAGGTTGGCGTAGAGCGTTTTCGGTCCGAGTTCGGGTGCGGCGATCGAGAGCGCCACATACTCCTTGTGGGAGATCTGCCCGGTGCGGATCCAGCCGGCGCCGATCTCGATGCCTTGCGACATCACGCGGTAGTCGGGCTGGCCCGGCGACGCCTTGTCGGCGACCGGGATGAGGGCGATTTCGGCCCTGACCGAGAGGGTCTTGAGCTCGCCTTCGTAGCGGCCGTCGTTGCGCCGGGTGACTGATCCGATGGTAGCCATGGAACTGCTCCTTGGTTTGCCGGCGCGGGACCATCCCCCGCCGGTGTGCTCGGAATTGCGGTCGAGCGGCGACTGCGACACCTGCAAGGCCGGAACGGCAGTGGAGGACCCGGCACCTTCGCCGGGTTGTCGCCAAGGAGACGATTGCCGCACCGTGGCACACCATTCGCGGGGGAGGTTGCGCGCCATTCGCAAGGCGCAGTTGATTGCGTCCACTCGGATCACACGCCGCTGATCGGATGCGCAGGGCGTGCTGTCGAACGGGAGGGTAGAAAGTGTACCAACCGTAAGACAAACGTGTTGATGGGCAGAGCCACCTGTGAGTTTTAGCTGCGACGTCGGCTTTGGCTCGATGCCCACGCGGGCGCGACGAATTTCCGTGGCGGTCGCTGTTTGACGCGCGGACGGAAAATGCGCCGTGCCGGCACCCGTTTGGCGAGCCTGGACCAATCTTTGCGCGTCGAATGCCGCATGCCGACGAAAATGCCCGCCGCTCACATGCGATTGGGAGCTGATGTCGGTGCGTCGTTGCTCGCGGCAGGGACCGTGACCCGCATGGGCCGAGACGCCGTCGGTTGCGGCGGCTCGGTCGCGCGGCCCTTGTGGCACCGATTGAGATCAATTCGTTCCAGCCGCGCGATAGGGCCCGCTTGCCCGTCGGTCATCGACCACGGGCAAGCCGCCCAGTCGACCCGACTTCAAGTATCGAAACGCTCCGGCGTTGACACAGCTTGAATCAAATCCGGCTGATTTGGGAATCCCGATTGATTCCGTTAAGAACGGAACGGCTCTAAGAACTAATCCCTCGACGAAGAATGCGTGCGTGAGTTTTGCGTGGATCAGCAGTGCATCGTCGTGCATTGTTGGGCGATCTTTGCAACGGACGCCCTGGTAACTGGTTGATATTGCTTATGTTGGGGTCTGTCTTTCGTCCTTTTAATCAGGATGTCGATGGTTCGAACCCATCCGAGCTCACCAGCGGGGCTGATGGGCATAGTCCGGCTCCAGCAAGTATCCCGTGACCATTCGTGCCCCGATAGCCTGGAAAGAGGAACACGCCGGTAGCGAGTTCCAGCGCCTGGATCGCCAATCCTCATAACCTCCACAGTTTACTGATGCGCGCGTGGGTCGGCTCGCGCACGAAATATTCGAGGATCGCGGCTCGCATTGATCCGCAGCGACGGCGCGAGCGTAACAGCCTTACAAAAACGGAAATGCTCAAACTCGTCGCCGAAGCGGCTGGGTTTGGAAATCAGTGGAGGCTGTAAATGCTGAGAATGCTCGCGGCATTTGGCAGTTCGGGCATCACCTTCCTCGTGCTCGACGCTGTTTGGCTTTCGACCATGCTGCCGACCTATCGGCAGCACATCGGCCAGTTGCTATTCGACGGTGTGCGCCTGGGACCTGCTGGTGCCTTCTATCTACTCTATGTCACAGGCATGGTGGTCTTGGTGGTGCTGCCTGCCTCGAATGGCGGCGGCGGATGGCTTGCTGCCGCGCTCAACGGCGCCCTGCTTGGACTGGTCGCGTACGGCACATACGACTTGACCAACCAAGCAACGCTTAAGGTGTGGCCGTTGGCCATGACACTTATGGATATGGCTTGGGGGACGGTACTGACCGCAGTATCGGCCGCTGTCGGTACGGTCATTGCGGGGTACGTTTCACCGTCTGGGGTCAATTGAGCCCCCCGACCTCGGTAATACGGGCGGATTGAACCGGTTCGCAATGTTCTGCGTATCAGAAGCGAGCGCGAACCCGGGGGATTGTAATTGTCGCGAATAGCCGTTGTCGGTGGTGGAATTTCGGGGCTTTCGGTGGCCGACATGCTGCTTGCGGAGCACGAGGTGGTGCTGTTCGAGCAATCCACGCGGCTGGGAGGTCATGCGCGTACGCTGACAGTGCCGAGACCGGAAGGGGCGATCGCCGTCGATACCGGCTTTATCGTCTACAACGAGGTCAACTATCCGCTATTGACCAATTATTTTGCCATGCTGGGCGTCCCTACCAAAGCCAGTGAGATGTCCTTCGGGGTTTCGTACGGCAATGGTGCGCTTGAATTCTCCGCCAGCTCTCTAGCAGGGCTGTTCGCTCAGCGGCGCAACCTAGCGTCGCCGCGCTATCTCGGTATGCTTTTCGACATCCGCCAATTCTTCAAGGCGGCCCGCAGTGTCTATGGCCGATACGATGACCCGACACTTGGCGAGTTCATTGAAAGCCTCGGACTCGGTTCCTGGTTCCGCGATCGCTTCCTCCTGCCCATGGGTGCTGCGATCTGGAGCACATCGGCGCGGCAGATGATGTTGTTCCCGGCGAAGACCTTCGTCCGCTTTTTCGACAATCACGCATTACTCGGTGCCACCGGCCAGCATCCCTGGCGGACCGTCGTAGGAGGCAGTCAGAGCTATGTCGAAATACTGGCGGCTCGTCTCGGCGCCAGCGCGCGGCCGGGCGCGACAGTGGTCCGAGTCGAGCGCCGGCAGGGCGGCATCGTCGTCACCCTTGCTGATGGAGGCAGCGAAGTCTTCGACGAGGTGGTGTTCGCCTGTCACGCCGATGTCGCGCTGAGGTTGTTGGCCGAGCCGGACCAGAACGAACGTGAAATCCTGGGGGCCTTTCGGTTCCGCGACAATGAGGCGGTGCTCCACAGCGACATGCGCGTTATGCCGAATGCACGCGGGGCATGGGCAAGCTGGAATTATAGCTCGTCGGGAGAGGCCGATGAGCACGACGTTTCAGTCACGTACTGGATGAACAAATTGCAAGGCATCGACGGCGGAGCGCTGTTCGTCAGTCTCAATCCAGATCGCGAGATCGCTGCAGAAAAAACCTTCGATCGGCACACATTCCGGCATCCGGAATTTTCACAGGCGGCCATCAATGCCCAGGGGCGCATGGGGGAGATCCAGGGGGTGAGCGGCGTTTGGTATTGCGGCGCCTGGCAGCGCAACGGCTTTCACGAAGACGGGTTGTGGAGCGCCGTTCGAGTCGTCGAAGCCAAGGGTTTGAGTGTGCCATGGCGTTGACCACGAATTCGTGGATTGGTCGATTGTTTGCTCCGCTTTGGCGTGACCCAATCGCTCGTGGGCTTCTCCAGGCGCGCATCACTCACGTTCGGCTGAGGCCGAAGCATTATGCCCTATCGCATCGTCTGACCTACTTGCATGTGTCGATGGCCGATCTCGATCGGCTGCCGCGTCTGTTCTTTGGCCACAACCGGTTTGCTCTGTTTTCGTTGCGGGACCGCGATTATGGTCAGGGTGATCGCTCGTTCTTGGGCTGGGTGGCGGCAGCCTTTGCGTCCGTTGGAGCCGCACTGCCGCAAGGCCAATTAAGCCTTCTCACGCTGCCGCGTGTCGCCGGCTTCGGCTTCAATCCGGTGAGCTTCTGGCTCTGTCATGACGAGGACGGAGCCTTGTGTGCAGTGCTGGCGGAGGTCAACAATACCTTTGGCGAGCGGCATTGTTACCTATGCCGCAAGGCTGACGGATCGCCCATTGGCGCGGCTGACGAAATCGAGGCAGAGAAGGTCTTCCATGTTTCTCCCTTCATGCCAGTGTCTGGGAGCTACCGGTTCCGATTTGCCGAGGCGCCCGATCGATTGCGCATCGAAATTCATCTCTTCCGCGACGACCAGCTAGCGTTTTCGGCAAGCATCTTCGGCGACCTTGAACCGCTGACGTCGGCGGGACTAGCCAAGAGTTTTCTGCGCCATCCGTTCCCTACGCTGCAGGTCGTGGCGTTGATTCACTATCACGCGGTGCGCATCTACGCGGCAGGTCATCAATTCTTTTCGAAGCCGACTCCACCCCGCAGCCTGATCACCAGATCGGACCGTGCCACCGACGCGCGCTCCTTGGAGAAGCCGTGATGAGAAAACTGGATATCGCCAGCAGGACGTTCGCCACTCTTGAGAAAGCGGTGCGGATCGGTTCGCTCACAGTTGAGACACCCGAAGGCAGAATTGCTACATTTTCAGGTGCCAATCCTGGCCCCGCCGCGACCATCATCTTGCACGATTGGAGAACTGTTGGCGCGGCGCTGGCGCAGGGCGATATCGGGCTCGGCGAAAGCTATATGGCCGGTTGGTGGGACAGTCCGGACGTCGAGGCGCTCTATGCCGTGCTGATGCTCAACATGGATGGCTTGGGACGCCTCGCCTGGGGCTCGTGGCTGCACCGCATCGTCTCGGTGTTTCGCGAGTGGGTGCTGCGCCGAAACAGCCTTTCCGGCGCGCGCCGAAACATCATGGCACATTACGATGTCGGCAATGATTTCTACGAGCTTTGGCTCGATCCCACGATGAGCTACTCAAGCGCCATCTTCGCCACTCCTGACACCAGTCTCGTGGCGGCGCAGCATGCAAAGTATAACCGAATTCTCGATCGACTCGGTGGTCGTGGCGCGGAGGTGCTGGAGGTTGGTTGCGGCTGGGGCGGCTTCATTGCCGCCGCGCGTGGGCAGGGACGGCAAGTTACGGCGCTGACGATTTCACCGCGGCAACACGAATTTGTACGGGCGCGCTACGGTGCGGCGATCGATGTCCGATTGCAGGACTACCGCGCTGTCGAGGGAAGATTCCCAGCGATCGTCTCGATCGAGATGTTCGAAGCGGTCGGCGAGCGCTATTGGCCAGTCTATTTCTCAACTCTGCGTGAGCGCTTGACCAGCGACGGCGTGGCTATCGTACAAACCATCAGCATTGCCGAGGATCGCTTCGCCGCCTACCGGACGTCGAGCGACTATATTCGGCATCATGTCTTTCCGGGCGGCATGCTGCCTTCTCTGACGCGCTTCAAGGCGAGAGCCGAAGCGGCGGGACTTTCGGTTGGCGACGTTTATTCGTTCGGACCAGATTATGCGCGAACCTGTCGGGCATGGCTCACACGCTTCGATGAAGCAACGCCACGGCTTGCATCGCTTGGGTATGCTCAAGAGTTTCTTCGTGGGTGGCGGCTTTATCTCGCCATGTGCGCCAGCGCGTTTGCGCTTCGTCGTACCGACGTGCACCAAATCGAGTTACGGCACCTGGCCGCAAATACCGCCTGAGCGGCACTGGGGCTTGTTCGATCAGTTGCGCTATTGAAGCCGACTCAAGTGCGACAGCGGGGGCTTGCCTGGGTTGCTTGAAAGGCCACTCCATTCGGCTGAGTACATGCCGCTCAGAAAACTGCGGCCAATTTCTCCCTTGTTGCTGAGATTTGGCCGGATCCTTTGAGATGACGCCGTCTCTCAATGACGGACAGCGCCACTACCCCTTGTGACAATGCTCGTGCACCCCAGTCGAGGGTGACGGAGACGGAATGCACGGCGCAGGGGGAAAGTCGTTGTGTGTTTCGGGTCAACTGGTTGGAAGACTGATTTCCCCTCGTAGGGCATTCAGGCGACGCTGCTATGGGTGGGACGATGTCAGTCACACTTGTCTAAGTGTAAAAATAAGTAGACACTCATGGCTATCCAGACTCTTCTCCAGGGAACGTCGGATAAGGCAATCGCGTCTGCTCCAGCGAGGTGATCTGAATGGCGCCTACGTTCCCGTTTTCGGCCATTGTCGGTCAGGACGAAATGATGCGCGCGTTACAGGTGTCGGTCGTCGATCCGACGATTGGTGGCGTGCTCGTGATGGGCGATCGTGGTACCGGCAAATCGACTGCAGTGCGTGGGCTTGCTGCCATCCTGCCGCAGATGCGCACGATTTCGGGATGCCGCTACGGCTGCGATCCGGCGGACGTGGACCATCGCTGTCAAGAATGCCGCGAACGCGGACCTAAAGCCGCGGCCAAGTCTCAGATGGTCTCGATACCGGTCGTCGATCTGCCGCTTGGCGCCAGTGAGGATCGGGTGGTCGGTGCGCTCGATCTGGAGCGCGCTCTGACCAAAGGCGAGAAGGCGTTCGAGCCAGGATTGCTGGCTCGCGCGCATCGCGGATTTCTTTATATCGATGAGGTGAATCTGCTGGAGGATCACCTCGTCGATCTGCTGCTTGACGTAGCTGCTTCCGGCGAGAATGTCGTCGAGCGCGAGGGTTTGAGTGTGCGCCATCCTGCCCGCTTCGTGTTGATCGGCAGCGGCAATCCGGAAGAAGGGGAATTGAGACCCCAGTTGCTCGATCGGTTTGGACTGTCAGTTGAAATCAAGACGCCGGACGATCTAGCCACGCGCGTTGAGATCATCCGCCGCCGCAGCGCATTCGAGCGCGATCGCGTAGCGTTTGCAGCACACTGGAAGCGCGAGGAAGAGAAGGTCAAGAAGCGCATCACGTCCGCACGCAGTCGGGTGGCTGAGATCGAAGTGCCCGATAGCGTGCTCGAGCGTGCCGCGCTTTTGTGTATGAAGCTCGGTACTGATGGTTTGCGGGGTGAGCTGATATTGATCCGTGCTGCCCGTGCGCTTGCAGCCCTCGATGGCGATGGGCTGGTGACCGTCAAGCATCTGCGCCGGGCGGCACCCTCGGCACTGCGTCATCGGCTGCGCCGCAATCCGCTCGACGAGTCGGGTTCGACAGTGCGGGTGGAGCGCGGCATTGCGGAAGTTTTAGGCGAACAGCGGGAGTTGATGACAGCTTGAACGAAGCCGCTGGCAACATTTCGATTTCCTGGTCCGCCGCGCGGCTGGTTGCTGCCTGCATGGCGGTCGACCCTGTTGGCACCGGCGGCGTCGTTTTAAAAGGGCTTGGTGGACCGTCGAGGGAGCGCTGGCTGTCTGAGTTGCGGGCGTTGCTTTCTGCGGCGACGCCCATGCGGCGGATACCTTTGCACATCAGCGATGACCGACTGCTTGGCGGTCTCGATCTGAGCGCGACGCTCGCAGCACGCCGGCCTGTCCTTGAGCAGGGTTGTCTAGTGCAAGCCGATCGTGGGTTCGTACTTTTGGCGTCGGCCGAGCGCCTGGCGCCAGAGACGGCTTCGCGGCTGGTGGCGGTCATTGATCGTGGCGAGGTTGTTCTGGAACGCGATGGTCTGGCGTGCCGGACGCCGACGACCTTCGGCGTGGTGGCGTTCGACGAGGGGGTAAGCGAGGAAGAGCATACACCGGTCGCAGTTCGGGATCGACTTGGGTTTTGTATCGAGATTGCCACGCTCGGCCGCGATAGTTGTGACGCGAATTTGTTCACAAAGCACGAGATCGAGCACGCCCGATCCTTACTGCCCAGAATCACCTGCGAGGATGCGTACCTGTCCGTGCTGTGTGAAACGGCGATGACCTTGGGGGTCGCATCACTCAGAGCCTGTGCAATGGCCGTCCAGGTTGCCCGGGTCGTTGCCGCTCTCGACGGTCGTTGCAGCGTTGCTGAATCGGACCTCACGGCTGCGGCTCAACTCACGCTTGCGCATCGGGCCACCCGATTGCCGGTCGAAGATGAGAAGCAAAATGACGCTGATGAACCTCCCGAGCAACCCGATGCCGACGTGGGCGAGCAGCCGTTTCCTCCCGACACGGAGGCTCAAACGCCGGATGACCTTTCAGACCTGATCCTGGAGGCAACAAAGGCTGCGATCCCGGCCGGCTTGCTGGCAGCACTCGCCGAGGCGCAAGGTCTGCGTCGGGGCCGTCCAACGTCGGGCAAATCGGGGGCTACGCGGAAGTCGCTTAGTACTGGGCGCCCCGCGGGCATCCGCAGGGGCAAACCGGTACGAGGCGCCCGGCTAAATCTGGTTGAGACTCTGCGCGCGGCAGCACCGTGGCAGTCCGTGCGGGCGCGGGAATTGGGCGGGGCTGGCAGCAATGCACGCGTGCAGATCCGGCTTGAGGATTTTCACATCACTGTGCGCAAGGATCGTCAGGTCACCACGACGATTTTCGTCGTTGATGCTTCCGGGTCTTCGGCGCTGCACCGGCTGGCCGAGGCCAAAGGTGCGGTCGAACTTCTGTTGCGGGATTGCTACGTTCGCCGCGATCAGGTGGCACTAATCGCATTTCGTGGCCGAAGCGCGGAGTTGATTTTGCCACCGACCCGCTCATTGTTGCGGGCGCGGCGTAGCTTGGCGGCGATGCCTGGAGGCGGTGGCACGCCGTTAGCAGCTGCCATCGATGAGGCCGCGACGCTTGCCGATGCCATCCGGCGCAAAGGCCAGACGCCGGCAATCGTGCTGCTGACTGACGGTCGCGCTAATATCGCGCGTGACGGCAGCGCTGGCCGCGGCCCGGCCGAGACCGATGCGCTTTCGGCGGCCAGGGCGCTGCGATTGATCGATGCGCGGGTGATCCTGATTGACACGTCACCGACGCCGCAACCACAAGGCCAGCGCATCGCAACCGAGATGCGGGCGCAATATCTGGCTTTGCCGCATGCCGACGCTGCCGCAATGTCGCGCGCGGTATTGGCCACCAGCCGAGCCGCAATACGGTGACAATCACGCAGCGGCATCAACCTCCTCCGGAATCAACTTTAGATGGCGACTGAATTAATCAATCAAAGATTGTCTTGGGAAGTGGACGGCGCTGACTGGCCAAACCGCGTCGCCAGCCGGTTCATCGATGTCGCTGGAAGTCGCCTGCATGTTCAACAGATGGGACAGGGGCCGATGGCACTGCTGCTGCACGGCACTGGCGCATCGACTCATTCCTGGCGCGATTTTGCTCCGCTTCTGGCCCGCCGTTTCAACGTGGTTGCGCCAGATCTGCCAGGCCATGGCTTCAGCGCCATGCCGCTCTTGCCGCAAGGTTCGTCACTGCCGGGAATGGCGGATATTCTCGGTGCCATGCTGCGTCAACTGGGTGAGGAGCCAGCCCTAGTCATCGGCCACTCGGCCGGGGCCGCGATCCTGCTCCGAATGGCGCTTGATCGCACAATCGCGCCAAGGTGCCTGGTAAGTCTGAATGGCGCGCTGTTGCCGCTCCAGGGTGCCGCGGGACAGTTCTTTTCGCCGGTGGCGAGGTTGCTCGTGCAGAATACTTTGGCACCGCGACTATTCGCGTGGCGCGCTGGGCAACCTGGGGTGATCGAAAAGGTGCTGCGTGATACCGGATCGATCATTGAGAAGCGCGGCATCGAACTCTATCAGCGGTTGGCGCGTAATCCGGCGCATGTTCAGGGCGCGCTCGCTATGATGGCGAATTGGGATCTTCCAAGTCTGTCACGCGAAATCGACCGGCTCAAACTGCCACTTCTGTTGGTCGTCGGCGGCAATGATCGCACCATTCCATCGGAGGATGCGTTCCGCGTACGTGACCGACTGCCCACAACCCGTATCGAATACCTGCGCAAACTCGGCCACCTCGCTCACGAGGAACGCCCCGATGACGTCGAGAAGTTGATCATCCGCTTTTATGAGGAGGGATGAGTGGCATGGACGACGGTGGGCTCGCGAGCCTGGTCGAAATGGTGTTCGTGTACGGCGTTGTACTCGCAGTCGCGGTTTGGCAGCTAATTTCCGTGCGGCGCGAAATTGCCCGAGACCGGGCTGTTGAGGACGCTGCAAAAAGAGAAGAAGAGTAGCGAGGCGTTCGGCGCGTCACCAAAGTGTGCGCGGCATGCGGAAAGGCAGCATCGCCTTGACCCATGGCTTGCGGAATCGATCGAGCGACAGGCTCTCGTGAATGGCTTGCGTCGGTTCGCCGAATAGGTGCGTGCTAAGTTGGGATCGGGCGTAGAACGGACCGTCCTCCAATGTTCGCAACACCCGAGCCTCGCCAGCGTCCGCTGCGGTGCGTCTTTCGATGCCCCATCGTGTCGAAGGCAATTGTAGCTTCGGTGGTAGGTCCACGCGCTGCACGTCGCCCCGATCATCGATCCGGGTGGCAAGGGAAGACGCGGTTCCGCAGCGCTCGACGACGTCATATAGCACGGCGCTGTGGTTCGCGAGCTTGGCTCGCGACCAGTGCCAGTGCGAGAATGTGCTGGCCAACGGTTGGCAACCGGCATTGGTGTCCATGTATCCGGTGCCCGACCATGCACAATCCGGCTGCTGCAGGGCAACTTCGACGCGGGCTGCGGGCGCTATTGGCCACCAGGTGTGGCAGCCCGCGGCATCGAGCGCGAAGACGCTGGCTGTCAGCGCCGACGGAAAGAGGCGCACGGTGCCTCTGATCCGACGCGGCAAGGGCGCTGTCACCTCGTCGATCGTGATGGTCAGCGCGTTGCCGTCCCAGGAGATGGCGCTTGGCCCGATCGCAAGTCGGTTGGTTTCGATTCCAACCGCCGCCCGCCGCCGCTCGGTCATCGCCCAAAGCTGGCTGCGCTCGCCGTAGAGGGCGACGTTGATCGAGCAATGGTGATAGGGATCTCGGGTCCGCGACCAGGCATAGTAGGGCGAGAATACGCTACCGATGAAGCCAATGATCACAAGTCCCTGGCGGCCATCGTCTCTCAGCGCGTCGACATACCACCAGGCATAGCCACCCGGTACCACCGGTTCGTCGAAGCGAGGTCCGCCATTACGGCGGATGCGGCCAGGCGACCCGAAATCGCAGCCATTGGCACGCCGGCTCCAGGATGGACGCTCCCGCCTGCCAGATAGAGGCCGGGCAGGTGTCCACGTGTCCCCTGCCTCAGGAAGGAACTGCGCCAGCCGTGTGTCGCCTGGCCATAGAGGGAGCCGCCCGTCGCCGGAAAAAGCCGTTCGAAGTCGGCTGGCGTCGTTACCGTGATGTCGGTGCGCGAGGTGTTGATCGTCAGTCCGCATCGTCCCAACTGATTGATCGTGTTTGCCACGCATTTGTCGATCTCCGTGGTGTTCATCTGAACGGCATCCCCGTTCGGAGGGGCATTGATGATGCAAAACAGTCGTTCGCCGTTGCCGTCTGGGGCGGCCCCTTTGTCGCCGCGGTCCTGGGCGCAGACATAGACGGTTGGTTCAGTCGGCACGCGGCCAGCACCGATGTGGGCGAACTCGGCGGCGTAATCGCGCGAAAAGAAAACATTGTGCCGAACGAGGGGGAAGCCGCTGGCGACCGTCTCAAGGGCAAGCGTGAATGCGGAGAGCGAGCGGTTGCCGCGCGCCATTCGGGGCGCGCCGTCTGCGATCGCGGGTCCGAAGCGGCCGCTTGAAATGGCGGCGATATCGGCATTGACGACGACAATGTCGGCGGCCAGTTCTTCGCCGGTTGCTAACTGCACGCCGTTGATACGCGCTCCTTTTGTCATGATCGATCTTGCTTCGGCGCGATAGGCGATGCGTGCGCCCTTTGCGCCGACAAGGGCCGCCAATGCATGGGAGAGTTTGTGCATGCCACCCTCGACCAGCCACACGCCCTGTTGCTCGGCATGGGCGATCAGCATCAAGGTGGCGGGTGCGCGAAACGGCGAGGAGCCGCAATAGGTCGCGTAACGACCGAATAGCTGCCTCAGGCGCGGGTCATGGAAAGAGCGTTCGAGTTCCTGCCACAGGGTTGTGAATGGACTGATCTGCGCCAGTGCGCCGAGTTGAGACAGACCAACCCGCTTTACGAGACCCAGTACCGAGGGGCGTTCCGTTCGCATGAACGGGTAGTCGAGTGTGTGAAATACGCGCTGGGCGCGATCGCAGAATGCTGCATAGCGCTTGGCTTCGGCCGGGGTCGCAAACTCAGCGATCGCATCGAACGAGCGCTGTCGATCGGCATGAAGGTCGAACTGTTCGCCCGGCCCCCACGCATGGCGGGCTAAGATTTCCGCCCGCTGCATTGGCACCAAGGATGTCAGATCGGCCCCGGCCTCTTGAAATATCAGGGCGAAAACGTCGCGCATGGTGAGTACCGTCGGACCGCAGTCAATCGGACGTTGGCCAGCCAATGTGGTCCTGATTTTGCCACCGGGGCCTTCGGCACGTTCGACGACCGTGACGTCGAGGCCGTGGCTGGCAAGCGACAGCGCGGCGACAAGGCCGCCTATGCCCGCACCGATAACGACTACCTTGGGGTTCGCCTGACTTTGATGCACGGCGAGGCCTCCGCGTTACGCTGACTGTCAATATATGTTGACGTTCAGGAGTGACAAGAATAATTTACAGTTCTCAGCCAGGAGGATGCGCGATGGACGCCGACGCCCGGATCGAACAGGCCCTAGAAGTAGCATTGGATCGCGCCGCCGATGCCGATGCGCCGCCCATCCTTGCTGCGGCGATGCGGCACGCGGTGTTTCCCGGCGGGGCGCGTCTGCGGCCGCGACTGTGCCTTGCGGTGGCCGCGGCCTGCGGCGATGACAATCCCGCGATCAGCGATGCGGCGGCGGCGGCGATCGAGTTGCTGCACTGTGCATCGCTGGTACATGATGACCTGCCGTGCTTCGACGATGCCGAACACAGACGCGGCAAGCCGTCAGTTCATTGTGCCTTCGGTCAGCCCATTGCCGTGCTTACCGGGGACGCGCTGATCGTCATGGCCTTCGAGGTGCTGGCGCGGGAGACGATGCAGAATCCAATGCGCGTAGCCGGTGTCATCAGCTCGATCTGCCGAGGTGTCGGCATGCCGCATGGTATCGTCGCGGGGCAGGCGCAGGAGTGTGAGCCCGCGATCGAGATCTCGAAATACCACCGCGCCAAAACCGGCGCCCTGTTCGAGGCTGCTGCTGCTGCTGGCGCCAAGGCGGCCGGTGGTGACCATCGCCAATGGAGCCTGTTTGGCGCCAAGCTTGGCGAAGCCTGTCAGGTCGTGGACGATATTCGCGACGTCGCATCTTGCGCCAAGGAACTGGGCAAGCCCACCTGCCGCGACGAACTGCTCGGGCGACCCAATGCCGCGCTGCTTCGCGGGGCCGAAGGCGCCAAGCGGCATGCGGATCAACTGATTGCCGATGGCCTAGCGGCGATTCCGGAGCGTCGGGTGCGCGAGGCGATGCGCAACATGGTAATGGCGGAACTTGGTCGGCTCATGCCGCGCACGACCCGGCAGGCTGCCTCGGTTTGAAGAGTGCGGCCCGCATCAGGTCTGCAAAAGGTTCGAACCCAGACAGACGAGGCCGGTCGTGCAAGGTGTCGTGGAGTGGTGGCGCGATGCGCGCAACCGACTGCTCGCCAGCGGGAGATTTCAGCGCTGGGCCGCATCTTTTCCGCTTACGCGGCCGATTGCGAAGCACCACGCCCATGCGCTGTTTGATCTCTGTGCCGGCTTTGTCTATTCGCAAGTGCTCTTGGCTTGCGTGCGTTTGCGGCTGTTCGAGTTGCTGGCAGACCGACCGCGGACCGGCGCCGAAATCGCCGCGGCGATGCAGGTGCCGATCGAAGGCGCCGATCGCCTGCTGAAGGCGGCAATCTCCTTACGCCTCGTCGAACGCCGCGCGGGTGACCGCTTCGGACTTGGTATTCAGGGTGCGGCGCTGATCGGCAACCCTTCGATCGCGGCAATGGTTGAGCATCACGCGATGCTTTACGACGATCTACGCGATCCGGTGGCGTTGCTGCGGCGCGATGCCGGCGCGACCAGGCTGTCAGCATTCTGGCCATATGCGATGTCGCCCGCGCCGGATGCGCTGGTTGCCGAGCATGTCGAGCCCTATACCGCGCTGATGGCGAAGTCGCAGGAATTGATCGCCGCGGACGTGCTCGATGCCTACGATTTCAGGCGCCACAAGCGCCTGCTCGATGTTGGCGGTGGCAATGGTGCATTCCTTTCCGCGGTTGCGGCGCGCGCCGAACAATTGCAGTTGATGTTGTTCGACCTGCCGCCGATCGCGGAGATTGCCCGCGCGCGTTTTGCGGCAACGCAGTTGACGCCGCGAGCCAAGGCATTCGGTGGAAGCTTTCTCGTCGACCCGCTACCCGACGGTGCCGATGCCATCTCTCTTATCCGCGTCGTGCACGATCACGATGACGAAGTGGTTCTGCGGTTGCTGCGTGCCGTTCGTCGAGCAATCAGCAGCGATGGTGTTCTGCTCGTGGCCGAGCCGATGTCGGACACGCGTGGCGTCACGCGGATCGCCGACGCCTACTTCGGCCTCTACCTATTGGCGATGGGCAGCGGCCATCCGCGCACTCCGGAGCGGATCGGAAAACTGCTCGAACGGAGCGGGTTTGGTCACGTTCGGATGGTGCCGACGCGTCGACCTTTCCTCGTGCGGGCGTTAATCGCATCGCCAATCACATAATTAATGTAACTTTGAATTGACAACTTCAAACGTAAAGTAGAAGTTACACATAGACAACCGCTACTGGCGCACCGAACCCATGGACACTCTCGCCGTCATCTTCGAAAAGCCCGAGCAACTTGCTCTGGGGCGGCTCGATTTGTCGGCGCCAGGCGACGATGATGTGGTCATCGACATTGCCTGGAGCGGAATCAGTACGGGAACGGAGCGATTGCTCTGGTCCGGTCGCATGCCGCCGTTTCCCGGCATGGGGTATCCACTGGTTCCCGGCTACGAATTTGTCGGGCATGTCTCGGCTGCTGGCAAGGCCTGCGACGCCCGCGTTGGTGAGTTCGTGTTCGTTCCTGGCGCCCGGTGTTTCGGTGACGTGCGTGGACTGTTTGGTGGGGCGGCGGCGCGTGTCGTCGTTCCGAGCGCCCGGGCCATGCGACTCGACGCAGGTATGGGCGAGCGCGGTGTCCTGATGGCACTGGCCGCCACCGCCTACCATGTGACGGCGGCAAACGGATCGACGCAACCGGATCTGATCGTCGGGCACGGTGTGCTCGGCCGCCTGCTGGCACGCATCGCAGTCGCGCAAGGGGCCGCGCCAACCGTGTGGGAATCCGATCCCGATCGTCGCGGCGGCGCTGACGGCTATGCCGTCGTCGATCCCACCGCCGACAGCAATCGAGCATATCGCTGCATCTGCGATGTCAGTGGCGACGCGAGCATTCTCGACAGTCTGGTCGAGCGATTGGCTCCCGGTGGCGAGATCGTACTCGCCGGCTTCTACGACAAGCGGCTCGATTTCGCTTTCCCGCTCGCCTTCATGCGCGAGGCCCGGTTCAGGATCGCCGCCGAATGGAAGCCGTCGGATCTACTCGCCGTGAAAGCGATGATCGACGACGGTCGACTGTCTCTTGACGACCTCATTACCCACCGCAGCGCGGCAATCGATGCTGCCAGTGCCTATCGCACCGCGTTTGGTGATCGCCACTGTCTGAAAATGGTTCTCGATTGGAGGCACATCGCATGAGCGCCGATGGAAACGTAATGAGTGCGACCCGCCAGCAGGAAATTGTTGATCGTCTACGGCAGGAGGCGGCCATCGAACCTGATCCCGCTCCGGTGACTGCAACCAAGACCACGCAGATCATCGCCATCTATGGCAAGGGCGGCATCGGCAAGAGTTTCACGCTCGCCAATCTCTCCTACATGATGGCGCAGCAGGGCAAGAAGGTGCTGCTGATTGGCTGCGACCCGAAGAGCGATACCACGTCGCTGCTATTTGGTGGACGTGCCTGCCCGACCATTCTGGAAACGTCGGCGAAGAAGAAGCTCGCTGGCGAGCAGGTCGCCATCGGCGACGTGTGCTTCAAGCGGGACGGCGTGTTCGCCATGGAGCTTGGCGGTCCCGAGGTCGGCCGCGGCTGCGGCGGTCGGGGCATCATCCATGGCTTCGAACTGCTGGAAAAACTCGGCTTCCACGATTGGGGCTTCGACTACGTCCTGCTCGATTTTCTGGGTGACGTGGTGTGCGGTGGCTTCGGCCTGCCGATCGCCCGCGACATGTGCCAGAAGGTGATCATCGTTGGCTCGAATGATCTGCAGTCGCTGTACGTCGCCAACAACGTCTGTTCGGCGGTGGAGTATTTCCGCAAACTCGGCGGCAATGTCGGCATCGCCGGCCTCGTCATCAACAAGGACGATCATACCGGCGAAGCGCAGGCATTCGCCAAGGCGGTTGGCGTGCCGGTGCTGGCCGCGATCCCGGCGGACGAGGACATTCGCCGCAAGAGCGCGAACTACGAAATCATCGGTCGGCCGGGCGGCCAGTGGGCGGCTGTGTTCGAGGACTTGGCATTGAACGTCGCCGAAGCGCCGCCGCTGCGTCCAACACCGCTGACCCAGGACGGACTGCTGGGTCTGTTCAAGGGCGAGCAAGTCGGCCGCAACATCGTGCTGGAGCCGGCAAGCATCGTCGACATGGTCGGCAAGGCGGCGGTCCAGAAGAAGTCGCTCGAGGTGATCTACGACGCCGTGTGACTTCGCGAGGATGAGTAAGCGCCGATGACCGATCTTGTTACCAATGCTGGAAGTGCGGGCAACGAGCCACGACGCTCATGTGGTGACGCCGGCTGCAGACGAGCGTTCAGCGGGCCGGGTTGATGGCATCGGCTGTCATGCCGGCAAGGATGAGATGCGGCGCGCCGCCGCCGCCGCCGGCAAAAGTGAAATTCTCGATCGCTACGCCGCCGATTATCCGACCGGCCCCCACGACAAGCCGCAGAGCATGTGCCCGGCGTTTGGTTCGCTGCGTGTTGGTCTGCGGATGCGACGCACGGCATCGGTACTGTGCGGCTCGGCTTGCTGCGTTTACGGATTGACCTTTACATCCCATTTCTATGGCGCGCGACGCACCGTCGGCTACGTGCCATTCGACAGTGAGACGCTGGTCACCGGCAAGTTGTTCGAGGACATCCGCGAGGCGGTCTTCAAGCTCGCCGATCCCGCGCTCTACGATGCCGTCGTGGTGACCAACCTGTGTGTGCCGTCCGCATCGGGCGTGCCACTTCAGTTGCTGCCGAAGGAGATCAACGGCGTTCGCATCGTATGCATCGACGTGCCGGGCTTCGGCGTGCCGACTCACGCCGAGGCCAAGGATGTGCTCGCCGGGGCGATGCTGAATTATGCCCGCCGCGAGGCAGAGCATGGGCCGGTGATGGCGCCGCGCCAAGGCGTCAGTGAGCGGCCGACGGTATCGCTGCTTGGCGAGATGTTCCCGGCCGACCCGATCAACATCGGCATGCTGCTCGAACCGCTGGGGCTCGCGGCTGGTCCCGTGGTGCCAACCCGTGAATGGCGTGAACTCTATGCCGCCCTCGATTGCGCCGCGGTCGCGGCGATCCACCCATTCTATACCGCCGCGATCCGTGAATTCGACGCTGCGGGCCGCAAGATCGTCGGCTCGGCGCCGGTCGGTTGCGATGGCACCGCTGACTGGCTCGATGCGATCGGCGACGCCTGTGGCGTGGCGCGGGCGACCGTTGATGCCGCCAAGGCCAAGTTCCTTCCAGCCATCCGTGGCGCGCTCGATCGTCTGCCAATCAAGGGGCGGATTACGCTTTCGGGCTACGAAGGCTCCGAATTGCTGGTTGCACGCCTGTTGATCGAGAGTGGTGCCGACGTGCGCTATGTCGGCACCGCTTGCGCGCGCACCGCCTGGTCGGACGCGGATCGCCAGTGGCTTGAGGCGAAGGGCGTGCACGTTCAGTTCCGCGCCTCGCTTGAGCAGGACTTGGCTGCGTTCGCCGAATTCAAGCCGAACCTCGCGATCGGCACCACGCCGGTGGTGCAGAAGGCGAAGGAATTGGCGACGCCAGCGCTGTATTTCACCAATCTGATCTCGGCCCGCCCCTTGATGGGACCAGCCGGTGCCGGCTCCCTGGCCCAGGTCGTCAATGCGGCGATGGCATCGCAGTCTCGTTTCGATGAGATGAAGGCGTTTTTCGAAGGTGTCGGCACCGGATCGTCGGCCGGTATCTGGCAAGACGTACCGAGAGATCGGCCCGAATTCCGCGAAACCTACAGGCGCAAGCTCGCCAAGCAGGCGAAGGCCAACAAATCCACGGAGATCGTGTGATGCTGGTCCTCGATCATGATCGCGCTGGTGGCTATTGGGGGGCGGTCTACGTCTTCACTGCGATCAAGGGCTTGCAAGTCGTTATCGACGGGCCCGTTGGTTGCGAGAACCTGCCGGTAACGTCGGTGCTGCACTACACCGACGCGTTGCCGCCGCATGAATTGCCGATCGTCGTTACTGGGCTCGGCGAGGAAGAACTTGGCCAGCACGGCACGGAAGGTGCCATGCGCCGCGCCCATCGTACACTCGATCCCGATCTGCCGAGTGTGGTCGTCACCGGGTCAATCGCCGAGATGATTGGCGGCGGCGTTACGCCGGAAGGCACCAACATTCAGCGCTTCCTGCCGCGCACGATCGACGAGGATCAGTGGCAGAGCGCCAATCGCGCGATGAGCTGGCTGTGGACCGAGTTTGGGGCCAAGCGCGTCCCTGACCGCAAGCCGCGCAAGGCTGGCGAGAAACCTCGTGTGAACATCATCGGTCCCATCTACGGCACCTTCAACACGCCGAGCGATGTGGCCGAGATCCGGCGGCTGGTGGAGGGCATCGGCGCCGACATCAACATGGTGTTCCCGCTCGGCAGTCATCTGGCAGATGTGCCGAAGCTCGCGAATGCCGACGTCAACGTCTGCATGTACCGGGAATTCGGTCGATTGCTGTGTGAGACCCTGGAGCGGCCGTATCTGCAGGCACCGATCGGCTTGCACAGCACGACGAAGTTCTTGCGCAAGCTCGGCGAATTGCTCGAGCTCGATCCCGAACCGTTCATCGAACGCGAGAAGCACACCACGATCAAGCCGCTGTGGGACCTCTGGCGATCGGTGACGCAGGACTTCTTCGGCACCGCGAGCTTCGCCATCGTCGCCAACGAGACATATGCGCGAGGTGTGAGGCAATTCCTCGAAGTGGAGATGGGTCTGCCGTGTACGTTTGCCTATGCGCGGCAGGCGGGCGTCAAGACCGACAACGAAGCAGTGCGTCGCTCGATCAAGGAGACGCCGCCGTTCGTGCTGTTCGGCAGTTACAACGAGCGCATGTATCTGGCGGAACTGGGCTCGCGGGCAATGTATATTCCAGCGTCGTTCCCCGGCGCCGTGATCCGCCGGCATACCGGCACGCCATTCATGGGTTATGCGGGGGCGACCTACCTCGTTCAGGAAGTCTGCAACGCCCTGTTCGATGCGTTGTTCCATATCCTGCCGCTTGCAACCGACATGGACCGGGTCGAGGCGACGCCCTCGCGTCATGCCGCCGAGTTGCCCTGGGACGAGGACGCCAAGGAGGCACTCGATGCCGCGGTTGAGGCGCTGCCCGTGCTGGTGCGAATTTCAGCCGCCAAACGACTGCGCGACACCTGCGAACGAACGGCCCGGCAAGCCGGCGAACGACGTGTCGACGCCGCCCGCGTCGCAAGATCCCGCCTCGTCCTGCTGGAAGGACGCGCGGCATGAGCCTTTGTAATCAAGCTGATGACCTAGGGGAGTTTCGATCATGAATATTGAACTTGCTCACCAACTCAATGCGTCAGGCAGGCGCAAGGGTGCCCACCGGCTGGACTATTGGCTGATCTTCTCCGCCTGCTTCGCAGTCTTCCTGCCAGTCGCCGTCGCCGCCCGATGCGTGCCGCGCCCCTGGCGACGGACGGCGATCGCGCGCCATGCAACTTCGATCTACTCGGAAGCGAGAGGGATGGCGCACGAGTGCGCAGCCCTCGCGTTCTCGGGCTGATCAAAAGGGTCCAGCTGTCCGGTTCGCCGGATGGGGGAATGTCGTGGCCGAAACGTCCACGATCCCTTGCCGCGCGGGGTGTGCGCGGTAACGGCCGAGAGGCCATTTGCAAATGGAGGCGACCGATATGGCTGCCGACAAATCGAGTACTGGTCTGACAGAAGGAGAGGCGAAGGAGTTCCATAGCCTCTTCATGACGAGCTTCATCGGCTTCACGGCCGTGGCTGTCGTGGCCCACATCCTGGTGTGGATGTGGCGTCCATGGTTGCCTGGTCCCAAAGGCTACGCGGCGTTGAGTGACGGTGTCACTCAGTTGCTCAGCCAAATCGCAGCATAGGAGGAAAGATCATGTGGCGGATTTGGTTGATGTTCGACCCGCGGCGTACGCTGGTCGCTCTTGCTACATTCCTGTTCGGACTGGCACTGCTGATCCATTTCATTCTGCTCAGCACAGATCGGTTCAACTGGCTCGAGGGTCCGCGCGCGAACCGCGCAAAGGCCGCCGAGGTGATCACACCGAGCACCGCGCCGGTGAAGTTTGTCATCAAGGCAAGCTGACGAAAAGCAGTGATCGGCGTCGAACGGGGCGGGCACACGCTTCCTACCGTCGCTGCCGATCATCGCCGAGCCGCGTAGTCGGGCGACCGAGTGCGGCTCGGCCATCAGCGATGGGGCTATAACAAGGGCATACTCGAGAGGAGTCGATCGTCATGGCCATGCTGAGCTTCGAAAGGAAGTATCGCGTTCGCGGAGGAACGCTGATTGGAGGCGATCTGTTCGACTTCTGGATCGGACCGTTCTTCGTCGGCTTCTTCGGAGTGACGACGATCTTTTTCACATTCCTCGGCGTCGGGCTGATCATGTGGGCCGCTGCCATCGGACCCACCTGGAACATCTGGCAAATCTCGATCGCGCCGCCGGACCTCAGTTACGGCTTGGCGCTGGCGCCATTGCTGGAAGGTGGCCTGTGGCAGTTGATCACGATCTGCGCGCTCGGCGCTTTTGTTTCGTGGGCGCTGCGTGAGGTGGAGATCTGCCGCAAGCTTGGCATCGGCTATCACGTCCCGTTCGCGTTCGGCGTCGCCATCTTCGCCTATGCGACCCTGGTGGTGTTTCGACCTCTCATGCTCGGCGCCTGGGGACACGGCTTTCCCTACGGCATCATCAGCCACCTCGATTGGGTGTCGAACGTCGGCTACCAGTACCTGCATTTTCACTACAACCCGGCGCACATGATCGCCGTGTCGTTCTTCTTCACGACCTGCCTGGCGTTGGCGCTGCACGGCTCGCTGATCCTGTCGGCGACGAATCCGAAGGAGGGCGAGCCGGTGAAAACGCCCGAGCACGAGAACACTTTCTTCCGTGACACCATCGGCTACTCGATCGGTACCCTCGGTATCCATCGGCTTGGATTGTTCCTGGCGTTGTCGGCGGCGTTCTGGAGCGCGGTTTGCATTATCATCAGTGGACCAATCTGGACCCGCGGCTGGCCGGAATGGTGGGGCTGGTGGCTCAATCTCCCGATTTGGCATTGAGGGGTCCCGACAATGGCTGAATATCAAAACCTATTCACACGCGTTCAAGTCAGGGCGGCACCAGAGATCGGCGTGCCGATCGAGGCCGGCGTCTGGGACCGCGGCGACACCACCTTGTTCTCCTACTGGGCGGGCAAGATCGGCGACGCGCAGGTCGGGCCGGTCTATCTCGGCTGGACAGGAGTTGCGTCGCTTCTGTGCGGCTTCATCGCGATCGAGATCATCGGCCTCAATATGTGGGCGTCGGTGAACTGGGATCCGGTGCAATTTATCCGGCAGTTGCCGTGGCTGGCGCTGGAGCCGCCGGCACCGAAATATGGTCTGTCGATCCCACCGCTGAATGAAGGCGGCTGGTGGCTGATGGCCGGCTTCTTCCTGACTGCGGCGATCCTGATCTGGTGGACGCGCATGTACCGGAGGGCTCGCGCGCTTGGGCTGGGTACGCACGCTGCCTGGGCGTTCGCGTCCGCGATATGGCTCTATCTGGTGCTTGGGTTCATTCGGCCGCTGATGATGGGCAGTTGGAGCGAGGCGGTGCCGTTCGGAATCTTCCCGCATCTCGATTGGACGGCGGCATTCTCGATTCGCTACGGCAATCTTTTCTACAATCCCTTCCACATGCTCTCGATTGCCTTCCTGTATGGCTCGACGCTGTTGTTCGCCATGCACGGCGCAACGATCCTGGCGGTGAGCCGTTTCGGCGGCGAGCGTGAGATTGAGCAGATCGTCGATCGCGGCACGGCGTCCGAGCGCGCCGCCTTGTTCTGGCGCTGGACCATGGGGTTCAACGCCACGATGGAATCGATCCATCGGTGGGCGTGGTGGTTCGCGGTGCTCTGCCCCTTGACCGGCGGCATTGGCATCTTGCTCACCGGAACGGTGGTCGACAATTGGTATCTATGGGGCGTGCAACATGGATTGGCGCCGTCCTATCCTGCGACCATTCCTGCAGTGATTGATCCCGCCACTCTACCGGGAGCCATCAAATGAAAACCTCTGCCAACAAGTACCTGACCGTATTCGGCCTGCTCGCGGCGAGCTTCGCTGCCGCCTGCGACGGACCACCGGTCGAGTCGAAGCAAGTGGGCTATCGCGGCACCGGCATGGTGCAGATCGACAGTCCGAAGTTGCAGCGCGCCAATGCCTTGGCCAACGCAGTACCAAAGCCCGATGCGCTGGCCCCGGCCGGCGGCCCACGCGCCAAGTCCGAGTACAAGAATGTGCCGGTGCTTGGCGATTTGAGTACGGAAGAGTTCAATCGGTTGATGCTGGCCGTGACGGAGTGGGTGGCACCCGAACAGGGCTGCGCCTACTGCCACAATGTCGAGGACATGGCATCCGACGCATTGCCGACGAAGATCGTCTCACGGCGCATGTTCCAGATGACGGCGCACATCAATGCTGACTGGAAGGCGCACGTCGCCGAGACCGGTGTCACCTGCTACACCTGTCACCGGGGCAAGCCGGTACCGTCGAACATCTGGTTCAATGGGCCGCTGGCGGAAGCCGACAGTGTTACTGCCGGCAACCGTGCGGGACAGAATGCGCCGGCGCGCGTTGTCGGTCTGACGTCTTTGCCCAATGATCCGTTTTCGCCATTCCTCGAACGGCGTGAACCAATCCGTGTTGCTGCCACCGAGGCGCTGCCAACCGTCGGCGTCAGCGGCGCAACCATCCAGAAAACCGAGCAGACGTATGGTCTGATGGTGCACCTGTCTCAATCACTTGGCGTAAATTGCACCTTCTGCCACAACACCCAGGCATTCTCGAGTTGGGAGCAGAGTTCGTCGCAGCGGGTGACCGCCTGGCACGGACTGCGGCTCGCAGGCGATCTCAATAAGAACTATTTGGTGCCGCTGAAGCCGCATTTTGCTGCGGACAAACTGGGCCCCAGCGGCGATTCGCCAAAGCTCAACTGTGCAACCTGTCATCAAGGCGTGAGCAAGCCGCTCAATGGCGTCAGTATGGTGAAGAACTATCCGGAGTTGAACAAGGCTGCGAAGTAGGCGCCGGCTGCGTAGGCAGCCTGTATGTCCGGCCGTGCAGGCGGATCTACTGGCGGCCGTCGCCGACAGAGGTTAAACTCGGCTGAAAGCGGATGGAATTGCGAGGCACTGCACGAATGACCGAGCTGCCAATCGCGGCGAAGGAGGGCGCAACATCCAGCGAGGGGCAGGCTGTCCAGCAGTCTCTCAGCAGCGTGTTGCGCTCACGGACGGCGGCGGTGCATCGGACTGCTGAGCGGTCAGGGATCATCGCGGACATCCTGACCGGCAAGGCGAGCCGTTTCGGCTATGCGTTGCTGCTGGCCAACCTGCTTCCCGCATACCGGGCACTGGAACAGCAAGGCAGCGGTGGACTGGGGCGGGCGGAACTCCACCGTGCTGCAGCAATCGAAGCCGACCTCGTGGCGATCGAGGGGCCGCATTGGCGCCGCTCACTGCCGCCCACAGCCGCCGCTTCGCACTATGCGCAGCGCATACTCGCCTGCCGTGCTGGCGATGGCGCGCTGGCGATAGCACACGCCTATGTCCGCTACATGGGCGATCTAAGTGGCGGTCTGGTGCTCGCGCGGTTGCTCGCTCGCAACCTCGACCTGGGGCCCCATCAGTTATCGTTCTACCAATTTCCGGCCATTGCCGATGTTGCGGAATACAAGGATGACTACCGTCGCGCGTTGGATGCGGTCGATCTTCAAACGGCTCGCCTGTCCCAAATTGCAGACGAAGCGGTCGCGGCGTTTGAGCTCAACATCGCCGTTTCAAACGAAGTCCAAGCGGCTGCCAGCGAGCGCATCGCCTCCTGCTGAAATTGGCGGCGCTTACCCCTTGGATTCGTCGTCGTCGGCTTTGTCGATGGTCAACTGCTTCAGGACATCCGCCGAGCGCTCGACCGACGTCTTGATGCTTTCCAGCATCATCGGCATGCGAGCCATGTCGAGACCGTCGGTGATTTCCAATGCCGCCAGCTGAGCATTCTGCAGTACTGACGCGAGCAGGTTGCGATACACGAGGCCGGCCCGCGAGCTGATCGGTGTCGACAAGTGACGGTGTTGCGAGACGATGCCGTCCTGGAAGCGTCGTCTTGCATCCTCGGCAGCTTCCTTTTCTGTCAGGTCCGAGAACAGAATTACGAATCCGAGAACTACGCCGGGCTTGGAAAAGACCCTGTCGCCACGCACCATAAGCGGCCGCACGCCTTCGGCAATGCCCGTTAAACGGGCCTCGCCGCGCCAAGCAAGTCCATGCTCGATGAGATCGAGCAGGCGTCGCTTCACATCGGACGCGTCCAGGCAGAGTTCGGCTAAATCCATGACGCCGCGCAATGGCTTCGCCGCACTAGGTACCAACTTCTTGAACGCCTTGTTGGCGAGCAGGATTTTACCTGCGGCGTCGGCAATCAGAACCGGTTGCTCGCCATCGCTCACCTGCCGAATGACGTTGTCGAGTTGGTTGTGCGCGATCAGCATGCTGACCGAGCGGAACTGAAATGTGACATCGGACACCGCATCACCGACAAGCCGAGCGGCGGACAGGTCTGCTGCGGTCCACGGTTCGGCGTTGCCCTCGACGACCTGGGTCCACTGGGCGAAGGACCGTCGCGGAGATAGTTCTGATGGATCGTTGCCGATGACCATCGGCTTGCTCGGATCACCGCCCCAGGTCACGGTTCGGATGCGTTCGGGGCGGAACCAGATCAGAAATTCCCCGCTGCTACCGGAAATTGGCACCGCCACCATGCCCGCAGCTTGTGGCGTCATGGTTTTGAACTGCGGTGCGTCGGCCCGCAACGACTTGGTTGCGAATACTGAGGTCGGCTGTTTTGTCTTCAACCATTTGCCGATCTCGCGCAGGCCTTCGGTCGCGGGCACATCGCCGATCGTGTGGACCTGGCCGTCGAACAGAAGCGCCGCCCCAGTCGCTCGCAGGGGCTCCAGCAGGGCGGTCGACTGGTCGAACAGCGCTACCCGCCAGTCGCCGTGTCGTTCGATGGCTTCCATCATGCGTTGCTCAAGGCGGCGGACGGAGAGCTCTGACTGGGCGCGGGCGAAATTCTCCAGCGCCGAAATGCGGGTCGCGACGGCCTCGGCGAGCAGTTCGCATATGGCCCGAATGGCGAATGGAACCGTTCGCGGTGCATAATGGTGGCAGGAGACCAGTCCCCACAGTCGGCCATCGACCATCAAGGAGACCACGAGCGTTCCGGCGACGCCCATGTTCTTCAGGTACTGGATGTGTATCGGTGACGTGCTGCGCAGAAAGCAGAGCGACATGTCGAGATCGCCGCCGGTGGTCGGCAGGCGCGCAGGTGTCAGTGGCACGGGATTGAATGCGACATCGGCGACGATACGCACCCGATTGCGCTCGTAAAGCCTGCGCGCGATCTGCGGAATATCGGAGGCCGGATACCAGTTGCCGAGGAAAGGTTCGAGCTTGGCCTTACGTCGCTCGGCGAACACCTCACCGTGACCCTCGTCATCGAAGCGATAGACCATCACGCGGTCGTAACCGGTAATCTCCTTGAAGAAGCGCGCGGTCTCGTCGCACAACGTGCGCAGCGAGGTCGCGCCGAGAATTGACTTCAATGCCTTGTCGACTTGCCTTGAACTATCGAATACCGGGCCGACGGCCTCGAATTCGATGACCGTGTGGCCATCGGGAAACCGATGCATCAGTGTATCCAACTCGCGGTCCGGTCGGCCGACACGGCATCGAAAACTGACCGGAAGTGTCTCTAACGACGGTGTTAGATGGCTTTTGACCCGTTGCGCAATATTGCCTCCGAGGTCGGCCAGACTTCGACCGAGAAGATCTTTCTGCTGATTTAAAAAAGCACGAGCATTTGTGCTGGCCTGGACGATGCTTCCCGCGACATCACCAAGAACGATCAGCGCGCCATGTGGCTGGATGGAGCCTGCAAGGTGGATCGGTTCTCGTTCGCAGTTTGAAAGATCGGCTTGTCCGAATGCAGGCGCTTGTGCTGCTCTTGGGTCCAAACGCCGCCCTCCCTGTCTCAGTCTTCTAAATCGGCCTCGGTTGCTGTCTGATGTTCCAGCGTCAACCGTCCAATCTTAGTGTGCAGGCTTTGGCGGCTCAATCCAAGCAGCTTGGAGGCCAGTGTTCTATTGCCACGGGTCCGACCAAGTGCGCCGACAATACATCTGCGTTCAACGTCGTCGACGAAAACCTTGACGATTTCCTGCAATGGCGCGCGCCCGAGCATTTGATCGACAGTTTGCTGCGCTGCACCACTGTTGACCTCACTGACGCTGAGGCGTCGGCTGACGTCACGGATCAACAGGCCGAAATACTCCGGCTGCTGCTCGTCGTCCCCCACGGCCGAAATCTCCAACTCGACTACGCGATCTGAGTCCTGATGGATCACGGTTGTGAAAAGCCGAACGATCTTGTGGCGACGCAACGTCTCCAACAGCACGGCGGCGCTGGCGCCTGGGGCCGATATCCATTGGCCGAGCGGGTGGCCGACGATCTGCTCTGCCGTGGTGGCACGTGCCAGATCGACGAACGCTGCATTGCAGAAGCGTACGAACCCCTTGCTATCGACGATCACAAAGCCATCGGCCGCCTGCTCGATCAAAGAGCGAACCAATTCGAATTCATTCGGCGCTGTCTCCGGCATGCGCGGCTCGCCCGGCGCCAACCGCAGCATGAATGCGTGTCCGGCGTCGGCGGCGATCTGCGATGCGCGAATGAGTACCGCATCGCCGCTGCGGGCCAAGTGGACGAGAACCGCCGGAGCGTGGCCGCCCTCACTTGCCTGGTCAAACATTCGCTGCAGCAATTTGCGGTCGGAGCTGGCGATTTCCGGCAACAGTTCGCGACCGATGACGCTTTCCGGCGCGGCCGCGCCCAGGCCAATGGTGCGTACCGCGGCCACATTCGCCTCCGTTATCCGCGGATTAGTGCCGCGAACCAACAGTACGGCCTCGTTCGACTGGTCGAACAACAGTCGATAGCGCGACTCGATTTCGCGGAACTTCCAGTAGTCCTGCTCGATCGCGCGTTGTGCGGCAATCAGTTGGGACTGCAATTCAGTCACCGCCTGCAAGCTCTTGCCAACGACGACGAGGCCGCCTTTCGGGCTGAGCTTCACTGCGGTGTATTCGATCGGCAACTCGGTGCCGTCCGAGAACTGCTGCACCACTTGGCGGAAGCCGGTTACGCCACTGTTCAGCGCGTTCTCTATGATTGTTCGTACGACATCGTGGCTGACCGGCTTGACCGTCTCCGTCCAGCGACGGCCAACCAGTGATTGCGCGCCCTGCGACGACAATGACGCGGACACTGTCACCTTCCGGATGACACCGTCAGTGTCGATCAGGAGCGTTACATCAGGCTGCGCCACGGCAATGTTGGTCATACGTGCTCCGCTCTTCTGTCAGGGCACAATGTCGAATGCGTTCACCAGTGGTGACACGCTGCACTGACACTCTGACTGCTAGTTCTAGGCAAGTCTATGTTTTTTCGCTGCAATTCTGCTGTGCCAGGGAGAGAGGTGGAGTGTGCGTTGACGATGGTCAAGGCTCGATAGCAGCAATTGAGCGCGCTTAGCATGACAGAACGCTAGGTGACATGCGGTAACTTGGCAGATTGAGACTACAAAAGCGCATGAAACTGAATTTGGTTGTGGAAACGTAAAGATGAGTTGACGCTCGCCCGGGCTGTTGAGAAGATTGGACACCAAAACAATGAACAGGGCGGAACATGGGATTCGTAACGAAACTGGCTTTGGCGGCGCTTATGGTCGGCTTCGTCGCGGTTCCGGCTCGGGCCGAAGGCAACGCCGAGGACGGCGAGGCAGTATTCAAGAAGTGCATGGCGTGTCATCGCGTCGGTGAAGGCGCCAAGAACCAGGTCGGCCCAGTGCTCAATGGGGTGTTGAGCCGCAAAGCGGGCACGGCGCCTGATTATGCCTACTCCGAACTGAACAAGGCGGCCGGCGCCAATGGCCTCGAATGGAACGCCGAACGGATCTTCACATATCTCGAAGACCCGAATGCGTTCCTCAAGAAGTTCCTGGCAGATGCCGGCAAGGCGGATCTGGCTCAGGGCCAAACCAAGATGCCCTTCAAATTGCCCGGCAAGGAAGACCGCGAGAACGTCATCGCCTACCTGAAGAAGTTTTCTCCCGCCAAGTAGCGGATCGAGGCTAGGGGTGGCGTAGGCGCCGGTACAAGTCGACGAGGTGGCTGACGAGCGCGCCAATCAATGCCGTGGCGATCATTGGCCACGGCGCGGAGACTAGCGCGCAGCGCAATGCCAGCATCAGGAAGGCACCGGCGGCGAGGTTTGGCAAGAGATCAGCGGCAGCGCTGCCGCGGCCACTCGCCCTGAGATATGTGACAAGGACCAGTGCTTCCAGCGCCGTCAAGGCCAGGATCAAGTCGACAATCTGACCGGATGCGAACAGGGCTGCCATGGGGTCAGGCCGATCTCATGCCCTTGCGAGCCCCAATAGATGGGCCATGTCCTTGACGAAGATCCGCAGGTGCGCCAGTGGCCGTGACCGCACCAGCTTCTTATTCATGTAGGCTTCGAAGGTCAGGCGTTGGACGTCGCGGTCACGGCAGATGCTGACGAAGCGCTCGCGGCGCGCATCGGTTTGGTACCAGAAATACTGCATCACGCCGAGGATCCAGAACACGCGGCCATGCTCGCGCATGAACTGCTTTCGCGCCTTGCGAAGTGCGCTGGGTTTCGAGGTCGCCAGAAACTGTTCGACGGCGTCGGCGACGAAGCGGGCGCTGGCCATCGCATAGTAGATGCCTTCGCCCGACGCCGGCGCGACGACACCGGCTGCGTCGCCCGCGACGATGACATCGCGGCCGTTGTCCCATCGCGCCAGCGGCCTTAGCGGGATCGGTGCGCCTTCCTTGCGAAGTGTCTGACTGTTCTCCAGGCCGGCATCGCGCCGCACCGACGCTACCGCCCCCTTCAGCGAAAAGCCCTTGACCGCACTGCCGCTGCCGACGCTCGTCGTATCGCCATGCGGGAAGATCCATGAATAGAAGTCCGGCGATGTGGTGCCCCGGTAAATAACATCGCAGCGCTTCGGGTCGAACAAGTCGGAGGATTGCGTCGCGGACGGTGATTGGACGATCTCGTGATAGGCAAAGACATATCGTCCGTGCTTGGCGTTCGGAATGGCTTGCCGCGCGACCGCCGACACAGCGCCATCCGCACCGATGACAGCGCCGGCGAAGACTTTTTCCAAGTCCTGGTTGGAGCCACTTGAGCTTGTGCGATATGCGACGATGGCATTGTCGTGGGCATCGCGCTCGATGGTCACGAACGTGCCGTCGCGTCGAATGGCGCCGGCATTTTCCGCGCGTTGACGCAACCATTCATCGAAAGCATCGCGATCGACCATGCCGACGAAGCCATCGACGATCGGGATATCGACCGTTGCATTCGATGGCGCCACCATGCGGGCACAGGTGACGCGCGCGACCAGTAAGTCAGCCGGGATCTGGAAATCCTTGATCAACCGCGGTGGAATTGCTCCGCCACAGGGCTTTATCCGGCCGGCTCGGTCGAGCAGCAGAACGCGTCTTCCGCGCCGCGCGAGGTCATGGGCGGCAGTCGCACCCGCAGGGCCGCCGCCTACGACCACCACATCGAACCGGTCCATGGGCAGCATGCTGTGTTCCTTAACTGTTACTTGACCGCTTCAGCCAGTACGCCGCCACCGGCGACCGATACGGCAGTCGCCTTGCCACCCAGGCGCAACTCGCCGCCGCGCCCGATCCTCGCAGCCAACAATGCCGAGACCAGGAATACACACGCTTCAAGCGCGAAGACCGAGGCGTACGCCGTGCTGGCGGTGCCCATGAAATATCGCGCCAGATCACTGGCGACCGTGCCGGTGAATCCACCGATGCCGAACGCTATCGCTTGCGCCGCGCCCCAAAGGCCCATGCGCAGGCCTTCGCGTTGCTCCCGGCCATTGCTCGCAAGCATCATCATCGAGGCGATGGCCGCAATCGCGAAGGCACCATTGCAGACACCGAGAATGAAAACGTTGGCCTTGATCGGCCACGCGCCACCGACCAGCCCTGCCGCTGAAAGCCCGAGCAGCGATGCCGCCGAAGCGATGCACCCGCCGACGGTCCATGCCTTGAGTGATCCGAACCAGCGACCGCCAATGGCCGAGCCGAGGACGGCGACGATCACCATGCCAATGAAGACGCCCGAGTGCTGGATGCCACCGAGTTTCGTCGACTGGCCCGGTGTCATGGCGAAGACGGCACCGCCAAAGGGTTCCAGGATGAGATCCTGGGCGCTGTAGGCCAGCATCGAAACGAACACGAAAATCGTGAATTGCCGCGCTTCCGGTTCCGCCCACACTTGCCGAAGGGCCTCCAGGAATGGAGGCTTGGGTTCCGCGCGCATCATGTGCCGCGTATCGGTCGGTATTGCGTCATGCCCCTCGATGCCGGCGACCGCAAAAATAGTGACCACGACGGCCAGCACCGAAACTACCGCCGCGACTGCGACGAGGCGGGTTGGCGAGAACGGGTCAAGGTTGTGCCCGGCCAGGATTGCGGTGATCGCGAAGCCGGCGATCATCATCAGCCAGACGATCGTGGCGGCGGCTGGCCTTCGGCTTGCCTCGACGCGCTTGGCGAGCAGGACAAGGAGTGCCGTGCCGGCCGCGCTGACGCCGACTCCGATCAGCAGAAAGCCCACGGTGGCGAGAACGATGCCGCCGAGGCGTTGCGTCTCCATCCACGCGGTGGCCACGGCCGCAATCACGCCGCCGACGGCCAGAACCATTATGCCGCCGATGATCCAGGGGGTTTTTCGGCCGCCGACATCCGTGCCGTAGCCCATGCGCGGCCGCAAGACCTGCAGCGCGTAGTGCAGGCCGACGAGGGCGCCCGGCACCATTGCCGGGAGGGCGAGTTCGATCACCATCACCCGGTTGAGCGTTGAAGTCGTCAGTACCACGATCGAACCGAGCGCAGTTTGCACGAGACCGAGCCGAATGATGCCGAACCAGCCGAGCGGGGAGGTGGTCATCAAGGTGCTCCCGTGAGCGTGGAAATTGCAAAGGCGCTGGTCAGCATCCCGGCGACATAGAGGCTGACGCCTAAAGCACTAAAGACCACGGCTCGATTGACGGGGTTCGCCAGGAAATAGCGCATAAGCAGGATTTGCAGGAAGAGCAGTCCGGCAACGATCAGAGCGTGATCAGGCCGCTGCCAGGACATCAGCAGGGCAATGACGATCACCTGCGGCAGCGCCATGAAGATACAGGCAAGGACGGCTGCGTTGCTGGCGCCATATTGTGCTGGCAGCGAGCCGATACCCGTCCGCCGATCTCCTTCGATCGACTTGAAATCGTTGAGCGTCATGATGCCATGCGCGCCGACACTGTAGAGGGCGGCGAGTGCAATGGTCTGGCTGCTCGGCCAGCCGCCGGCGGTCATGACGGCTGCGCCGGTGAACCAGGCGATCCCTTCGTAACTGAGCGCGCATGCGCTGTTGCCAAGCCAGCCATTGCGCTTCAGCCGGATTGGCGGCGCGCTGTAGAGCCAGGCCAGAGCCAGAGCGACAATGGTGGCCCAGGCGACGATTGGACCAAGCCATATGGCGACGATCAGCGATACCATCGACCACAGTATCGCGAAGTTGACGGGCCAGCGCCCGGTCACGCGGCCTGAAGGAATGGGGCGATGAGGTTCGTTGATCGCGTCGACGTCGCGGTCGAACCATTCGTTGGCGATCTGGCTCGTTGCGCAAACCAATGGCCCGGCGAGGATTGCGCCAGCGACAATCTGCGGCCACTTCGCCTCTGCGACCGCGCCGGTGGAAACCACGCCGCAACCGAATGCCCAGATCGGAGGGAACCATGTCACGGGTTTGGATAATTCAATGACGGTCGAAAATGTAGGACGTGTCATGGTTCCCCCAGGACTGCCCCATCATTATCGTCAAGAAAAAATTACAGTCAACAAAATGCGACAGTCGCCGGAGCAAAAAGCGCAAACCCCTGGGTGCATCGACCTTTTCTTGCGTTGGAAACCAAGGCGTCAAGCAGGCGGTAATTGATTGTCGTCGTCGCGGTCGCCGATGCCGAAGCGGCGCATTTTCATGTAAAGGCTTTGCCGGCTCACACCCAGCATCTCGGCTGCGGAGACGCGGTTGTCGTCGGCGAGGTCGAGCGCCGCCTCGATGCACAGCCGTTCGATCAAATCGGTGGTCTCGCGCACGAGTTCCTTCAATGGAACGGTGCCGACGAGGCTCGTCAGTTGGTTGACCGAATGCGGGAAGGCGGTGTCGGTTGGCCGGCTGACGGCCACATTTCGCCGGCCCGTCGTCCGAATTGTGAAGCCTTGGCAAGGATGCGAGCCGCCATCGACATATACGGCGGAGACTTCGACGTCCTCCTGAGAGCCGAGTTCGCCACGCAGGACGGTCACGAAATTTCGAATTGATCCGTGCGTCCGCAGGCTGGAAGTCATCAGGCCGAATTCGGAACTCGTCCGCCCGATCCATCGGTCGAGTGGCTGGCCTGTCGCCTGTTCCTCGGTTGCCAGTTGCGTCAATTCAATGAAGGAGGTGTTGACGGCAAGAATGCGGTGCTCGGGGTCGGCCAGGACAAATGCGTCCGGCATGTTCTGCACGACGCTCATGACATTGGAACTGGCGGTGGTCGACCGGCCCGGATTGCCGCTTTCGCCGGCCGGCGATAATCGCAGCAATATGTGCGACGTGGCGCCCTGGCGAAAAAGTGAAAATGATGCCTGGCAACTAGACCCATCCGATAGTCGCAGGGACTGACCGCCGCTTTGGCCAATCGATCGCGCTGCCGAAAGCGCCATCTGCAAGTCGCCGGTGCTGGTTGAATCGAACAAATCCGGCAACGTGCGGCCGACCAGCTTCTTGGATGCCTTGCCAATTATGTTGAGTGCGGCCGGATTGGCTTCGATCACCTTTAGAGTGCTGGCGTCGGCAATCAGGATAGGGTCGGATACGAGTTGGAACAAGGCACGATAACGGGTCTCGGCATTGCGCAGGCGGGCATATTCGCGCTCGGTCGATTGTTGTGCCTCGATGAGGCGCTGCTGCAGGGCCGCTGCCGGTCGTAAATCACGTCCGAGTGCGATGACGTTGCCGCGTCGGCCGACCTCGATCGCCGAATAGCGTATCGGCAAGTCGGCGGCGCGCGGTTGCGGATGATTGACCTGTCGCCAACGCGGCGTCGATTTTCCGCCGGCGTCTCGCAGCATTTCGGTGACCTTGGACCGGCTTTCGACGGTCACGGTTTCGATCCACGGCCGGCCGACCCAGGTGGCGATGCACTCCTTGGGCATGTCTCCAGCGGTGAAAGCAAGATCCTTGATCACGCCATCGCTGTCGACGATCAGAGCGAAGTCTGATGCCGCTGAAATCACTTTCGCAGCTACCTCCGCTTCAAGGTCGCCGACATGTTTTTTGAGCGCTTTCAAGGGGTTCGTAGAGTCCGATGTAAACCGAGAGGCACTGGTTGAATTGCCCAATTGGTCGTCAGGACCTTCCTGGCTGGAGAAGGTCTTGTCGTTCGAGCTTTTGTGTAAGCTTCTGCGCATTCTCTACGGCCTGCTGTCCATCTACTGCTGTTGCATCCGCCCCTACCCTGGTTACAAATTCGGGGTGTTCGACGAATAGCTGGCCACCGACCATTACGGAAATATCGGGGTTGCGAGACGCCTTGCGTACGGCACGTATAGTCCATGCCAAATCATCAAGGAAGTGCTCGCAACTCAATGAGAAGCCAATCAGGTCGAAGTGATTGCATCGCACCACTTCGACGATCTTCTTGCTGGCGAGTGCCACCCCACCCCAAACGTCCCAGTTTTCCCGGCGGAAGAATTCCTCGACCACCGACAACCCGAACGAGTGCTGCTCGCCGGGGGCGGCGACGAGAAATGCAAGGCGGCGCGGCATTTGGTGGGCAAGCATGCCGCTTGCTTCCTTTTCGTCGCGGTTGGCGTCGACCAGCGGATTAAGTTCACGCAGAATTTGCTGAAGACGAGAAAGGGCAATCGTCACTTCGGTGAAATCGCAGATGTCTTCCTTCCAGAACTCTCCCAGCATGCGGGCTGCGGGCGCGAGCAGTCCGAGCATGAGGTCCTCGGTATGGACGCCACGGCTACTCAGTTCTTGCGTGTAGGCAAGGCAATCTTTGGCATCGTGCCGCAACAGCAAGCGTGCAAATTCATCAATCTCGGCTGCGGTCGGCGTTTCGTGGCTCGGGCCCGGCAGGTCGATCGAACCTCGGTCCAAGGTGTGCGCCAGAAGTAGCCGCGGAATGATTTCTGCTTCGACTGTGCGGGCCAGCCGTTCGAGATCATTCGAAGTAAGTTGTGCCGGTGCGCGCCGCTTCGTCGGCGGTTGCGCAGCCAGATAGCAAGACGAATGAATGCCCATGGCATCCGATTTCGTCCATTCCTCGGTGTGTCCATCCATCTCTCTTGAGCCGGCCATAGTCGCCCTCTTTGCGCACGTTGCCCCATCAAGAAATGGACCCGTTGGATCGCGTCCATTTTGGTTGACACCTGGGTTCGCATTCGTCCGAACCGAGACCAGAGTGGCACGCCATATCGCCTTTTGGCGCCTAATTAAGCACGATAAATTTTGCGGTTCCAGAGAAAAACGTCAAGCAAATGATACGTTAAATAAATGTACCGTGCAATAGACGTCAAACAAAGTTGACACTTCCATTTTGTTCGTTAAGCTGCGGGTGACTGGCTGCTCAAGTCAGGAAATGGGCAAACAACAGCGACGACAGGATTTGAGCCATGAGCTCCCGTCAGGCGCCGACAGCAGGAACGAATGCGCTCTATACGGCCGATGAGCGCCGTCGTCGGGATGCTTCGGTCTGGACGCTTGTCCAAGGCATTCTGGCGCCGATCCAGTTCATTGTATTCATCGTCAGTGTGGGCTTGGTGCTGCGCTATCTCGCAACCAACGAAGGCTTGCAGGCCGCATCCATTTCAATCGTGGTCAAAACGCTCGTTCTCTACACGATCATGATTACCGGATCGATCTGGGAGAAGGAGGTATTCGGCCGCTACCTGTTCGCGCCGGTCTTCTATTGGGAAGACATGGTCAGCATGCTGGTGCTGGCGCTTCATACCGCTTATCTGGCGATGCTGGCGTTTTCCTGGGGGACGCCACGCCAGCAGATGCTGCTCGCACTCGCGGCGTACGCATCTTACGTCGTCAATGCCGCGCAGTTCCTTCTGAAGCTTCGCGCGGCGCGCCTCGAAGGGGCCGCCAGTGCGGGCGGCGGGATTTCGCCCGTTGGCCAAATGGGGGCCGCGCAATGAACGCCCCACTTCTGCCATCAAGTCTCGTGCCTCACGGCGCCACAGACACCAAAGGTTGCGCGGCGGCACCGGTCCTGCGCCAGCGTGGTCAGCGCGAAGTGTTCTGCGGCTTAACCGGGATTATCTGGCTTCATCGCAAGATCCAGGATGCATTCTTCCTCGTCGTCGGTTCACGCACCTGTGCCCATCTGATCCAGTCTGCCGCCGGAGTGATGATCTTCGCCGAGCCGCGGTTCGCGACGGCGATCATCGATGAGCGCGATCTTGCAGGCCTTGCCGATGTGCACGAGGAGCTCGACCGCGTGGTTGGGCAGTTGCTCGCCCGGCGGCCGGACATCAAGCTACTATTTCTTGTCGGGTCGTGTCCGTCAGAAGTCATCAAGCTCGATCTGTCGCGCGCGGCGCAGCGGCTGTCGCGCGGCTATTCGCCCGGCGTGCGCATTCTCAATTATTCCGGCAGTGGCATCGAGACGACGTTCACGCAGGGCGAAGATGCGTGTCTCGCCTCGCTCGTCCCGGAACTGCCCAGCGAGGCTTCGACTGCCGCGCCCGCACTGCTGGTTGTGGGCGCGCTGGCTGACGTCGTCGAGGATCAGTTCGCGCGGCTGTTCGCGGATCTCGGGATCGCGCCGGTGCGCTTCCTGCCGCCGCGCAAGGCTGATTTGCTGCCCCCGGTCGGCCCGAATACGCACATCCTGCTGGCGCAACCGTTCTTGGCCGATACCGCGCGTGCGCTCGAGGAACGCGGCGCCAAGTTGCTGCGTGCGCCGTTTCCATTCGGTGCGGAAGGCACGACTGCGTGGCTCGCGGCCGCAGCCGCGGCTTTCGGCGTCGCGGCGGATAAGTTCGAAGCCGTCACTCGTGCAGGCAAGGGCCGGGCCGCAACAGCGATCGCGCGCAGCGTCGATCTGCTGGCGGGAAAGCGCATCTTCTTCTTCCCCGACTCACAGCTGGAAATTCCGCTCGCTCGCTTTCTTGCGCGCGAACTTGGTGTTCAGTTGGTTGAAGTCGGCACCCCGTTTCTGCATCGCCAGCATCTGGCGGCTGAACTCGACATGCTGCCGGCCGGCACCATGCTGAGCGAGGGGCAGGATGTTGATCTGCAACTCGACCGCTGTCGGCTGGCGCGCCCCGATATCGTCGTGTGTGGGCTCGGTCTCGCCAATCCGCTGGAGGCCGAAGGTCTCACCACGAAATGGTCCATCGAGCTGCTGTTCTCACCCACCCAGGGCTACGAGCAAGCTGGCGACCTCGCCGAACTGTTCGCGCGTCCGCTGGTGCGTCGTTCGCGGTTGAGGGTGTAGCCATGCAACTCACCGTCTGGACTTATGAAGGCCCGCCGCACGTCGGCGCCATGCGCGTCGCAACCGCGATGGAGGGCGTGCATTACGTGCTGCACGCGCCGCAGGGCGACACCTATGCCGACCTGCTGTTCACGATGATCGAGCGTCGAGCCAAGCGCCCGCCGGTGACCTATACGACGTTCCAGGCGCGGGACCTGGGTGGCGATACCGCTGAACTGTTCAAAACCGCCGCCAAAGACGCCTACGAACGCTTCAAGCCGCAGGCGATGCTGGTTGGCGCATCCTGCACCGCCGAGTTGATTCAGGACGATCCGGGCGGCCTCGCCAAGGCGTTGGCATTGCCGGTTCCGGTGGTGCCTCTTGAACTGCCATCCTATCAACGCAAGGAGAATTGGGGCGCGGCCGAGACCTTCTATCAACTGGTGCGCACCTTTGTCGCCGCAAAGCCCATTGGCGCGCGCGCAGCGGGGCGGCGGCCATCGTGCAACCTGCTCGGACCGACGGCGCTGGGCTTTCGCCATCGCGATGATGTTTGCGAAGTGACACGACTGCTCGCGGCGTTGGGCGTGGACGTCAACGTGGTGGCACCGCTGGGCGCAACGCCGGCCGATCTGGCGCGGTTGGGTGATGCCGATTTCAACGTCGTGATGTATCCCGAAATCGCAGGCCCAGCCGCCGATTGGCTGAAGCGTGCGCTGCACCAACCCGCGGTTCGCACCGTGCCGATCGGCGTCGGTGCGACACGCGCCTTCGTCGAGGAAGTAGCCACGCTGGCTGGCGTCGATCCAGGAGCCGTGCTCGATGAGGTGCGCTCGCGCCTGCCATGGTATTCGCGTTCAGTTGACTCGACCTACCTCACGGGCAAGCGCGTCTTTATCTTTGGCGATGCGACCCACGCTATCGCCGCTGCCAGGGTCGCGACTGAAGAACTCGGCTTCACCGTCGTTGGGCTCGGCACCTATTCGCGTGAACTGGCACGCGAAGTCCGCGACGCGGCCAAGCTCTACGGCGTCGATCCGCTGATCAGCGACGACTATCTCGAAGTCGAGGACCGTATAGGAGCGGCGCAGCCGGAACTTGTGCTTGGCACGCAGATGGAGCGCCACATTGCCAAGCGCTTAGGCATACCGTGCGCTGTCATCTCCGCCCCAACGCATGTGCAGGATTTCCCGGCGCGCTACTCACCGCAAATGGGCTTCGAAGGCGCCAACGTGCTGTTCGACACGTGGGTTCATCCGCTGATGATGGGCCTCGAAGAACACCTGCTCGCGATGTTCCGAGACGATTTCGAGTTCGGCGGCGATGCCGCCCCCTCGCATCTGGCAACCGGTGGCGTGGCAAGGCCGTTGTCCCTGGCCGAAGCCGTAGTCGCGCCCGTTACCGCGCCAACGCCGCAGATCGAAATCGCCATTCCCGCCAGGACTGCCGATGGCGCGCCCGCATGGGCGACCGATGCCGAGCGCGAGTTGAGGAAGATACCGTTTTTCGTTCGTGGCAAGGCGCGCCGCAATACCGAGCGCTTTGCCCAGGAGCAGGGCCTGTCAACGATTACCATCGAGATACTCTACGATGCGAAAGCACACTTCAGCCGCTGATGCGACACCCGTCCGGGTCGTTATCGTCACCATGGACACACACGTTGCGAGTGCAGCGGAACGTGCCCGCGCCGCATTGGTCCGGGGCATGCCGGGGTTGCAGCTCTCGGTTCACGCCGCCGCCGAATGGGCGGCCGATCCCAAGGCGCTCGAAAAGTGCAAGGCCGAAATCGCCCGTGGCGACATCATCATCAATTTCATGCTCTTCATGGAGGACCATTTTCTACCCGTCATGCCGGCTCTGGAGGCGCGCCGTCAGCACTGCGATGCCATGGTCAGTGCCATGTCGGCTGTCGAGGTGACGAAGCTCACCCGCATGGGCCGCTTCGACATGGGCAAGCCACAGGGCGGCGCATTGGCGTTCCTTAAGCGGCTGCGCGGCAATACGTCGAAGGGCCACGGTTCCGCCGGCGCCAGCCAGATGAATATGCTGCGGCGGCTGCCCAAGATATTGCGATACATTCCTGGTACGGCGCAGGATGTACGCGCCTATTTCCTCGCCATGCAGTATTGGCTTTCCGGCTCCGAAGAGAACATGGCCGGCCTTATCAGCATGCTGGTCGACCGCTATGCCGACGGACCGCGCCGGGCCCTTCGCGGTTCGCTGAAGGTTGTCGAGCCGGTAGAGTATCCCGAAGTCGGAGTGTACCATCCGAACCTTGCGAGTCGGGTCGCTGATTGTGCGAAGAAGCTGCCTGTGGCACCAAGTGCCCAGGCAGGCACCGTCGGCCTGCTGGTGATGCGGTCTTACATACTCGCCAATAATGCCCGCCACTATGATGGCGTGATCGCGGCCTTGGAGGCTCGCGGGCTGAAAGTCATTCCGGCGTTCTCGACCGGACTCGACCAGCGTCCGGCGATCGAGCGCTTTTTCATGCGCGATGGCCAGCCGATGATCGATACGCTGGTGTCGCTGACCGGATTTTCGCTGGTGGGCGGACCCGCCTATAACGATGCCCCAGCCGCCGAAGAAGTACTGGCCAAGCTCGATGTGCCCTATATCGCGGTGACGCCGGTCGAGTTCCAGACGCTGGAGCAGTGGGAAGCGAGCGATCAGGGTTTGCTGCCGGTCGAAGCGACGATGATGGTCGCCATTCCCGAACTCGACGGCAGCATCGGATCGATGGTGTTCGGCGGTCGTTCGGATACAGCCGAAGGCGCTGCCAACCGCGACATGGCCGCTCATTCGGAGCGATCTTCGATGTTGGCGTCTCGGGTCGAAAAGCTGGTGCGGCTGCGCCGGTCCGAGCGGGCGCAACGCCGGGTCGGCATCGTCCTGTTCAATTTCCCGCCGAACGCGGGCAACATCGGCACCGCCGCCTATCTGTCGGTGTTCGAGTCGCTGTTCCGGACCCTCGGTGCGATGAAGGCCGGTGGCTACGAGGTCGAAGTGCCGGCGACCGTGGACGCGCTGCGCGATCGTATTCTCGGCGGCAACAGCCAGCGCTTCGGCGCTTCGGCCAACGTCCATGTGCGCATGCCGGTCGACGATCACGTGCGCCGCCAGCGCTGGCTCGACCAGATCGAAGCACAATGGGGACCAGCGCCCGGCAAGCAGCAGAGCGATGGCAGTTCGATTTTCGTGCTCGGCGAGCGCTTCGGCAATGTCTTCGTCGGCATCCAGCCCGCGTTCGGCTACGAGGGCGATCCGATGCGGTTGCTGTTCGAAAAGGGCTTCGCGCCGACGCATGCGTTCTGTGCCTTCTATCGCTGGATGCGCGACGAGTTCGGGGCGCATGCACTTCTGCATTTCGGCACCCACGGTGCGCTGGAATTCATGCCTGGCAAGCATACGGGCCTGTCGGCGACCTGCTGGCCCGACCGGCTGATTGGCGACATGCCGAACCTCTATCTCTATGCTGCGAACAACCCGTCCGAGGGTGCGCTCGCCAAGCGCCGGTCGGCGGCGACGCTGATCAGCTATTTGACGCCGCCGCTGGCCAATGCCGGGCTCTATCGCGGCCTCGTCGATCTCAAGGCGAGTATTGAGCGCTGGCGCGCGCTATTGCCGGGTAGTGGCGAGACCGGCGACGTCGCAACGATGATCCAGTCGCAGGCGGCCGCGCTCGAACTTGCGACCTTGGAGCCGGCTTGGACCGACGATGCCGCTTCGCGCATCAGCAACTTGACCAAAGCGATCCTTGAACTCGAATACACGCTGATTCCACACGGCCTGCACGTTGTCGGGGCGCCGATGTCGGACGCGGAGCGGATCGATACGGTGGCGGCGATGGCGCGGGCAGCACTTGGCGATCACTTCGACAAGAAGGCTATCGCTGCGCTCGTTGCCGGCACGTCGCCGCGAGAAATCGCGGATGGGCTCACGACGCCTCTCGATGACGCCGGCATCGAGGCGCTGGCGGAGCTTGCGCGGGCGGCTGCCGAATTGGGCCGCGATCATGAAATCGCAGCACTCCTGCGGGCACTCGACGGAAGGTTCATTCGGCCAGCTCCAGGCGGAGATCTCGTCCGGACCGCCAAGGTCCTGCCCACCGGACGCAATCTGCATGGCTTCGATCCGTTCCGAATTCCCAGTGCCTACGCGATGCAGGATGGCGCCCGTCAGGCAGCCCGTCTGCTCGCCCGTCACGCCGCCGATGGTAACGGCATGCCGAAAACCGTCGCGATTGTGCTGTGGGGTACTGACAATCTAAAGTCGGAAGGCGGGCCGATCGCTCAGGCATTGGCTCTGATGGGCGCCGCGCCGCGCTTCGACAGCTACGGCCGGTTGGCTGGTGCGCGGCTTATTCCGCTAGCTGAACTCGGTCGCCCGCGCATCGACGTCGTCATGTCGATCTCGGGCATATTCCGCGACCTGCTGCCTCTTCAACTGAAGATCCTCGCCGAAGCAGCCTATTTGGCGGCGTCGGCCGACGAACCTGAGGCGGACAATCATATTCGCAGTCATGCGCTTGAGTATCAACGGACGACCGGATGTGATCTCGAGACTGCGGCGCTGAGGGTCTTCGGCAATGCCGATGGGGCGTATGGCTCGAACGTCAATCATCTCATCGAAAATGGGCGGTGGGACGACGCCGATGAATTGGCCGAGACCTATAGCCGCCGCAAGGGCTTCGCTTACGGTCGCAGTGGTCGCTCGACGCAGCAACCAGAGTTGTTGAAGAGCGTGCTCGGCGGTGTCGATCTTGCCTACCAGAACCTCGACTCGATCGAACTCGGCATCACCACCGTCGACACCTATTTTGATACGCTGGGAGGCATGAGTCGCGCCATCCGCCGCGCCAAAGGGAGCGATGCGCCGGTTTATATCGGCGACCAGACCACAGGTGGTGGCAGTGTTCGAACGCTCACCGAGCAAGTGGCACTCGAAACCCGCACCCGCATGCTCAATCCAAAGTGGTTTGAGGCAATGCTGAAGCACGGTTACGAGGGCGTGAGGCAGATAGAAACCCATATCACCAATACGATGGGCTGGTCGGCAACCACCGGCCAGGTCGAGCCCTGGGTCTACCAGCACCTGACGCAAACCTATGTGCTCGATCCGGAAATGCGGGAGCGACTGGCGCAACTCAATCCAACTGCCTCGGCAAAGGTTGTGAGCCGCCTGCTCGAAGCTCAGCAGAGGCAATATTGGAGCCCCGACGCAAAAACGCTCGAAGAGCTCAGGCGCGCCGGTGAAGACATCGAGGACCGGATCGAAGGCGTCGGCATGGAGGTGGCGGCATGACACTAATGTTGAAATCCGGCGGCTGCGGTTCAGGCGGTTGCGGCGACGGCGAAGGCAGCCTGCAGGTGCAGCTCGATCCAAAGTTGAAGATCGGCACGGCTCAGGTCTTCGCCATCTACGGCAAGGGCGGAATCGGCAAGAGCACGACGTCGTCAAATCTGTCCGTGGCCTTCACCAAACTCGGCAAGCGGGTGCTGCAGATCGGCTGCGATCCCAAGCATGATTCGACGTTCACGCTGACCAAGCGCTTCGTGCCAACGGTGATCGACGTGCTCGAGCAGGTCAATTTTCATGCCGAGGAGTTGCGTGCCGAGGACTTCGTATTCGAAGGCTACAACGGCGTCATGTGCGTCGAGGCGGGTGGGCCACCAGCGGGCACCGGCTGCGGCGGCTATGTCGTCGGCCAAACAGTCAAGCTGCTGAAAGAACATCACCTGCTCGAAGATACCGATATCGTGATCTTCGACGTCTTGGGTGATGTGGTCTGCGGTGGTTTTGCGGCGCCATTGCAACATGCCGATCGGGCGCTGATCGTAACTGCCAACGACTTCGACTCGATCTTCGCGATGAACCGCATCGTCGCGGCCATTGCCGCGAAAGCCAAGAACTACAACGTTCGGCTTGGCGGCGTGATCGCCAATCGCAGCGCCGACACCGATCAAATCCAGAAGTTCAACGATCGGGTCGGATTGCAGACGATGGCGCATTTCCCAGATCTCGACGTCATCCGCCGCAGTCGCTTGTCGAAGTCGACGTTGTTCGAAATGCCTTCGACGCCCGAGATCGAGCTGGTCCGTGCCGAATATCTGCGGCTGGCCGCGACCTTGCTGGCAGGCACGCCGCCATTGACGGCGGCGGCGCTCAAGGACCGCGATATCTTCGATCTGCTGGGGTACACATGATGGTGACCATCTCCTACACGACGCGTCGCGGCGAGATTGAAACCTACTTTGATCGGACGGCGGTGGATGCCTGGGCGCGGCTCACCTCCGATGCCCCGGTGGGCAGCATTCGCGCCACGGTTCGGGCAGGGCGCACGCGGATGCGCGACGGACTGCTCGGCTGGCTTCCCGATAAGCTCGATGGCAAACGCATTCTCGATGCTGGCTGCGGAACCGGGGCGCTGGCGGTCGAGGCGGCGCGGCGCGGTGCGCATGTGATCGCGATTGATCTCTCGCCGACCCTCGTCGAACTCGCGCGGGAGCGCACACCGAAGGATTTGGGGCGCGGCCGCATCGAGTTTCTGTCGGGCGATATGCTGGACCCAAAACTCGGGCGCTTCGATCACGTCGTGGCGATGGACTCGCTGATCCACTATCGCACGCCGGATGCGTTGCCGGTGATTGTCGGTCTCGCCGCCCGTACCGAAAGTTCTATTCTGTTCACTTTCGCGCCACGCACGCCGGCGTTGGCTGCCATGCATGCAGTCGGCCGGCTGTTCCCGCGCAAGGATCGCGCGCCCGCGATCGAGCCGGTGTCCGAGGTTCGGCTGCGTCGCGCGCTCACTGGGGAACCAGCACTTGGCGGTTGGCGCTGTGGGCGCACCAATCGGGTGGCGAGCGGCTTCTATACCTCGCAAGCGCTGGAGCTGGTGCGGGCATGAAGCGCGTCAACGACAAGCTCGCCGGCGTCTGGATGCGGATCGGTACCCGCTTCCTGCCGTTCGCCGATGCCGCGACGCCGGAGCTGCCGTTGCCGCGGCTGCTGCGACTGTCGTTGTTCCAATTCACTGTCGGCATGGCGGTGGTCTTGCTGATCGGCACCCTCAATCGCGTCATGATCGTTGAACTCGCGGTGCCGGCATCACTCGTCGCCGTGTTCGTTGCCGTGCCGCTGGTGTTCGCGCCATTTCGAGCGTTGGTGGGGTTCAGGTCCGACACGCATCGCTCGCTGCTCGGCTGGCGTCGCGTTCCGTTCCTGTGGTTTGGCTCGCTGCTGCAGTTCGGCGGCTTCGCCATCATGCCGTTTGCCCTGATCACGCTGTCGGGCGATTCGTCGGCGCCGCCCTGGGTCGGGCATCTGGCGGCCGGTCTGGCTTTCCTTCTAGTCGGGGCCGGGCTGCATACGGTGCAGACGGTCGGCATGGCGCTCGCGACCGACCTCGCGCCGAAGCACGCGCGGCCGAAGGTGGTGGCGCTGCTGTGCATGATGCTGCTGGTTGGCATGGTGACGAGCGCGCTCGTGTTCGGCTTGTTGCTTTCGAATTTCAGTCAGATCAAGCTGATCCAGTCGATCCAGGGCGCGGCCGTCCTGACGATGCTGCTCAATCTCGTGGCGCTCTGGAAGCAAGAGCCGCGCGCGCCCTCTCGGCTTCGGCCCGATCAGCCGCGTCCGGGCTTCATCGTATCCTGGCGGACCTATCTCGCCGGTAACGAACGCTCGCGCCGGCACTTGACCGCAGTCGGCCTTGGCACCGCCGCGTTCAGCATGGGAGACATCCTGCTTGAACCCTACGGCGGGATGGTGCTCAGGCTATCGGTGTCAGCGACGACAGTTCTGACCGCCGTTCTGGCTGTCGGAAGCGCGCTTGGACTGGTGCTTGCGGCGCGGCTGCTAGGCCGCGGTGCCGATGCCTATCGTGTTGCGGCAGTTGGGACTCTCGGCGGACTCGTTGCGTTCGTCCTGGTGATCGTCGCGGCACCGCTCCATTCGGTATTGTTGTTCGGCGGCGGTACGGCATTGATCGGCTTCGGCGCCGGCATGTTCGCGCACGGCACGTTGACCGCATCCATGAACCTTACCCAAGGCGATGAAAGCGGCATGTCGCTCGGCGCATGGGGTGCTGTGCAGGCATCAGCGGCCGGACTTGCCATCGCCGCCGGCGGCCTGATCAGCGATTTCATGACGGGCCTCGGCAGCCGTGGCGTATTGGGCGCGGCGATGACTGGACCGGCCAGCGGCTACATCACTGTCTACGTCATCGAAATTGGCTTGCTGTTCATGACCCTGGCCGCACTCGGACCGCTGGTGCGGACGGTGCAGGCGCGCATGGCGGCGTCTGTCGAGCAGCTTCAGTTGAATGAAATGGCGCGTTGAGATCACAAACTGATGGAGAGCATACGATGAAACAGGGGCTCATATTCAACAACATCGATCTGGCTCAGGTCGTGTTGTACGCGTTCTGGATCTTCTTCGCGGGTCTGATCCTCTATCTGCGACGCGAAGACAAGCGCGAGGGCTATCCGCTGGAGAGCGAACGGTCTGCCTACATAACGGTGCAAGGCTTTCCAGCCATTCCATCGCCAAAGACCTTCCTGCTAGCCGGCGGTGGTACCGTGAGCGCGCCGCGCACGGAGACTGACGACCGGCCGATCCGCGCCAAGCCGATAGCACCATGGCCTGGTGCGCCATTGGAGCCGACTGGCAATCCGATGATCGATGGCGTCGGTCCCGCTGCCTATGCGCTGCGCTCGAACCTTCCCGACACCACCTTTGACGGGCATGACCGTTTGGTGCCGTTGCGGACGGCCAAGACCCACTTCATCGAGCCGCGCGATCCTGATCCGCGTGGCATGGCCGTGGTCGGTGCCGACGGCATTGTTGCCGGCACGGTGCTGGATGCCTGGGTCGATCGCGCCGAATGCCTCATTCGCTATCTTGAGGTCGAGCTGCCGAGTGTCGCGGGCGGGCCCGGTGATGCTGATCCGGCCATTCCGCGCCGTGTCCTGCTGCCGATCAATTTCACGCGCATCGATGGCCGCAGCCGGCAGGTGAAAGTTAAATCGATACTTGCCAGTCAGTTCGCCGACGTGCCGACGCTCGGCGATCGCGATCGTGTCAGCCGTCGCGAAGAGGACCGCATCTGCGCCTACTATGGTGGTGGCCACCTCTACGCCACGCCCTCTCGCCAGGAGTCGCTGCTGTGAGCGATTTTGATTTCGAGCCCATCCCTGGGCTGCCGGAAAGGCCACCGCAGGGGGAGCATATTCTCTGGCAAGGGGCGCCAGACTGGCAGCGGGTTGCCCGCGACGTCTACCATGTGGACAAGGTCGCGCTCTATTTCGCGGCATTGCTGGTTCTCAAGGTCGGCGCCGAACTTTGGTCTGGTGCGAGCCTCATCCAGGCGTTGCAGGCGACGGGCGTGGCTGCGGTTTGGATCGTGCCGTTGGCAGTGGTCGCGGTCGCGATTCTACTCGTGCTCGCCTATCTCACCGGCCGTACCACCATCTATACGATCACTAGCCGCCGCGTGGTGATCCGCTTCGGCATCGCCCTGCCGATGACGGTCAATTTGCCATACCGGACGATCGGCACTGTTGGTTTGAACACGCACACCGACGGCACCGGTGATATTCCGCTGTCGATCGTGACATCCGATCGCATTGCCTATCTCGTGATGTGGCCGCACGCGCGGCCGTGGCGCTTCAGTCGACCGGAACCAATGCTGCGGTCGGTACCACAAGCCGCGCTCGTCGGTGGACTGTTGGTGCAGGCGTTGTCGGCGTCAGTCACCGAGACTGCTGCCGCGTCGGTTCCCGTGCCGGCGAGCCGAATGTCATCGCCGGTCAATCATTCGGATGTCCGTCAGGCAACCGCTCTCGCCTCGTGAGGAGATTTGAAACATGTCTACGCCAGCCTTCGAACATTCGTTTCCAAAGGCACCGCTGTTCGGTGCCGCGGCACTGGTGGTGATCTGTATTGCCATGGTTGGCATCTCCAGGCTGACCGGTGTCGGGGTGACACGGATGGTGCCGGCGGAACCGACCGTGTCTCGCGACTTCCGCTTTGAGGATCGTGCCGATGGGTCGGTTGCGGTGATGGATCCGGTGACCGGCAAGGTGGCTGCCAATCTCGAGCCTGGCACGAACGGCTTTGTCCGCGGTGTGATGCGCAGTTTCGCCCGCGAGCGCCGGGCGGCGGGGGTATCGGATATGCCGCCATTCCGATTGGCTCGTCTGTCGGATGGACGCCTCATGATCGAGGATCAGGCCACCCACCGGCGGGTCGAGCTCGATGCTTTCGGTTCCACCAACGTGGCAGCCTTCCATTGGCTTCTGAACGTCAAACAAAATTGACAAATAGGGCTGGCGCTGGCGCCGATGTTGTTGCATCCTTTGGACGTAACAAATTGGAGACAGCGCCATGAAGAGCGACTGGATCGGGGGGCGCCGCAAGTTCGAGGTGCCCTGTACCGTCGAGATCGAGCAGACTTCAGACATATTGTTCGCCAACGTCGCGCTTGAAGGCGTGGACGTCGAGGCGGGGGACGCCGTTCTCGTGCATGAGGCGCCGTCACACATACCCTTCGGGGCCCATAGCATTACGCGCAGTCAAGCAACGGTCATTCGCGCCAACCCGATTGAGCGCGCCTGGACGAGGGCCACTGCCTACCTCGAATTGACCGAGCTGTATGAAGTCGGGTTCCAGCCTAAGGAGTAGTCAGATGCACGCGCAAATGGCCGATCGCGAGTTGAATGTCGCAACCAAGCAGGCGACCGAAGAGACGCTGCTCAGCCCGCGATTCTACACCACTGATTTCGAGGAGATGGATCGGCTCGACGTCAACGCCGTGCGTGCCGACTGGGATAAGCTACTGGCTGAATTGAAGCGTGACCCCAATCGCGGGCACTTCAGGCGTGAGGGTAACTGGGTTGACCATCTGGAAAAAATTCCGGCGGACCTCCGGCCAGAGTTTCTTGACTTCCTGGTCAGTTCGCTGACGGCGGAGTTTTCCGGCTGCGTGCTCTATGCCGAGACCAAGAAGCGGATCAAGAATCCGGATATCCGCGACCTTTTCACCTTCATGAGTCGGGACGAGGCGCGTCATGCCGGCTTTATCAACGAAGCGCTGAAGGATTTCGGCGTCGGCGTCGACCTTGGCTTCCTGACCAAAGCGAAGAAGTACACCTATTTCAAGCCGAAGTTCATCTTCTACGCCACTTACCTGTCGGAGAAGATTGGCTATGCGCGCTACATCACGATCTACCGTCACCTCGAACGCAACCCGGACAAGCAGTTCCATCCGATTTTCACTTGGTTCGAGAAGTGGTGTAACGACGAATTCCGCCACGGCGAGGCGTTTGCCTTGATCATGCGGGCGAACCCGAAGCTGCTGGAAGGCCGCAACAAGCTCTGGATCAAGTTCTTTGTGCTCGCCGTGTTCGCGACGATGTACGTGCGCGATCACCAGCGACCGAAGTTCCATCAGGCGCTTGGCGTCGATATCGAGGACTACGACTTCAAGGTATTCCGTCTGACGTCAGAGATTTCCAAGCAGGTGTTTCCATTGACCCTCGATCTCGATCATCCTGCGTTTCTGGCCGGACTGCGCCGTTTGCTGTGGGTCAATGATGCGAGTGCTGCGGCAAAGGCTCAAGGTGGCGTCGTCAACAGCATGAAGCGGGTTGGGTTGGCCGCGATCGCTGCTGCGACATTCGCACGGCTCTACGTCTTGCCGTCGCGCTCGAACAGCTTGCCGAGCAATGTCCGGCTCGAGCCGGTCTGGTAGGCGAGAGTTCTGCGATTTACGTTCGAATGTCTTCGAAGCGGGCGACGTTGCGGCGTCGCCTAATTTCGTTTGGCCACCGCGATGCGGGTTGCCGACGCAAAAGGAAACACCGAACGACAATTGCACTTGACACTCTAAAGTGTCTAGTTACATTTACACATACATTAACAGTGGGGCTTTCCTAACGCCCCACATCAGGCGGCTGAAATGACGCTGATCGTCGGGCCAGTGCTGTTCTGCCTTTTCGTGTGGTGGGCCGGCACGGGCATCATCCTCTACTTGGACGGATTGCCGCGACGCACATTCCGCTGGAGCTTCGTCATTGCGTCGATCGCCTCTGGACTGGCTCTGCTCGCAATCGGCTGGTCGGCCACGGATGAAAGCAGTCGCGGTGCTTATGTCGCGTTCCTCTCGGCGCTCATGCTTTGGGGCTGGAACGAGATGAGTTTCCTGATGGGATTCGTCACCGGGCCGCGCCGCGGGCCCTGTCCGGTCGAGGCACGCGGCTGGCAACGGGTCCGGTTCGCCATCGAGACGATCCTCTTTCACGAGTTGGCGATTGCCGGCACCGCCGGCCTGCTGGTTCTGCTGACGCATGGCGCCCCCAACAAGTTTGCGCTGTGGACGTTCCTGTTGCTGTGGGCGATGCGGATCAGCGCCAAGCTCAACGTCTTTCTCGGCGTCCGCAATCTTTCTGAAGACTGGCTGCCGGATCACTTGAAATATCTCGAGAGCTATCTGCGGCGCGCGCCGATGAATTTGTTCTTCCCGGTCTCGGTGACGTTGTCGACGATTTTGACCGTCTTGTTGGCCCAGGCGGCGTTTGCTCAGCCGGCAGCGGCTTCGACCGGCTGGATGCTGCTCACCGTTCTGATGGGATTGGCTGTTTTGGAACACTGGATACTTGTGCTGCCGTTCCCGTTTGCAGCGATGTGGTCGTGGGGCCTGAAATCGCGCCGGCCGGCTTCGTCAGCGACGGGACGTGGTGAGCATGTTGCGTTGCCGGCCGAATAGGCGGGCAAAGACTTTGCGATACGCCGTCAAGAACGCGGCGATACATCGAATGGAGGGACCGATGAACTACCAGGCCACTATGCAGCAGCATCTCGATCGCCTCCATGAGGAAGGCCGATATCGCGTGTTCGCCGATCTGAAGCGGCGTTGTGGCGAATTCCCGGGCGCCGATCGCCATGCGCGCGGTTCGGTTAGCGACGTTACGGTCTGGTGCTCTAACGACTATCTCGGCATGGGGCAGCATCCGAAGGTGCTTGGCGCCATGCACGCCGCTATCGACAGCGCGGGCGCGGGCGCCGGCGGCACCCGCAACATCTCGGGCACGACGCACTATCATGTGGAGCTTGAGGAGGAAATTGCCGACCTGCACGGCAAGGAAGCGGCACTGTTGTTCACATCGGCCTATGTCGCCAACGACGCGACGCTGTCCACCATGGTCAAGTTGTTGCCAGGCTGCGTGATCCTGTCGGACGAGAAAAACCATGCCTCGATGATCGAAGGCATCCGGCACGGCGGCGGCGAAAAGATCATCTGGAAGCACAATAGCGTGCGCGATCTCGAAGCCAAGCTTGCCGCCCTGCCGCTGTCGACGCCGAAGATTATAGCCTTTGAGAGCGTCTATTCGATGGACGGTTACATGTCGCCGATGGCTGCGATCTGCGACCTGGCGGCGAAATACAATGCTCTGACATACCTCGACGAGGTGCACGCGGTCGGCATGTACGGTCCACGAGGTGGCGGCATCGCCGAGCGCGACGGCGTGATGGGCCGGATCGACATCATCAACGGCACGCTGGCCAAGGGCTTCGGCGTGATGGGCGGCTATATCGCGGCCTCGCGGGCGATCTGCGATGCCATCAGGTCCTATGCGCCGGGCTTCATCTTCACGACGTCCCTCGCACCGGCAATTGCTGCCGGCGCGCTAGCCAGCATGCGTCATCTTAAGTCGAGCAATAGTGAGCGCGAGCGCCACCAGGAGCGCAGCCGCACCTTGAAGCGTCGTCTGGAGGCAGCCGGCATTCCGACGTTGAAGAACCCGAGCCACATCGTACCGGTGATGGTCGGCAATCCGGTGCACTGCAAGCTGATCTCGGATGCGCTTCTCGATCGCCACGGTGTCTACGTGCAACCGATCAACTATCCGACGGTTCGCCGCGGCACTGAGCGATTGCGGCTGACGCCCACCCCGCTGCATACCGACGCACAGATGGATCATCTGGTTGCGGCGCTTGGCGGGCTGTGGGCTGCGTGTCCGCTGTCGAGCGAGGCGCGCCTGTCGCAGGCCGCCGAATAGCAGGATCTCAATTTGTCGAGGAGTGCGTCCGATGAAGCCGGCCAGCAAGACCCCGCTTTTGGATCAGGTCCTGACACCAGAGGACTTGCGGCGATTGCCAGCGACCGAACTGCGGCAGCTGGCCGATGAGCTTCGAACAGAGACTATCGACGCGGTGTCCATAACTGGCGGACATCTCGGTGCGGGTCTCGGCGTCATCGAACTGACGGTCGCACTGCACAGGGTCTTTGATACGCCGCGCGACCGGTTGATCTGGGACGTTGGGCATCAGGCCTATCCGCACAAGATCCTCACTGGCCGCCGTGAACGCATTCGCACGCTGCGTCAGGGCGGTGGGCTCTCTGGTTTCACCAAGCGGGCCGAAAGTGAATACGATCCTTTTGGCGCGGCCCATTCGTCGACCTCGATCTCGGCCGGTCTTGGCATGGCGGTGGCCCGCGATCTCGCCGGCGCCAGCAACGATGTCATCTGCGTGATCGGCGACGGCGCCATGAGCGCTGGCATGGCATACGAGGCCATGAACAATGCTGGCGCCCGCGATGAACGATTGATCGTCATCCTCAATGACAATGACATGTCGATCGCGCCGCCGGTGGGGGCCCTTTCGAACTATCTGGCGCGCGTTTCATCGAGCAGCCCCTATCTGCACTTCCGTGACGGATTGAAGCAATTGGCAAAGCGGCTGCCGAAGGCCTGGAGCCGGCGGGCAGCGCGTGCCGAGGAATACGCGCGCACCTACTGGACCGGCGGTTCGTTCTTCGAGGACTTGGGATTCTACTATGTCGGGCCGATCGATGGGCACGATCTCGACACGCTGCTGCCGGTGCTGGAGAACGTCCGCGACAGCCGGCAGGCGCCGATCCTGGTGCATGTCGTGACCAAGAAGGGCAAGGGCTATGCGCCGGCCGAGAACGCCGCCGACAAATATCATGGCGTTACGCGCTTCAGCGTCATAACCGGCGCCCAGGACAAGCCGAAGGCGAATGCGCCGAGCTATACGGGCGTATTTGCGAAGGCGCTGATTGCGGAAGCGCGGCTCGATCCGAAAATTGTGGCCGTAACCGCCGCGATGCCGTCCGGCACCGGCCTCGACTTGTTCGGCAAGGAATTCCCGGATCGCATGTTCGACGTTGGCATTGCCGAACAGCACGGAGTTACCTTTGCGGCGGGTCTCGCGACCGAGGGATTCAAGCCGTTCGTTGCGATCTATTCGACGTTCCTGCAGCGTGCCTACGATCAGATCGTGCACGATGTGGTGCTGCAGCAGTTGCCGGTACGGTTCGCCATCGACCGGGCTGGGCTCGTCGGCGCGGACGGACCGACGCACGCGGGATCCTTCGATCTTGCCTATCTCGGATGTCTGCCAGGAATCGTTCTGATGGCCGCCGCCGATGAGGCCGAACTGAAGCACATGGTCGCGACCGCTCGGGTGCTCGATGACAGGCCATCCGCCTTCCGCTTCCCCCGCGGCGAAGGCGTCGGCGTCGAGATGCCGGAGCAGGGCATGCCGCTTGAGATTGGCCGTGGCCGGATCATACGGGAGGGAGCCAAGATCGCGCTACTGTCGCTCGGCACCCGGCTCGCGGAGTGCCTGAAGGCGGCCGATCAGCTTGCCGCCATGGGGTTGTCGACCACGGTGGCGGACGCCCGGTTCGCCAAGCCGATTGACACCGATCTTGTGCGCCGGTTGGCACAGAACCACGAACTGGTGATCACCGTCGAGGAAGGCTCGATTGGCGGATTCGGCACGCAAGTCTTGCACTGGTTGGCGCAAGGCGGCATGCTTGATCGTGGCCTGCGGGTGCGCTCGTTGGTGCTGCCAGATGCGTTCATCGATCACGACGCGCCGGAGAAGATGTATGCCGGTGCCGGCCTCGATGCGACTGGCATCGTGGCCGCTGCATGCGATGCCCTGGGGCTCAGGGAGGTTCCGCCCAACGCCTTGATTCCGGTGCGCGCCTAGGCTCGCGGCACTCCAATTTAACCGCCAGGGAAACGAGAAAACATGCGGCCTGCGATCAAGTTTGATGAGGCAGACATGCCGCTGGTGCTCGTCGACGACAATGGCGATCCGATCGGGATCGCTCCCAAGCTTGAGGCGCATGTGCGTGGGTTGAAGCACCTTGCCATCTCGGTGATCGTATTCAACAGCGAGGGACAGCTGCTGTTACAGCGCCGCGCGCAGGCAAAGTATCATTCGGGTGGGCTGTGGACGAATGCGTGCTGCAGCCATCCCTATCCAGGTGAATTGGTGGCGGCTGCCGCCGTAAGACGCCTCGACGAGGAGATGGGTCTCAGGTGTCAATTGGAGCCGATGTTTTCGACGGCCTATCGGGCCGAGCTCGGCAACGGACTGATCGAGAACGAGCATGTGCACGTCTTTGGCGGCTTGTTCGATGGTTCTCCGGAGCCCAACCCGTCCGAGGTCGACGCATGGAGATGGCAATCACTCGACGAAATCATCGCCGAGACGAAATCGCGTCCAGATGAGTTCACCGCCTGGTTTGCAATCTATCTCGAGCGATTTGGTCCTTGCTTCCGTGAAGTAGCTGCCGCGGCCAGGAGCGCTGCTTAGGCGGCGGCTGGCGGAATAAGCTTCTCGATTACCTTGGCCGAACACAGCACGCCCGGCAAACCAGCGCCAGGGTGAGTGCCGGCACCGACGAGATAGAGGTTCTCAATTGATTCCGACTTGTTGTGGAAGCGGAACCAGGCTGATTGCGTGAAATATGGTGCGATAGAGAATCCGGCGCCGGCAAAGCTCAGATAGTCAGACGCGAAAGTCTCCGGTGTCATGTGGAATTCGGCGGTGATCGTGCCGGAGAGGCCCGGCAACATGGTGCGTTCGAGGGCGGCGATGATGCGCGCGCGCAATTTCGGTGCCTCGACACGCCAGTCGATGTTGCCCTGCAGATTGGGCACCGGGCATAGCACATAAAAGCTGTCGCAACCCTCCGGCGCGAAACTCGCATCCGTTGCGGTCGGCCGGTGCACATAAAGCGAAAAATCGTCAGGCAGGATCTGCTTGTGAAAGATGTCGTCGAGCAGTCCCTTGTAGCGCGCGCCCATCCAGATGGTGTGATGGGCGACGTCGCGGTACTGCCGCCGGGTGCCGAAGTAGAGCACGAACAGGCCCATCGAAAGTTTCGATCGGCGTTTCAGTTTGAGCGAGGCCGAAAGCGCGGTCGCGGGCAACATCTCGCGATATAAGTGCATCGGATCGGTATTTGAGACAATGATGTCGGCGGCAATCACTTCGCCCGAGCTGAGCCTTATGCCGGTCGCCTTGCGACCGTCGAGTTCGATGCTGGCGACGGTCGTGTCCAAACGGGTGGTGATGCCTTGTTCGGTCATCAATCGGCCGAGTGCCGCTATCATGGCCCCGGTCCCGCCCATGGCGAAAAACACCCCCCACTTTCGTTCGAGATAGTGGATTAATCCATAGATGGAGGTGGTGTCGAATGGGCTGCCGCCGACCAGCAATGGCTGGATCGAGAAGGCCTCCCGCAACTTTGGATGCTCGAGGTATTTGCAAACCAGTTGCCAGACTGAGCGGTCGGCGCGAAGGCGTCCGAGCGTAGGGATCTGCTTCAACATGGTCGCGAGCCGATGAAACGGTTGGTCGGCGAGTTCCGTGAAGCCGGCGTCGAACAGCTTCCGGCTGTGCTCCAGCATGCGCAGGTAGCCGTCGGCGTCGGGTGGATTGATCCGGCGGATTTCCGCCAGCGTGTCTTCAACGGTGCCGCCGTAGTCGAATGTGCCGCCATCCGGAAACAGGAACCTGTACCATGGCGTCAGGGCTACGAACGTGACGTAGTCTTCGCGTCGCTTGCCGAACAGGGCAAATAGCTCATCGAACAGGAATGGCGCGGTGATGACGGTCGGGCCGGCATCATGGCGAAATCCGTTGCGTTCGAAAACCTGTGCCCGCCCACCGAGTGCCTTGCCCCGCTCGATGACCGTGACGGCATAGCCCATGGCACGCAACCGCAATGCCGCCGCGATGCCACCAAGGCCGGCACCGATGACGATGGCATGCTGGTTGCCATAAGCCACTTTGGTGCTGTTGCGCGGCATCGCTTCCGACTTTCCAAATCAGGACTGACGTGTTGGCAGAATTTGTACGATGGCCGTGCCGGTTTGGATGAGCAAGTCGCATAACTCTGGATGCCGTCAATGGGATTGGGCGCGATCGATCTGTTCGTCAGCGCGTGCAAGTCATGCGTGCAGGTAGTATGATCGCCGGATGAACAGCGGCGCGCAGGCCCCGGTCATGTCAACGCGGAAGCAATCCGCGATTGGCGTCGCTTTGGCGGTTGGCATCATAGTCGCATGGGCCCTTGTGCATGGGTTGGCGGTATTTCTCTACCCGTGGGATCGGCTGGGGCTTGTGCCGGCACTGCTCGTGATTGCGCTGCAATGCTGGCTATGCGTCGGCCTCTTTATCGTCGCGCACGACTGTATGCACGGCTCGCTGGTGCCACGGCGGCCGGGCTGGAACTGGGCGTTTGGTACAGTCTGTCTTGCGCTCTACGCCTGCTTCAATTTCAGTGCGCTCAATCCGAAACATCACCTGCACCACCGCTATTCCGGTACCGGACGCGACCCGGATTTCCTTGAGCATCCGCCGCGCGGGTTCTGGCGCTGGTACGTGAAATTTTTTGGCGAGTACTTCTCCTGGGGGCAGCTCGGACTGCTCGCGGTCGTGAACTGGACATACATTCTGGTGCTGGGCGCGCCGGTCGCGAACGTCCTGCTGTTCTGGGCGCTACCAGCAATTCTCTCCTCGCTCCAACTTTTCACGTTCGGAACCTATCTGCCGCACGTGCCCACGACGAATGATCCGTTCAACGACCGCCACCACGCGCGCAGTAACGACTATCCGGTTTGGCTGTCGCTGCTGACCTGCTTCCATTTCGGCTATCATCACGAGCATCATTTGCATCCTGGTATCCCGTGGTGGCGGCTGCCGACGGTTCATGCGGGATCGCGAACGCTGCAAGACGCGCAGCAGCGCGGACACCGCAACCAATCGATCGAGTGAATGTTGCGCCGGGTCTGCGTGGCTAACCGAGACCCAATCGCTGCATGGTCCACAGCCCATCGCGCGGTGGCGGCAGCTTGATCGCCCGAGAGGCATGAGCCCGACCAATTGAAAAGCCCGATAGCAGCGCTTGCGCGATCTTGCCGCGTTTGCTGACGCCGGTTCGCGTGTCCCATGCCTGGGCGCCGCGCTTGAGAACCGTGAACCCAATATGGCGATAGATGCGTCGCGCGGCCGCGATCGCGAGGGCGGCGCGCAGCGGCAATGCCGGCAAACCGTAACGCGCCGAGCGATAGTAGCGGTCTGCTTCGTCCAATAGCCGCTTCGTAACGGCAAAGACCGCGTCGCGCTTGGCGGGGTCGCCGATGTCGCGAGATGTCAAGCCGGCCTCGGTGAGCCAGTCCATCGGCAGGTAGACGCGGCCAGCCTCGGCATCGGCGATGACATCGCGGGCGATATTGGTGAGCTGGAAGGCAATGCCAAGGTCGGAAGCGCGATTGAGTGTTGCTTCATCGCGGACGCCGCAGATCATCGCCATCATCACGCCGACGACACCAGCGACATGATAGCAATAAGATAGGGTATCATCGACGGTCACATATCGACGTCCTTCGACGTCCATCCGAAATCCTTGGATCAGTTCAAGCGGGTAACGTGACGGGATGTTGTGCTTGGCCGTGACGCGGGCAAGTGCCAGGAACACTGGCTCGTCGGCTTGGCCAGCGAGTGCGGCGCGGGTCTTGACTTCCAGACCAGCAAGACGTTCTGCCGCTGGCTCCATACTGGAACCAACCCGCTTGAAGCCCAGGTCCTGGTCATCGATTACGTCGTCGCAGTGGCGGCACCAGCCATAGAGCATGTAGGCGGAGTCGCGGGTCTCGCTGTCGAACAATCGAGCAGCACCGGCAAAGCTCTTCGAGCCCTTTTCGATCAGTTGCCGACTGTGTTCGACGATCGTGTCCATAGGGTGAGCTTAGCCCAAATTCGTGCCATCGCCAGCGTGTTGTTTGGCAAATCGCCAAGCGCGAGCCTCGCTGATCGACGACAGGGCGCGACTGATCCCGATGGGTGGGTTGCTTGCCATATTTGCGATCAGCCGCATGATATCCGCGCCATTGAGCGAACCGGCGTAAAACCGTTCGATGGTGCGGCGCGGCAGATGATAGAACTGCTGCAGAATGCGAACTCGCTGTGAAGGGTCGGCGGCGAGAAACATCGAGCGGTTAAGGAGTCTGAACAGGCTTTGCTTGCGCCAGTTTTCGCGCGATTGGCGTTCAACCAGCTGGGCGATGGCGCGCGAGTTGAGGTCTGGGGCGACGGCAACGGCCTCTGCCAGTCGCATGGCATAAGGCAGGCTATAGCCGGTGGTGGCGTGAAACAGCCAGGCGCGAAGGCCAGATCGTGGCACCCCATCGCTGATTTCGCGCCAATGTTCCTCGATCCGTCCTGCGAGCGCGATCGGCAGGACGCCGGCTTCGCGTCTCACGACCTGCCCGATGCGCCATCCGCGCGTCGCGGCGTAGCTCTCGATCCGACCGGTGAGTAGTGCCTGATCAAGGGCCGGAGTGTCGCTGTAGTAGGTATCTTCGATCAGCAAGCGGGTATCCGAGAACGGCAGTGAGTAAACGAAGCGATAGCCGTCATGTTGCGGCACGGTCGCGTCCATGATGATCGGGTGTTTCAAGCCGTGTGGGGCTGCGGTCTCGACTACGAGGCCAACGAATTTTTGATAGCCGAGAGCGAGCAGATGGCTTGGTTGCAGGCCGCGGCCATCGACGACGAGGGGCGCAGTGAACCGCTCGCCAGTGGTCAGTTGCGCGCTTGAGGTGGTAAGCTCCGCGACCTCGACCCCAAGCCGGATGGCGGCACCGAGCTGCGCCCGGGTCACTTCGTGCAGCCGTTCGGCGGTGATCGAATTGTAACCGGTCTCGATCAGCCGGGAGTGCTTGGGAAACCGAACTTCCTGCCGCGGCCAACTCGCAACGATCAGCGGCGCAAGGAAGGCATGCTGCTTCGCCGTTATGTCGGTGGCGTGAAATGACCACGTATGGTCGGCGCCATGTTTCGTCGACCGTTCCAGCACCAGCAGCCGCAGGGCTGGCCGCGCCGCGTGCAGTGCCAGCGCGATCAACATGTTGGCAAGGCCACCGCCGGCCAAAATTACGTCGTGGGTGGTGGCTGGCTCGCCTTCCGCAGGCGGCAATGGACGATCAATGGCGCTCATGCTTTGCTTATGTGCCGGTTTCCGGCTTTGGCGTCCAGAATTGTAGTGGGAAGTTGGCCAGCTGTATTCAAAATGGCCATGACGAATGGGGTTGGATGCTGCCGAGCGTCGTCCGCCAAAACCCCGTGAGAAGATTTAAATGCGATAGCCCTGCTTCTCCGGAGGCTAGCGTTGTAATCCTTCCGCACTCGCTCGGAGGCTGGTTGGTTTTGAGTCAGTGCAGCGAGGTGCGGAACACTAGCCGCGCGCTGCGATTTGGCTCGCCAGATATTCGGCATCGTGCCAGACGCCCCAGATGAATGGCGATGCTCTTCGCGACAGCCAGGACAGTCCCAGAAAGTAGAGGCCAGGTACTTCCGAAACACCGCGCAGATGCACCGGATGGCCCTTGTCATTGAAGGCATCGACCTGCAGCCAGCCGAAATCGAGGGCGTAGCCCGTCGCCCAGATAATCGATGTGATCCCCTCATCTGACAGATTCAACTGGCGGATGGGATCGGTCACGCAAGTCGGTTCAGGCGCCATCTTGCGCGCCTCCAACTCTTCGGGCAGATCGAGGCCTTGCTCTAAGGCGTAGGCGTCGGCGGCGTCCAGAACCGACAGGTAGTTCGCGTCTCCTTGCGCGATATTCTTCGCCAGATCAGGCGCAAAGTGCATGACGCCATCGCTAAAGGTCCGAGCCCTGCCGAGCAATGTCATGCCGCGCGCAGCAAGGTGTCTGAAATCAATGGTGTGGCCGCCATATGCGCCGCTCACCGCGATGGTCACATGTTCGGCGGACGGTTCGGGGGCCTTCGCATCCCACTGGCCGAGCACACCCAACCACCAGCAGTAGTCACGCCCACGGTAGCTCCTGGGCGGTCTGTCATGCGGGCCGATCGAAAGGAAGACACGCTTGCCAGCGCGCAGTAATTCATCGGCGATCTGCGACCCCGATGAGCCGCCGCCGATCACCAGTACCGCCCCCTCGGACAGCTGGCCGGGATTGCGATAGGCGCTGGAATGAAGCTGCATGATGCCGGTATCCGCCGGCACGATGGTCGGGACGATAGGGCGCTGAAACGGTCCCGTGGCCACAACAACGTTGTTCGCTTCGATCGCGCCCGCCGACGTTTCGGCTCGGAAGCCGGAGCCGTCGGCGTTCTTGTGCAATGCCTTGACTTCGACCCCGCAGCGGATGGGAGCTTTGATCTGTTCGGCGAAAGTTTCGAAATAGCGCACGATCCGGTCGCGAGGGGCAAAGGCGTCGCGATCTATTCCGGAGAATTCCAGCGCCGGAAACCTGTCATGCCAAGCCGGGCCGTTGGCGACCAGTGAATCCCACCGTTCCGAACGCCAGCGCTCGGCAATCCGCCGCCGCTCGACGACGAGGTGGGGAATACCCTGACTGCTCAGGTGTCCGCTCATCGCCAATCCGGCTTGGCCCGCGCCGACAATCAGCGTATCGATTTTTTCAACGGACATGCTCGGCGTCGCCTTTTCAGGGTTCGTGGACTTCAGCCCGGAGGCCAATGCACATGATAGTTTATTGAAGGGATCGCGCTGGGGAAACAACGATTTCGTCCGGCCTTGATCAGTTTTTGCCATGCGCCTCATGAAATGAGTCAGCGTCACGCGGCCAACCGATGCCCAACGGCGATTGGCATAGGGGCGCTCGCAGATCACCTCTTGCATATCGCAGGCGTGCCCAATGCGTGCCAATATGGACCGATGACCTGATCCTGCAATGCCAGCATAGAGCCCCTTCATGTCTCAGCCCTCGGTCGATACCCTTCTTGCCTCACTCAAACATTCCGCGCGCAGACCGCTCGGCGAAGCGACTGCCATGCATCCAGGTCTCTATCGATCGCAAGAAATCCTGGCGCTCGAGGAAGCTGAGATCTTCGCCAAGGAATGGCTGTGCCTCGGCCGCACCGCCGATCTGCCCAATCCCGGCGACTACCTGACCTTCGCGATCGGTGACCAACCTGTCGTCGCCGTGCGCTCGACCGACGGCTCGATCAAGACCCACGCCAACGTCTGCCTGCACCGCATGATGCGGCTGCTCGACGGTTGTGGTCATGCCAAGCGCATCGTCTGCCCCTATCACGCCTGGACCTACGACATCGACGGTCGCCTGATCGGCGCGCCGCACATGGGCCGCGCGCACGATGACCCGGCGCCGACATTCAAGGCACGCGATCATCGCCTGCCACAGATCCGCACCGAGATCTGGCAGGGCTGGATCTATGTCACGCTTAACCCGCAAGCGACGGCTGTGGTCGAAATGCTGGCGCCGCTGGCCAAGGTCACGGATCGCTACGCGCAGGAACATTATGTGCCGGTGGCGCGCGAAGACTACGTCTGGGACACCAACTGGAAGCTGCTGACCGAGAATTTCATGGAGAGCTACCACCTCCCGATCGCGCACAAGGCGACAGTGGGCGCGTGGTTTCCGGTCGCTACGAACGGATTTCCGGCCGAGGCTTTTCCGCACTTCACCTACCAGACCTTCACCAAAAATCAGGATGCGATCTACGGTCTGGCCCATGCCAGCAACACCCGCCTCAAGGACGAGTGGCGCTTCACCTCGGTAATGCCGACGGTGTTTCCAACCCACATGTATGTGCTGGCGCCGGACCACCTCTGGTATCTTTCGTTGAGACCGCGCGGCACCGGGCAGGTCGATGTCCGGTTCGGCGCGGCGGTGGCGCCGGAGCGGTTGGCTGCGATCGAGGATAAGCCCAAGTTCATTGCCGACACGGTCGCCTTCTTCGACAAGGTCAACGCCGAGGACAAGCTGGTGGTGCAGGGCATCTACGAAGGAGCGAAGGCACCACTATCGACGCCGGGGCAGCTTTCATGGATGGAGCGCGAGATCCATGATTTCATTGGCTATCTCGCGCGCCGCTTGGCCCCCGGATCATAGGTCCTTGCAGAAGCGCATGGCGTCGTAGATCGCGGCGTGAATGTTACGGGAAGCCACCGCGTCGCCGATCCGGAATAGTTGGAACCGGTTTTTCGGTGCCTTCACAAGTGTCTGCGGCCGATGTGCGATGAAAGCTGCCTGATCGACCTCGCCGAGGTTCTTCGACTGCGGCTTCAGCGCGAAATAGAGTTCATCCAGCGGCAGCGTGCCGGCTTCCACCACCACCTGCTCGACACGGCGCTCGTGCCTCTTGCCGCTATACTCGTTGTAAAGCGTGGCGATGAGCGTGTTGCCATCACGAATGACCGTTTCCAGCTTCACGTTGAGCGTGGTGGCGATGCCGTGCACGTCAAACGCCTTGAGGAACGCCGGGTAGTTGAGGCCGCCGACGTCCGGCCCCACCGATCGTTCGGGCGTTGCGAATTCGACCCGGCTGCCCGCCTCGCCGAGGAATTCGGCGGTGACGAGACCGGCCTGACTGCCGTTGTCATCGAACAGCAGGACGTGCTCCGCCGGGCGAACGCTGCCCGACAGGATATCCCAGGAGGAGGTCACGAGGTCCGCGCCGGCATCAAGGAACGACGTATTCGGCATGCCGCCAGTCGCCAGGATTACCACGTCCGGATCTTCAGCCAGGACGTCCGCGACATCGGCCATCGCGTTATAGCGGATTTCGACGCGGTGACGGGCGCATTCCGCCAGCCGCCAGTCGACGATGCCTTGCGTCTCGCGACGGCGCTTCACCGCCAATTGCAGACGGATCTGCCCGCCCGCCTTGTCGGCCGCCTCAAACACCACGACGTTGTGGCCTCGTTCACCGGCCACCCGCGCCGCTTCGAGACCACCCGGACCGGCGCCGACAACCACGACTTTCTTTTTCGGCCCCGTCGACCGCGCCACCACATGATCGATAGTCGACTCGCGACCGGTCGCGGCATTGTGGATGCAATGCGCGTCGCCGCCGAAATAGATGCGGTCGATGCAGTAGGCTTGGCCGACGCAAGGGCGAATCTGGTCTTCGCGGCCCTCGATGATCTTGCGCGCAATATGCGGATCGGCCATGTGCGCCCGCGTCATCCCGACCATGTCGAGCTTGCCGGAAGCAACTGCATGCCGCGCCGTCGCCACGTCCTGGATGCGCGCGGCGTGGAACACGGTGACCTTGGTCGCGGCCCTGATCTCGCCGGCAAAGTCGAGGTGCGGTGCCGAACGCATGCCCATGATCGGGATCACGCCGGTCAGTGCCGCATCGCTGTCGATGTGGCCGCGAATGACGTTGATGAAGTCGACCTGGCCGGTAGCGGCGAGGCGTCTCGCGATCTCCAGCCCCTCGGCCTTCGAGATGCCGCGCTCCCAGTCCTCGTCGCACACCATGCGCGCTCCGACGATCGGCTTCGGGCCAATGCGTTTGCGGATCGCCTCGTAAACTTCCAGCGAGAACCGCATGCGATTCTCGAGGCTGCCGCCATAGTCGTCGATCCGCTTGTTTGTGGCTGGCGACCAGAACTGGTCCAGCAAGTGGCCGTAAAGTTCCAGCTCGAAGCCGTCCAGGCCGGCCGCGACGACCTTTTCGGCGGCGTCCGCATAGTCTCGTTTGATGCGTTCGAGATCCCAGTCCTCGGCGGCCTTCGGGAACGAGCGATGCGCCGGCTCGCGCACGACCGAAGGTGCCACGACAGGCAGCCAGTCGGCTTTGCCCCAGCCGGTGCGACGGCCGAGATGGGTGATCTGGATCATCACGGCGGCACCTTGGGCATGGACGTCGTCGGCGAGTTCCCTCAGCCATCGCACGCTCTCATCCTTATAGAGCAGGATGTTGCCGAATGCCTGCGGGCTGTCGGGCGACACGCATGCCGATCCGCCGATCATGGTCAGGGCAATGCCACCCTTCGCTTTTTCGCTGTGATAGAGCCGGTAGCGCTCCTTGGGCAGGCCATCCTCGGTGTAGGATGGCTCGTGCGCCGTAGACATTAGACGATTGCGCAGCGTCAGGTGTTTGAGTTGGAACGGCTGCAACAAGGGATCGTGCGACGGCGTCATGGGGCTATCCGGTCTCTCGCTCGACATCAATGACGGGCATTGTGGGATGCAAGGCCGCCATTGGCCACCGACATTTCTTGGCGTCGAAAATGACGATGTCAGCTTATGCCAACAAAGCGTCGCATCGATACAAACGCAGTGACAAAGTCCGGGGAACGGTGGCACACTGCCCAATCTCATGGCGGACGAGGCATTGGCTGGTCAATAATTAGCCTTGTGTGCATGGGACAACGGCTGGATAACTAGGCACTGCAGACACGGAAAGCCGGCCAACAGATGCCGGCGCCGCGTGGGAGGGGTGCCCGATGACTTGACGCGACCGCAGCAATGGCGGGGCGATTGAGGGCGGGTACGCGAGCTGGTGAGGCGAATGGCGTTAGGTCCGTCAATAGAAGTCCCGAATAGTGCGCATGTCCGTTTTAAGGACGTGCAGAAGAGCTATGACGGCAAATCGCTGGTCGTAAAGAACCTCAACCTCGACATCCAGAAGGGTGAATTCGTCACCATGCTGGGGCCGTCAGGCTCCGGCAAAACCACGACGCTGATGATGCTCGCCGGCTTCGAGACCGCGACACACGGCGAAATCTTCCTCAAGGGCACGCCGATCAATAATACGCCGCCGAACAAGCGCGGCATTGGCATGGTGTTCCAGAACTACGCGCTCTTTCCCCATATGACGGTGAACGAGAACCTGGCCTTCCCGCTGCAGGTGCGCGGCATGGACAAAGCCACGATCGAGGCCAAGGTTGCCCGTGCGTTGGGCATGGTTTCACTATCGCAGTTCGGCGCCCGCAAACCGGCACAACTCTCGGGCGGCCAGCAGCAGCGTGTCGCCGTCGCCCGCGCCTTGGTGTTCGAGCCCGATATCGTGTTGATGGACGAGCCGCTGGGCGCGCTCGACAAGCAGCTGCGCGAGCAGATGCAATATGAGATCAAAACGCTGACGCACAAACTCGGCGTCACGGTGGTGTACGTCACTCATGACCAGTCGGAGGCGCTGACCATGTCCGATCGGATCGCGGTGTTCAACGACGGCGTGATTCAACAGCTTTCCACGCCATCCGAGCTTTACGAGGCGCCGATCAATTCGTTCGTCGCCCACTTCATCGGCGAGAACAATCGGCTGCCGGGCAAGGTGGTGGGCGCGATCAACGGCGCCTGTCAGGTGGCGCTGGACGATGGAACGAGAATTGAGGCGTTGCCCATTATGGTTCAAGGCACAGGCGCCGCCACTTCGCTATCGATCCGCCCCGAGCGGGTAGAGGTCGATCCGACGGATCCCGCGATCACGAACCGCATTACCGGCACCGTCAATGACATCATCTATCTCGGCGACCACTTGCGCGCGGTACTGAGCGCCGGTGGCTGCGAGGACTTTATCGTCAAGGCGCCGAACCGCGACGGCCAGCGCAAGCTCGAAAAGGGCCAGTCGGTCACGCTCGGTTGGCACACCAAGGATTGCCGAGCCCTCGATCCTCTTTGAATTAGAGCCCGAGGGAACTGCAAGTGTTGCCGGTTCACCGGTAATTCACGGAAAGTCAAAAAAAGGGAGAGTCGAATGAAATCTGTCAAGTTGCTCGGCGCCACGGCAATCGCGGCGGTACTCGCCGGCGGTTACGCCTACGCGCAATCAAAGACCCTGACCGTCGTGTCGTGGGGCGGCGCCTATACTAAGAGCCAGGTCGAGGCCTACCACAAGCCATTCATCACCAAGACCGGCATCCAGGTGAAGTCCGAGGACTATGACGGCACCGTTGCCCCGATCAAGGCGCAGGTTCAGTCGGGCAAAGTGACCTGGGACATCGTCGACGTCGAACTCGCCGACGCCGTCCGCATGTGCGACGAGGGCCTGCTCGAGAAGATCGATACCAAGTCCATGCTGGCGCCCGGCGCCGACGGCAAGCCGGCCGCCGATGACTTCATCAAGGGGACGCTGCACGACTGCGCTGTCGCAACCATTCTGTGGTCGACGATCTACGCCTACGACGACAAGAAATTCGCCGGCGCCAAGCCGACGACAATCAAGGACTTTTTTGATACCGCCAAGTTCCCGGGCAAGCGCGGTATGCGCAAGTCGCCCAAGATCAACATCGAATTCGCGCTGATGGCGGATGGCGTGCCGGCAGCCGAAGTCTACAAGGTGATGAAGACCAAGGAAGGCATCGAACGCGCCTTCAAGAAGCTCGACAGCATCAAGAAGGACATCGTCTGGTGGGAAGCCGGCGCCCAGCCGCCGCAGTTGCTCGGCGATGGCCAGGTCGTCATGACCACGGCCTATAACGGCCGCATCTTCGATGCCGCTATGAAGGACGGCAAGCCGTTCGTCATTGTCTGGGACGGCCAGGTCTGGGATCTCGATCTGTGGGTGTTGCCGAAGGGTTCGCCGAACAAGGCAGCCGCGCTTGAATTCCTGAAGTTCTCGACCACGACGGAAGCTCTCGCCGAGCAGGCGAAGTGGATCTCGTATGCGCCATCGCGCATGTCGTCGGTGGCCAAGGTCGGCAAGTTTAATGACGGCAAGACCGACATGGCACCGCACATGCCGACGGCTCCGGCCAACTTCAAGAACGCAGTGCAGAACGATTTCCTGTTCTGGGCCGACAAGCAGGACGAACTGACCAAGCAGTTCAACACCTGGCTTGCGAAGTAAGTTCGCGCACGATTGGGCGGGAGGCTCGCATGGCCTCCCGTCTCGACGACAAGACGATAGCCGTGGGTTGGGTTACGCCGCACTTCGTGGCCGTACCCCAACCTACTGGATGCCGAAAATATAAAGAACAATAAGGTGTGTTGGCATGACCACGATGGCGGGTCTGGCGCCTGATGCCAAACCCACAACCAGATTTCCGCAACTTGGTGCCGCAGCCCCCACCGGCCCGCTCCTCGCCGCCGATGGCATGCCGCTCGACAAGAAGCTCGCCCAGGTCACGCGCCGGGCCCGCATCAAGGCGTTCATGTTGGTCGCCCCCTTGCTGCTGTTCGTGCTGATATTCTTCGTCACGCCGATCCTGCAGATGGTGCGGCTGTCGACCGGCGACGACATGATTGCGACTGAGATGCCGCGCACCACCGCCGCCTTGAAGTCCTGGGACCAAAAGGCGTTGCCGGACGAAGCGACCTACGCCGCCCTGATGGCCGATCTGAAGGACGCCCGCGAGCGGCAGGCGACTGGAAAGGTCGGCGCCAAGCTCAACTACGTCTATTCCGGCGCCCGCTCATTGTTCGTTTCCGCCGGTCGCAGCGCCGGCAGCATGGAGGCGCCGTTCAAACCGCAGCTGATCGAAAAGGACCCGCTATGGGGCGATCCGACGCTATGGGTGATGCTGAAAAATGCCTCGCAGCCGTCGACATCGATCAACTATCTCAACGCTCTCGATCGCACTCTTGGGCCAACCGGCAACGTCATCCAGGTGCCGGAAGATCAGCGCATTCACATCACAATCTTCATGCGTACGCTATGGCTGAGCTTCGTCGTCACTGCGCTGTGCATGCTGTTCGGCTACCCGGTCGCCTACCTGTTGGCGCATTTGCCGCTCAAGACCTCGAACCTGCTGATGATCTGCGTGCTGCTGCCGTTCTGGACCGCGCTGCTTGTGCGCATCACGGCCTGGATCGCACTTCTGCAGAATGATGGCGTGGTGCTGTCGGCGGCGGTCGCGCTCGGTCTCGTCGATCCGGCCAACCGGCCGCAACTCGTCTACAATCTGATCGGCACGCTGGTTGCCATGGTGCACGTGCTGATGCCGTCGATGATCCTGCCGCTATATTCGGTGATGAAGACGATCCCGCCGACTTATGTGCGCGCTGCCCGCTCGTTGGGGGCGACGTCGTTCACCGCCTTCTGGCGCGTCTACTTTCCGCAGACATTGCCCGGCATCGCCGCTGGCGGCCTGCTCGTATTCATTCTGTCGGTCGGCTACTACATCACGCCGGCACTGCTCGGCGGCCAGTCCGGTGTGCTGATTTCGAATTTCATCGAGTTGCACGTCAGCAAGACGCTGAACTGGGGACTGGCGGCAGCGCTCGCCGGGTTGCTGCTGACGGCGATCCTGGTTCTCTACTGGGTATTCAACAAGATCGTCGGCATCGACCGACTGAAGATGGGTTGAGACAATGAGCGGCATATCTCTCCCGACCTACGCCACCACCGCCGAACGCATCTGGCACTACGTGTTCCTGACGTTGTGCGGCGCGGTGCTGCTGTTCCTGATCTTGCCGGTGTTGATCGTTGTGCCGCTGTCATTCAACGCCGAGCCCTACTTCTCGTTCACCTCGGGCATGTTGAAGCTCGATCCAAAGGCCTACTCGCTCAAATGGTATGCCGACATGCTGGACAACGGTACCTCGGGCCGCTTCGTTGTCGGCACATGGGAGTGGATCAAGGACGTCTGGTTCAACGCCCAATGGGTGATCGCGGCCAAGAACAGCTTCTTCATCGGCATCATCGCGACAATCATCGCCACCACGCTTGGCACCATCGCGGCCGTTGGCTTGTCATCGCCCAACATGCCCTATCGGACCGCGATCACGTCGCTGCTGATCTCGCCGATGATCGTGCCGGTTGTCATCACCGCCACCGGCGCCTACTTTTTTCTGGCCGACATCGGGCTGGTGAAGACCTACACCGGCGTCATCTTGATGCACGCGATGCTCGGCATCCCGTTCGTCATCATCACAGTCACCGCGACGCTGCAGGGCTTTGATCGCAACCTGATCCGCGCCGCCGAAAGCCTCGGCGCCAAGTGGTACACCACGTTCTTCAAGGTGGTGCTGCCGTTGATCATCCCGGGAATGGTTTCGGGCGCGCTATTCGCGTTCACCACTTCATTCGACGAGGTAGTGGCGGTGCTGTTCATCGCCGACATCGAGCAGCGCACCATCCCACGCCAGATGTGGTCCGGCATCCGCGAGCAGATCTCACCGACCATCCTGGCGGTGGCGACGATCCTGATCGCGATATCGATCGCTCTGCTGAGCACCATCGAGATGCTGCGGCGCCGCTCAGAACGACTGCGCGGGATTACGCCGTCGTAGATTCCTGACGCATTTTGGACAACGGCGGTTCAGTTGATGTCGCGCCCGCGATGGTCGGCGTGGACGATCGCGGCTAACTCTCGAGCGAGCATCATTCCAAGGGAGTTCCGACATGGCAGCCAGCGCCAACGCTACCGACGACATGATCCACGTTGCCAAGTGGCACTTCGGAGCCAAGGAGTGGTCGCCGTTCTCCGCTGCCGAAATGAGCCGCAGGCAGGACACGCTGCGGGCGCATCTGGCCGCCAGTAACATCGACGCCGCGCTGTTCACGTCCTATCACAACATCAACTACTATTCAGGCTTTCTGTATTGCTACTTCGGCCGCAAGTTCGGCCTTGTCATCGATGCCAAGTCGGCGACCACCATTACGCCGGCTATCGACGGTGCTGCCCCCTGGCGGCGCACCTTTGGCGACAACGTCACCTACACCGACTGGCGCAAGGATAGTTGGTTCAAGGCGGTGCAGGGTCTGACCAGGAGCGCCAAGCGCATCGGCATCGAATTCGACCACGTTTCGATCGACATGAAGAAGCAACTCGAAGATGCCTTCCCTGATGTCGAACTGGTCGACATCGCCGCAGCCACGATGTGGATGCGCACCATCAAATCGGCGGAAGAGCACAATCTGATCAGGCAAGGCACCCGCATCTGCAATGTCGGCGCACGCGCCTGCATGGCGGCACTCAAGGCCGGCGCTGGCGAGCACGAAGTGGCACTCGCCTCGACCAATGCCATGGTGCGCGACATCGCGGCGAGCTTTCCATTCGTGGAGCTGATGGATACCTGGACCTGGTTCCAGTCCGGTATCATGACTGACGGCGCGCACAATCCGGTCACCAACAAGAAGGTCGCCAAGGGCGACATTTGCTCGCTCAACTGCTTTCCGATGATATTCGGCTACTACACCGCCATCGAACGCACGCTGTTCTGCGATTCAGCCTCCGACAAGCACGTCGATCTGTGGGAAAAGAACTGCGAGGTGATGCGGGTCGGGTCGGCTCTGATCAAGCCGGGCAAAAAGTGCTCCGAAATCGCGATCGAGCTCAATGATCTCTATCGATCATGGGGGCTGTTGAAGTACCGCTCGTTTGGTTACGGCCACTCGTTCGGCGTGTTGTCGCACTATTACGGCCGTGAGGCCGGCGTCGAGCTGCGCGAAGACGTGCACACGGTATTGAAGCCCGGCATGGTGGTGTCGATGGAACCGATGATCATGATTCCCGATGGGCAACCCGGTGCTGGTGGCTATCGCGAACACGACATCTTCATTGTCACCGAGACCGGCGCCGACAACATCACAAATTTCCCCTATGGCCCCGAGCACATGATCATCAGGGGCTGACGATCATCTGTCGCCCGGCACGCCAAACGATGGCGCCTTGGTCGGGTCGAGGGCACGGATGACGTAGTCGTCGAGTTGTGGGGCGTAGAGCGCCCATAGCTTACGCAACTCGCCGACCGGATCGGTGTCGTGCCAGTCGACCCTCAGATCGGCGACCGGCCAGGGCACATCGCGCACGAGCTTCAGGCCGATCGAATGAATCGGCCCAGCTTCGCCGCCAGCGTCGAGGCCGGCCTGCATGGCGCCGATCAGTCGATCACCGAAAGGTTGCGACATGCTGTCGGCATAGTGCTTGATCATCGCAGCGGCGACGCCGTCGTGCGCCAGCATATTGCCGGCGGCGACCACGCCGTCACCGTGGGCGTTGGCATGGATGCCAAGTGTCTTGGCGCCCGAATGCGCAGCGGTGCGGCCTTGCCGGTCGACAATTGTAAGCTGCCGATAGGCGATCGACGCGCCACCCTGCGCCTTGAGTAGTTCCAGCACTTCATCTGCCGAACGGCCCGCCGCAAGGTAATCCAGGCCATCAAGCCCCAACCTCGGATCGGTGATGTTTTGACTGCCGATGGCGCCGGCATCTGCCCGCGCATGGCTGCATCGCGCCGCCACCGCCGGGCTCGACGAAGCAACTGCGAGGCCGAACATGCCGGACTTCGGGCAGCGTGCCGCGATGGAAAATGTCATGGGTGTTGCTCCCTCAATCCGGGATCACTGCGGTGGCATCGATTTCGACCAGCCACTCGGGCCGGGCAAGTGCAACAACAACGAGTCCGGTGCAGACTGGATGCACACCCTTGATATATTCGCCCATTACCCCGTAAACCGCCTCGCGGTGGCGGATGTCGGTCAGGTAGACGACAAGCTTGGTGATGTGCTCCATCTTGGCGCCGCACTCATCAATCAATTGTCGGATGTTCTGCATCACCTTGTGCGCCTGCGCCGTCGGATCGCCGACGCCGAAGTTGGCAGCCGTATCGAGATCCTGCGGACATTGTCCGCGCAGGAACACATAGGTGCCGCGCGCGACCACCGCCTGTGCGAGGTCGTTGTCGAGCTTCTGCTCGGGGTAGGTCCTCTTCGTATTGAAGGGGCGAATGCGCGTGTGGATCATGGATGCAGCCCGTTTTGGGTAACGCTTGAGCTTCAACAAATCGTAGTCCAACTCGGCCTTTCGTCAAGCAAGCCGCGCGAATTCGTCAGATTCGAAATAGCCTTCACTCATGCGTTTCAACCGCAAGCAAAGGATCCCCGGCCGCGTCGTGCCCGTGCTGCACCCACGCTCGTGAGAAAGTCGGCTTGCCGCATTCAGCCCTTGGACTGAAGCGGCGTTCCGGCATTGACGATGGGCTGCGTATCGCGCTCGCTGCACAGGACGACCATCAAATTGGAGACCAATGCAGCGCGCCGCTCTGTGTCCAGTTCGACAATTTTCTTCGCTGACAACATATCGAGCGCCATTTCCACCATGCCAACCGCGCCCTCAACCAGCGTTTTGCGCGCCGCCACGACAGCCTGGGCTTGCTGACGGCGTAGCATTGCGCCAGCGATCTCAGATGCATAGGCGAGATGAGTGAAGCCGCATTCGTCGACGGTTATTCCGGCGACCTGCAGTCGGTTGATCAGCTCAGTGCGGAGTTCCGCTTTGACCTGGTCACCGTTGCCACGCAGCGTCACTTCCTGGTGCTCGAAGTCATCATAGGGATAGCGAGATCCTATGGTGCGCACGGCGGCCTCGATCTGGACCTTGACGAATGCCTTGTAGTCATCGACATCGAACAGCGCCTGTGCGGTGTCGGTCACGCGCCAGACGACCTGGGCCGCCATCTCGATCGGGTTGCCGCGGAGATCGTTGACCTTGATGGTCTCCGAAATCATGTTGTTGGCTCGGGCCGAAACCTTAGACTTGCCCATCCATGGCCAGACCCAGCGGAGGCCAGTTGCGCGATCAGTGCCCTTGTAGCTGCCGAACAGCAAGATGGCCGCGGCTTGATTGGGCTGCAGCACATAGAAACCTTTGGCAATCAGGAAAAAGGCAATGCCAGCGAGTGTGAAAATCGCGGGCGCCGCCCGAAGCTGGGTCATGGCGACGGCGATTGCAAGGAGCGGTACGCCCAGAAGAACGAGGAGCATCAGGTAGCCGCTCGAAGTCTTTGCCAGAACCTCCTTACTCGCATTGAGCGAGTGCGACGATCTGTCGTTCATACGAACTCCGTGTTCTGATGACAGGTGGAAAGCCGGCAATGACAAAGTACTTTTCGGTATTTGGCTATTGTATCATGGAAGTGTCCAGCATGGGGATTGGTCGCTAGTGCTCCGACTTTCCAAACGGAATTTACCTGACGTCGGAAAGAGCGCCACTTAGGGTCATCTATCCTGCACGCGCACTTATGGTGGCTCTATAATTATCGGACGGGTTTCCGGAGTGCATATTATCGTGACCCTTTGATACTCACTTGTTGGCGCCCAAGTCAGACTGTCGGACTAGCGACGGTGGACCATACAGCCACTGTGCCGCAGCAATATCGGAAGCCTGAAGCCGGTGCACGCTTTCATCATACCGGAAGGCCATCAAAGAGCGTGCGCCTACTGGATGATCGAGGCCAATCGCGTGTCCGATTTCATGGGCGAACGTGTGACGCAGATCGTATATGTCCAGCCTGCCATCGAAACCGACCTTCCAGCGCATGGTCGGATTGAGGCAGATGTAGGATTGCTCGATCGAGACGGCGTCGCCAGTCGCCATTGCTGCGTCGATCCGCGCCGCGGGTTGAGGCGAAGGACCGCCCAGGGCCTTTGCAACGGGAGCGTTCACGGTGGCGTTGCGATAGCTAAGATTTGCGAACGCTCGACCGATGGACTGGCTCGTGGCGCCGACGACGATATTCGCCTCGCGCGCGTCCTCTACCTCCACGAAGCTGATATCGGCGACGCTGGCCCAGACCGAGAACGCAAGCCGCAATTCATGTCTCAGAGCCTCCCGGGAAACCACCGGCGAAGCGGTGTTGATCTCGTCGAATGGACGCATCGCGCCACAGTTGTCGCGGCTCAGCGTCGTCTTGCCCGCTGGCACGGCATACGGAACAGCAAGCAAGGCATAGGTTACGACCGCACCTGATCCAGCTACTGGAGGCCCCCACTTCATGCTGTAGCCATCGACCCGCAATAAGGCGCGCGCGGCTGCGACGTCGGCAAAGGCCAACATGGATGCGACAATCAAAGGTAGTAAGAGGAGTGCCCTCATGTTCAAGTTCCCCCGATCAAAACTCGAAGCGTGCGGTCACACGTCGCATCCGGCGAGAAGGTGGCAGCCAAATGCCCACCGCTAATTCTGCAGGCAATTTGCTTAGCCGAATGCCACTGCCCCAGTGACGATTCAATTGACCACGCAATCAAAGCCCTCTTGAACGCGAGATTAAGGCGGGAGCGCGCAACGCCGCACGGATGCGACCGCATGACACAATTAAGACACACCGGAGTGAGCGCTCCATTGCAGGGTCTTGCTGTGTCACGCACTGCATTCGCTTTGGCTTCTTGCTTTCGCATGCAGCAGGGACATCGCGGCAACCGCGTTGCAAGAGCGACGGCAATCATCATTCGGAGCACTGATATGGAGTTCCGGGTATGGTGCTCAAGCCGGAGTCGTAAGCTGTCGTTGCCAGTGGCGCGTGATGGTGGAAGTCTCGCCACCCTCTAAGTGATCGAGGCCGATCTCCCGCTTCAGGTCCTGGAAGTCACGCTCGATGCGCGTGCGCGTGCGCGGGATCGGGCGAGGCCGCGGTCGACGTTGTACTCTGGCCTCGACGGCAACGGGCGGATCGCCAATGCCTTCGCGCCCGATCGGCCGCGCTCGGCATGACCTCCGATCTTGCCGACATCCTGGCGTGGCCGGCTCTCCGACTATCGCGAGCACGCCGGCTACCGTGTTCCGTTTGCCGGCGAAGTCGCATGGGTGATCGATGGGAAAGAAGTCGTTTGCTGGCGGGGTCGGATCGAAACCTGGGTAACGTACTGAGCCACGCGGGTAGGCAAGCATTCATGCTGCAGCCGGTGCCCGATGACGTGATTTGATCGATATCAATCGCTTTTCGTCCCAAACGGAAGAGTCAGGCGTACGGTGGAATTCCGTTTGGAACGACGCAACACCAACCGAAAGTGGCTAGAATTCCGCCTTTGAGGCTCGGGTACCAAGCATCAGTGGCGGAATGGTAGCTGAGATGAAACCGGAAATGAGCACCACCCCATTATCATCCCCCGTGATCACTGGCCTTTCCGCCGCCGAGGTGAAGGCACGGCAGACGTCCGAGGGCCTCAACGAGTTGCCCCGCCCCGATCAACGGACGACCTTGCGCATCTTCCTCGAAGTTGTGCGCGAACCGATGTTGGCGCTGCTGCTTGGCGGCGGCCTAATCTACCTTTTGCTTGGTGACCTGAAGGAAGCGCTGATCCTGCTGGTGTTCGCGAGCATGTCGGTTGCCATCACCGTCGTGCAGGAGAGCCGGACAGAGCGGGTCCTGGACGCACTACGCGACCTCACCAGCCCCCGTGCCCTCGTCATTCGTGAAGGCGAGCGCAAGCGCATTGCCGGTCGAGAGGTGGTGCGCGGCGATTTTCTCGTGCTGTCCGAAGGCGACCGCGTACCAGCCGATGCCGTGCTGGTTCAAAGCCACGATCTGCAAACCGATGAATCGCTCCTGACTGGCGAATCCGTGCCTGTGCGAAAGCTTCAGGTGGTTTCCGGCGTTTCATCCAAAGAGTACCGCCCTGGGGGCGACGACCTGCCGTGTGTGTTCTCCGGCTCTTTGATCGTGCGCGGGAGGGGGATCGGTGAAGTGACTGCGATCGGCGCCAGAAGCGAAATCGGCAAGATCGGCCAGTCGCTCAGCACTTTGGAGACGGAACCGCCGCGCCTGCGGGCGCAGACGCAACGGCTTGTTCGAGTCTTCGCCATGGTAGGTGGCGCCGTCAGCCTGCTCGCGGTTGTGCTGTACGGCGCCTTCCGCGGCGGTTGGCTGGAGGCGTTGCTGGCCGGCATCGCACTTGGCATGTCGATGCTGCCGGAAGAATTGCCGGTGGTGCTGGCGGTCTTCATGGCCATGGGCGCGTGGCGAATTTCACGGGCGGGCGTGTTGACGCGGCGCGCGGCGGCGATCGAGACGCTCGGGTCCGCGACCGTGCTCTGTACTGACAAGACCGGTACGCTCACCGAAAATCGGATGTCCATAGCCGAATTGCGGCTGACCAACGGCGCCATATTTCGGACTCGTGAGGCGAAAGCCCCGGGCCTGCCGGACGCGTTTCATGAACTTGTCGAGTTCGGCCTCCTCGCCAGCGCGCCAGAGCCCTTCGATCCGATGGACAAGGCCTTCCATGCGCTCGGCCGCGCGCGCCTTTTCGGGACCGAGCATCTGCATGGGACCGAATGGATGCTCGTACATGCCTACGGGCTTCGTCCCGAACTATTGGCCATGTCGCAAGTATGGCAGGTCAAGGGTGGCAAGGAAGAGTTCGTCGTTGCCTCGAAGGGCGCGCCGGAGGCGATGGCCGAGCTTTGCCACCTCTCGACGGAAGAACGTGCCGCGCTCAGGCAGTCGGTGGACAGCATGGCTGCCGAGGGGCTTCGCGTTCTGGGAGTTGCCCGCGCCACGTTCGCAGGGCCCAAATGGCCAACCTCGCAACATGACATCAGCTTCGCGTTTGCCGGCCTTGTCGGTCTCGCGGATCCGCTACGCGCGAGCGTACCAGCAGCGGTCGCTGAATGCCGGACCGCCGGTATCAAAGTAATCATGATCACGGGCGATTATCCGGCAACAGCGAAGGCCATAGCCCGCCAGGCTGGCCTCGATTGTACTGACGTGGCGACTGGCGACGATCTTGCGGTCATGGATGATGCCGCGTTGGCCGCGCGCGTCCGCACCGCGACCGTGTTCGCGAGGATCATGCCAGAGCAGAAGCTCCGGATCGTCAATGCGCTGAAAGCCAATGGTGAAATTGTCGCCATGACCGGAGACGGCGTCAACGACGCGCCGTCGCTCAAAGCCGCGCATATCGGCATTGCCATGGGCGGACGCGGAACAGATGTCGCGCGTGAAGCGTCAGCGATCGTTCTGCTGGATGACGATTTCGGTTCAATCGTCAAGGCGGTCAGGCTGGGTCGTAGGATCTACGACAATCTACGAAAGGCGATGGGCTTCATATTTGCAGTGCACGTGCCGATCGCGGGTCTTGCCCTGTTGCCGCTGCTGTTCGGCCTGCCCATCCTATTCGGGCCGATGCACATAGCGTTCCTGGAGATGGTAATTGATCCGGTCTGTTCTCTCGTCTTTGAGGCCGAGACCGAAGAAGATGACGTGATGCGACGGCCGCCTCGTTCTCCGGGCGAACCGCTGTTTTCGCGACATCTGATCGGCTGGAGTGTTTTGCAAGGTGGGCTGGCGTTCGCTCTCGTTGCCTTGATCTTCGTTGTTGGGCATCATCGCGGCATGCCTGACACCGAAGTACGCGCGCTGGCCTTCTTTTCCTTGGTGACGACGATTGTCAGTCTCATTCTTGTCAACCGATCGTTCAGCACTTCATTGATCACGGCACTCGGCCGACCCAATCCGACGCTGGCGTGGGTGCTTCTGACGGTGACGGGAATGCTCGGCCTGACGCTGCTGTGGCCGTTTGCTAGTGCGCTATTCCGGTTCGGACCGCTGCATTGGAATGATCTCGCCGTAACACTCGGGGCAGGCGCGCTCGTCCTGATTGCACTCGAGGTGCTGAAGCCGATCTGGCGTGCACGGCTGGCTTAGGCGTAATCAAGTGTCTTGGCTCGGCCGAGCCGAAATTGGTTGCCACAAATCTAACAACTCGAGTTCCACGGCGGCAAGGAATTCCGAAAAAAACCCAATGAAATCAGTTTGTTAAAATAGACGTCTGGCGGAGAGGGGGGGATTCGAACCCCCGATGCCCTTGCAGGCATGCCGCATTTCGAGTGCGGTGCGATCGACCACTCTGCCACCTCTCCCAGGGCTCGCTGTCGCGAACCCATTTTCGTAATCGTGCGGGATCCCGGGCGTGGTCGGCCCGGCGCTGCGATAACGGCGTCGCTGGGTCGTCTAGGCCATGATCCAGGTTTGCGCAAGAGGCACGCGGCAGCATGTTCGCCGCCACTCCCGCATTCGTGGTCTGCGGCGACGTTGCCCGTGGGGTGCTGGACATTTGCCCGTCGCGCTGTTGACATGGCCCCGAACAGTCAGCGCGCCCGAGGACCTCCCGATGAGCCAGATGCTTTTTCGCAATTTCGAACTGCTGGACCCCAACCGCCACGACGAGCGGGTTGGTGGTTTTGAGGTCCTGGTCGAGGGCGAACTCATCAAGGAAGTGTCCGACAAGCCGATAAAGTCGGCGGGTGCCACGGTCGTTGACTGCGGCAAGCGGACGCTGATGCCGGGTCTGATTGATGCCCATGTGCACGTTGTTGCCGGCCTCGTCAGTCTTGGCGCGAACGCCATGCTGCCGGAGGCGACCGTCGCCTTCCACGCCATGCGCATCATGCGCGGCATGCTCGACCGCGGGTTCACCACCGTGCGCGACGTTGGTGGCGCCACTTATGCACTGGTCGAGGCAGTCGATAATGGCTGGATCGACGGCCCGCGCCTCGTAATCTCCGGCAAGGCGCTGTCGCAGACTGGCGGTCATGCCGACACTCGCACTCGCTACGACAAGCGCGAGCCATCGACGTGGCAGCATGGTCTCGGTGCCCTCGGCCGCATCGCCGACGGCGTTGCCGACGTGCGCAAGGCCGCTCGCGAGGAGATCAAGCAGGGCGCGCATCTGATCAAGATCATGGCCAATGGCGGCGTCGCCTCGCCCAACGATCCGATCCACTTCCTCGGCTACAGTCGCGAGGAGATCATCGCCGTGGTCGAAGAGGCGAGCAACGCCGGCACCTACGTCTCGGCTCACCTTTATACCGACGAGGCGATCCGCCGCGCCGTCGAGTGCGGCGTGCACAGCCTCGAACACTGCAACCTGATCACCGAGAAGACCGCCCGGTTCGCCGCCGAGAAGGGTGCGATTGCCTGTCCGACGCTCGTCACCTACGAGTACCTGAAGATCGAGGGCAAATCGCTCGGTCTGCCGGCGGTGTCGGTCGCCAAGGTCGACAGCGTCGGTCTGGCCGGCCTGAAGTCGCTGGAACTCATGAAGGCGGGCGGCCTCACCATGGCTTTCGGCACCGACCTGCTCGGCGAGATGCACCGCCACCAGTCGGAAGAATTCCCAATTCGCGGTCGCGTGCTGCCAGCAATCGAGGTGCTGCGCTCGGCGAGCAAGCATGCCGCGAAGCTGCTGCGCCGCGAGGGCCAGATCGGCATCATCGCCGCCGGTGCCTACGCCGACATGATCATGGTCGACGGCAATCCGCTGAAGGATCTGACGCTGTTGACCGGCCAGGGCAAACATATCCCGGCCATCGTCAAGGGCGGCAAATTCCACAAGAACAAGATCGGTTGATCGAGGCCTGGGAGCCGCGCGTGCAACGTATAGCCACTTCAATTGCCGACATCGAGGCCACCGCGCCGGCGCCACGTTCTAATCTGCGACGCAGCTTGGGGCGCTGGGCGCTGCGCGGCGTAGCTGGGATGGCGCTCGGCTACATTCTGTTGCCGCTGATCTTCGTGACGTGGCTCGCATTCTTCAAGCAGGAAATCCCATCGTTTCCACCTGAAGGCTATACGCTCAAGTGGTTCGGCGAGATCGCCGACAACAAGAGTTTCGTCAGCGGCTTCTCGTTGAGTTTGCAGGTCGGACTGCTGGCGATGTTGTTCGGACTACTGCTGGCGGTGCCGGCGAGCTTGATGCTGGCGCGTCGACGACTGCCGTTTCATGGCGCGCTGAATCAGATTTTGCTGCTGCCGCTTGTGGTCCCAGGCATCGTCATGGGTACATCGATCTATGTGTTCCACATCGAATCCGAGATGGCGACGGGGATGCCGGTGCTGGGTTCATTCGCTGGTCTCGTCGCCGCCCACACGCTGATCGTAATCCCGTGGACGGTGCGGCTCGTCACCGCGAGCCTTGCCGGCATGGATCGTACCGTCGAGGAGGCGGCGCAGAATCTTGGCGCCACGCCGCTGGTGACGTTCTGGCGCGTGACTCTGCCGGCGATCAAGCCCGGCATTGTCGCTGGCGCGCTGTTCGGTTTCGTGATGTCTTTTGGCAATCTCGAGATGAGTTTGTTTCTTGTGGGGCCGGGACGCACCACGCTGCCGATCGCGATTTTGCAGTACCTAGAGTGGAAGATCGATCCGACGGTTGCGGCCGTGTCGGTTGTCCAGATTGCCATTATTGGCACCGCGATGCTGATCACGGATCGTTACGTGAAATTGGCGCGGGTGGTGTGATCAGCTCTACGCCAAGGTGTGGACGATCACCGGCCCCGCCGATGCGGTGACCGGGCCATCGAGCATCGCCGAAAGATTGCGCTCGATCCAAGAAAGGCCTCGGCGGTTCAACTCCTGTGCGCCCTCGAAGCTGTCGAATATGGCGACCGCCGTCACGACGTCGTCGGGTGCGTAAACCACGTAGTAGCTCATGAACCCGGGCACGTGACTGATAACCGGGATTGCGCCTTCCTTGATGCGCTTGGCCAGTTTATCGGCCATGCCGGGCTTGGCCTTGCCTTGTCGAATGGCGGCATACATGAGCTTCACTCCCAGTTCCGGTTACACTTCGGCGCGGCCGGGAGGCCGCAGCAGCTTCCACGACCTGACCTTGACGTCTCACTCGTCTGGCCGATGCCGTGCGAACAAGCTTGCTGGAAATTCGGCGGCATAGCGGCGACCCTTGACTGGCGATCGGAAAACCGGGCGGCTGCGGGGATCCGGCACCACGACCATTCGATAGAGGTGCCAGGTGGAATGTCCCAGGATCGGCAGCACGATCGCCAACCCCACGAGTAAGGGAAGTGAGCCGATAGCGAGACCAGCAGCGACGATGAGCCCCCACATCGCCATAACCAGCGGGTTCTTCAGCACCGCTCGGGTCGAAGTGACGATCGCGGCGGCGAACCCGACATTGCGATCGAGCAGCAAGGGGAACGACACCACGGTCAACGTGAAGGCGACGATCGCGAACAGCAGGCCGATCACGTTGCCGACGATGGCCAGTGTGCGACCTTCGCGCGTAAACAGCAGATCATGGATGAATTGGCCGATGGTTACCGTGTCGCGATTGCCGAAATAGGCGAGGTACATTCCATTCGCGAGCACAATCCAGATGGCGAACAGGCCAAACAGCAATAGGCCGAGGATTACGATGGTTCGGAAAGACGCGGAGTGGACGATATCGAAGGCATGGCTCCAAGATGTATCGAGCCCGCTCTCGCGCCGACGGCTCAATTCGTAGAGCCCGATCGCCGCGAATGGCCCGAGCAGGGCAAAGCCAGAGGCCAATGGATAGAGCAGCGGGACGAAGTCATAACCGAACGTCGCGGCCGCCATCAGGAGCCCCGCGATTGGATAAATCAAGACAAGGAAAATTGCGTGGGTCGGCATCGCGCGGAAGTCATCAATGCCCAACTCCAGCGCCCGTCGCAGATCGGCGACGGTGATGGTTCGCACTTCGGGCAACTCGTGCACTGCCTCGACGGGCAGGATCAGGTCTGGTTGTGCCATCGGCCATCCTCCGGAGCTTTTGGATCCAAAGGGGCGCGGCAGTGCGTGAGCGTGCGACTATCGGGGCAACCACGGTCACGTCATGTCGCAACCCGGTAACATCGAAATCGTATCATGTTCAAAATCGATTGTCGTCCGTGAATATCTGCTGGAAGTGGGATCAACCTTTACCCCCCAAGCCCAGCAACTGCACATTGCCGCCGGTGGCGGTGATGTCGGTGGTGCGCACGCGCTCGGTCGCAAACCGGGACAGGTAGTTCGGGCCGCCGGCCTTCGGACCGGTACCTGACAGGCCGTCGCCGCCGAACGGTTGCACGCCGACCACGGCGCCGATCTGATTGCGGTTGACGTAGAGATTGCCGACATGGGCGTGCTCGGCAACGTAGTCCGCGACGGCGGCGATACGGCTGTGCACGCCGAGCGTCAGGCCGAATCCGGTGGCGTTGATCGCCTCGACGACCTTGCTGAGGTCGCCCTGCGCGAACCGCACCACATGCAGGATCGGCCCGAATACCTCGCGCTCGAGTTGGCCGATGCGCTCGATTTCGTAAACGGCGGGACCGACGTAGGTACCGGCGCGGCAAGCAACCGGCACCGCCAAGTCAACCAATACGCGTTTGGCCTCGCGATGCATGCGGACCTTGTGCGCTTCGAGCCGGTCCTGCGCGCCCTGATCGATGACCGGGCCGATGTCGGTCGCATAGGAGAACGGATCGCCGATATCGAGCGCGGTGACGGCGCCGACCAGCATCTCGCTCATCTTGTCGGCGACGTCGTCCTGGATGAACATCACCCGCGTCGCCGAGCAGCGCTGGCCAGCGCTGTCGAACGCCGAGCGCACGACATCGCGGATCACCTGTTCGGGCAGCGCGGAACTGTCGACGATCATCGCGTTCATGCCACCGGTCTCGGCGATAAACGGCACAATTTCGGAGCGGCGATCGGCCAGGCCCTTCTGGATCGCCCAGGCGGTTTCGTTCGAGCCGGTGAAGGCGATGCCTTTCACGCGCTTGTCTTTCACCAGCGCGGCGCCGACCTCGCCGCCACCGGTCAACAGATGCAGCACGTTGGTTGGCACGCCGGCTTCATGCAGCAACTGGGTGGCGAGGAATGCGGTCGCTGGCGTTTGGCCGGCGGGCTTCGCCAGTACCGGGTTGCCGGCAGCGAGTGCGGCTGCAACCTGACCAGTGAAGATCGCGATCGGAAAGTTCCACGGCGAAATGCAGGCGAACGGCCCGCGGCCGCGCAGTTCAATGGTGTTGGTTTCGCCGGTTGGCCCGTTCAAAACGGTCGGACGCGAGAATAGGCGGCGCGCCTCGGTCGCGTAGTAGCGCAGGAAGTCGACCGCCTCGCGCAGGTCGCCTTGGGCGTTCTCGAAGGTCTTGCCGGCCTCGCGCACGATCACCGCCATCAACCGGGCGCGATCACGCTCGTAGAGGTCGGCGGCCTTGTCGAGGATGGCGGCGCGGGCTTCGCCGCCGAGGCGATCCCAGCCGTGGGCGGCGGCGGTGGCGCTGGCGATCGCCGCATCGATGGTGGCAGCATCGGCCGTGCGCACGGTGCCGATGCGTTCGCGCCGGTCGTGCGGGCAGGCGATGAGTGCGGCTTCAGTGCCGCCGGTGATCGCTCGGCCGTCAACCAGCGGGCCAACAGCGAACGAACCTTCGAGCGCCCTGCTCATCTCGTCGGCGAGCTTGGCGCGGACTTCGGGTTCCGACAACGGCAAGCCGAGGCTGTTGCGGCGGGCTTCGCCGTAGATCGCGAGCGGGCTTGGCTGCAAAGCGTCGCCAGCGGCCGGGCCCTTTTCGCGTTCGAGATCGGCCGCCTCGACCGGATCACGGATGATGTCGGCGACGGGCGCCTCCTCGTCGGCGATGCGATTGACGAACGAGGTGTTGGCGCCGTTCTCCAGCAGTCTGCGGACGAGATAGGCGAGCAAGTCTTCATGGCCGCCGACCGGGGCGTAGATGCGACAGGCGCGGCCGAGCTTCGACGGGCCGACGACGTCTTCGTACAGCGCTTCGCCCATGCCGTGCAGACGCTGGAACTCAAATGGCGCGTTGCCACCGGCGGTGTAGGCGGCGGCGACGGTATGGGCGTTGTGGGTCGCGAACTGCGGATAGAACGCCTGTGCGTCAGACAGCATCAGCCGCATGCAGGCGAGGTACGACACGTCGGTGTGCAGCTTGCGGGTGAACACCGGATAGTCCTGCCAGCCGCGCTCCTGCGCCCATTTGACTTCGCTATCCCAGTAGGCTCCCTTGACGAGGCGAACCGGGATGCGTTTGCTTGAGCGCTCAGACAGGCGGCGCAGCCAGCGGAGTACCGGGATCGCGCGCTTGCCATAGGCCTGCACCGCGAGGCCGAAGCCCGCCCAGCCATCGAGCGCCGGATCGGTAAACACGCGGCCGAATAGTCCGAGCGAGGGATCGAGGCGATCCTGTTCCTCGGCATCAAGCGTCAAGCCGACGCCACGGGCGCGGGCGGCTTTCGCAAGTTCGATCACAAGCGGCACTAGTTCAGTATCGAGGCGGGCTTCCTTGCCGGGCTCGTAGCGCGGATGTATCGCCGATAGCTTTACTGACAAGCTCGGCCGGTCCATCAATGCGTCCGGGTGTGCCGACGACAGTTTGCCAGCCGCCTTGCCGACCGCGTCGAGTGCCGTCATGTAGCGCTCGTAGTAGCGCTTGGCGTCGGCGGCGGTCTTAGCCCCCTCGCCCAACATGTCGTAGGAAAACCGATAGCCTTGCGCTTCCAGTGGCGCCGCCCGCTTCAAGGCGTCATTGATGGTGGTGCCGAGCACGAACTGATCGCCCATCACTCGCATCGCCTGCCGCATCGCCTGCCGGATCACCGGTTCGCCGGAGCGCACGACGAGGCGCTTCAGTATGTTGCCGATGCTGGCGCCCTTGGTCTCCTTCAGCTTGACGATATGTCCCGTCAGCATCAGACCCCAGGTCGAGGCGTTGACGAACAGCGAATCCGACGCGCCGACGTGCTTGCCCCATTGGCCGCTGCCCACCTTCTCCGCGATCAATGCGTCGGCGGTCTCGGTGTCCGGGATGCGCAGCAGCGCCTCGGCGAGGCACATCAGGATGACGCCTTCCTCGGAGGTCAGGCCGTATTCGAGCATGAACGCATCGATGCCGGAATACTTGTGCCGGCCGGCGCGGGCCGAATGCACGAGGCGGCGAGCGAGGTCGGCGGTACGGCGGCGTTCGTCCTCGGTGTAGATGGCGCGTTCGATCAAGCTGCCGACGAGACGCATCTCCTCGACCAGATGATAGCTCGCGATCTCGTCGCGCGGTGGCTGTTCGATTGTCGATCCGCCGCGCACCTGCCCGCCTTTTGCCGCCAATGCCATGACCGAAGCTCCGCCGCTGAATCACTTTTGTGGTTAAGATAGCAGAAGCCGTTCGTCATGGCGCGCCATCGACAATCCGACCGAACGGCGTTCTATATCGACGATCGATCAATGTGGAGGGCGGTATGCAGGCACGTCGGGTCATTACGGTGGTCGGTTGCCACGCCGAGGGCGAGGTCGGCGACGTCATCACCGGCGGCGTGTTGCCGCCGGCAGGCACGACCATGCTCGAAAAGAAGCTCACCCAGGAGCGCGAGCACGATCACATTCGCCGCCTGTTGATACAGGAACCGCGCGGCTCGGTCGCCCGTCACGTCAACCTGATCGTGCCGCCGACGCGGGCCGATTGCGTCGCCGGCGCCATCGTCATGGAGCCGACCGAGTATCCGCCGATGTCGGGTTCAAACACCATGTGCATCGTCACCGTGTTGCTTGAGACCGGCATCGTTGCGATGACCGAGCCGGTCACGCACCTGCGGCTCGACATGCCGGCCGGTCCGGTCGATGTGACGGCGACCTGTGATCGCGGCAAGGTCACCGGTGTCACCATCCGCAACGTGCCTGCGATGGCGCTTAAGCTCGATTGCCCGCTCGAAATCGCAGGTCACGGCACGCTGAAGATCGACATATCCTACGGTGGCATGATCTTCGCCATCGTCGATGCCAAGGCGGCGGGGTTTGAGGTGCGGCCCGACGAGGCACGCGACCTCGCCATTCTCGGTGAGAAGGTCCGCATTGCCGCGCGCGAGCAGCATCCGGTCGGCGCATCCGCTGCATCCGGAAATCAGCGGTGTCTCGATTGTCCAGTTTGCCGGTCCGTTCAATGGCGCCGATCAGGTCTCCCGCAATACCTGTATCGTTGCACCCGGCCGCTCCGATCGCTCGCCGACCGGCACCGGCACCTGCGCCCGCATGGCAGTGCTGCACGCGCGCGGATTGCTGAAAGTAGGCGAGGGCATCGTGCACGAATCGATCATCGGTTCGCGCTTCAAGGGTCGTATTCTCGGCGAAACCACCGTCGCTGGCGTCAAGGCGATCGAACCTGAGATCACTGGCCGCGCCTGGATCACCGGCCTGCACCAGTACTTCGTCGACCCGACCGACCCCTGGCCCGAAGGTTATGTCGTCGCCGACACCTGGGGCACCAGCGGCACGACGCGTCAGCCGGCGTGAAGAGGCAACCCTAAAATCGCAATTCTTCTGTTACTCGAACCGGAGGAAACTCAACGCAATCAATAGTATCAAATATGACTTCGAATGGCTCGAACGGTGCGCGAGAGAAGGCGATTGCGTTCTGCTTGTCGGCGCCGTGCACCTCTGTCGCCAATGTGCAATGGGGCACCCACGTCCCAGGTTGATAATGACCACGACACAGCGAAGGTCCGATATGGCGGTGAACCTCTTGGTGCGCGCGATATAGCGGCTCGGACCGATCTGGCGCCGCCCAGAAGACCAGTCTTGGATGCTCGAAGAATGCTACACGGTTGAAGCGCAATCGGATCGGCTGCTGCTGAATGGCGCTTACAGATCGCGCTGCCGCGTGGAGCAAGTGTTCGTCGATACTGTCGTAAATCGCCAGCGTTACATGCGGAGGGTAATTCAGCGCCGTCATCGAGGGGACTGGCTCGAAACGACCGAGTTCAGTCCACAATGCGCGGATTGGTTCGCAGGACGGGTAGTTAGCCTTCAAGCAGATTGCGTGGGCCATGTTTCAACCTATGGACTGAATTGCCTTCAGAACAAGCGGACGGCCACGTTCTCACCGAAACCCTTGATCCAAGGCAAGGCGTTCGCACGGAGGGACGCCTATGCTTGCGGCATCCTATTCACGGAGATGCCGCCATGTCCAAGACCCTGGAACTATTGAATACCGACCCGCTGGCCCAGATCGCGCTCGGCGGATTGGCCGTGACTATTCTCGTCAGCATCGCGCTGTTCGTGTTCGTGTTCACGCGGCGCAACGCGCCGAAGCAATAATCGGCCGGATCTGTCACTTCCTATTATTATTCACGTCGCACGCGGCCACCAATGGCTTTGCCGCGTGCGAGGTCGTTTCAGCTCGAGCCGGCTATCACTGGCTTGACGCCCATCAAGGTCGATCGTCGCAAGCCTTGCCACGGTGGCGCCAGGTCCACCTAACCGAGCGAGATGTGCCATGAAAGCCCTGGAAATCATGACGCGGGACGTCGTCACCGTCGCCCCCGACAAGCCGATCCATGAAATCGCGACCCTGATGGTCGCAAAACACGTCAGCGGCATACCGGTCGTCGGCGATGGCGGCAAGCTGCTTGGCATGATCAGTCAGAGCGATCTGCTGCATCGCGCCGAGGTCGGCACCGAGCGCAAGCGCAAGTGGTGGTTCCGTGTGTTCGCTGATGCAGACGCGCTCGCCCGCGATTTCGTCAAGTCGCATGGTCACACCGCCAACGACGTCATGACCCGCTACATCGTTTCGGTGCGCGAGGACGCTGATTTGCGCGACGTCGCCGATATCCTCGACAAGCATAAGATCAAGCGCGTGCCAGTGGTGAGCGAGGGTCGCCTCGTCGGCATCATTACGCGCGGCGATCTGGTGCGTGCGTTGACGCTGTCGCAGTTCGCCAAGTCGGACAAGAAGATCGACAACGCCGCGCTGCATCGCGCCTTGCAGGATCGCATCCAGACGCAGCCTTGGATCAACAAGACCTATATCAACCTCACCGCCAACGACGGTGTGGTCGAGATGTGGGGCTTTGTCGATAGTAACGAGCAGCACCGTGCCCTGCGCCTGCTGGTCGAGGAGACCGAGGGCGTCACCAAGGTCGAGGACAAGATCAAGGTCGGCGTGCCCTATCGCGGCGGCATCTGAGCAGTTTTTGCATGGGGCAGTAGGGTGTTTAGCGCAGTGAATGCATCGCGCCTCTACCCCCGGCCCCACTTCGCCCAGTAGGCGCCGAACAGCGCCTCCTCTGTGGGGCGATCTTCGGGAATCGTCGTCACGAGGTGGGTGATGTTGACGAAACAGCGCCAGTTGAGGTTGTCGCTGATGGCGTTGCCCTGCCACGTGCCGCAGCCCATCGTCAGCGTGAAGGGCAGGCCGTTGTCATAACCACCGCCGTTGCCAAAGGTGTGCGCTTGGTTGACCAGCACGCGCACCACGTCGGTTTTTTCGGCCAGCGCGCGGGCGTTTGACATATCCTTGGTATGGATGCCGCAGGAGTGGCCGCGACCCTGGTAGTCGAGAATTGCGCGGGTGATGCGGGCGGCATCGTCGAAGTCCTTCGCGCGATAGACGGTCAGCACCAGCGACAACTTCTCGCCTGACAAGGGATGGGCTTTGCCGATGCCGGTCTCTTCCACCATGACGAACTTCGCGGTCGCAGCCTTGGCCGGCAATTCGAAAACCTTGGCGAGCGCTTCCGGTCCCTGTGCGATTACGTTGCGGTTGAGCTTCCCGCCCTCCCATAGCCGCTCGACAATGCGACCGCGCTCCGCCGCGTTCGCCATGTAGCCGCCCTGGCGTTCGAGCGCGGCGATCGCCTTGTCGTAGACGGCGTCGACGATCACCACCGCGTTCTCCGACGAGCACGACGTCGCGTGATCGAAGGTCTTCGACATCATGATCTTGTGCGCGGCATCGTCGAGATCGGCTGAGGCGTCGATGATCACCGGCACGTTGCCCAAGCCCACGCCCAGCGCCGGCTTGCCCGACTTGTAGGACTGCTTCACGTTGACCTGACTGCCGGTGCAGACCACGAGGTCGGACAACTCCATCAACTGTGTCGTCATCTCGCGGGTGACGGGCGCCGGCAGGATTTGAACGAGGTCTTCGGGCAGGCCGATTTTCTTCAATGCCGCCCGCATGCCATCGACCGCAGGCTTCGACGCCGCCCAGGCGTTCGGTGGCGGCGCGATGATGATGGCATTGCCGCCCTTCAGCGCCATCATCGCCTTGTTGACCGGCGTCGCGCTCGGGTTGGTCGAGGGCGTGATCGCCGCCACCACGCCCACCGGCTTCGCCCACTTGACGAGCCCCTTCTCGGGCACTTCCTCGATGATGCCGGTCGACTTCACGCGTAGCAGATCGCGCAGCGTGCCGAAGGTCTTGCGCTGGTTCTTGATGATCTTGCTGTCGACCCGGCCGATGCCGGTCACCTCGACCGCGATTTCGGCCAGCTGCTTGGCGCGGCCCGGCTCATAGATCGACCAGGCCAGCGCGGTCACGGCTTCGTCGATCCGTGACTGACCGTGCGCCTCGATCTCGACGGCGAACGCCGCCATCGCATGCCGCGCATTGGCGATCAGCGGCGAAACGGTGTCGGCTTGCTGCTTGTGATCGGCTAGAGTGGCCACGTTTCGATCTCCCTCGGCGTCTAACACTGATTTGACAGCCGCTGAAGCCGGGTGTCAAATCGCGAGACGTTTTGTTTCTCCTGGCGGAACGAAGCCGCCGCTTGGCACCGCGCCAGACGATACCGTAAACATCAACGCTGCACCAACAACCGAGGAAACGCCGCCATGCGCATGACCACCGAAGAAGCGTTCGTGAAGGTGCTGCAGATGCATGGCATCGAGCACGCGTTTGGCATCATCGGTTCGGCTTTCATGCCGATCTCGGATTTGTTTCCGAAAGCAGGCATCACCTTCTGGGACGTGGCGCACGAGTGCAACGGCGGCTACATCTGCGACGGCTACACCCGCGCCTCCGGCAAGATGGGCATGTGCATCGCCCAGAACGGTCCCGGCATCACCAACTTCGTCACCGCCGTGAAGACGGCCTACTGGAACCATACGCCGATGCTGCTGGTGACGCCGCAGGCGGCCAACAAGACCATCGGCATGGGCGGCTTCCAGGAAGTCGAGCAGATGGCGCTGTTCCGCGACATGGTCTGCTACCAGGAAGAAGTGCGCGATCCCAGCCGCATCGCCGAGGTGCTGAGCCGCGTCATCCTCAAGGCCAAGCGGTTGTCGGCGCCGGCCCAGATCAACGTGCCGCGCGACTACTGGACCCAGGTCGTCGACATCGCCTTGCCGGCGATGGTCGAGTTCGAGCGTCCGGCAGGCGGCGCCGCAGCCATCGCCGAAGCCGCCAAACTGCTGTCGGAAGCGAAGTTCCCGGTCATCCTGTCGGGAGCGGGCGTCGTCATCGGCAACGCCATTGCCGATTGCGCGGCGCTGGCCGAGAAGCTCGATGCGCCGGTGTGCTCGGGCTATCAGCACAACGACAGCTTCCCTGGCAGCCATCGCCTCGCCTGCGGCCCACTCGGCTACAACGGCTCAAAGGCTGCGATGGAGCTGATCGCCAAGGCCGACGTGGTGCTGGCGCTGGGCACGCGCCTCAACCCGTTCTCGACGCTGCCCGGCTACGGCATCGACTACTGGCCGAAGAACGCGAAGGTGATCCAGGTCGACATCAACGCCGACCGCATCGGGCTCACCAAACCGGTGACCGTCGGCATCTGTGGCGACGCCAAGCAGGTTGCGCAACAGATTCTCAGGCGTTTGACGCCGACCGCCGGCAATGCCGGCCGCGAGGAACGCAAAGCGCTGATCCACAAGACCAAGTCGGCGTGGCTGCAGGCGCTCTCCGGCATGGACCACGAGGACGACGATCCCGGCACCACCTGGAACGACCGCGCCCGCAAGAAGAACCCGGAACGCCTGTCGCCGCGTCAGGCCTGGCGGGCAATTCAGGCCGGGCTACCGAAGGACGCGATTATCTCGTCCGACATCGGCAACAACTGCGCCATCGGCAACGCCTACCCGACGTTCGAGCAAGGGCCGGAAATACCTTTCTCCCGGCCTGTTTGGCCCCTGTGGTTACGGCTTCCCGTCGATCATCGGCGCCAAGATCGGTTGCCCCGACGTGCCGGTGGTTGGCTTTGCAGGCGATGGCGCGTTCGGAATCTCCATGAGTGAAATGAGTTCGATCGGCCGCGAGGAATGGCCAGGCATCACCATGGTCGTCTTCCGCAACTACCAGTGGGGCGCGGAAAAGCGCAACTCGACGCTATGGTACGATGACAACTTCGTCGGCACCGAACTCGATCCGCATTTGTCCTATGCCAAGGTTGCCGAGGGCTGCGGTCTCAAGGGCGTCACCGTGCGCACGCAGGCCGAACTCACCGCTGCGCTGAAGGATAGCTGCGAGGCGCAGAAGAAGCGCGTCACGACCTTCATCGAAGTCATCCTCAACCAGGAACTCGGTGAGCCATTCCGTCGCGATGCCATGAAGAAGCCGGTCGAAGTCGCCGGCATCTCCAAAGCCGACATGCGCCCGCAGAAGGTGGAGTGAGGGCGGTTCAATAGTGCAATCGATTGCCGATGCCCCGGCTTCATGTTGAAGTCGGGGCATTCGTATTTGCCAATGGGATGTTAACGCAATGACCCTCAGCGCCCTATATCAATCATCCAGCCGCGGCACGTTCTTGGATGCTGATCCGATGACGCCGGCCGATGTCCCAGCCGGTGCGGTGGCGGTGCTCGGCATTCCCGGCGCCACGCCCTACAAATCGGCTGGGCCCTATTGCGCCGCGGCGCCGGCCGCGATCCGCAAGGCGAGTGCCAGCTATGCCGCCAACCGCACGCACTACGACTTCGACCTTGGCGAAGCTCTGATGCCGCCGGGGCGCGTCCTGGTCGACTGTGGCGATGTCGCCTTCGATGCGCACGGATTTCGCAGCCAACCGCGCTCGCATCGCCGAAACGACCGCGACGCTGCTCGATCGCGGTGCGCGGCCGCTGGTGCTCGGCGGCGACGACAGCGTGCAGATCCCGCTCCTGCAAGAGTTTGCCGCGCGTGGCGAGATCACCATTCTGCAAATCGATGCGCATATCGACTGGCGGGACGAGGTTCAGGGTGAGCGGATCGGCCTGTCGAGCACCATGCGCCGCGCCTCGGAAATGGCCGGTGTCAAGGCGATTGTGCAGGTCGGCGCGCGGGGCATCGGCAGTGCCCGCGCCTTAGATGTCGCCGATGCGAAAGCATGGGGTGCGAAGCTCATCGACATGCGGGTGGTCCGCGCGAAAGGCATCACTGCTGCGATCGAGGCGGTACCGCCGGGACGGCCGATCGTCGTCTGCCTGGATGTCGACGGCCTCGATCCGTCGGTGATGCCCGGCGTCATCGCGCCATCGCCCGGCGGATTGACCTATGGCGATGTCGTCGAATTGCTGCATGGCGCGGCGGCGCGTGCGCCGATCATTGGTTTCAATATTGTGGAGTTCGTGCCCGGTAATGATCCGACAGGGCTTGGCGCCGCAACCGCGAGCCGTCTCGCGAAACTCGGCCTCGGCATGCTGGCTGCGACCAAGAGTTGACGGTTGTGCAGGATACGCTGGCAGTTGTTGGCCGCCACTGCCGCCCTCGCTTTCTGTTGGCAACTGCAAAAAATCGGCACCAGTCATCGGTACGATCGTTTCATTTTCATTGTAAATGCATCCAACGAATGAAGTAACCGGAACGAGAGCCTCATTTAAATTCAGACAACTGCATGAGGTGGATCAATTCGCCTCGGTCGCGAAAATTGCTAGGGTCGGCAAAAATCGGGAGGGCGAAGATATGAAGACCCAGGTGTGCATCATCGGTGGCGGACCGTCCGGACTGCTGTTGTCGCAACTGCTGCATCTGCAGGGCATCGACACGGTGATCCTGGAACGGCACAGCCGCGAATATGTGCTCTCCCGTATCCGTGCGGGTGTGCTTGAGCACGGGTTTGCTGCTTTGATGCGCGAAGCGCAGTGCGGCGACCGCATGGATCGCGAGGGCGAAATCCATCACGGCTTCCACATCGCGCACGATGGCATTCTCGATCGCATCGACCTGCACAAGCATTCGGGGGGCAGTTCGGTCGTCGTTTACGGCCAGACCGAACTGACGCGCGACCTCTACGAAGCGCGCGATCGAATGAAGGGCAACGTCATCCACAATGCCGAGGACGTGGCGCCGCACGACCTGAAATCAGATCACCCCTATGTTACCTACCGCGACGGCGATCGCATCGTCCGCATCGATTGCGACTATGTTATCGGCGCCGATGGCTTCCACGGCGTCAGTCGCAAATCGATCCCGAAGGATGTGCTGCGCGAGTACGAGCGGGTCTATCCGTTCGGCTGGCTCGGTGTGCTGTCCCGGACCAAGCCTGTTTCGCCGGAATTGATCTATGCCAAGCACGAGCGCGGCTTCGCACTGTGTTCGCTGCGCTCGCAGGTGCTGAGCCGGTACTACATCCAGGTGCCGCTGACGGACACGGTCGAGGACTGGTCGGACGAGGCCTTCTGGGCGGAATTGAAACGCCGGCTGCCCGATGAGGTTGCGGGCCGTCTGATCACCGGCCCGTCGATCGAGAAAAGCATCGCGCCGCTGCGCAGCTTCGTTGCCGAGCCGATGCGCTATGGCCGGCTTTTCCTCGCCGGCGATGCGGCGCACATCGTGCCGCCAACCGGCGCGCGCGGGCTCAACAGCGCCGCGTCCGACATCTACTATCTCTATCACGCCATGGTCGCACACTATAAGAAGGGCGACGATACCGGACTTGACGGCTACTCGGCCAAGGCGCTGGCCCGCGTATGGAAGGCGCAGCGGTTCTCCTGGTGGATGACGACGCTGCTGCACAGGTTCCCCGACCAGATCCCTTACGACACCAAACTGCAGCAGACCGATCTCGACTATCTGCTCTCGTCCGAGATGGCGCAGCGTTCATTGGCGGAGAACTACGTCGGATTGCCGTTTTAGACCTACTCATATCGGTACCGGCTCACGCGCACTCCAGGCATGCGCGATAGACCTTGCCGTGTAGTCGGGTATGGGGTTTATCAGCCCATCGAACAAGCCCCCAACAACGAACCCAGCAGGAAACCCCATGTACGAAACACTGAACCACTACATCGACGGCAAGTGGACCAAGGGCACCTCGGCAAAGGCCCAGGACGTCATGAACCCCTCGACCAACGCCGTGCTCGGCAACCTGCCGCACGCCTCCAAGGCCGATCTCGACGCCGCGCTCAAGGCCGCTCAGAAGGGTTTCAACACCTGGAAGAAAGTCTCGGCGTTCGAGCGTTCCAAGATCCTGCGCAAGGCCGCCGATCTGATCCGCGCCCGCACCGACGCGATTGCCACTCTCCTCACCTTGGAGCAGGGCAAGGTGTTGGCCGAGGCCAAAATGGAAGTGATGGGCGCCGCCGACATTACCGACTGGTTCGCCGAGGAAGGTCGCCGCGCCTATGGCCGCATCATCCCGGCGCGCGCCGACGGTGTGCGCAACATGGTGATCATGGAGCCGGTCGGTCCGGTTGCCGGGTTCTCGCCCTGGAACTTCCCGGTCACGCAGGCGGTGCGCAAGGTCTCGGCCGCTTTGGCTGCAGGCTGCTCGATCATCATCAAGTGTCCGGAGGAAACGCCTGCTTCGCCGATCGCGATGCTGAAGTGCTTCATTGACGCCGGCGTGCCCGATGGCGTGGTCAACCTCGTCTACGGCGTGCCTTCGGAGATCTCGGAATATCTGATCCCGTCGCCGATCATCCGCAAGATTTCGTTCACCGGCTCGGTGCCGGTCGGCAAGCATCTGGCGGCACTCGCTGGTCTGCACATGAAGCGGGCGACCATGGAACTCGGCGGCCACGCACCCGTTCTGGTGTTCGACGATGCCCATGCCGACGACGTCGCCAACCTGATGAGCGGCATGAAGTACCGCAATGCCGGTCAGGTCTGCATCTCGCCGACCCGCTTCTTCGTGCACGAGAAGGTCTATGACAAGTTCGTCGCGAAGTTCACCGACAACGCCAAGGCGCTGAAGGTCGGCGATGGCCTCGATCCGGCCAGCAAGATGGGGCCGCTGGCCAATCCGCGCCGCATCACGGCGATGGAGAGCATCATCATGGACGCCCAGGAGAAGGGCGCCAAGGTCGCGACCGGTGGCAAGCGCATCGGCAACCAGGGCAACTTCTTCGAGCCGACGGTGCTGACCGACGTGCCGGCCAACGCCAACATCATGACGCAGGAGCCGTTCGGCCCGGTCGCGATCATGATGCGCTTCAAGGATACCGATGCGATGCTGGAACAGGCCAACAGCCTGCCGTTCGGCCTCGCGAGCTATGCCTTTACCCAGAGCAGCAAGACGGCGGCGAAGGTCGCCGACGTGCTTGACCACGGCATGGTGACGATCAATCACCACGGCTTGGCGCTGCCCGAAGTGCCGTTCGGCGGCATCAAGGATTCAGGCTACGGCCACGAGGGCGGTAGCGAAGGCTTGGCGGTCTACATGTCACCGAAGTTCGTCAGCTACATGGGTTGATGTTTGAGCCGTCGCATCCGGCCTGCCCTCCGAAGGGGAGTCGGATGCGACCAACAAAAAGCGTGGCGCCCAATGGGTGCCGCGTTTCGCTCTACAGGTCAGATCAGCTTTCCAGCGGCCCGACATCGACCTGCGCCCGTGCCGCTTCGAGCGTATTGCGTAAAAGGCCCGCAATCGTCATCGGCCCGACCCCGCCGGGAACCGGTGTAATGGCGCCGGCCACTTTGGCTGCCTCGTCGAACGCCACATCGCCCACCAGACGGCTCTTGCTATCTGCGCCCGGCACACGATTTATTCCGACGTCGATGACGATGGCGCCGGGCTTGATCCAATCGCCACGCACGAACTCCGGCCGGCCCACCGCCGCCAGCACTAGATCGGCGCGACGCACGTGGTCCGCCAGTTCGCGGGTTTTCGAATGGGCGATCGTTACCGTGCAGCCCTCGGCCAGCAGTAGTTGCGCCAACGGCTTGCCGACGATGTTCGAGCGGCCAATGACAATCGCGTCGAGACCTTCAAGCGAAGGTTTCACGGACTTCGCCAGGATGATGCAGCCAGCCGGCGTGCAAGGCACGAGCGATCGAACGCCCGTCGACAACCGACCGACATTGATCGGATGGAAGCCATCGACGTCCTTGGCTGGGTCGATGGCTTCAATCACTCGAGCGCTGTCGATGTGCTTCGGCAGCGGCAGTTGCACCAGGATGCCGTGGACATCATCGTCGCGATTGAGGTCGCCGACCATTTCGAGCAACTGAAGTTCGGTGACGGTCACTGGCAGTTTATGCTCGATGGAGCGCATGCCAGCCTCTGTCGTCTGCCGGCCCTTGTTGCGCACATAGACCTGGCTCGCCGGGTCCTCGCCAACGATCACGACCGCGAGGCCTGGAACAATGCTGTGGCGCCGCTTGAATGCGGCGACCTCGGTCGCAATCTCTCCACGCAGCCTTTCGGCAATACCCTTGCCGTCGATCAGCAGTGCCATGTCATTGTCCCTGTGTCAGTGCGGCCGCGAGCTTCGCCTCGAGCAGCGCGCCAAGCTGCCCGGCATCGCCAATGACGTCGAGCACCTTCACACGCGACTTGCCGCCTGCCGACAGTTTGACGCTGCTTTTCGTCACGCCGAGCCAAGCCGCAACCAGTTTTTCCACCGCCGCGTTGGCGGCGCCATCTTCCGGCACCGCCCGGACCCGCGCCTTGAAAGCCGGGCCGTCGGCCGTTTCCTCGATGCCTTCCACTGCTTCGCGAGACGAGCGTGGCGTCAGCCGGACGCGGATTGCGACGCCGGTCTTGGTGGTCCGCCAGGGCTGGGCGGATGCGATCAATGGACCAGTTTCGCGATATTGGGAATGATCACTGACTGCACGAAGAAGCAACCTAGCAGCAGCACGATGGGCGACAAATCGAGACCACCCATGTTCGGCAGCATCCGGCGAATTGGCGCCAACAGAGGTTCGGTCACCGCCGAAATCGCCTGCCAGATCGAGCGGACCATCGGATTGTGCGCGTTGATGACATTGAATCCGATCAGCCAGCTCAGGATGACCGCCGCGATCACAACATAGGTGTAGAGCGTGATAAGGTAGCTGATGAAACCCAATAGCTCGATCATGTGCTTTTTCCGGCGCCAAGCTGCGGTGAATTCGACGAGCGAGGCATAGACGGCGGGCAGGGTGTGGTGCAAGGCGGAAACGCGAGCAATTTTGCGGCCGGTCCCACCTTCGGAAATTCCTGTGCACCCAGTCCAAGCCGTCAATGCGGCCGCTTGCTTGACAATCGGTGCCCCAGCCCCCTACAACGCAGCCTCCCGGTTAAGGGGCCGTAGCTCAGATGGGAGAGCGCTGCAATCGCACTGCAGAGGTCAGGGGTTCGATTCCCCTCGGCTCCACCAATTTATTCAAGCACAAAGACACCCATCCCCGGCTTCCTACCCGACCCTATCGAACGCAAAATAAATAGCTGCGTGTCGGTAGGTGACAATTGCCCAATCCGGGCGATTTGGCCGTTTGATGCGCGAGCGCTAACCGGAGCCTCGTCGGCTGCGCTGGTTCGCCGTTTGGCTCGGAAATGGCGCACCCGAAGGGATTCGAACCCCTGGCCTCTGCCTTCGGAGGGCAGCGCTCTATCCAGCTGAGCTACGGGTGCTGCTTGGCGTTCGCACGCCGCAGTCTTTAGTCGTTTCCAGTGCGCTCGGCAATGCCGAACCGCATCAACCGAGAATCAGGCGTCGATTTCGCCCTTGGTGCCGCCAATTTCGCAGGTTTGCAGGCGCACCGCCGCCGTCAGGATCGCCGGGATGATACCCGGAAACTTGGCGTTGATTTCCGTGCAACGCAGCGTATTGACGACCTCGGTACCCCGTCGTTCAGACCTGATCAAGCCGGCTTCGCGCAGCACCTGATAGTGATGCGACTGGGTCGATTTCGGCAGCTTGGTTGGCGCGGCTGATGAGCAATTCATCGGACAGTTCCCCGCCGACAACTTACATACGATCGACAGCCGGACAGGATCGGCGAGTGCATACAACACACTCTCAAGCGTCACGTCGTCGAGGGTCGGATGGAGGAAAGGCCGCTGCATGCTTCCGTATATGCAGGGCTTAGGCCAAATATTCAATAGTTCCATCAACATGAACTATCGGTATCACCCTGCCGCATCGGCGCCTGACCGACTTTCAGTCCTACGCCGCCCGCGCCTCGACGCCGAGGTAGGCATCGAAAGCGGCCCAGAAACGGGCGCGGATCTCGTCGGTTTCCTGCAGGATCTCGTGCCGCGACGTTGCCAGCATTACATCTCGCCCGACCTTGAGGCGCGTTGCGAAATCTTCGATCGCCCGAGGCAGCACTATGGTGTCCGCCCCCGCCACGAACAGCAACAGCGGCACCTTCACCTGCGCCGCGTAGGCCGGATCGTTGAGCATCGCCATCGAACGGTAGGAGGCGCGCAGCCACCGGATGGTGGCGGCGCCAATGGCAAGATGTGGAGCTGCAAGCGTCAATGCCCGATTGCGCTCGAACCGTTCGCGGTCGGAAGTCAGAGCATTGCCCTCAAAAACAGTGCCCTCCTCGAACTCGTCGCCGCCGCCGCGGACATAGGAGGAGCCGAAGCCGGCAAAGGTGCAGACGGACGCATAGCACTTCGCCACCGTCTGCGAGGCACCGACGCGGGACGGGTGGAATTCCAGCATCGGCGCGGTGACGATGATGCGTTCGAACCAACTGTCTTTCTGGCCGGCTTCGCGCAGCAGGATGTGCCCACCCATCGAGTGGCCGAGCGCATAGTAGGGCGCCGGGCAGTTCGGCAGCACTTCCTGTTGCATGAAGCAGGCGAGGTCGCGATCATACTCGGAGAAGTCGCGGATATGCCCCTTGCGTGGATTGGCGAGGGCCCGGTAGGAGCCGCCTTGGCCGCGCCAATCCATGATGGCGACGGTGAAGCCACGGCGCCTCAGGTCGGCGATGGTTTCGAAATAGCGCTCGATGAATTCGCTGCGGCCGGGAAAGCAGCAGACTGTACCGCGATGGGGCGTGCGGGTCGGGGTCCAGCGGGCGAACCGCATCGGTTTGCCATCATAGCCCGGAAACAAACCAACGACCGCGCCGCTCGGGACGGGATTGCGCGCCAAGGCGACGAGCGTTGCGATCTGCTCCATGGGGCCAATTCCTGTTGTCAGGCTCAATGCATTTTGCTGCCCCGCTATAGCAGCGCAGGACCAATTCCAACAGACGGCGCGAAAGGGGGTTGCTGTGTCGGCCGAAACCACGGCAGGACGATTCGAAACAAAAATTCAACCTACTGATTGGAAACGATTATTCAATATTGTTCGCGCTCTGATCGCTGCCGACAGGTCCGCCGAGTGGCTGTTGCCATCCACTGTGCCCGATCCTTGGCCCGATGGCCGCCGGCTGGCGCCTGTTAGATATCGCCGTCCTGCTTCATCCAACGCACCGAGGTGCGGAATGCTTCGAGCGTCTTGGCAACCTCTGGCGCGCCGTGCATCGCCGACACAACGCCGCCTGGCGCCCCCATGATATCGACGCCGTTGGCGATCATCGACAGCCGCATGCGGTAAGCGAGGTCTGGATTGCGCGCGCCCTTGAGGCCCTTGAAACCGAGCTTGCCGGCATCGAAGGTTGCTGGGTCGATCGGCAATTTATTCGGGTTCTGGAAAATGTGGAAAGTCGAGGCGTCACCATAGATGCCCCATGGAATGTTTTCCTCGACCAAGATCTGCTTCATCCCGTTGCGAATTGCGGCCGCTGCACGCTCAGCCTGCTCGCATATATCTTCCCGTTCGATGATGCCCAGAGTTGTCACGGCAGCAGCGGCGCAGATGGGGTTGGAGTTGAACGTGCCTTGGTGACCGACCTTCTCTCTGCTGGCAATTTTCATGATGCCGGCGTCGAGTTGGTCCATGATGTCGGCACGGCCGGCGACGGCGCCGCCCGGCATGCCGCCGGCGACGATCTTGGCCAGTACGCACATGTCGGCCTTGATCCCGAAGCGACCTTGCGCGCCACCCTTGGACCATCTGAAGCCGGTGATGACTTCGTCAAATATCAGCGTCACGCCATGCCGCTTGGTGATGTCGCGCAGCGATGCGATGAAGCCCTCCGGCAGCGGCACCTGACCCCAGGTCGCACCGGACGGCTCGAAGATCACCGCAGCGACGTCGTCCCGCGCATTCAATACGTCTTCGACGCGCCCGGGGTCGTCGGCCGGCAGCATGATGGTCTGCTCGACCAAAGCCGGATTTATGCCGACCGGGACGCCACCGTCGAAGTGCGACATGGCGCCAGCCGTCACCGCGTCGTGCCAGCCATGGAAATGGCCGACGAAGCGGATCACCTTCTGTTTGCCGGCGTGCGCGCGGGCGAGCCTGAGAGCCAGATGCGAGGCTTCGGTACCTGAAGCGGTAAAGCGCACGCGTTCGGCGCAGGGGATCAGCCGATTGACCAATTCCGCCCATTCGACTTCGCGCTCGTGTGACGACCCCAGATGCGTCGCAATCCTTGCCTGCGTGGTGATCGCCTCCACAACCGCCGGGTGACCATGACCCAGCAGCAGTGCTCCGTGACCACCGAAATAGTCGACATATTCGTTGCCATCGACATCCCACTTGCGCGGACCCTCGCCGCGGGTCGCATAGATCGGATAGGGCAGCAGCGTCCGGCTGTCGTGGGTGAGGCCGGCGGGAATGACTTTGCGTGCGCGCTCGTACAGTGCCGCCGACCTTTTCGTGCGGGCACGAAACTCGGCCTCGACCTTGGAGTTGGTGCGATCCGCAAGCGCTGGTCGAGCCATGGCAGCCTCCTTGTAGGACTAAGCAGACTAACCTGGCTGCCATGGTTTGCCTATCAAGTCGGCGGGCATGCGCCATGCAGAACTGCCGATGCGACCGGCGCGGTGTGGGGCTACCGTCTCGCCTGATCGTTTGCTAGCGTGCGGCCGGCTCACCATCCGACAAAGTGGTGGGAGCCATCGGTGCGACGCCTTCGGCGAATGCGCAATCAGGGTTGGAACACGAGGATCGCATGCTCAAAAAACTCGGCATTATGGTTGGCGCTGCGGCTTTGACGGTTGTGGCCACGGCCGGCGCCTGGGCGCAAGGTACAGTCAAGATCGGCGCCATCTATCCGTTGAGTGGCAACGCCGCGAGTGCCGGCGCCTCGGCAAAAGCTGCGATCGAAGTGGCCGCCGACATCATCAATAACGCTCATCCTGAGCTCGGCGACCTGACACTGGCCAAGGGCGCCGGGCTGACGAATCTTGGTGGTGCCAAGATCGAATTCGTTTTTGCCGACAACCAGGGCACGCCAGCCGCCGGCCAGAACCAGGCGTTGCGGTTGATCACCGAGGAGAAGGTGCACGCGCTGACCGGTGCCTACCAGTCCGGGATCACGCTTACCGCGAGTGCCATCGCCGAAAAATACGGCATTCCGTTCCTGTCGGGTGAATCGGTGGCCGCGAACCTGACCGAGCGCGGCTTCAAGTGGTTCTTCCGCACGACGCCAATCGCCTCCGACATTGCCAAGATCTACATGGACTTCCTCAAGGAAATGAAGGCGAAGGGCACCAAGGTCGACAACATCGCGATCGTCAACGAGAACACCGAATACGGCACCTCGATCGCCAAGGTGATACGTGAAGCCGCCAAGGAAAACGGCTTCAATATCGGCCTCGAGGTTCCCTACAGCGCCAACACGACCGACGTGCAATCTCAGGTGCTACAGCTGAAGGACAAGAACCCCGACTGCATCATTTTCGTCAGCTACACCTCAGACGCCATTCTCTACATGAAGACGATGCAGGCGCTCGGCTACAAGCCGCCGATCCTGATTGGCGACAACTCGGGCTTCTCGGACGCAGCCTTCCTGAAGACCGTTGGCCCGATCGCGCAGGGTGCGATCAACCGATCGGCGTTTGACATCGGCAAGCCCGGTACAATTCCTTATCTCGTCAACGAGATGTTCAAGAAGAAGACCGGCAACGATCTCGACGACACCGCCGGTCGCGCCATGCAAGGCGTGTTGACGCTGGCCGACGCGATCAACCGCGCCGGCTCGACCGATCCGGCCAAGATCCAAGCGGCGCTTAAGGCCACCGATCTGAAGCCCAATCAGCTCATGATGGGGTTCCGAGGCGTCAAGTTCGACGAGAAGGGTAACAACACACTCGCCGCCGCGCTGTTGATCCAAGTGCAGGGCGATAAGTACGTCGCTGTCTGGCCAAGCGCGCAAGCGACCTCGCCGTTGCAGCTGCCTTATAAGGGCTGGTGATATTCGACGGCTCGGTGGCTCAACCGCTTCCGGGCCGTTCGCTTGCGCCGTGCCTCGACCGCTGTACTCAACCACGCATCGGCGCCCCGAACCAATGTCCCTCTCCCTTGTCCAAGTCCTTGTCGGCGGCATACTGCTCGGCGCCGTCTATGCCCTGTTCGCGTCCGGACTTGACGCTGATCTGGGGCATGATGAATGTCGTCAACTTCGCGCATGGCGACTTCGTCATGGTCGCCATGTACGTGGCGTTCGTGGTGTGGAAGTTGCTCGGTTTCGGCCCGGCGGCATCGATTCCGATCGCGGCGATCGTGCTGGCGACACTCGGTATCATTGCCTACTTCGGCCTTGTGCGGCACGTGATGAAGGGGCCGATGCTGGCGCAGATCCTCGGCACCTTCGGCCTTGCGCTGCTGCTGCGCTATTCGATCTTCTGGGGCTTCGGCGCTGATTTCCTGTCGCTGCCGGAGAACTTGGTCGGCGGCACTTTTGACATCGGCGGCATTCGCATCCAGGCCTCGCGGCTGCTGGCTGGTGTACTCGCCGTGCTGCTGACGCTCGGGCTGCATCTGCTGCTGACCCGGACGAGCCTCGGCAGCCGTATGCTGGCAGTATCCGAAGACGCGATGGCGGCGCAGTTGATGGGCATTCGGCCCGAGCGCATGCAGGCGACGGCCTGGGCGCTGGCGGCCGGGCTCACCGGCATTGCCGGTGCGCTGATCGCCACCTTTTTCTACATCGCGCCGACCGTCGGCGAGACACTCGGCATCGTCGCCTTCGTCACGGTATCGCTCGGCGGCTTCGGCTCGATCCCCGGCGCGCTGATCGCCGGCATCCTGATCGGCGTGATCGAGTCGCTGTCGGGCTATCTGATCGGCGCCATCTACAAGGATATTGTCGTTTACGTACTCTTCATCGCGGTGCTGTGGTTCCGCCCGCAAGGCCTCATGGGGAAAATGTGATGCAGCGTTTTCTCTGGCCGGGAATTGCGCTGGCGATCGCCCTCGTCTACCCGCTGATCCTGACGACACCGTTCCAGCAACGCCTCGGAGCACTGGTGTTGTTGTACGCAATCGCCGCCTCGGCTTGGAACATCGTCGGCGGTTACGCGGGCCAAGTTTCGGTCGGCCATGTTGTGTTCTTCGGCTGCGGTGCATATGCGAGCCTCGCGGTCTACACCCATTTCGGCTGGCCACCGATCGCCGGCGTGCCGATGGGCGTACTGACGAGTGTCGCGATCGCCGCGATCATCGGAGTGCCGACGCTGCGGCTGTCCGGCCACTACTTCAGCATGGCGACGATCGCTGTCGCCGAACTGGCGCGCCTGATTGTCACCAACATGGAGTTTCTCGGCGCGGCGGTGGGCTTGAGTGGTCCGGTGGTGCCGCGCACGGTGTTCGACCTGTCGTTCACATCCGGTGTGCCATACTACTACCTGTTCCTCGCCGTGCTGATCGGCGTGCTGTGGATCACCCATCGCATGGCGGAAAGCCGTGTTGGCTTCTACCTGCGCGCGATCAAGGACAACGAGCGAGCGGCGCGTTCGCTCGGTGTCGAGGCTGGCCGCTACAAGCTCTACGCCTACATGTTGAGTGCCGGCCTCACGAGCGTCGCCGGTGCGCTTTACTCGACCATGTTCGGCTTCGTCGACCCGGAAAGTGGGCTCGGCATTCTGACCTCGGTGAAGATCCTGATCATGGCCGCGCTCGGCGGCGCTGGACTGCTGTTCGGTCCGCTGGTCGGTGCCGCAATCCTGGTGCCGCTGGAGGAGATCTCCAATAACTTGCTTGGCGGCAAGGGCGCCGGCATCACTTTCGTCGTCTATGGAGCCATCATCATGATCATCGCGCGGTTTTACCCGGGTGGCATCCTGAAGCTGATCCTCGATCGCAGCAGCGCCGCGGCGAAGGCTACGGACAAAGCCAAGAAGGTAGCCGATGCTGCTTGAAGCGCGCGATGTAACGAAGGCTTTCGGCGCCTTCAAGGCGGTGGACGATGCGTCGGTCGGCATCAACCAGGGCGAAATTCTAGGCCTGATCGGACCGAACGGCGCTGGCAAGTCGACGTTCTTCAACTGCCTCACCGGCGATCTGCTGCCGACCGCCGGCACGGTCCACCTCGACGGTCGCGATGTTACCAACCTTACGCCGGAGGCGCGCGCCAGGCTCGGCCTCGCCCGAACTTTCCAAGTGCCGGCGACCTTTGAGACCATGAGCGTGCTTGAGAACGTCATGATTGGTGCATTTCTGCGCACTTCGCATGCCCACGAGGCCCGCGCCAAGGCGACCGAGGTCATTGCCCGCGTCGGTATGGCCGAGGTGATGGATGCGCCGGCTGGCAGTCTCGGCACGCCGGGCCGCAAGCGGCTGGAGATCGCCCGAGCACTCGCAACCGAACCCAAAGTGCTGCTACTCGACGAGGCGATGGCAGGCCTTACCGCGTCAGAGGTGCGCCGCGCCATAGACCTGGTGCGCGACATCCACCGTTCCGGCATCACCCTCGTCATCGTTGAGCACATCATGGAAGTGATTATCTCGCTCGCCGAGCGCGTCATCGTTTTCCACCAGGGCCGCGAGATTGCGCGCGGCACGCCGGCCGAAGTGACGCGCGACCCGGCAGTTATTCAAGCATATCTGGGAAAGCGCGCCGCCGCCGACGCCGCCAAGGGTTTCGCGGGAGGCAAGGCATGACCGACGCCCTGCTCACCGTCGATAATCTCGAAGTCAAATACGGTGACTTGATTGGCGTTGCCGACGTGTCGCTGGTGGTGCCAAAGGGCTCCGTGGTGGCGCTGCTCGGCTCCAACGGCGCCGGCAAGACCACGACGCTGAACGCAATTGTCGGGTTGATTCCGAGTTCGGGTGGCCGGATCATGTTCGCCGGTGGTGAGATCACCGGCAAGCCGGCCTACACGATTGTCCGTAGCGGCCTGGCGCTTGCGCCGGAAGGCTGGCGACTGTTCGTGCAGCAAAGCGTCGAGAACAACCTGATGCTCGGCGCCACCACCGTCGACGGCGATGCCCGAAAGCGCGAGTTGCTCGACAAGGTCTACGCCATCTTCCCGAAGCTCGCCGAGCGCCGCCGCCAACGCGCTGGCACCATGTCCGGCGGCGAGCGTCAGATGCTGGCCGTTGGCCGCGCCCTGATGAGCGACCCGCAACTGCTGATGCTCGACGAGCCGAGTCTCGGTCTCGCGCCGGCGATCGTCGAAGGCATGTACGACACGTTGCAGCAACTGCACAAAACCGGCCTTACGATTTTGCTTGCCGAGCAGTCGGTCGAACTCGCACTCGAAGTGTCTGATAGCGCCTACGTGCTGCAAGTCGGTCGCAACGCCATGTCGGGGGCGTCGAAGGATCTCGCCAACGATGCAAACGTGCAGAAGGTTTATCTTGGCTTGTAGGTTGGGTTAGCGCCTCTTCGGCGCGTAACCCAACATTCACGGGTGGGGATCGAAGTTGTTGGGTTACGGACGCGAAGAGGCGTCCTAACCCAACCTACGGCATCGCAATTGTTTTGCCTGCGAGGACTGCCATGACCAACCCCGCCAAGCTGCCGCGCCAATCGTTCACCGAAGGCGGCTATGAAATCGAAATCGCGGTGCAGGGATATCCCGGCAAGGCGGTTTGCCATGGCGGATTGGGGTGGAGCACGATTGCACTGCTGCGCGGACACGGCCGCGTGGCGCTGATCGACACCGGCTCGTTCGGTCAGCGCAACTTGATCCTCGAACGGCTCGCCGCCAACGGTCTCACGCCAGCCGACGTCACCGACGTACTGCTGACTCACTCGCATTGGGACCATTCGATCAACTGGGTGATGTTCCCGAACGCGAAAATATACATCGATGGCGGCGAACTTGCGTGGTCGCTGAAGGAGCCGTGGGGCACGACACCGGTGCCGGAACTCTATGTGCGCGAACTCGACAGGTCGCCGCAACTCGCGCGCATCACGGCCGGCGCCACGACCATTCCCGGTATCACCACGCATGCCGCGCCCGGTCACACGCCGGGGCACGTGTTCTTCATGCTCGCGGGCAAGTCGCGCGATATCATATTCACCGGTGACGCCGCCAAGAACCGAGCCGAGATCCTGTCGCGTGTCGCTGACATGACCTACGACCAATCGGTCAGTCGCCGTTCGATCGAGGGCATATGGGAGTTGTGGCGCCAGCGGCCCGGAACGGTGCTGGTGCCAGGGCACGATGTGCCGATGGTTCTGGAAAACGGCGAGCCGACGTACCTCGCCGCGCGCGAGGGCGGCATCGCATCGTGGTTCGGCGAGACGCTCGATCAACTGAAGATGTTCGATCTGACGGATTGACCTCGCTGGGGGCAGGGGGGGGGGACGCGGTGCTGGCGCAAATGGGCGCCGATGCAGCCGAGCGCCTGACCTTTAATTACTGCCATTTGGCGCGGCCGCCCGGAAGTTGCTGGCTTTGCTTACGGTGAATGCCGTGCACGCGGGACCGCCCCCTAAATTCGCAGGACTGCCCCAGCACGGCAGCAGCATCGTGGTTTGGGCCGGCCATGCTATGCGGGCCGGATGAGCATCGCCACCGAAGCGGCCAGAGTGGTTCCGCCCCGCCCCAATGCCCTGTTGTCGGCGCCGATCGTGCCGACACTGCTGCGGCTCACCCTGCCCAATCTGCTTGGCATGCTGGCGACTGCACTCGTTGCCATTGCCGAGACCGCCTATGTCGGGCAACTCGGCACCTCGTCGCTGGCCGGTCTCGCGCTGGTATTCCCGATTGTGATGCTGCAGCAGATGATGTCGTCGGGCGCGATGGGCGGCGGCGTTTCATCAGCGATCGCCCGTGCGCTCGGCGCCGGTCATGATGAACGCGCCGCCTCGCTCGCGGTGCACGCCATGATCATCGGCCTGATCGGCGGGCTGGCATTCTCCGCGATCATGCTGGTTGGCGGCAACCGCATATTCGCGCTGCTCGGTGGTCGCGGACCAGCCCTCGAAGCGGCACTTACCTATGCCAATGTGGTGTTCTTCGGTTCGGTCGGCGTATGGCTGACCAATACGTTGGCCTCGATCTGTCGTGGCACCGGCAACATGAAGGTGCCGTCGGGCACCTTGCTCGCGACCGCCGGCCTGCAGGTGTTGCTCGGCGGTGCACTCGGCTTCGGCTTCGGACCGCTGCCGCGTCTCGGCATCGCCGGCATCGCCTTGGCAAATGTCATCGCCTTCGGCTTCGGCACCGCGTTTCTACTGTGGTTCCTGACCTCGAACCGTGCCCGCGTGCGGCTGTCATTCGCCAACTTCACGCCCGAGCCTGAGATCTTCCGCGATATCCTGCGCGTCGGTGTGCTGGCCTGCGTGTCGCCGCTGCAGACGGTGCTTTCGATTTTGATCCTCGCCCGTCTGGTGTCAGAGTTCGGGCCCGAGGCGCTTGCCGGCTACGGCATCGGCGCGCGGTTCGAGTTCATGCTGGTGCCATTCTCGTTCGCGGTCGGCGTCGCCTGCGTGCCGATGGTCGGAATGGCGATCGGCGCCGGCGAAGTCGCGCGCGCCCGCCGAGTCGCATGGGCCGGCGGCATCGTGTCGGCGGTGGTTTCGGGCGTTGTCGGCATTATCGTGACGCTGCAGCCTGACCTGTGGGCGCGACTGTTCAGCACCGAGCCAGCAGTGCTTGAGGCGACGCGCACCTATTTTCTTTGCGTCGGCCCGGCGTATGGATTTTTCGGCTTGGGGCTTTGCCTCTATTTCGCATCGCAGGGCGCCGGCAAAGTGCTGGGCCCGGTACTGGCCGGCACCGCGCGGCTGATCGCGATCGCCGTTGGCGGCTGGTGGCTCGCGGTCAGCGGCGCGCCGACGTGGCAGCTGTTCGCACTCGTCGGTGCGGCGATGACCGGCTACGGCATCCTCACCGCGCTTGCCATCTGGCTGGTGCCCTGGGGACGCACGAAGCCTCAGCTACCCGAAGGCTCTGCCTGACGCGCCTTCTTGGTCTTATAAGTGCTCTTACCCGCGAACTTGTTGAACGGCTTGGCACCGCCCTTGGCTTCGGGACGCGCCGCGCCGGGCTTCGGTGTGCGTGCGACGAAGCCGGCTGGACGCGCGCTGCCACGGGCGGCGAAGCCGCCTTCTTTCGGCTTGCGATCACGATTTTCGCGCGGTTCGAACGGCTTCGCACGCTGGTCCTTGTCTTTATCGCGCGGCTCGGTACGCGCCTTGAAACCGTCACTGTGTCCGGCGCTCTTGCGGGCCTCGAACGGTTTCGGGCGCGGCTTCCAGTCCGACTTCGGCTTGTGCTCCGAGCGCTCGGTCTTGTGATCGGCCCGTTCAGACGGCAGGTCGGTGCGCGTGGCCGTCCGATCATACGACTTACGCGGTGCGGTATCCGCCTTCGGTTCATAGGCCTTGCGAGGTGCGCGCTCGGCATCCGCCTTCGGCACATATTCCTTGCGTGGTGGCCGCTCGGTGGCCGGTGCTGGAGCGCCCTCGGCCGGGGTGTGATCGCCAACGCGGCTGATGTGGCCTTCCTTTGGCTTGTTCGACTGGATCGCCTCGGCGAACCGGTCGGCCTGGTCGGCTACGATCTCGAAGCGGGTGTCACGATCGAAAATCTTGATCGCGCCGATATCTGTCTTGGTGACATCGCCGGCCTTGCAGATCAGCGGCAGTAGCCAGCGCGGATCGGCATTGCGCTCGCGGCCGATGTTGAGCCGGAACCACACCATCGGGCGCGTGTCTTGGCGGGGGCTGCGCGGTGCACGCTCGCGCTCTCGCTCGAAAGGCTTATCGGCACTGTCGGAATTGCGCGGTGCGAAACCGTCGCGAACACGGCGTTCGCGAGGCTCGCGCACTTCACCGCTGGCGGCGCGGCTGACGTAACCGGAGGAGCGCGGCCGATCGCCATCGCGGCGTGGCGGCGGGCCGGTATCTTCCGACAGATCCTCTGGCGTCGGTAAGCTGGCACGATGCATGCGCACCAGCGCGAGCGCGATTGCCTCGGCGGTCTGCGATGATTGCAGCGAAGTGACGAGGGCGAGTTCTTCTTCGGTGGCGACGTCGATGAACACTGCATCGGCGAGGAACCGCTCCTGATCCTTGGCGCGGATTTCGTCCGCGGTCGGCGCCGGACTCCAGATCACGCGCAGCTTGGCACCATTGAGCAGCGTCTCGGCCTTGCGGCGTTTGCTGAACGGCACGATCAGCGCGCACATGCCTTTCCGGCCGGCACGACCGGTGCGGCCCGAGCGATGCAGCAGCGTCTCGCTGTCGTTCGGCAGGTCGGCATGGATGACAAGCGCAAGGTCCGGCAAATCTAGGCCGCGCGCGGCGACGTCGGTCGCGACCAGCACTCTGGCGCGGCCATCACGCAAGGACTGCAGTGCCTGATTGCGTTGTTCCTGGGACAGTTCTCCGGACAGCGCCACGGCCGAGAAGCCACGCTCCATCAGGCGCGCGTGCATGCGTTTCACCGCCTCGCGGGTGGCGCAAAACACCAGCGTCGCGCGCGACTCGTTGAAGCGCAATACGTTGACGACGGCGTTCTCGATGTCGTGGCCGGCGACGCGGTAGCCGCGATAGTCGATATCGGCGTGTTGTTCGTTGCGGCGGCCGGTCTCAATGCGGATGGCGTCGCGCTGATAGCTGCGGGCGAGTGTCTCGATCTCGCGCGGCATGGTGGCGGAGAACAGTAGCGTCTGGCGGGCCGCGGGCGTCGCGTCGAGGATGAACTCGAGGTCTTCGCGGAATCCGAGGTCGAGCATCTCGTCGGCCTCGTCGAGCACGACGGTCTTCAGCGCCGACAAGTCGAGCCGCTTCCGTTCGAGGTGATCGCGAAGGCGTCCCGGTGTGCCGACCACGATGTGGCTGCCAGCACGCAACTGGCGGGCTTCCTCACGGCCATCCATGCCGCCGACGCAGGTGGTGATGCGGGCGCCAGCCTCGGCATAGAGCCAGACCAATTCACGCTGCACCTGCATGGCGAGTTCGCGGGTCGGTGCGATGATCAGCGCCAGCGGTTCGGCGGCCTGCCCGAAGCGTTCAGCTTCGCCGAGCAGGGTCTGGGCCATGGCGAGGCCGAAGGCGACGGTCTTGCCGGAACCGGTCTGGGCCGAAACCAGCAAGTCACGGGTCGCCGCGTTGGCGTCGAGCACGGCGAGCTGGACGGCGGTCGGCACCGAATAATCTCGCGCGGCAAGGGTGCGCGCGAGCGCGGGATGGGTCGTCGGGAATGTCATGGGAATGCTGATCCAGGGATGCGATGCCGTGAGCGACCCGGCCGAAACGCGCGGGCGACAATGGGCAATGTACGGTTGTTGACGCCCCCTGTACGCTGTTTGTGCCGTTTGCGCCAGTCCACACGCGGTCGCGGGGACCGGAGAGCTTGGCGGCAAGGTGAAGATCAGATTTTAGCAAGGCTCAGGCTGATTATACAACCATCGCGGTTCATCGAACATGGCGGTGGCAGTGTTCTTTCATTTTTTCCCTTGAACTGAGGGGCGCGCGGCGGCTTTCGTGGATTATCGCAATGCCAACAATAGGCTTCGCAGGCTCAACAGCATGACCACCACACCAACCAGGATCATCACCGGCCGGTCCGGCAAATGCTTGGTGGCATAGGCGGCGAACGGGGCTGCAACGACTCCGCCGATGACCAGTCCCGTAATGACTGGCCAGAGGGTGAGGCCCACGGTTGCGACAAATGTCGCGGTAACCGTGGCGGTGACGAAAAACTCCGCCACATTGGCGGAGCCAATGGCAAATCGTGCGCTCGCGCCGCGCCCGATCAGGGTCGTCGTCACCATGGCGCCCCAACCGCCACCTCCGATTGCGTCCAGAAAACCGCCGACCAAGCCCAGTAGGCCAACATGCTTCGGCACTTTGTGCTCGCCTCGCTCCTTCCAGATGGCCCGCCATACGATGATCGCGCCCATCACGAGCAGATATGAACTGACGATTGGCCGGATGCTGTCGCCCGGCACTGTAGCAAGTACGTAGGCGCCGATGCAGCCGCCAATCATGCCCGGCACTGCGAGTCGCACAATCAGTTTGCGATCGACATTTCCCATTCGCCAATGCGCTGTCCCCGACGCTGCGGTCGTAAAGACTTCCGCAGCGTGAATCGAGGCGCTGGCGGTGGCTGGCGGTACCCCAAACCCCATCAGGATCGTGGTGGCGGTGATGCCGTAGGCCATGCCGATGGCGCCATCGACCAGCTGGGCCGCGAAACCTATGGCGATGAAGAGCAAGATGTCAGTCAACATCGAGCAGTCTCCGGGTTGAAGTCTGGGTAACCATATACGGTCAGGCAACCCTGCGGCGAGGCTCGAATTGCGGTCATGGAAGCGGCGGTGGTGCGCCGCTGCGCCTGGTTGGACGGTGGCTTGCGGAAATTCGGTAACGGTCGCCGATTACAACGCTATGCTGGCAAGTCACATCAAATCGGCACGGATCCTGGGCATGGACTACGAACTCTCACCTCTGCAGCTGGAAATCCAAGATGCGGCGCGGCGGATCTGTGATCAGGTAGGGATCGACTACTGGCTCAAGCGCGATCGTGATGGCGGCTTTCCGGAGGAGTTCTATCGTGCGGTGGCCGATGCCGGCTTCCTCGGCATCGCCATGCCGGAGGTGTATGGCGGGTCGGGCCTCGGCATTACCGAGGCGGCGCTGTTCCTGCAGGCGGTGGCGGAGTCGGGTGGCGCGGTGGCGGCGTGCTCGTCGATCCACATGAACATCTTCGGGCTGCAGCCGGTGGTCGCCTTCGGAACCGAGGAGCAGAAGCAACGCATGTTGCCGCCGCTGATCCGTGGCGAGGTGAAAGCCTGCTTCGGTGTCACCGAGCCGGATGCCGGGCTCAATACGACGAAGCTCAAGACCCGCGCCGTTCGCGACGGCGACCGCTATCTGGTGTCGGGCAAGAAAGTGTGGATCTCGACCGCGCAGGTTGCCGACCAGATCCTGCTGCTCGTCCGCACCACGCCGATCGACGAATGCAAGAAGCCGACCGATGGCCTCAGCCTGTTCTACACGAAACTCGACCGCCGCTTCGTCGACGTGCGCGAGATCGACAAGATGGGCCGCAAGGCGGTCGACAGCAACGAACTGTTCATCGACAATCTGCCGGTGCCGGTCGAAGATCGGATCGGCGAAGAAGGTCAGGGCTTCAATTACATCCTGCACGGCATGAACGCCGAACGCATTCTGCTCGCCGCCGAAGCCGTGGGGGTCGGGCGCGCGGCGCTGGCGCGGGCAACGCAATATGCCAAGGACCGCGTGGTGTTCGACCGGCCGATCGGCCAGAACCAGGGCGTCCAGCATCCATTGGCGCAGAGCTGGGCCGAACTCGAAGCTGCCAATCACATGATGCTCGCCGCAGCATCACTCTATGATAATGGCAGGCCTTGCGGACCCGAAGCCAACGCCGCCAAGCTGCTTGCCTCGCAGGCGGCACTCAGAACCTGCGAACACGCGATGCTGACCCACGGCGGCTACGGTTACGCCAAGGAATTCCACGTCGAGCGATTCATGCGCGAGGTGATGATCCTCTACATCGCGCCGGTGACGCCGCAGATGATGCTGTGTCACATCGCCGAGAAGAAGCTCGGATTGCCGAAGTCATATTGAGCTTGTCTTTCTGGCGCCGTGTCGCGGGCAGCATGGATTTTGACTTCAGTCGGGGCGATGGGATCGATGGCGATTGCCAATCACGTCATGTGGCGACGTCGACAAGCCTTTCAGAAACTGAACACAAGTTGGACTACAAATTGCCACAACTTTAAGAACACCGTCACGCCGTGTGCGTGGCGCGTGCGCGCCACTTCGATCAACCACCACTGACGCCATGAAAGGTCGCCCCGTGAGCGTCAATGAGAGCGGTAAGACCCCAATTGTAGAGCCGGCAGCGGGAATGATTGTTCCGGACCTCACTCGACAGTCTCTCGATCAACGCATCCGGCAACAGGAAATCTTGTCTGAACTCGGGGTCAACGCTTTGCAGGGTAACGACCTGCACACCCTGCTGACAGATACCGTTCATTTGGTGGCCGAGGGCTTGTCGGCTGAGTTCTGCAAGGTTCTCGAATTTGTGCCGGCTGACAACTGTTTCACAGTTCGCGCAGGTGTGGGTTGGGAATCAGATGTGGTCGGGGTGGCGCAAGTGGGGGCCGATCTTGCCTCCCCGGCAGGATATGCCCTCAAGACGGGGAAGCCCGTGATCTCAAACCATCTCGCCAACGAGCAGCGGTTTCGTACGCCGGAATTGTTTGCTCGATACAATATCTCACGCGCCATGAACGTTATTCTGCAAGGCGATGGGGTGCCTTATGGCGTCCTCGAAGTCGACAGCCGGTCCGAGGGCGATTTCACCGAGAATGACATCCCTTTCCTTCAAGGGGCGGCCAACATTTTGGGAATGGCCATCGAACGGGAGCGAAATCAGCGGCTTCTCAAAGCCGCACTGGGGCAGCACCAAGTACTTCTGAAGGAGATGAACCATCGCATAAAGAATAGTTTGTCGATCGTCATCAGCATGCTTCGATTGCAGGCGAAAGATGGCGGCGCCTTGACGGCACCTGAACAGCTCGAAGCTGCTGCCGTTCGCGTGCACGCTATCGCGCGGGCCCACGAACGCCTCTACCAAACCGACGACGTCGAACACCTGGATATTGGCCGCTATATCGAGCAGGTCTGTCGCGATATCGATGAGAGCGTTGCGCACTGCGAGATTCACATTGATGCGCAGCACGACGTCATGATCGCGACGGATCGCGCCATTCCCATCGCCTTGATGGTCAATGAGCTCATCACGAACGCTGCCAAGTATGGCCGTGAAGGGCAGACGGCTCTCAATATCTGGGTTGGTTTAATTGGCTGTGGTGACGCGATCCAAATTTCCGTCAGAAACGAGGGTGTCGGGCTTCCACCCGACTTTGATCTAGCCAATACCAAGGGGCTGGGCATGCGGCTCTTGCGAGCCTTCCAGCAGCAATTGGAGGCGACCATCAGCGTCAACCCGCAACCCAAAGGCACGGAATTCGTCGTTACAATTCCACTCGAATCAACGTCTGTTCAGTGAACAAGCATGCAAGGTTCTGCCCGCTAATCGCGACTTTGCGACGGTCACAATCCGTCGAGCATGGCTAGAAACCCCTCCGCACTTGCGAGGGTCGATGTGCGGCGGTCGGCCGAGAACTTGTCCCACGTTCGGTACATCTGTCCCATTCGTGGGTTTGCAGCGAGCTTCGCGCGATGGCGCGCGAGGAAGTGCCAGTAGAGCGCGTTGAAGGGGCAGGCCTCGTCACCGTGCGGTTGGCTGACCTTGTAGCGACAGGTCTTGCAGTGATTTGACATGCGATTGATGTAGGCGCCCGAGGCAACATAGGGCTTTGACGCCAGCAATCCACCGTCGCCGAACTGGCTCATCCCCAGCGTGTTCGGCAGTTCGACCCATTCGTAGGCGTCGGCATAGACCATCAGGTACCACTCGTGCAGCGCCTGTGGTGAAACTCCTGCGAGCAGAGCGAAATTGCCGGTCAGCATTAGGCGCTGGATATGATGCGCGTATGCTTCCGTCTTGGTTTGCATAATCGCCGAGCGCAGGCACGCCATGTCGGTTTCGGCGGTCCAGTAGAATTCCGGGACGGGGCGTGCGGCCGCGAAATAGTTTTCATTCACATAACTTGGCATTTTCAGCCAGTAGATGCCGCGCACATACTCCCGCCAGCCGATAATCTGGCGGATGAAGCCCTCGGCGGCATTGAGCGGCACATTGCCAGCCCGGTACGCGGCTTCGACGCGACGACAGACGTGCAAGGGGTCGAGCAGCCCCGCGTTGATGTAGACCGACAATACCGAGTGATAAAGGAATGCTTCGCCTTCCAGCATGGCATCCTGGAAATCGCCGAAGCGGGCGAGCGCCGACGTTACAAAATGATCGAGAGCCATTTCGGCATCGGCTCGCGTCACCGCGAACCAGAAGGGTGTCAGATCGCCGAAATGGTTATCAAAGCGCCGCGCCACCAGCGTCAGGACATCATTGGTGATCGCATCTGGCGCGACGCGATGCGGTTGGGGCATGAACAAGTCGGCCTTTGCCGCCTGACGATTGTCATGGTCGAAGTTCCATTGCCCGCCGATGGGCTGATCGCCATCCATCAGCAGTCCGGTTTTGCGACGCATCTCTCGATAGAAATATTCCATGCGCAATTGCTTGCGGTCTCGCGCCCAGGTCGCGAACTCTGCGGTTGAACACATAAATCGATCGTCATCGAGGATGTCGACGGGAAGATCGAAAGACTTCGACCAACCGCGTATGGCATCTAAGACGCGCCACTCACCGGGGGCTGTAACTACGATCCGCGACGCCTTGTGCCGCCCGACAGCAGCTTCGACTTCACTGGTGAAGCTGGCGTTATCGCCGGTCTGATCCAATGTGCGATAGTCGACTGTCCAGCCTGTGGCGCGCAACTCATCTGCGAAGTGTCGCATGGCTGCAAATAGAAACGCGATCTTCTTCTTATGGTGCCGGACGTAGGTCGCCTCTTCCCAGACCTCGCACATCAGCACGACGGTGTGCGCGGCGGCGGTTGCTTTCAGCGATGACAGCGACAGACTCAACTGGTCGCCGAGCACAAGTAGCAAAGTCCTTTCAGTTCCTCCCTTCTTGGTCCTCATTGGGGCTGGTCCATTTTCGCGGCTTGGCTGCCTGTCCGTCGGCAACGCTCCGAGCAGAAGCGCACGTTGCTCCAATCCCGCTCCCACTTCTTGCGCCATGCGAAGGGTCGTTGGCAGGCGGCGCATAACTTTTCGGGTAACTGCGATTTGTGGCGTATGCGTTTAGGTTGGTCGCTGCTCATGATGGCTCCAACGTGCCGAGATCGAAGGCCAATTGCGCCTCAGCGGGAACAGGTGCTGCCGATGCAACGCGTCCGGCAGCGCTAATGGCTCCGGATCAACGATAAGCGGCTAGATAACGATGATGCAATTTACGATTCACGCCGTTGGGTGGATCACAGCGACGACCAGAACTCGGCCCACCTCGCATGAAAATTTTACCGGAGGCATGTTGACGGTGACAACGGTTCCGACGACCCGAATAGCACGAAGCCAGGAACGAGTTATCATGACCTCCTGGCGAAAATCGCGACCACTGCTACTGCCGCCGTTGTCCGAGCGTGCTATTCAGAGGTTCCTTGGTGTTTTGCCTGTTGTTCGCGGTACAAGGATGCCCGCCGTGCAGGCGAGGGCAACGCGCCCGGCGAACCGTTTCAGGAGGTATCGATGGCGATCAGGATCAGGCGATCGGCGGAGCGTGGAGCCGCCAATTTCGGCTGGCTCGACACCCGGCATACGTTCTCGTTCGGGCAGTACTACGACCCGAAGCACATGGGCTTCGGGCCGCTGCGCGTGATCAACGACGACAAGGTTGCGGCCGGCGGCGGCTTTCCGATGCATCAGCACGACAACATGGAAATCGTCACCTACATCGTCGGTGGCGCGCTTGAGCACAAGGACAGCCTTGGCACCGGTTCGGTGATCCGGCCAGGCGATGTGCAGCGCATGACAGCTGGCACCGGCATTCGACACAGCGAATTCAATCCGTCGAAGTCGGAAGCTGTGCATCTGCTGCAGATCTGGATCCTGCCCGAAAGGGAAGGTTTGAAGCCTGCCTATGAACAGAAGACGTTCCCGCTCGATGACCGGCGCGGCAAGCTGCAGCTTGTCGCATCGCGATTGGGCCGCGAAGGCTCGGTCACCATCAATCAGGACGTCGATCTCTATTCGACAGTGTTGTCGGCGGGCCAAGACGTATCGCATGCGGTGAAGCCGGGGCGGTTGGCGTGGCTGCAGATTGCGCGCGGCGCTGTGACGCTCAACGGCGAGCGGTTGGCGGAGGGCGATGGCGCGTCGGTCGACACCGCCGCCACGCTCTCCATCGCAGGGACCACGGGCGAAGCCGAAGTGCTGCTGTTCGATATGGTGCCATAAGCCGCAAGCGTCATGTCGGCGTAGTGGGCAGCGACACCTTGAAACAGCTGCCGCCACCTTCGCGCGGCAGACAAACGACGTTGCCGCCGTGCCGCGTTGCGATCTGGCGGACGAGAGACAGACCGAGGCCGACGCCGCCATTTTTCTCGCTGGCGCCAGTGACGCGATGGAACGGCTCGAATATGCGTTCGCGTTCTGGCGCGGGAACCCCCGGGCCGCGGTCGCAGAAGTCGAAGTCAACTCTGCCGCCAGCAATGGCGTTCACAGTCACTTCGATGTCGGCGCCGTTGCCATGATGCCTGGCGTTTTCGAGCAGGTTGCGGATCAGCCGGCGCAGCAGGCGCGGATCGGCGCGTACGATCGGCAGAGTTTGGTTTGCGAAGTGCAGCTCGACACCGCCGCGGGCACATTCCTCGGCAAGCAGCGCCACCAGATCGACGGCCTCGAATGTCGTTTCATCGTTGCTCAAGGCATCAAGGCGGCTGGCCAGCAGGATCTCGTCGATCAGTTGATCGAGCTCCTTGATATTGCGGGTGAGTTCGCCGCGATCGATTTTCCCGGCGCCGTCGGGTAACGCCTCGATGCCCATGCGCAGTCGCGCCAGCGGTGAGCGCAATTCGTGCGAGGCGTTGGCGAGCAACGACTTGCTGGTCGAGACCAGGGCCTCGATGCGGTCGGCCGAACGGTTGAAGGTCGTGGCCAGACGGGCGACTTCGTCGTGACCTTCGACCTTGACGCGAGCCGAAAGATGACCCGAGCCGAGCGCTTCGACGCTACGCTCAAGTGTCTCCAGTCGCCGTGTCAGCCGCCGCACTACCGGATAGGCGCATAGCCCGACCGTCGCGGTGATCGCGAGCAGAGCCGCGAGCCAGGCGAAGCGCTGCCAGGGGCCACGTTTCGCGATCGGTTTGGCGGCAACCAGCCAGCGGCCGTCGGATAGTTGGACGACGTGCGACCAGAAGTGCGGATGCTCGTTGCCTGGGCCGAACCGTTCGCGGCGCTGGCGCGGTGGCAGCAGCGAACCATCGCTGGCATCGGCGATCAATTCACCGTCACGGTTGAAGATGGCGAGGTCGTAGCCCGACAATGTTCGCCAGTGATCGAGGGCGGCCCGCTGGATCTCGGGCGGCGCGATGGCCGGCGGCACCAGTTGCTCGGCGGCGGCAGGATAGAAATCTGCTCGTGGGCCGAAGCGGTCGAAGTCACCGAACAGCCGCCATGTGATGCCAGCCAGGATCGCGAAGATTGCGAGGCTGCCGAGCACCGCCAGATAAATGCGAAAGTAGAGCCGGCCCATTAGAGCCTGTCCGGATAGTTTTCATGGAATTTCATCGCGTTTGCATGGTCCAGATGGCAGGAGCGTCGCCGCAGCCGATACCCAAAGGTATCGGCAAGGTGCGCGTCATGCGGTCCCGCATGCAGTCGCATGACCCAGATGGGCCATGCAAACGCGACCGGAGGTGGCCCAATCTCGGTCGCCAGCCGCGTCGCAACCCTTGGCCGTAGCCAGGCTACGGCCGGCGGGCTGCTTCTTGCGGATCGACTCGACATTGGGCCATGAATTCTCATGAAAACTATCCGGACAGGCTCTTAGTCCTGCACCTTGGCGAACACGTAGCCGGTGCCGCGCACCGTGATGATGCGGCGCGGCTGTTTGACGTCGTCTTCGATCGCCGCGCGGATGCGGCCGATATGCACATCGATGGAACGGTCGAGTGCCGGGTCGAAGTCATGATGGGTGCCGGTGGCGAATTCGATCAACTGTTCGCGGGTCAGCACCCGGCCGGCGCGTTCGGCCATCGCCAGCAGCAGCGCGAACTGGTGACTGGTCAGGATCTTGTCGGTGCCATCGAGACGAATCATGCGGGCGCCACAATCGATTTCCAGCCGGCCGAAGCGCAGGATGTCGCTGACTTCGCCTGAGCTCGTCGACATGCCGCGTCGGAGCACGACGCGAATCCGGGCCAGCAGTTCGCGCGGCTCGAACGGTTTCGGGATGTAGTCCTCGGCACCGAGTTCGAGGCCGACGACGCGGTCGGTCGGGTCGCCCTTGGCGGTCAGCATGATCACTGGTGTTCGGCTGGCGGCACCGGCAATGGCGCGGATGCGGCGGAAGATCTCAAGCCCGTCACCGTCCGGCAGCATCAAGTCGAGCAGGACGAGGTCGGCGGGCGCACGCTTCAGTGACGCTATGCCGGCCGCACCATCCGCGGCAATCATAACCGTCATGCCAGCCTGGCCCAGATAGTCGGAAACCATCCGGGCCAAGCGTGCATCGTCCTCGATCATCAGTATATTCGGCATCGCAACACACTAGCGCACTATTAGCCTCGCCCGAAGCTGCGCGACTGCCAGCGCTCGACCAGCTTGGCGCGCTGGGCCGGTGACAAGATGTCGGCGACGTCGGCCAGCGCCAGGGCGGCGCGCTTCGACAGCGTATCGGCGAGCGCCAGCTCCTCGGTGCGCAGTTGCTCGAGTAGCGCCCGGTCGATCTTGTCGGCCCTGAGCGCGGCGGCAAGCTTGTCGCGAACGGCATTGTGGGCCTCTCGCAGCGGCAGCAGATCCTTGATCGCCGCCTTGGTGATGTCGGCGGCCTTGGACTTCTGCTCAGCCGTGGCGTCGACGCGGCCCAGCACGCGGCCAACGCCGGCATCGGTCTGGCGGATGATGGCGTCGGCATCGAGCGTCCGGTGCATGCCGAAGCCGCCGCCAAAGCGGTGGCCGAAGTGGCCGCTCGTCGCCTTGCCGATGCCGAAGCCGACGAGACCGGTCGCAACCGCGATGGCCGCGAGGGCAAGGCCGCGACGGCGCGGGGTGCGTGGGCCACAACAGCCGGACTGCTTGCCGGCATCGGGTGTCGTGTTGTTTCCGGCGGAAGGCTTGGGGCCGGGTGTCGTGTTGTTGTCGGTCATGAATCATCTCCAGTGGTCGTTGGGCTCGCGAAGCGTGGTCGCGATGATGGAGAGATAGCCCCGGTCTGCGTCGGACCTGCGTGGCCCACGTAAAGTTTCGTAAAGTCAGGTCTTGGTGGCGGCGGCGATCTTGTCCATCATAAATTCAAGCGCCGTCAGCTCGTCCGGGCTGAGTGCCGCCAGCAGCGTCGCCTCCCGCGCGAGCGCCAGTGGCACGATCTCGCGGTAGAGCGCGCGGCCGGCCTTGGTCAACTCGACCAGACGCCGTCGACGGTCGTCGGTCGATTCCGAGCGCCGGATGACGCCGCGTGCCTCCAGATTGCGCATGGCCCGGCTGACCTGCATTTTGTCGAGCGAGGTGATGTGCCCGATATCCGTGGCGGAGGCTTCGGTCGTGCCGCCAAGCACGGCCAGGACGCGCCATTCCTGACGCGTCAGGTCGAAGCGCTGGGCGTAAACCTGTGCCACGGCCAGCGACACCTGCTCGGCCAGCACCGCCAGCCGATAGGGAAAATAGCTCTGTAGGTCGATGGTGACAGCAGTTCCCTCGTCTCCACCGCTGGCTTTTTCCGGCATCGCTCGCTCCAGTCTTGATCCAAATCAACGCAATCAAATTGTAACGAATGTTACCAAGCAGGCATTGAGTTCGATCAAGGGAGGGTACAGGTGCGCATCGACCAGATTCATCACGTCGCCTATCGCTGCAAGGACGCGAAGGAAACGGTGGAGTTCTATAAAACGGTACTGAACATGGATCTGCTCGGCGCCATTGCCGAGGACAAGGTGCCGTCGACCAAGGCGCCCGATCCCTACATGCATATTTTCCTCGATGCCGGCATGGGCAATATCCTGGCCTTCTTCGAGTTGCCGAATTCGCCGCCGATGGGCCGCGATCCCAACACGCCGGACTGGACGCAGCACATCGCCTTCCAGGTGAAGGATATGGACATGCTGCTCGAAGCCAAGGCGCGGGCCGAAGCGGCCGGGCTCGATGTCGTCGGGCCGACTGATCACTCAATTTTCAAGTCGATCTATTTCTGGGATCCGAGCGGGCATCGTCTTGAAGTCGCTGCCTGGACCACGACGCCCGAGCAACTGGCGCGCATGAAGGCGGTGTCGCTCGACATGGTCGAGGAATGGTCACGGACCAAGAAGCCACCACGCCACAACGCGTGGCTGCACGAGAAGGAATTTTCCGGCAAGGCGTGATATCCTCGGGCGATTGGTCGATGCGGTGGCGCACGACTGAAAGTGCCGTCGAAGGGCTGCCATGCAGAAGACATACGCCTACCCGAAGTTCCCATATGTACAATCTGACGAGCAGGCGCATGGGCGCCTGGTGCGTCATCCGGTGGTGGTGGTCGGCGCCGGGCCGATCGGCCTGACGATGGCGCTCGACCTCGCCTGCCAGGGCCAGCGCGTCGTCGTGCTCGATGACAACAACACGGTGAGCATTGGCTCACGCGCCGTGTGTTACGCCAAGCGGCCGCTGGAAATCTGGGACCGGCTCGGTTGCGCGGCGGCAATGGTTGAACGCGGCATCAGTTGGAAGGTCGGCAAGGTCTTTTTCCGCGATCAGCTATCCTATCAGTTCGACCTGCTGCCCGAGGCCGATCACAAAATGCCGGCCATGATCAATCTCCAGCAGTATTACCTCGAGGAGATGCTGATCGCACGCTGTGCGGCGACCGGTCTCGTCGACCTGCGCTGGAAGCACAAGGTGGTGGGTCTGGTCCAGAATAGCGATCACGCTCTACTTGATGTCGAGACGCCCGATGGCCGATTTGTCATCGAGGCCTCGTGGCTGATCGCCTGCGACGGCGCCAACTCGGATGTCCGCCGGATGGTCGGCGCCGAGTTCACCGGTCAGTTCTTCCAGGATCGCTTCCTGATCGCAGATGTAGTGATGAAGGATGCGAACTTTCCGACCGAGCGCTGGTTCTGGTTCGACCCGCCGTTCCATCCGGGCCAGTCGGTGTTGCTGCATAAGCAATCCGACAACGTCTGGCGCATCGACTTCCAGCTCGGCTGGGATGCCGATCCGGAAGCTGAGAAGAAGCCGGAAAAAGTGATCCCACGCATTCGCGCCATGCTCGGCGAAGAGGTCGAGTTCGAGCTTGAATGGGTGTCGATCTATCAGTTCGCCTGCCGGCGGATCGACAAGCTGCGACATGGGCGGGTGCTATTCGCCGGCGACGCGGCGCATCAGGTGTCGCCGTTCGGTGCGCGCGGTGCAAATACCGGCGTGCAAGATGCTGACAATCTCGCCTGGAAACTGGCGCTGGTCATCACTGGGAAAGCGCCGGCTGCGCTGCTCGACAGCTACGACGCCGAGCGCGCGTTTGCCGCCGACGACAATCTGCTTGCCTCGACGCGCTCGACCGATTTCATAACGCCGAAGAACGCGGCCAGCCGAATTTATCGCGATGCCGTGCTGGACCTTGCCCGCGCGCACTCTTTCGCCCGGCCGCTGGTCAATAGTGGGCGACTATCGACGCCGACCCCCTATCGCAACTCGCAACTCAATACGCCCGACATTGATGACTTCGAGGGTGGTGTCGCGCCGGGCACCAATGCGCCCGATGCGCCGATCGAACGCGATGGGCAAGCCGCGTGGTTGCTGAATGCCATCGGTGGTGAATTCACGTTGCTGACGTTTGGTTCGCCAACCAGCAAGCGCGAAGTCGCCCATGGTGGCATAGCAGTGAAGATCCTGGCGGTTGGGCGCGATATCAGTGACAGCCGGGGGCTGCTAGCCGAGCGTTATGCGGCGCGGCCCGGCACAACGTATCTGTTTCGGCCCGACCAGCACGTTGCGGCGCGCTGGCGCGAATTCGACGAGGTAAGGATCGGCGCGGCACTGTCGCGAGCAATCGGAGCCTGATCAGAATGCAACTCATCACCACGCCCAACATCACCGATGCCGACGGCTTCTACGAGGAGTTGATCGGTAGCCAGCGGGAACTGACCGAACCGGACGCGGTGGCGATGAACGCCCGCCTCGTGCTGCTGCTCGCCAATCACATCGGCAACCGCGCGGTGTTGCGCGAAGCGATCAGGCTGGCGCGGAAATTACCTGCTGACCGGTGATGTGTGTCCGCTATAGTGCCGTCGACTTAGCGCGCGCGGCACGCCACCTGCGCGCGTGCGGACGCAAAAAAATTACGGAAACTCCAGGAGACTCCATGAAAATCTTCTACTCGCCGACCTCGCCCTATGTCCGCAAGGTAATGGTATGCGCGCACGAACTCGGACTCGCCGACAAAATCGAAAAGCTTAGCTGCGCGGCCAGCCCGATCAACCGCGACAAGAACATTCTCGCACAAAATCCGCTGGGACAAGTGCCGACACTGATCACCGACGAAGGCCAGATGCTGGCCGATAGTCGCGTCATCTGCGAGTACCTTGATCACATCGGGGGCAACAAGCTATTCCCGCGCACTTCGGCGCGTTGGCAGGCGATCGTCGATCAGGCCATGGCGGACGGTATTCTCGGCGCCGCCTTGCTCGCCCGCTACGAAACCGCTCTGCGGCCGGGCGATAAGCTCTGGGCCGATTGGCTCAACGGCCAGATGGACAAGATCAACACCACTTTGGCGGCACTCGAAGCAGCGGTGCCGAAGTTCGCCGACCGCGTCGACATCGGCACCATCAGCTATGCCTGCGCGCTAAGCTACCTCGATCTGCGATTCCCGACCTTCGACTGGCGCGGCGCCAATCCGAAAGCGGCCGCCTGGTACAAGGCGTTCGAGACCCGGCCGTCGATGGTCGCGACGAAGCTCGTCGGTTGAGATGGCGGGCGGTGCTTGGCACCGATGCCGTAGGTTGGGTTAGGACGCCCTTGCGTCCGTAACCCAACATCTTTGACCACCCGTGGATTGTTGGGTTACGCGCCAAAAATGACGCTAACCCAACCTACGCCCATCCGCAGATGTCCGCACACAGCCCTCAGCCCGGCACTGCTAGTACAGTCACGCCGGGCTGAAACGCTGCGCCATCTGCCGTTTCCGTCGGCGGTTTGATCCGGAACCAGGTGACGTAGAGCGCCGGCAGGAAGACCAGCGTCAGCAGCGTGGCGACGGCGAGGCCGCCCATCACAGCGTAGGCCATCGGCCCCCAGAATACCGTCGGCGCGATCGGGATCATGCCGAGTATCGCCGCCGCCGCCGTGAGCAGGATCGGCCGCAGCCGATGCTCGGTGGCGGCGATCACCGCATCCCATGGCGCCATGCCGCCTGAGATCTCGTGCTCGACTTGATCGATCAGGATCACTGAATTGCGGATCACCATGCCGATCAGCGAGATGATGCCGAGAATGGCGACGAAGCCCATCGGCGCCCGCGAAATCAGCAGCGCGGCGGCGACACCGATCAACGCTAGCGGCGCGGTGAGCAGGACGAGCCCCAGCCGCTGAAAGCTCATCAGCTGCACCATCAGGATTGAAGCCATCAACAGCATCATCAGCGGGAACACCTCGAAGATGCTGTTCTCAGCCTTGGCGCTGTCCTCGATGGCGCCACCGGTGACGACGGCGTAGCCGGGTGGCAGCTTGGCGCGGAAGGCCGAGATCGCGGTGTCCAGTTGTTTGACGATCGTCGTCGCCTCGACGCCAGGGACGACGTCGGCCTGCACCGTGACGGTTGGCAGGCGTTGGCGCCGCCAGATCAACGGTGGTTCGAGCACGTAGGACAGCGTCGCGATCTGCGCCAGCGGCACGGCGCGACCAGCGGTCGTCTCGAACCGCAGGTTGCGCAGGGTTTCGAGCTTGGCGCGTTCCTCCGGCACGGCGCGGGCGACGATATCGATCAGGAAAGTGGCTTCACGTAGCTGGGTGATGGTCGAGCCTGACAACACCGAATTGATGTTGTTGGCCAGTTGCTGTGAGGAGATGCCGAGGGCGCGAGCGCGATCCTGGTCGACCTCGACCTTGATCGCCTTGGCCGGCTCGTTCCAGTCGTAGTTGATGTTGCGCGTGCTGCGGTTTTCGCCGATCACCTGTGCGAAGGCCTGCGCCAGTTCGCGCGTGCGGTTGGCATCGGGACCGCTGACGCGGAATTTGAGCGGCCAGCCGACCGGTGGTCCAAGTTCCAGTGGGCTGACGCGGGCCATCACGTCGTCGAAGCCGGTCGCGAGCGCCTTCTCCAGCCGGGCCCGAACCGCGGGGCGCTGTTTGAAGCCCTTGGTCACCACCACGGCCTGCGCGAAGAAATCGTTGGCGAGTTGCGCGTCGAGCGGCAGATAGAAGCGGATCGCGCCTTGTCCGACATAGAAGCTCCAATACTCGATGTCGGGATCGGCTTTCAGGAATTTCTCGACCCGGTCGACGGTGGCCTGCGTGGCTTTCAGCGAAGCGTTCTGCGGCAGCGTCAGGTTGACCAGTAGTTCAGGCCGATCGGAGGCCGGGAAGAACTGCTGCTGCACGAAGCCCATGCCGACGAGAGAGAGCACGAACAATCCAGCGGTGGCGGCGAGTACCAGAAATTTGCGACGCAGGGCCCAGTCGAGGGTACGATGGAACCACTGCGAGAACGACGATTTGCCATGGCCGTCATGCTTCGCCATCGTATCTGGCAGGATGTAGACACCGGTTAGCGGCGTGAACAGTACCGCAACCACCCACGACGCCAGCAGCGCGATCGCAACCACCACGAACATCGTGAAGCAGTATTCGCCGGCGCTGCTCTGGGCGAAGCCAACAGGCACGAAGCCCGCGACCGTCACCAGCGTGCCGGTCAACATCGGGAATGCCGTCGAGGTGTAGGCGTAGGTCGCGGCGGTAACCTTGTCGGCACCCTGCTCAAGCTTGGTCATCATCATCTCGACCGCGATCATGGCGTCGTCGACCAGCAGGCCGAGAGCAATGATCAATGCGCCCAGCGAAATGCGCTGCAGCGAAATGCCGAGCAGGTACATGGCGACGAAGGTGATCGCCAGCACCAGCGGAATGGCGACCGCAACGACGATGCCCGGTCGCCAGCCGAGGGCAATGAAGCTCACACCGAGGACAATGAAAATCGCTTCCCACAAGGTCTTGGTGAACTCGCCGACCGCCTCTTTCACCACGTGCGGTTGATCGGCGACGAGATTGACATCGATGCCTATAGGCAAGGTGCCGATCAACTGCGCGACGCGTCCCTTGATGTTGCGGCCGAGTGCTTCGGCGTCGCCGTTCTTCGCCATCGATATCGCAAGCCCGATTGCCGGTTCGCCCTTGTAGCGAAACATCGGCTGCGGCGGATCGATGTAGTTGCGCCGGACCTTGGCGATGTCGCTCAGGCGGAAGAAGCGGTTGCCATGCTTGAAGTTCACAGCGTTGAGGCTGTCCACTGACACGAATTCCCCGGACACACGGATGGCGATGCGCTCGCCGCCGGCATCGACGACGCCGGATGGCGCAATCGCGTTTTGTGCCTGCAGTGTCTGGGCGAGCGCATTGATGTCGAGGCCGAGTGCCGCGAGCTGCTGGGTGGAGAATTCGAGGAAGATCTTCTCGTCCTGGGTGCCGACCAGATCGACCTTGGCGACATCGGGCACGCGCAGCAGTTCCGCCCGGGCACGGTCGACATGGTCGCGCAGTTCGCGATGGGAAAAGCCGTCGGCGGTGAAGGCATAAATAATGGCGTAGGTGTCGCCGAACTCGTCGTTGAAGAATGGTCCTTGGACGCCGGAGGGCAATTGCCCCTTTATATCGCCGACCTTTTTTCGCACTTGGTACCACAGGTCCGGCACTTCGGACGCGCGCACGCTGTCCTTGAGATTGACGAACACCACGGATTCACCGGGCTTGGTGTAGCTGCGCACGTAGTCGAGGCCCGGTACTTCCTCGAGCTTCTTTTCGATCCGGTCAGTCACCTGCTGCACGGTGTCGGTGGCATTGGCGCCCGGCCACAGCGTCTTGATCACCATGGTCTTGATGGTGAACGGTGGATCTTCCTCGCGGCCGAGCCGGCCGTAGGCGTAGAAACCGGCAATGGCTGAAACCAGCATCAGATAGACGACGAGGCTCTTGTGCTTCAGCGCCCACGCCGAAAGATTGAACCCGGTCATTGCGCGGCCCCCTCGGCCAGGCGGACCTTTCTGGCCCTCGCGCAGGCGATTGACCCCGGCGGTGACGACAACATCGCCTTTGGCGAGGCCCTCGCTGATCACGACGCGATCGGTTTCGTAGCGCGCAACGGCCACTGGCTTCAGAGTGACCGAGCCGGTCGCCGCCTGATAGACCCAGACTGCTGGCTTGCCGGCCTTGTCGAACAGGGCACTGCCCGGCACCACCACCACCGGCGCGGTGGTGGCCTTGAGCCGACCCATTACGCTCGAGCCAAAGCGCATCTGCTCAGGCGGGTTTTTCAACGCAACCTTGACTTGATAGGTGCGCGTCGCCTGGTCGGCGACCGGCGAGATTTCGCGGACAATGCCGTCGACCAAGATGTTGGGATTGGAGAGCAGCGAGACGATGATCTCTGGTCGGTCGCCTTCCGGCCGGCCACGGAACGCACTTTCGGCGATGGCGAACACGGCGTCCTTGTCGTCCGGTTGCGCCAGTCGGACGATCATCTGCCCAATGTTGACGACTTGACCCGGCTCGGCACCGATCGCGGTTACGATACCGTCGAACTCGGCATGTAGTTCCGAATAGCCGAGCTGGTCCTTCGCGAGCGCCAGTGCGGCCTTGGCGGAATCAAGTTTAGCCTCACCCGAGCGCAGGTTTTTCATGGCAGCATCGTAGTTGGCGCGTGTTGTGGCGCCCGTTGAAAGCAGCTGCCGCAGTCGGCCCTCGGCGCCCTGGGCTTCAGTCAGCACAGCGGCGGCGGCGGTAACGTCGGCCTCGGCCGAGCGCAACTTGTTCTGATAGTCCTGCTCGTCCAGCCGGGCGAGTAGATCGCCTTTCTTGACCACGACGCCAATATCGACCTCGCGCGAGACGACCTTGCCGGAGATCCGGAAGCCGAGGTCGCTTTCCTGTCGAGCCTTGATTTCGCCGACGGCCTGCCGGTCATCGTCGATTGACTTGGGATCGACCACAAGCGTGCGGACGGGGCGGATCTCGGCGGCTTTGGGTGCCTCCTGGCCACAGCCGGAGAGCATGCCGAGCGCGATACAACATGAGATGGATGCGAAAATTCGTGTCATGACAAATGCCGATCCATTGCTACTGGCAGGAAATTCGCAGTGAAATCATACTAGCGAGATCGGATAATCTCAAGAAGGGGCTAGGCTCACTCGTCCTGGCCGAACAATCGCTCGATCGGGTAGTGAG
>CAVTAL010000036.1:0-13798 GCA_963732635.1 uncultured Alphaproteobacteria bacterium
AGTGAGGCGGAAATCGTTGCCCTCGCCGCGCCTCGGGCACGGGCGCTGATGGCCGACGGCGTCACTACGATTGAGGTCAAATCCGGCTACGGCCTGGACACTGGCAACGAAATGAAACAACTGCGGGCCGCCCGTGCACTACCGGCGGCAGTCGGCCAGCGCGTCGATGTCATGGCGACTTTTCTTGGTGCGCACGCGCTGCCGCCAGAAGCCAAGGGCGACAAGGACCGCTACATCGATCTCGTGGTCAACGAGATGATCCCGGCGGTCGCGCGAGAGAAACTCGCCGACGCCGTCGATGCCTTCATGGAAGGCATCGCATTCTCGGCCGAACAGACCGCGCGCGTGTTCGATGCCGCGAAGAAATACGGGCTGCCGGTGAAGCTGCATGCCGACCAACTGTCGGATCTTGGCGGCGCGGCGTTGGCTGCCAAATACGGCGCACTGTCCGCCGACCACCTCGAATACACCGACGAGGCCGGCGCCGTTGCCATGGCCAAGGCTGGCACGGTGGCGGTGATCCTGCCCGGCGCGTATTATTTTTTGCGTGAAACCCGAAAGCCGCCGATCGATATTTTTCGCAAGCATGGTGCCGCCATGGCAGTCGCGAGTGACGCCAACCCCGGCTCGTCACCGATCCTGTCGCTGCGCCTCGCCATGAATATGGCCTGCATCCTGTTCCACATGACGGTCGAGGAGGCGATCCTCGGCGTCACCCGCAACGCGGCGAAGGCGCTCGGGCGCAGCGACATCGGCATGCTGAAGGTCGGCGCGCAATGCAATCTCGCGGTATGGGACAGCCCGTCGCCGGCCGCACTCGTCTACGAAATGGGACCGGCACCGCTGCACAGCCGTGTGTTTCGCGGCATCACCGATCAGGAGCCTTGCGCATGACCACGACGGTAACCTTGCGCCCCGGTTCCGTGACCATGGCCGACCTGATGGCCATCGCCGAAGGTGCCCATACCAGACTCGATCCTGCCTTCTGGCCCAAGGTCGAGGCGGCGGCGAAGATCGTTGCCGATGCCGCCAACGGCAAGGCGCCGGTTTATGGCGTCAACACCGGCTTCGGCAAACTCGCCTCGAAGCGCATCGCGCCGGCCGACACCGCAACCCTGCAACGCAATCTCATCCTATCGCACTGCTGCGGTGTCGGCGAGGCGACGCCGAAGCGGATCGCACGGCTAACCATCGCGCTCAAGATCGCCTCTCTTGGCCGAGGTGCATCCGGCGCGCGCCGCATCGTCATCGAACAATTGGAAGCTCTGCTGGCGCACGACATTTATCCCTACATTCCAGTGCAGGGCTCGGTCGGCGCCTCGGGCGATCTGGCGCCGCTGGCACACATGACGGCGGTGATGCTGGGAGAGGGCGAAGTGATGACTGACGGCGGTCCCAGACCCGCGCGCGATGCCTTGCAGGCTGCTGGACTCGCACCCATCACACTCAGCGCCAAGGAGGGGCTCGCCCTCATCAATGGCACGCAGTTTTCAACGGCCTGGGCGCTTGCCGGCGTGGTTGACGCCTTCGCGTTGGCGCAGAACGCGCTTCTGACCGGTGCGCTATCGGTCGATGCGGCGATGGCGTCGACTACGCCGTTCCGCCCTGAGATCCAGACCTTGCGTGGCCATGCCGGCCAGATCGCGGCGGCGGCCTCTTTGATGGCCCTGCTCGACGGTAGCCAGATCCGCTTGTCGCATCTCGATGGCGACGAACGGGTGCAGGACCCCTACTGCCTGCGCTGCCAGCCGCAGGTCATGGGCGCCTGCCTCGACCTGTTGACGCAAGCGGCGCGCACGCTCGTCGTCGAGGCCAACGCGGTGACCGACAACCCGCTGGTGCTGGTCGAAACTGGTGAAATCCTGTCCGGCGGCAACTTCCACGCCGAGCCGGTCGCCTTCGCTGCCGACCAGGCCGCGATCGCGATTTCCGAAATCGGTGCCATCACCGAGCGCCGGATCGCGACGCTGGTCGACCCGGCGTTGAACTTCGGTTTGCCGCCGTTCCTGACACCCAATCCCGGCCTCAACTCCGGCTTCATGATCGCCGAGGTGGCAGCGGCGGCGATCTTCGCCGAGAACAAACATCTGGCCAATCCGTGCTCCACCGACTCGACACCAACCAGCGCCAACCAGGAGGACCACGTTTCGATGGCGGCGCACGCCGCCCGTCGTCTCGCCCGCATGAATGACAATCTCGGCCGCATTATCGGCATCGAGTTGCTGGTGGCGGCGCAGGGTATCGAAATGCGCGCGCCGCACGCGACGAGCCCAGCGCTCACGGCCGCGATGGTAAAATTGCGATCCGAAGTCACCAAGCTTGAGAGCGACCGTTATATGGCGCCAGACCTCGCCGCGGCAAGCGCCCTGGTTAGAACCGCAGCCCTGCTCGATGCCGCCCGCGCCACCTGCAATAGCGATCCATTTCCAACCCTCACCTGAGGTTCCACCCCATGACCCGCATCGACAACGCCCGCATCATCAAGAGCCCGACCGGCAACAACATCTCTGCCAAGAGCTGGCTCACCGAGGCGCCGCTGCGCATGCTGATGAACAACCTCGATCCAGGCGTCGCCGAGCGGCCAGGCGAGTTGGTGGTCTATGGCGGCATCGGCCGCGCCGCGCGTGACTGGGAGAGTTATGACCGCATCGTTTCGTCGCTGCGAAAGCTCGAAGGCGATCAGACGCTGCTGGTGCAATCCGGCAAGCCGGTCGGCATCTTCCGTACCCACGCCGACGCGCCGCGCGTGCTGATCGCCAACTCGAACCTGGTACCGCACTGGGGCACTTGGGCGCACTTCCACGAACTCGATCGCAAAGGCCTGATGATGTACGGCCAGATGACTGCCGGCTCATGGATCTACATCGGCAGCCAGGGCATCGTGCAAGGCACCTACGAAACCTTCGTCGAGGTCGGCCGGCGACACTATGGCGGCACGCTCGCCGGCAAATGGATACTGACCGCTGGGCTCGGCGGCATGGGCGGCGCGCAGCCGCTGGCAGCGACCATGGCCGGCGCCTCGATGCTCGCCATCGAATGCCAGCCGAGCCGCATCGAGATGCGCCTCAAGACCGGTTACGTCGACGTACAGGCCAAGGATCTCGACGACGCCCTGCAGATCATAGAACGCAGCTGCCGCGACAAGAAGCCCATTTCTGTCGCCCTGCTCGGCAATGCCGCCGAGGTACTGCCGGAACTGCTGCGACGCGGCGTCAGACCCGACGTAGTCACCGACCAGACCAGCGCGCACGATCCGATCAACGGCTACCTGCCGAAGGGCTGGACGCTCGCCCAATGGGAAGACAAACGCGTCAACGATCCGAAGGCGGTCGAAACCGCTTCGCGCAAATCGATGGTCGAACATGTGCGGGCAATGCTCGAATTTCATCGCCTGGGCGTGCCAACGCTCGACTACGGCAACAACATCCGACAGGTTGCGAAGGAGGAGGGCGAAACCCATGCCTTCGACTTCCCAGGCTTCGTGCCGGCCTATATCCGCCCGCTGTTTTGCCGCGGCGTCGGGCCCTTCCGCTGGGCGGCGCTCTCTGGCAATCCGGAGGACATCTACAAGACCGACCAGCGCGTCAAGGAACTGATGCCCAACGACAAGCATCTGCACAACTGGCTCGATATGGCGCGGCAGCGCATTCATTTCCAGGGGCTGCCGGCCCGCATCTGCTGGGTTGGTCTCGGCGACCGCCACCGGCTCGGCCTCGCGTTCAATGAGATGGTGGCGAGCGGCGAACTCGAAGCACCGATCGTGATCGGCCGCGATCACCTCGACTCCGGCTCGGTTGCCTCGCCCAATCGCGAGACCGAAGCAATGAAGGACGGATCGGATGCGGTATCCGACTGGCCACTACTCAATGCGCTACTGAATTGTGCATCGGGCGCGACATGGGTGTCGATCCACCACGGCGGCGGCGTCGGCATCGGTTATTCGCAGCACGCAGGAATGGTCGTCGTCGCCGATGGCACGGCTGACGCTGCCCGGCGCCTCGAACGCGTGCTGTGGAATGATCCCGCCACGGGCGTCATGCGACACGCCGACGCCGGCTACGACATCGCCATCGACTGCGCGCGTGAGAAGGGACTCGATCTGCCGGGCCTATGAAGTAGTGTTCGCCCGCATCGATGCGCAAACGTGCATTGTCTTTGAATTCTGGAGCTTTCCATGTCGACATCCACCGCCGCCCTTCCACGCCGTCCAATCGGCAGTGCGGGACTGACAGTCACCGAGATCGGTTTCGGCAGCGCGCCAATCGGCAACTTTCGCTACCGCATCAGTGATGACGACGCGCAAGGCGCAATGACCGCACTTTGGGCCGGCGGCGGGCGGCTCTACGACACGTCGCCATTCTACGGCTACGGCCGCGCCGAATTACGGGTCGGCCGCTTCCTGCAGGGGGTGCCGGCGAGCGACTATATCCTATCGACCAAGGTTGGGCGCGTGCTGCGGCCATTGCGGGCAGAGGACGACACCACCGGCATGCGCCAAAACGGCCTGCCGTTCTTTCCGTCGTATGACTACAGTTACGACGGCGTGATGCGTTCACTCGAACATTCCTTCCTGCGGCTCGGCGTGCCGCGCATCGATATCGCGCTGATCCACGACGTCGACGCATTCACGCATGGAACCGATGCGGCCGCGGAGGTTCACTTCAAGTCCGCCATGGCCGGCGCCTACAAGGCGCTCGACGAACTTCGCCGATCGGGCGACATCAAGGCCATCGGCGTCGGCATGAACGACACCCGCTGGTGCCGCCGTTTCGTCGAGGCCGGCAATTTCGATTGCACCATGATCGCCGGGCAATATTCTTTGCTGCAGCACACGCCCGAGACCTTGGACTTCATCGAACTGTGCCGCAAAAAGAACGTCGGCCTGCTTCTCGCTGCGGTGTTCAACTCGGGATTGCTGGTTGCCGGTTCGAAGTCAAAGGCGCTGTTCAACTACAATCCGCCGCCGGCCGACGTCATCGCCCGCCTTGAGCGCATCGAGGAGATCGCCAGCGCCCATCGCGTATCGATCCCGGCCGCCGCCATTCAGTTCGTACTGGCTGAGCCGGTCGTGAAGTCAGCGGTGCTTGGCGCCACCTGCGCCGCCGAGGTCGAGGCCAATCTGAAGGCATGCAGCGAAGTCATCCCGGTTGCGTTCTGGTCGGACCTGAAGAGCGCCGGCCTGCTGGCGACAAGCCTGCCGGTGCCGAAAGCGTGAGGTGATCGCCTCCCCTGTCGCACAGGCGTGATTTGCGCTTTTGCCGGAGTGGCCTACATAGCGGGCTCAGATCCACGACGACGGAGCGCGCTCTTGCTGACCCATCTGAAATCATTCGCGGTTTTTTGCGCGCTTGCATCGTGCGCCACAAGCGTCGCTCTGGCGCAACCGGCCACTTCCTGGGTTGAGGGCCACAACTCGAAGGCGCGGATGATCGCTGGGACCTACGCCAAACCGGGCGGGCCGACTCGCACCGTCGCTGGCATCGAGATCGCCATGGCCGATGGTTGGAAGACCTATTGGCGCAATCCCGGCGATGCCGGCGGCGTGCCGCCCTACTTCGACTGGGCCGGCTCGGACAATCTTGTTAGCGCCAAGGTGTTGTTTCCGGCGCCATCCCGCCTGAAGGACGCAAGCGGCGACTCTGTCGGCTACAAGAAGACCGTGGTATTCCCGGTCGAAGTTACGGCGAAAGATCCATTGAAGCCCGTTACCTTAAACCTCGCCATGGAGTTCGGTGTCTGTCGCGAAATCTGTGTGCCGGCCGAGGCCAAGTTTTCAATCACCCTGCAAGCAGCTGGCAGCCCGCTGCCAGCTGGCCTCGCCACAGCCCTCGAACATGTGCCACGCAAGGCCGCCGACCGTCGTCCCGCCGATCCCGAGTTGAAAGCAACCCGCGCCACGCTGACCGGCGACAAACCAAAGCTCGCAGTCGACGTCGCATTCCCCGGCGATGGGGCCGGTGCCGATGTATTCATCGAGGCACCTGACGGAGTGTATCTTAGCCTGCCGAAAAAATCCCAATCCGCGACGGCCGGCGTTCAAACGTTCGAGGTCGATTTGGCCACCGGCGTCGACATCGCCGAGATCAAGGGCAAGATCGTGGTGGTGACGATGGTGAGCGCTGCCGGCCAATCAGAGGCGACCTGGAAGATCGACTAGCCGAGTGCGCCACGATAGGCTACTTGGCTAGTCAGAATTTAGTCCCCCCACAACCCGGAGAAAACTCATGGCCATCAACGTCGGCGACAAGCTACCAGAAGTAACTTTCACCACCATGGGCCCGGATGGGCCAAAACCGGTGACGACCGCAGAATTCTTCGGCGGCAAGAAGGTCGCCTTATTCGCTGTTCCCGGCGCCTTCACGCCGACCTGCAGCAAGCAGCACATGCCCGGCTTCGTTGCGAATTCGTCTGAATTCAAGGGCAAAGGCATCGACGCCATCGCCTGCACCGCGGTCAACGACGTGTTCGTGCTGGACGCCTGGGCAAAGGATACCGGTGCCACCGGCAAGATCGCCATGCTGGCCGACGGCAGTGCCGATTTCGCCAAGAAAATTGGCCTCGAGATCGACCTCACCGCCCGCGGCCTCGGCGTGCGGTCCAAGCGCTATTCGATGATCGTCGATAACGGTGTGGTATCGGTCCTCAACGTCGAGGAAGCCCCGCCGCAGCACGACAAGTCGAGCGCAACGACGCTCCTCAGCTGCAAGTTCTGAAGGTGAGGGGTAGGGAGTGGGGAATTGGGAGCAGAGCGCCCGTTTCCCTATTCCCTATTCCCGATCTCTCTACTCCCGGCTGCACTACCCGTTTCCGTCGCCCGGATCGCTTCGTCGGACTTGAGGAACGCATCCACATCCGGAGTCATTGGCGGTGCCTGCTCGTCGACGCCGATCTCGTGCATCAGCCGCGCAATAGTGATGAACGCCTTGGTCTTGCGGTCGTAGAGCCCGCCCTTGAACATCGCGCGCGACGCCACCTGACCTTTGCGAGGCCCGCTGCCGAAGCGGATCACCTGTTCCATAACCACAGTCACGTCGTTCCAGGTCAGAAGCCGGGTTTCGAGGTCCACCTTGTCGAACAACACCAGTTCGCGCCGGAACCGTATGGCAATACCACTGGCGATCGGCGTCCAGCGATGTTTCAGCAATGGTCGCCATAGCCCTGTGCGCACCATGAAGTCGAGCCGTCCGAGATCCATCAGCGTCAGGTAGCGGCCATTGTTCATGTGCAGCGACAGGTCGAGATCGGTCGGCCAGACGCGAAACGTCAGCGTCGAAACTTCATGCGACGCCTCGATTTTTGACCGCCGCCAAGCTGTCACGACATACCAGAACAGTCGCAACCATAGGTTCATGCGCAAGGCTCCTCATTGGAACCTCGCGCCTAGCCGCTCAATGCGGCGGCGGCAAGAGTAGAGATCGGCCGGTCGATCAATCCGCTGCGATCATCCCGGGCTCGCTCCCTGGGTCGCGACATACACGGCGTAGAGCGACTGGCTCGCTGCCATGAACAGGCGATTGCGCTTCGGCCCGCCAAAGCAGACGTTGCCGCAGATTTCGGGAATGCGAATCCGGCCGATCAGCTTGCCATCCGGGTTCCACACGGTGACGCCGGAATAGCCAACGGCACGGCCGGCATTGCTGGAGATCCAAAGATTGCCGTTGACGTCGGCACGAATGCCGTCCGGCCCGCATTTGACCCCATCGACCATGCAGTCGGTGAAAAGTTTCTTGTTCGAAAGCTTGTTGTCGGCGCCGACGTCGAACACATGGACATCGCCCTTGCCGCCAGCACCGGTGTCGCCGGGACCTTTGCCGGTGCTGACGACATAGAGCTTCTTATAATCGGGCGCGAAGCACAGGCCATTGGGATCAGGCACCTGCTCCTCGGTGACGACCAGATCGAGCCGGCCGGTCGGGTCGATGCGATAGCAGTTGGTCGGCAACTCGCGCTTGGCAAAGCCGATCTCGGCTGGTTGCCCGACCCGATTATTGAGCTTGCCGTTCGGGTTGGTCGGGCCACCTGCCGCGTCCGGTGTCCCTTCGTAGAGCTGGCCACCGTAGGGCGGATCAGTGAACCAGTAGCTGCCATCGGGATGGGGCACCACGTCGTTTGGCGAGTTCAACCGTTTTCCGCCGAAGCTGTCGGCCAGCACGGTGATCGAGCCATCGAGCTCATAGCGCACCACCCGGCGCGTCAGATGCTCGCATGACAATTGTCGGCCCTGGAAATCGAAGGTGTTGCCGTTGGAGTTGTTCGACGGCGATCGCATGACGCTGACGCGGCCGTCATCCTCCAGCCACCGCAGTTGCCGGTTGTTGGGAATGTCGCTCCAGACCAGATAGCGACCCTGACCGTTCCAGGCCGGTCCCTCCGACCACAGCGCCCCCGTCCATAGCCGCTGGATCGGCGCGTTCGGTTGCGCGAGCCCGTTGAAGCTCGGATCGACGGCAATCACGTCGGGATCCCAGAAATAAGTATTGGGTGCGCCGTTCGAACTGAAATCGCGGGGCGGGGTCGTGATCGTGCTCGGCGGCGCGGCCGGCCCCGACTGGGCCGCTGCTGCGACCGCGCCGAGGGCCAGGGCGGCAGCTCCGGTGCCGGCTGCCTGAAGTATATTTCGTCTTGTCAGTCTGGAGGAACGGGATTCGGGACGCGAAGAGCGCTTGGCCATTGGGCATCTCCCAGAAACATGAGGCTTCTTGTGCAGTCCCCCGCAGTACCGAGCTTGGGCTCACGTCTGCGTATACGTCAAGTTGTATACGGGCATGACTGTCCCGCCCCGACCAACGGCGCACTTGCCCTATTCCTGCCGCCTGATAAACCACTGCCAGAATTCAGCGGAACCGCGCGGAGCCCGAGATCTACCCATGGCCATTCTCGTCGATCGCAATACCAAGGTAATCTGCCAGGGCTTCACCGGCAGCCAGGGCATGTTCCATTCCAAGGCCGCCAAGGCCTATGGCACGCAGTTGGTCGGCGGCGTAACGCCGGGCAAGGGTGGCACCAAGGTTGCCGATCCTGACCTCGCTAATGTACCGATCTTCGACAGCGTCGCCGAGGCAAAGGCCCGGACGGGCGCCACCGCAACCTCGATCTATGTGCCGCCGCCGTTCGCCGCAGACGCCATCCTGGAAGCAATCGACGCTGAAATCCCGCTCATCATCTGCATCACCGAAGGCATTCCGGTGTTGGACATGGTGAAGGTGAAGCGGGCACTCGCTGGTTCCTGGTCGCGCCTCATTGGGCCGAACTGCCCCGGCGTGCTGACGCCAAACCAATGCAAGATCGGCATCATGCCCGGCAATATCTTCAAGGCCGGCAATGTCGGCATCGTCTCGCGCTCGGGCACCTTGACCTATGAAGCGGTCAAGCAGACTTCAGACGCGGGCCTTGGCCAGTCGACCGCGGTCGGCATTGGCGGCGACCCGGTAAAGGGCACTGAGTTCATCGACGTGCTGGAGATGTTCCTGGCCGACCCGGATACCCATTCGATCATCATGATCGGCGAGATCGGTGGCGCGGCCGAGGAAGAAGCAGCCGAGTTCATTAAGCGTGAAGCCGCCAAGGGCCGCAAAAAGCCGATGGCGGGCTTCATTGCCGGCGTTACCGCACCTCCAGGCCGCCGCATGGGCCACGCCGGCGCCATTATCTCAGGCGGTAAAGGCAAGGCCGAGGATAAGCTCGAAGCCATGCGTTCGGCTGGCATCGCCATCGCCGACAGTCCGGCTTCGCTCGGCACCACCCTTGCGAAAGTGCTGAAGCAGTAACGCCGATCGCACCGCGACGAAAACGCAAGCGATGGGGCGCGACGTTGTTCGCGTTGGTGTTGCTGGCGTTCACTGCATCGGTCGCGTTCCGGCAGGGATTGATTCCGCCGCAACTTTCGCCGCTACCACTGATCGATCTGGCGCGGCCCGATGGCTGGTTCATCGATTGGCGCCTGTCCGAACTCAAGACCGAGCGCGAACTCTGCAACCGCGCCTTGCGTGCGCCCTTCATCGAGGCGCAGGCGATCGTCGATCAGCCACTGGCCGACGGTTGCGGCTGGCGTAATGCCGTCAAGGTGACCTCACTATCCGGCGCCAAACTATCGACCGACAAACTATCCTGCCAATCCGCCGCCGGCCTCGCGCTATGGGTTGCTCACGACGTGCAACCGCTGGCCCGGCAACTGCTCGGAAGTCCGGTGATCGCGATCCGCCAATTCGGCACCTATTCCTGCCGCAACGTCATGGGCAGCCCGATGTTCAGGCATTGGCGCAGCGCACACGCGACCGCAAACGCCATCGACATTGCCGGCTTCACGCTCGCCGACGGGCGGCAGATCACGGTGAAAAAGGACTGGAAGACGGCCGGACGCGAAGCTGAATTCTTGAAAGCCATCGGCAAGCACGCCTGCCGCTATTTCCATGTCGCCATTGGGCCTGACTATAACGCCGCCCACCACGACCATTTCCACTTCGACCGCGGCATCGGTCACGCCTGCAGGTAATGATTTGATCGGTTCAAGTCGGCACCGGATAGACGAGGCCGGGCTTGATTGTGGACTTCGAAATATCGCGGCCGATGCAAATGGCGCCGATCACATTGCCGCGGTCGTTGCGAACAGGCTCGCAGCTCAAGGAGTAGGTCACTTTCCGTTTGCCGCGAAGATATGTAACTGGGATAGTAAGCGACTGACCGGCAAAGCATTTCTCGAACGTTGGCTGGGTGATTTCTTCAAAGCGACGCTTGCCCACCACCATCACGGCCGTCTTACCCAAAATATCGGCAGGGGTCTTGCTGTGAAAAGCCGCATTCGCCTTGTTGGTGTAGAGATAGCGATAATTGCGATCGGCCACCGCGACCCGATCAGTGAGGTTGTCCAACAACCGCAGCTCTTGTGGCAGATTTGCCGAGAGCGTGGAGATTGGCGCCTCGCCCGCCAGTCGCTGCGCAATTGACAGGCAATCCTTGAGCATGCGCTTGGACTTACGCTTGTCGTCCACCTCCTCCGCCAAGCCTGCGATCATGAACTTAAGTTGGACCAGCGTAACCTGCGGATGTGGCGACGAATAGCGGACGAGTTCGTCGAACAGGCGTTCCCGTTCCTTCAGCAAATCGTCAAGATGCGCATCGGTCAACATCGAACGATAATCGGCAATCGCCTGCTGCACGAACTCATGGGACTTGAGCAGGCGGATTATCTCATGGGGCATCCTGGCCTCCCTTGCCGACCAAACCGCACTTTCACCGGCTGGATAGCAGGTCTAGAATTGCACTGAGCGAAATTCGAAACTGCCCAATTATGCATTATGCTACAGCAGCACAGCGGCGGTTCAAGCACCAGCACCATGAAAGTCGTCGCATTTTGGTGCCGGCGGTGCATCGCCGCACTGAATCGTGTCGACGGCTTCCTGAAACTGGACCAATTTGGTCCACCGATCGCGACGCCGCCCTCTACTGCGCCGCCTTGGCGAGCCCGAGATCACCCTCGAGCCTGGTGATTTCTTCGCGCAGCCTTTTCATTTCCTGACCACGTCGCGCCATTTGCATCTGAACCCCGCCGATCTCGAACGATAGTTCCGAACCAGTCGGCGCACCTGGCTTGCGACCAGAATTATACTGCATGTCAAAAATGCGCTTCTGATCGGCCTTATTTGCCTCGTCGAGCGACCGCAGCCTTTCGCGCGACTGGGCGAGCGTGACCACCTTCTGAGTTTGCTCCGGGTTTGACTTCTTCTTCAGTTCATCCTCGAGCTGGCGCAACCGCTGCTGCACCGCCGCACCATCCGAGGGAGCGGCCGAGGGCTGTGAACCCGGCACCATCCCCGGCGCCGAGGCGAGGTGGAAGAAGAAGTCGCCGGTGAGCGCTGAGTGATCCCACGGCACTTGTTTGCCACCGGTCACCGACAGCACGTCCTTGCGCACGTCGATCATCACCGAGGTCAGATTGCGGCCGGGCTCACGCACCCGCTTCGACAACGCCGCCGTGAACGGCGAGTTGCGACCTTGGCCGTCAGCCGCGACGTTACCCGGCTGGGTCGAATAGGCAATGAAGGTACCGACACCGGTCTGCACCTGGGCGAGGCCGGAACCGATGCTGGCCGACCGCGTACCCATGCTGCGGGCGAGGTTGCGGGCCAGCGGATTGTCTCGGCAGGCATCGAGGAACACGATGTTGGTTTTGCCGGCGCGCTCGAGCTCCATCTGCTTCAGGATGAAGTCGGCCGAAATGCCTTCGAAATCGAGATCGCGCTCGTTCTGCATCTGCGCATCGACCGGCACCAGATAGTTACGGCCCGACGCCTGCAGGCCATGCCCGGCATAGTATAACAGCGCCACATCGGCCTGATCGAGTGCGCGGGCAAAATCCCGCACCTTGATGTCGAAGCCTCGTTTGTCGAGATCGAGCCCTAAGATCACCTCGAAGCCGACGTCCTTGAGTGCCGCCGCGATGTCGTTGGCATCGTTAGCCGGATTGGGCAGCGGGTTGGCATGTACATAGGCCGAGTTGCCGATCACCAGCGCCACGCGCTTCTGCGCCTGAGCCGGCAACCCACACATCAGCATCGCCGCCACAACGACTAGCAATCGCACACACGACATGACACCACCCCAGTTCCACACGATTGGGCCACTTGCACCATTGAACTTGGGCGCTTCGAAGACTTGACGGCCGGCGCGGAGTGTATACCGATTTCGCGTGCGATCTCGATCGACGGTGGGATTGGCGATCCGAAATCGGTATACTCTCCCCACAAAGCAAGCACGAGGACACGCCGCACATGGCCGCGAATTTTGCATCAACCGGCGATATGGCCGAAAAGAAGATCACTTTCGGCAAAATCGGCGAGGGGCTCTACGCCTATACCGCCGAGGGCGATCCAAACACCGGTGTCATCGTCGGCGACGACTGCTGCATGGTGATCGACGCCCAGGCAACTCCGCTGATGGCCAAGGACGTCATCGCGCGCGTCAAAACCGTCACCGACAAGCCGATCAAGTACGTGCTGCTGTCGCACTATCACGCGGTGCGCGTGCTCGGTGCTTCTGCGTTCAATGCGTCGGAGATCCTGGCGTCGGAAGCGACCCGCAAGCTGATCATCGAGCGCGGCGAGCAGGACAAGGCCTCGGAGATCGGTCGTTTCCCGCGCCTGTTCCGAGGCGTTGAGAGCGTGCCGCCCGGCATGACCTGGCCGACGCTGACGTTCAAGGATAGCATCACCCTGTGGCTGGGCCGCCGCCGTGTCGACATCGTCCAGATCGGACGCGGCCACACGGCGGGCGACACCATCGCCTGGGTGCCGGATTCCGGCGTGATGTTCTCCGGCGACCTCGTCGAGTACCACTCGGCCTGCTACTGCGGCGACGCCCACTTCACCGATTGGCCGGGCACACTCGACAAGCTCTCAGCCTACAAGCCGAAGGCGCTGGTGCCCGGCCGCGGTGACGCGCTCGTCGGCGAGAAGATGGTCGGCGATGCGATTGCCGGCACCCGCGCGTTCCTATCCGCCACCTTCGAGACGGCACAGCAGGCGGTCGCCCAGAACAAGAGCCTGAAGGAAACCATGAAGGCGGTGCGCGCGGTGATGGACGAGCCGTTCGGCAAGTTCGCCATCTACGAGCACTGCCTGCCGTTCAACGTCTCCCGCGCTTACGACGAGGCGCGCGGCATCGACAATCCGGTGGTGTGGACCGACGTGCGCGACCGCGAGATGTGGGCGTCGCTGCAGGGGTGAAGTCGTTCCTGCTCAAATTCGTACTGACGCCGATCGGGTTGCTCCTGGTGCTCGTGGCAGCGGGCGTCTGGTACATG